>DASUWU010000131.1:0-37302 GCA_036378315.1 Streptosporangiaceae bacterium | reverse complement strand
GGGCCCGTACCGTCCGAGCCGATCACCGCGACATGGCTGGCGGCATCCTGCACGACGGCGCGCGGCGTCACCTCGCCAGGCAGGGTCTCGGTCCGCCATGCCTGCCGCCCGGTGGCGAGGTCGTAGAGCGCGAGCAGATGGTGCGCGCCGCCGTCGTTCCACTGCACGAGCAACCGGTCGCCGAGCACGGCGATCGGCGCCGCTCCGGCGTAGCCGTGCGGAGCCGCCTGGGCTGACGCCCACAGGGTGCGCGGGCGTCGCGCCACGGTGGCGACCCGGAACTGCGCGCCGCGCACGACGACCGCGGCGCCGCCGTGGACGAATGCCACCTGCTCGCCGTTCGCCGGCCCGAAGGCGACGATGTCCGTGCCGGACAGGCTCTTCAACTCGTGTACCCGGCCCGGTGGGGTCCCCGCCGGAAAGGCCGCATCACGCGCCGTGTACTCGCCCTCGTCGCCGACGAGCGCGAGCCCCGCGCGCGGCGCGCGCCACACGCGCTGCCCCTTCGGGTCGTACGCCTCCTCCACCAGCGGGGACGACGCCGGCGGCGCCGCGGACGGCGACGGCGACCGTGACGGGGACCCGGGCTGCGCGGCCGGCGGGCCGGCGAGCGACACCGCGGCCACCGGCGCGCGCCGGTAGGCCGTCGCTACCAACGTCGCCGTCACCGGCGTGGACGCGGCGGGCGTGACGGCCGTGTCGCCGAGGCGATGCGTGGCCCGGATGACGCCCCCCGCCCCGTCCATGACGACCAGCCGGTACGGGCCGGGAACCGGCAAGGTCGCGGACGCGGCGGTGCCCGGTTGGGCCGCCGGCGGGCCGGCCGGCGAGGGGGTGGCGGGACCGGCCGGCGGCGGGCCTTCGACGGCGACGACCGCGTCGCCGACCGTGACGGCCCGGTCGTCCGGCCGCTCGGCCCGGCTCCACAGCGGCCGGCCGGCGGCGCCGGTCAGCGTCGCCAGCGGTACGGACGGGGTGGCGACGGGGGAGGAGCGCGGCGCGGCCGCCGTGGGGGTGACGGCCGGGGCGGTCGGCGGCGACACCCGGGTCGGCGGGTGCGCGCAGGATGCGGTCGGCAGCGCGATGGCCGCCGCGAGCGCGGCCGCGGCCACGGGCGACGGCGCGCGCCCGACCCGTCTTTTCGCGCCGCCGGCATCGACCACGGAGGAATCATGCTGCACCCGGCGGGCGACGTCCATCGTCACCCCGTTTCCACTCGGTGTCCGATCGCGTACGATGCGATGCTTACCCAGCTCATCACGCTCGTGAGGTCCGGAAGCAGCCACCGCGGCGGGGAACCCTTCCGCAGGTTCGGGAGTCGAATACGGATATTCCCGGATGTATCGGTGAGGAGCTTAGCGCGAGGATGTGGACACAGGGTCGAGCGATCGGCCAGGGCCCGGAGCCGGAGAAGGCGGAGGAGAAGACGATGCACCCCCTGTTCGTCGAACTGTTCATCAACACCCAGGACGACGTGCTCGCCGAAGATGAGGAGCGACGGATGCGCAGGTCCAGGCGCAGACAGGCGCAACGGGTCACCGTCGCGCCGGCGCCGGCCGCCCCGCGCGCCTGACGACACGACGCGCCGGATCGGCGAAAAGTTTCATCTACGGGAACCGCGGTCGCGGCCGGCCGCGGTCCCCCTTCGTGCCGCACTGAGCAGGGTATTCATCGGACCTGTCGCGGCCCGCACGTCGGGGACCTCAACCCGAGCCGTCCCGGCCTCGAGGTCTTCAAGGTCGACGAGGACGGATGCCAACGCCGCCCAGGCCCGGACCGTCGCCGGCCGCGCCGGGCTGCTCACTACGACGTGGGCGCCGGCGCGGCGCGCGACCCGACGTCGGCGAGCTCGGCGAGCAGCAGCGTCTCGGCGAGGCAGGCGCGCTCGAAGTCGCCCAGGTGCAGGCTCTCGTCGACCCCGTGCGCGCGGCAGTCGGGGTCGGCGCCGGCGCTGGTCACGAGGATCGCCGCGTTTGGGAAGGCGTCGGCGAACGCGGCGATGAACGGGATCGTGCCGCCGATACCCATCTCCACGAGCTCGCTGCCGTATGCGGCGCGGAACGCGCGGCGCGCCGCGTCGAAGGCGGGGCCACTCGCGTCCACCGCGTACGGCCGGCCCGTGTCGCCCTCGCCGACGGTCACCCGCACGCCCCACGGCGCGTGCCCGCGCAGGTGCTCGGCCAGCGCGGCCAGCGCGCGGTCCGGATCGTCGCCGGGCGCCAGCCGCAGGCTCACCTTGGCGCGAGCCGACGCCGCGAGCGTGTTGGACGCGTCGGCCACCGGGGTGGCGTCGATGGCCAGCACGGTCGCCGCCGGCTTGGCCCAGAGCCGCTCGGCGATGCCGCCGGTGCCGATCAGTTCCACGCCGTCGAGGACCGAGGCCGCGGCGCGGAAGCGGTCCTCGGGGATGTCGACCTCGGGAGCCTTCGCCGAGGCGAGCCCGGCGACGGCGACGTCGCCCCGGTCGTCGTGCAGGGTGGCCAGCAGCCGGCACAGCGCGGTCAGCGCGTCCGGCGCCGCGCCGCCGTACATGCCGGAGTGCACGGGGTGGGCGAGCGTGCGCACCTCGACGACGCAGTCGACGAGCCCGCGCAGGCTGGTGGTGAGGGCGGGCGTCCCGATCTCGAGGTTGGCGGAGTCGGCCAGCACGATGACGTCGGCCGCGAGGCGGTCGCGGTGGCGGCGCAGCAGCTCGCCGAGCGTGGGGGAGCCGCTCTCCTCCTCGCCCTCGACGAAGACGGTGACGCCGACCGGCGGCCGCCCGCCGTGGGCCCGCAGCGCGGTCAGGTGCGCCGCGATCCCGGCCTTGTCATCGGCGCTGCCCCGGCCGTACAGGCGCCCGTCGCGCTCGGTGGCCCGGAACGGCGGGGTGGTCCACGCCGCGGGGTCGCCGGCCGGCTGGACGTCGTGGTGGGCGTACAGCAGCACCGTGGGCCGCCCCTCGGGGGCCGGGCAGCGGGCCAGCACCGCCGGCCGGCCGCCGGCGATGCCGTCGATGACCTCGACCTCGGGGACGCCGGCCGCGCGGAACAGCGCGGCCGTGGCCCGGGCCGAGCGGGTCACCTCGCCCGCCGCCGCCGGGTCGGCGCTCACCGACGGGATCTTGATCAGCTCTTCCAGGTCGGCCAGGGCCCGCGGGACGAGCCGCTGCACCGATGCACGCAGGTCTTCGCTCACAGCCGGCAGCCTATCCGGGCGGACCCGGCCGGCCGCCCGGTGGCGCTATCCGCCGACTTCCTCGGCACGTTTTTCGATGGGGACGAAATGGCGCTCCCGCGGTCCGATGTAGACCTGGCGCGGACGGCCGATCTTGGTGTCGGGGTCGGCCATCATCTCCCGCCACTGCGCGACCCAGCCGGGCAGCCGCCCGATCGCGAACAGCACGGTGAACGCGTTGGTGGGGAAGCCGAGCGCCTTGTAGATCACTCCTGTGTAGAAGTCGACGTTCGGGTAGAGCTTGCGCTCGACGAAGTAGTCATCGGCCAGCGCGATCTCCTCGAGCTCCATCGCCAGGTCGAGGAGCGGGTCGGACTTGCCCAGCCGCTCAAGCGCGAGCCTGGTCGCCCGTTTCACCACGGCGGCGCGCGGATCGTAGTTGCGGTAGACCCGGTGCCCGAAGCCCATCAGCTTGAGGCCGGGCTCCTTGGCCTTGACCCGGCGGACGAAGCCGCGGACATCGTCGTCGCTCTGGTGGATGCGCTCCAGCATCTCCAGGACGGCCTGGTTGGCGCCGCCGTGCAGCGGGCCGAGCAGCGCGTCGACCCCGGCGGACACGGAGGAGAACAGGTTGGCGTGGCTGGAGCCGACCAACCGCACCGTCGAGGTCGAGCAGTTCTGCTCGTGGTCGGCGTGCAGGATGAAGAGCATGTCGAGGATCCGGACGATCTCCGGGTCGACCTCGTACGGCTCGGTGGGCAGCCCGAACGTCATGCGCAGGAAGTTGTCGACGTAGCCGAGCGCGTTGTCCGGGTAGAGCAGCGGATGCCCGATGGAGGTCTTGTAGGCGTACGCGGCGATGGTCGGGAGCTTGGCGATCAGCCGTACGCTCGACAGGTCGACCTGCTCGGGGTCGAACGGGTCCAGGCTGCCCGGGTAGAACGTCGACAGCGCGCTCACCGCGGACGACAGCACCGCCATCGGATGGGCGTCCCGCGGGAACCCGTTGAAGAACGCCTTGAAGTTCTCGTCCAGCAGCGTGTGGTGCCGGACGCGGTCGGTGAAGTCGGCCAGCTGCGCCGACGTGGGGAGCTCCCCGTAGATCAGCAGGTACGCCACCTCGAGGAAGGAGGAACGTTCGGCGAGCTCCTCGATGGGATAACCGCGGTAGCGGAGGATCCCGTTCTCCCCGTCGATATAGGTGATCGCGGAAGTGCAGGAGGCCGTGTTCACAAAGCCCGGGTCGAGGGTGACGTTCCCGGTCTCTTTGAGCAGGCTGCCGATGCCGAGCCCGTCGGGTCCCTCGGTCGCCGTCGTGACCCTGAGCGGCAGCGTGCCATCGGCGTGGTTTAGCTCGATATCAGCCATAATTCCTCCTGGTTTACCATTTTCCCCCTCCCCACGGGCATGTACGACCACACCTGCGAGTCGGGAGCGACGCCGGGGGAGCGAAGCGCCATGAACCCGGTCCACGCCGACCGCTGCGCCTGCCGCGCCCTGCCTCGAACGCGAACGCCGGCCCGCCGTCCGACGACACCTCCAACGACTGGGCCATGCCGAGGATGCCCGCCGGGTCCCTGGCCAGGTCAAGACCTGAACCGCAACTTTCACCGCAGCACGCCTCATTTCAGGAAGATTTGCAGATTTTGCTGAATCCGGCGGAACGCGCGGCCGTCCCCCCGAGTCGGGACGCCGGGCGGTCAACGGCTCGGTTCGGCCGCGCCCGGCGAGTCCGGCTCGGTCACGATCAGCTCGCCGACCCGGTCGGCCAGGATCCGGCGGGCGTTCGGGTCGAGCGCGGAATCGGTGATGAGCACGTCGGCGTCGTCCAGCCTGGCGATCGTGCTGATCCCGACGATGCCCCACTTGGTGGCGTCGGCGAGCACGACCAGCCGGCCGGCCGCGGCGACGAGGGCGCGGTTGGTCTCGGCCTCCATGAGGTTCGGAGTGGTGAACCCGGCGTGCGCCGTCATGCCGTGCACCCCGAGCAGCAGCAGGTCGACGTTGAGCGAGCGGACCGCGGTCAGCGCGACCGGGCCGACGAGCGCGTCGGACGGCGTGCGCACCCCGCCGGTCAGGACGACGGTCTGGTCGGCGCGGCCGAGCCGGTGGAACACGTCGGCGACCCGCAGCGAGTTGGTGACGATGGTCAGGTTGGGGGTGTGGATGAGCCGGTGGGCGACCGTCCAGGTGGTGGTGCCCGCGGATAGGGCGACGGCCATACCCGGGCGGACCAGGGACGCGGCGGCGCGTGCGATGGTCTCCTTCTCGCGCTGCTGGACGACGGACTTCGCGGCGAACCCGGGCTCTTCGGTGGAACCCGGCCCCGGCGCGGTGGCCCCGCCGTGCACCTTCACCACCAGGCCGCGGTCGGCCAGCACCTCCAGGTCGCGGCGGATCGTCATGTCGGAGACGCCGAACCTGCGGACGAGCTCGCTGACCCGCACCGCGCCGTCCTGGCGGATCAGGTCCACGATCGTCTGTTGCCGCTGCTGGGCGAGCATGGACTGCGCCTCCCGTCACGGGCCGCCCGTCGCAGATCTCAACACTTTCCAACAGCATGCCATAGCCGGCCGCGGCCGTCCTGCGTCGGCCGATGGGACGGCGAGCCGCGCGCGGCCGCGCCGGGCCTGTTCGATTATGTGCGATAAGCACGGCGCGGCCGCTGATCACCCGTCGACCGGCGGGCATACTGGGGCGAAACATCCGATCTTCGGGGAGGTGGCCGTTCATGGCCGTCACGGATGAGGCGATCGAGAAGATCAAGGAGATGATCGTCTCCGGACGGCTGCGGCCCGGCGACCGGCTGCCGAGGGAGGCCGACCTCGCGGCGCAGCTCGGCCTGTCGCGGAACTCGCTGCGCGAGGCCGTCAGGGCGCTGTCGCTCATCCGGGTGCTGAACGTGCGGCAGGGGGACGGCACGTACGTGACCAGCCTGGAACCCCGGCTGCTGCTCGATGCGCTGAGTTTCGTGGTCGACGTCCACCACGACTCGACGGTGCTGGAGTTCTTCGAGGTACGGCGCTTCCTCGAGCCGCATGCCGTGGCGATGGCGGCGACCAGGATCGGCGACGGCGAGGTGGCGGCCCTGCGCGAGCACCTCGATCTCGTCACGGCGGCGGCCTCGCCCGAGGAGCTCGTCGCCAACGACCTCGAATTCCATCGCCGCATCGCAGAGGCCGCGGGGAACTCCGTGTTGTGCTCGCTGCTGGAGAGCCTGTCCGGGCCGACCACGCGGGGCCGCGTCTGGCGCGGGCTGACCCAGGAGCACGCCTGGGAGCGGACGTACGCCGAGCACCACGCGATCCTCGACGCGATCGCCGACCGGCAGCCCGACGTGGCGCGGGCCTGGGCCGCCGTCCACGTCGCCGGAGTCGAACAGTGGTTGCGGCGGGCGCTGCCGCGCCCCTGACCCGGGCCGGGCCGGGCGCCGCCGCGTACGCAGGGCGCGCGCTGAGGGAACGCGCCCGTCCCCGCTACGGGGGACCCGGATGGGCGGCGCGGGCGGCCATCGCGGCGCCGATGATGCCGGCGTCGTTGTGCAGGGCCGCGGGCACCACCTCGGCGGTGACGCCATGGACGAGCGGCAGGAACTTGTCCGAGCGCTTGCTCACCCCGCCGCCGATGATGATGAGACGGGGGGAGAACAGGGCGTCCACGTGGCGCAGGTAGTCCTCGACCCGTTCGGCCCACTTCTCCCAGCTCAGCTCCTTGGCCACCCGGACCTGTGCGGCCGCGCGGTGCTCGGCGTCCTTGCCGTGGATCTGCAGATGGCCGAGCTCCGTGTTGGGCACCAAGATCCCGTCCACGAACAGCGCGCTGCCGATCCCGGTGCCGAAGGTCAGCACCATCACCACGCCGTCGCGCCCCTTGCCGGCGCCGAACGACATCTCGGCGATCCCGGCGGCGTCCGCGTCGTTCAGCACCGTCACCGGGCGGCCGGTCGCCTTGGCGAACAGGTCGCCGGCGTCCAGCCCGATCCACCGCTTGTGGACGTTGGCCGCGGTGCGCGTCACGCCGCCGACGACCACGCCGGGATAGGTGACGCCGACCGGCCCAGTCCAGCCGAAATGCTCCACGATCGTGCTGACCACGTCCGCCACCGCCTCGGGCGCCGACGGCTGCGGGGTCTCGATCCGCAGCCGGTCCCGTACGAACCGGCCGGCGGAAAGGTCCACCGGCGCGCCCTTGATACCCGAGCCGCCGATGTCGACGCCCAGAACCTCCCCCAGTACCTCCATGACTTCGTATTACCCCATGAAGTGGGGCAGGCTGCTCACCGTTTCGACCAGTTCCCCCTGCGGCGCGGCATCATCGGGCCAGGACCGGCGCGGCGCCCCGGCTGTAGACGGTCCGCATCGTCCGGCGCAGCACGTCCTGCAGGACCCGGCGGCGGGCCGCCGGCAGCCCCGGGTCGGCCAGCGCTTCCGTCACCTCGACCACGCGCAGCGGCGGCCCGGTGTCGATGAAGGTCGGGATGAACTCGGCGCGCGTCACCTTCCACCCCCCGCCGGCTCCCCGGGCGAAGGTGAAGCGCGTGACGATCCCCGCCGCCGGGGTCGGCTCGGTCGCCGCCGGCCGGCGGGCCGGCGCGGCGAGCAGGTGGCCCATGCCGTACGCCACGAACTTGCCGTTGGTCGCGCGGCCGAACGGCTGCACGACCGCGCCGCCCTGGCCGACGACGAGGTCGATGTCCGGGGAGCCCAGCAGTCGGCGGGCGAGCGCGATCTGCCCGGGGCTCGCCGCGGGGCCGGCCGCCTCCCCCCAGTGCAGGCTGACGATCACGGCTCGCGCGCCGGCCCGCCTCGCCCGCCGCGCGGCGGCGAGGATCCGTCCCGGGTCGATCCTGTCCACCAGCCAGGGCGCGGCGCGCAGGGGCTGTCGCTCGGCGACGCCGCCGGTCGCCGACAGCAGCGCCACCCTGACCCCCCTGACGTTCATCATCGTGGGCGCCGCCGCCTCGGCCGCGCTGCGCGCCGCGCCGGCATGCCACAGCCCGGCCGCGTCCAGGCCGCGCAGCGTCCTGGCCACGCCCGCGGCGCCCTGGTCGAGGGCGTGGTCGGAGGCCACGGCGCACGCGTCGTACCCCAGCTCCGCCAGCGCCAGTGCCGGGCCCGGCGGCGCCGCCCCGGCACCCCGATGGCGGCGCGGCGCCGGCGCGAGCGGCCGGTCCAGGTGGCAGATGGCCAGGTCGGCCTCGCTGATGAACGGCACGAGCGGCGCGAGCATCCCCCGGTAGTCGAGCCGGCCGCCACCGTCCCTGCCGGCCTGGCGGACCACCCGCGGGGACGGCCTGATGTCCCCGGTGGCCACGACGGTGAACGAACGCGGCAGACGCTGGCCGGCCGCCGGCGGGCCGGCGGAGATGGGCGGGGGCAGCGCCGGGCCGTTGCCCACCACGGGTTCCGTGGCCCGCGAAGAGGCCAGGCACGCGCCCGCGAGGGAGGCGAGCATGACGGCGCCGACGATGCCGGCGATGGCAGTGCGGCGACGATCGCCGTGTAGACCGGGTCCGCGCATGTCCGGTCACGCTACGTGCCGGGGCGGCCGTGGCCCCGGGCGATCGACGCGGCCTTGACCGGCGGCCGCCGGAAGTATTACCGCGCGGGCCGAGGCCGCGGTCGGCTACTCTTGAGGCATGGCAGGCATGTTCGAGACGACGACGCCGGGCTCGCCCCGGCCGGCCGCTCGCATGCTCTGATCTTCCAGCGTTTTCAGCGTTTGTGTGAGGCCCCGGGCGCGGTCCCGGGGCCTCGTCGCGTCCCGTGGCCGCTCCCCGAACGACAGGAGCGAACGATGAAGTCGGCCGCGTCCGACCACCACCACGACTCGATAGCATCGAACCCCAGCGAACACCCGCGCCGATCCACCCAGGGAGTCCCCGTGTCCACCGTTCCTTCGCCGCGTGTCACCCTCGACGGGAGCGAACGGGCGGTCGCGCCGGGGACCACAGCGCACGACGTCCTCGCGGCCGGCGCGGGCGACCGGCCGAACCCGTCCGTGATCGCCGCCCGGGTCAACGGCGAGCCGCGCGACCTGGCCTACGAGCTGCGCGACGGCGACGTGATCGAGCCCATCTCGATCGACTCCGAGGCGGGGCGCGCGATCATGCGGCATTCCACCGCGCACGTGCTCGCCCAGGCCGTGCAGGACCTCTTCCCCGAGGCCAGGCTCGGCATCGGCCCGCCGGTGGAGAACGGCTTTTACTACGACTTCGACGTCCCGTCCCCGTTCACCCCCGACGACCTCAAGCGCGTCGAGAAGCGCATGCGCGAGATCGTCAAGCAGGGGCAGCGGTTCTCCCGCAGGGTCGTCACCGAGGACGACGCCCGGGCCGAGCTGGCCGCCGAGCCCTACAAGCTGGAGCTCATCGGGCTCAAGGGCGGTGCGGCCGACGAAGAGAGCGTCGAGGTCGGCGGCGCCGAGCTGACCATCTACGACAACCTCGACGCCCGCACCGGCGAGCGCCGCTGGCGCGACCTGTGCCGCGGTCCGCACGTGCCCACCACCAAGATGATCCCCGCGTTCAAGCTGATGCGCACCGGCGGCGCTTACTGGCGGGGGAGCGAGCAGAACCCGCAGCTGCAGCGCATCTACGGCACCGCCTGGGAGTCGCGCGAGCGCCAGGACGCCTACCTCGCCATGCTCGCCGAGGCCGAAAAGCGCGACCACCGCAAGCTCGGCGCTGAGCTCGACCTCTTCTCCTTCCCGCCCGAGATCGGCAGCGGGCTGCCCGTCTTCCACCCCAAGGGGGGCATCGTCCGCAAGGTGCTCGAGGACTACTCGCGCAAGCGGCACCTGGAGTCGGGGTATGAGTTCGTCACCACCCCGCACATCACCAAGAGCGGGCTGTTCGAGACCTCCGGCCACCTGCCGTGGTACGCCGACGACATGTTCCCGCCGTTCGAGGTCGACGGGGTCGAGTACCGCCTCAAGCCGATGAACTGCCCGATGCACAACCTGGTCTTCCGGGCCCGCGGCCGGTCCTACCGCGAGCTGCCGCTGCGGCTGTTCGAGCTCGGCGCCGTCTACCGGTTCGAGAAGTCCGGCGTGGTGCACGGCCTCACCAGGGTCCGCGGCTTCCTCATGGACGACTCGCACATCTACTGCGCCAAAGAGCAGATGGTCGACGAGATCAAGAGCCTGCTGACCTTCGTCCTCAACCTGCTGCGTGACTTCGGGCTCAGCGAGTTCGACCTCGAGCTGTCCACCCGGGACGACTCCGACAAGTTCATCGGGTCGCAGGAGATCTGGGACGAGGCGACCGCCGCGCTCGCCGAGGCCGCGGCCGAGTCCGGGCTGGCGCTGCGGCACGACCCCGGCGGCGCGGCGTTCTACGGGCCGAAGATCTCGGTGCAGGCCAAGGACGCCATCGGCCGGTCCTGGCAGCTGTCCACCATCCAGGTCGACTTCAACCAGCCCGCGCGTTTCGAGCTGGAATACCAGGCCGCCGACGGGTCGCGGCAGCGGCCCGTGATGATCCACCGGGCGCTGTTCGGCTCGATCGAGCGGTTCTTCGGCATCCTTCTCGAGCACTACGCGGGCGCGCTCCCGCCGTGGCTGTCCCCGGTGCAGGTGGTCGGCATTCCCATCGCCGACGAGCACGTCCCGCACCTGGAGAAGGTCGCGGCGAAGCTGCGCGAGCACGGCATCAGGGTCGAGGTCGACGCCTCGGCCGACCGCATGCAGAAGAAGATCCGCAACGCGCAGAAGCTGAAGATCCCGTACATGCTGCTGGCCGGCGACGACGACGTGGCCAAGGACGGCGTCTCCTTCCGCTACCGCAGCGGCGAGCAGAAGAACGGCGTCGCGATCGACGAGGCGGTCGCCGAGATCGTCCAGGCGGTCGCCGACCGCGTCCAGGTCTGAGCCCGCGGCGAGGCATGTCAGGAGCAGTTCATTCCTGGGCGCTCGCGACCGTGGCAGTAGCCGCCCGCGGCGGGTCGGTCACGGCGCGGCGGCCTCCGCAGGGGCCGCGCCGGCGCCCGCCTCCCCTGCGTGGGCGGCGGGCGCGGTCCTGACCGGCCGGCGCCGCTCGCCGGGCAGGCTGACATCGTCGACCGTGACGTTCACCTCGGTGACGCGCATGCCGAGCATGTGATTGGCCTGGCGGGCCACGTTGGCCTTGACCGCGGTCGCCACCTCCATGGCGACGCGGCCGTACTCGACGACGACGGTGACGTCGATGGCCACCTCCCGGTCGTTCACCTTCGCCCGCACGCCCTGGTTGCCGCGGCGCTGGCCGACGCCGATGCGCTCGCGTACGCTCTCGAGTGCCCGCTCGACGTCGCCGCCCAGGTCGGCGACGCCGTCCACCTCGAGGGCTGCCAGGGCGGCGACCTTCTCGGCCACCTCGTCCTCGATCTTGATGCGGCCCTTCACGACCGCGGCGGACTGGGGCGGGAAGGGGGCGGTCGCCGGCGCGGCCGGCGCCGGCGCCGGCGCCTCTGGCTGCGCGGCGGGGAAGAACGGCGCCGGCGCGACCTCGGTGCCGGCGGTCTCGCCGCCTCCGTTGGCCGCGCGGTAGTCCTCGAGGTCGGTCATGGGGAGCCTCTCTGTCGGTCTGCGGCCCCATAGTGGCGGATCGGGCGTGTGGGGCGCCACGAGAGTACCGAGATGGCCGGCATCGGCGGGAACGTACGGCAAAGCGGCGTCAGGGGTGTGGCGTCCCTGGCCCGGCCCGTAGGTCATTATGCTGGGGCGACCGGAGCCGGACGAGGAGAGTAGCGCTGTGGTGGGCGTAGACCCGGAGGAGCAGGACGGTGTGGGCGCCCCGGACAACTTCCAGCGCCTGTGGACACCGCACCGGATGGCCTACATCAAGGGGGAGAACAAGCCGTCCGGTGCCGGCGGTCCCGACGACTGCCCGTTCTGTGAGATCCCCAAGCTGAGCGACGAGGACGGGCTGATCACCGCCAGGGGGGCGGTGGTCTACGCCGTGCTCAACCTCTACCCGTACAACTCCGGGCATCTCATGGTCTGCCCGTACCGGCACGTCGCCGACTACACCGAGCTCGACGCGACCGAGACCGAGGAACTGGCCGCCCTGACCAAGCAGGCCATCGCCGCGCTGCGCAAGGCGGGCGGCGCGCAGGGCTTCAACGTGGGCATGAACCTCGGCGGCGTCGCCGGCGCCGGCATCGCCGCCCACCTGCACCAGCACGTCGTGCCACGGTGGGGCGGCGATACCAACTTCATGCCGATCGTCGGCCAGACCAGAGTGCTGCCGCAGCTGCTGCGCGAGACCCGGGAGATGCTCGCCGAGGCGTGGCCGCGCGACTGAGCCGCGGCAGCCCTGGCTCACCTGGGCCGCGGCAGACCCGGCTCAATCCTCCTTGGCGGCCGCGGTGACCTTCTCGATGAGGTGCGAGGGCAGCGGGTCGTACCGCAGGAAGCCGCGGTTGAACGTGCCGGTGCCCTGCGACATCGAGCGCAGGTCGATGGCATACCGGATGATCTCCAGCTCCGGCACCTCGGCCTTGACCAGCGTCCGCCCGCCCGCGATGGACTCGGTCCCGAGCACCCGCCCGCGCCGCGACGACAGGTCGGACATCACCGCGCCGACGTAGTCGTCGGCGACGAGCACCGAGACCTCGTCGACCGGCTCGAGCAGCAGCACGGGCACCTTGCCGGCCGCGTCCTTCAGTGCGAGCGCGCCGGCCGTCTGGAACGCCACGTCCGACGAGTCGACCGAGTGCGCCTTGCCGTCGTACAGCGTGACCCGGATGTCGACCATCGGGTAGCCGGCGAGCACCCCGCGCTCCATCTGGGCGCGGACGCCCTTCTCGACCGAGGGGATGAACTGCCGCGGGACCACGCCGCCGACGATCTTGTCGACGAACTCGAAGCCGCCGCCGGACGGCATGGGCTCGACCTCGATGTGGCAGATGCCGTACTGGCCGTGCCCGCCGCTCTGCTTCACGTGCCGGCCGAGACCCTGGGCCTTGCCCCCGAACGTCTCGCGCAGCGGCACGCGCAGCCCGACGGTCTCGACCTCGACGCCGTACCTGCTCTTCAGCCGGTCGAGCAGCAGGTCGGTGTGCGCCTCGCCCATGCACCACAAGACGAGCTGCCTGGTCTCGGCGTTGTTCTCCAGGCGCATCGTGGGGTCCTCGGCGACCAGCCGGCCCAGCGCCTGCGACAGCTTGTCCTCGTCGGCTTTCGACGTGGCCCTGATGGCGACCGGCAGCAGCGGCTCCGGCATCTCCCAGGGGGCGATCAGCAGCGGGCGGTCCTTGTCGGAGATCGTGTCGCCGGTCTCGGCCTTGGTGAGCTTGGCCACCGCGCAGATGTCGCCGGCGACGCACTGGGAGATCGTCCGCTGCGTCTTGCCGAGCGGCGAGGACAGCGCGCCCACCTTCTCGTCGACGTCGTGGTCCTCGTGGCCGCGCTCCTCCAGGCCGTGGCCGGACAGGTGGACCACGCCGTCCGGCCGCAGCGTGCCGGAGAACACCCGGACCAGGGAGATCCGGCCGACATACGGGTCGGAGGTCGTCTTGATGACCTCGGCGACGAGCGGCCCGGCGGGATCGCAGGTCACCTCGGCGGCCGGCTTGCCGTCGGTGGTGGTCACCGGCGGGATGCCGTGCTCGAGCGGGGACGGGAAGGCCTGCGTGATCACCTCGAGCAGCTCGGCCATGCCGATGACCGGGCCGGGGTGGTCGCCGTGCGGGATGGCGGTGGCCAGCACCGGGTAGAAGCTGCCGCGCGCGACGGCCTTTTCCATGTCGTCGATCAGCGCCTTGACGTCGAGCTCGTCGCCGGACAGGTACCGGTCCATGAGCGTCTCGTCTTCGCTCTCCTGGATGATGCCCTCGATGAGGGCGCTGCGCTGCTCCTCGATCCGCTCCAGCAGGGACGGGTCGGGGTCGCGTTCCACCCGGCTGCCCGACGAGTAGTCGAAGCAGCGCTGCGACAGCATCCCGATGAGCGCGTCGCCGACCGGGAAGTAGCACGGCAGCACGCCCTCGCCGAAGGCCTCCTGGCAGGCGGCGAGCGCGTCGTCGAAGTCGCCGCGCTGCTGATCGATCTTGGTGATGACGACCGCACGGGGCAGGCCGACGGCGGCGCACTCCTCCCACAGCATCCGGGTCAGGCCGTCCACGCCGTCCACCGCCGACACCACGAACAGGGCCGCGTCGGCGGCGCGCAGGCCGGCGCGCAGGTCGCCGACGAAGTCGGCGTAGCCGGGGGCGTCCAGCAGGTTGACCTTGATGGTGCCGTGCGTCAGCGGCGCCAGGGCGAGGTTCACCGAGCGCGACTGGCGCTGCTCGGCCTCGTCGTAGTCGCTCACCGTCGAGCCGTCCTCGACGCGACCGGGGCGCTGGATCGTACCGGTCGCAGCGAGCAGCGCCTCGACGAGAGTTGTCTTGCCCGCTCCCGAGTGGCCGACCAGCACGACGTTGCGTATCTGGTCCGGCTGGTCGGCCTCCGGTGCTCTGCCGGCGGCCGCCTGGGCGCTCGCTTTGTCGGCCATGCGCTACCTCCTCGCCCGGGGGCCTCCCCGAGGAGGAGGCCCGCCTCGTTCCTTGGCCCACTCGCTCGCGCGTGGGCTCGTGTCGAATGCGGCGCCCACCACCTGTGACGGGCGTCACACCCGTGTCTCCACCCTTTCCCGCCAGGTGCCCGTCCCACAAGAGGTGGACGGGATTCATCCGGCGGTGTGGTGGATGTCACTTTCCCTTCTACCAGCAGGACGGCCCCATCGGTGATCCCCCCCGGCCCCCGCAAGGCGCGTACCCGGGCATATCGCCTCAGGTCGCCGAACGATCCGGCGAACCCACTACGATTGGGCGGGCTTCACGAAGCGGGCCGCGCGCGGCCCGCCGCCGGCGGTCCCTGGGGGCGGGCGGGCCGCCGAGGCTCGGCACCGGCGCGCGCCCCGGCCGGCGACCGCCCGCCAGGCGGACCCGGACGCCACCCCTCCGGATGGACCGGACAGAAACGGATCGGACGACGATGCTCAAGGTGCTGCGACCGGCGTTGTCCCGTCTCCTCACCCCGACGGGCCAGGCGCTGGCCCGGGCGGGCATCACCCCCAACGTGATCACCGTGGTCGGCACGATCGGCGTCGTGGGCGGGGCGCTCGGCCTTTTCCCGCGCGGCGAGCTGTTCTGGGGCACGGTACTGATCACTGTTTTCGTGCTCTTCGACATGCTGGACGGCGCGGTGGCCCGGGTCACCGGCGGCGGCACCACCTGGGGCGCCTTCCTCGACTCGACGCTCGACCGCGTCGCGGACGCGGCGATCTTCTCCGGGCTGATCCTGTGGCTGGCGGGCAACGGCGACGACCTGCCGCTCGCCGTGCTCGCGCTGTACTGCCTCGTGTCCGGTGCCCTGGTCTCCTACGCCAAGGCGCGGGCCGAAGGGCTCGGGCTGCGCTGCGACGTGGGCATCGCCGAGCGCGGCGAGCGGCTCCTGGTGGCGCTGGTCGCGGCCGGTCTCGACGGTCTCGGCGTCCCGTACGCCCTGCCCGTCGGGCTGTGGCTGCTGGCCGCCGCCAGCACCGTCACCGTCGCCCAGCGGATCGCCGAGGTGCGCCGCCAGGCCGTGGCCGACAAGAGCCCGCGATGACGGCGCTGCGCGCCCGGGCCGGCGAGGCGGCGTACGCGGCCGGCTGGGCCGTCGTGCGCAAGCTGCCGGAACCGCTCGTCAAGACCGTGTTCACCGGGCTGGCCGACTACATCTGGTGGCGGCACGGCCGCGGCGTCAGGCAGCTGGAGCGCAACCTCTGCCGCGTCCTTGGCCTGGAGGTTCCTGGCCGGGGCGGGCCTGACGAGGAGCCCGACGAGGAGGTCAGGCGGCTCAGCCGGCGGGTGATGCGCTCGTACCTCAGGTACTGGCTCGAGGTGTTCCGGCTGCCCGAGATGCCGCGCGAGCGCATCGTCTCCCGCATGCACGTCGCCGACGTCGACCGGTTGTGGGACGCGCTCAAGTTGGGACGCGGGGTGATCCTGGCGCTGCCGCACATGGGCAACTACGACCACGCGGCCGCCTGGCTGGTGTCCATGGGCCACCCGTTCACCACCGTCGCCGAACGGCTGGAACCCGCCTCGCTGTACGACCGGTTCGTCGCCTTCAGGGAGAGCCTCGGCATGGAGGTGCTGCCGCACCGGGGCGCCGGCGCGTTCGGCACCATGGCCAGGCGGCTGCGCGGCGGCGGCATCGTCTGCCTGGTCGTCGACCGCGACCTCACCGAGACGGGGATAGACGTCGAGTTCTTCGGCGGGACCGCCCGGATGCCCGGCGTCACGGCCGCTCTCGCCGTCCAGACCGGTGCGGTGCTCTTGCCGGTCACTTTGTGGTACGAAGGGGACGGCTGGGGGGCGCGCATCCACGAGGAGATCCCCGTGCCCGCGGAGGGGGACCGGCACGACAAGGTCCGGGCGATGATCCAGCGGCTCGCGGGCGAGTTCGAAGGGGCCATCGCGGCGCATCCGCAGGACTGGCACATGCTCCAGCGGGTGTGGCTGGAGGACCTGGACAACCGATGAGACCCATCAAGGTCGGCAGGGGGAGCACGGGGGAGTGAGCGACAAGCACGAGGACGTCGCCCGGCCGGAGCGCGCCGAGGCTCCCCAGGAGGCGCAACCGTGAGGGTCGGCCTCGTCTGCCCGTACACCTGGGACGTGCCCGGCGGGGTCCAGCAGCACGTCCGCGACCTGGCCGAGGCCCTCATCACCTCCGGGCACCACGTGTCGGTGATCACGCCGGCCGACGACGACACCCCGCTGCCCTCCTACGTCGTCCCTGCGGGCCGTGCGGTCCCGGTGCCGTACAACGGCTCCGTCGCGCGGCTGGCGTTCGGGTTCCTGTCCGCCGGCCGGGTACGCCGGTGGATCCGCGAGGGCAAGTTCGACGTGCTGCACGTGCACGAGCCCGCGGCGCCGTCGCTCGGCCTGCTCGCCTGCTGGGCCGCGGACGGGCCGATCGTCGCCACCTTCCACGCCTCGTACGAACGGTCGCGCGCGATCACGGTCGCCGCGCCCATCCTGCAGAGCGCCATGGAGAAGATCACCGGCCGGATCGCGGTGTCCGAGGCGGCCCGCACCAGCCTCGTCGAGCACCTGGGCGGCGACGCCGTCCTCATCCCGAACGGCGTGGCCACCGACCGCTACGCCACGGCCGTCCCGCTCCCCGGCTGGCCTGGTCGGTCCGAGGAGGTCCGGCGCGACGGCGGCGCGCTCGGCTTCCTCGGCCGGATGGACGAGCCGCGCAAGGGCCTGCCGGTGCTGCTGAAGGCGTTCGAGATCATCGGCCGCGAGCGGCCGGGGCTGCGGCTGCTCCTGGCCGGTCCGGGCGACGCCGACGAGGTGTTCGCCAGGGTGCCGCCCGACCTGCGCGACCGCGTCGTCGCGCTCGGCATGGTCAGCGACTGGGACAAGGTCCGCGCCTACCACTCGGTGGACGTATTCGTCGCGCCCAACCTCGGGGGGGAGAGCTTCGGCATCGTGCTGGCCGAGGCGATGTCGGCCGGCGCGCCGATCCTGGCGAGCGATATCGAGGCGTTCCGCCGCGTGCTGCTCGGCGGCCGCGCCGGGGCCCTGTTCCCCGTGGGCGACGCGGCGGCCCTCGCCGCCGCCGCGGGCGAGTTGCTCGACGACCCGGTCCACCGCGGGCGGCTGTCCGCCGAGGCCCGCGCCGCGGTACGCGCCTACGACTGGTCCACGGTGGCCCGCGCTGTGGTCCGGGTGTACGAGACGGTGGCCGTCGACCGGGGGGCCGGAGTCGTCGAGTCCCGGCGGGTCTAGGGTGCCGTGGAAGCCTCCGTGCCGTGGGGACGCCGCCGGCGCCCGGGAGGCATGGAGGGTGGGGTGCCGGTGAGTGCCGGTCGGCGCGCGCGTGTGGAGCGTCCTGAGTGATGCCGGGTTGGCTGTTCGACATCCTCTTGGCGGCCGGCGTCCTGTTCTTCACCGGCCTGTACATCTCCTGGCGAGCATCGCGTCTCGACCGGCTGCACGCGCGGGTGGACGCCGCCCGGGCCGCGCTCGACGCCGCGCTGGTCAGGCGGGCCGCCGTGGCGCTCGAGCTGGCCGCATCCCGGCTGCTCGATCCGGCGACCAGCCTGCTGCTCGCCGCCGCGGCGCACGAGGCGCGGACGGCCGACGCCGACGGCCGGGAGTTCGCGGAAAGCGACCTGTCGAGGGCGCTGCGGGCGGTCGTCGAGCAGCCCGACTTCCGTGGCAACGTGGCTCAGCGGGAGGACGGCGCGATACTGCTCGACGAGCTGGAGGCGGCGGCGCAGAAGGTCGCGTTCGCGCGGCGTTTCTACAACGACGCCACGGCCACCATCCGGACGGCCCGGCGCAGGCTGCTCGTCAGGTTGCTGCCGCTGGCCGGCAACGCCGCGCTGCCGGAGTTCTTCGAGATCGACGACGACCCGCCGGAAGGGCCCGGCTGATCCGGTCCGGCTGATCCGCGCCAATTCAGATGGCGGGCCGAACCATCCGTCGCCGGCGTGCGTCGGAGTTGTCAAAGCCGGTCTGATCGGGCTGGAGGCGGCGGGATGACGGGTCGGTCCGCGAGCGGACCTGCGGATCGCGTGGCGCTCTCATCGGGATTGTCCGTTTTGTGCACTTATAGACATCTTGCTCGAATGGTGAGCCCGGTATCTCGCGAGGTCAGCGGGCAGTTCCGCGACAACCCTGGTGATCATCGGATTCCGCTTTCTATTCTGGTCGGGCACTTCATGTCAATTCATAGGTGAGGTCGTAATGGCTGGCAGATGGGACATGGGCCAGACGACGCTGCCGACGCTGATGCAGCGTACGCAGGGTTCCGTCGATGAGCTTCGGACGCTCATCCAGCAGCTCATCGTGGCGGCTGAGCCGCTGAGCGGGAAGTTCGACGGTGCCGGCAAGGCGGCGTTCGACGCGTTCAAGGCAAACTCCGACCAGATCACGGCCGACCTGGGCCGCGGGCTTGGCTCGGTGCACACCGGCCAGGCCGGAATGAGCCGGTCGTTCACCACCGGTGACTCGACGATGGCCGAAGACACCCGTTCCACCATGGGCGCGGCGAACTTCGACGCCGCCCGGTTCCGCGGCTGACGGGCACCAGCCCCAACAGACCGCGACGACACCAGACGGACGACGCTGAGGAAGTGTGAAAACCATGTCAGGGCGACTCAGCTATGACACCGGCGCCTCACAGGAGACGCAGGGCAATCTGCACGCGATCATCGGCCGGCTCGAGCAGCTCATCGGCACCCACGACTCCGACGTGAAGACCGCGCTCGCCGACTTCACGGCCGACGGGGTCTCCGACACCTACAGCGGCAAAGAGACCAAGTGGCTGGCCGCGGCGCAGCAGGTGCAGCAGATCATCAACCTGGTCAAGCAGACCATGGCCCAAAACGACGGCACCGCGGCCCAGACGCTGGCGCAGGCCCGCGCGGCCGTCGACGCGATCGGCTGAACCACACGAAGACAAGACCGGTTCGTACGGCCACGGGCGAGCCGCTGCCCTTGGGTAAGGCGCGGAAAGGTATGTCGTGACGACGTGGAAGATCGACCCCCACGGGGTGCAGGGCGTCTGCACCAGGACCGTCGAGGTCCTGAAGGGTTTCGAGGGCGATTCGAAGGCCTACGGCGAGCACATGACCGGTGCCGCCCAGGGATGCGGGCACGGCGAGCTGAGCGCGGTAATGGTGCTGGCGGCGCTCGCGGGGTTCAACGAGCACAGCAAAGAGGCGCTGGCCGACATCGTCGAGCGCGGCATGTCGTCGGTGCACGGCGCGGTCAACGCCACCAAGGCCTACATCCACGGTGATCTCAAGATGGCCGCCGACGCCCAGCAGAAGGCGGCCCAGGCCGCGGCACAGGCGCCGCCGCCCGGACGGTGGTTGAAGTGATCGACCCCGGCAAGGTCCCCACCTTCACCGGCAACCTGGGCGCGATCGAGGCGGCGGGCGGCAAGCTCTCCTCGCTCGGCCAGACGATCACCGGCCGGGGCGCCGACGTGCACTCCACCTTCCAGGGCCTGTCGGGCTCCTACCACGCGCCCGAGGCCCAGGAGCTGTTCGACTCGACCCGTCCCGTGCAGACCCAGGCCGCCGTCTTCGGCGGCAACGTCAGCTCGGTCGGCGCCGCGCTCACGCAGTTCGCCCACGACGCGCAGCCGATCGTCCAGCGGCTGGCGACGCTCAAGCTCGAGGCCCAGCAGTTCGCCGACAGCGTCAAGGGCGACGACGACTGGACCGACGACGGCGGCAAGGTCGACCGCAACAACCAGCTGCTGCACGACGTCAACGCGGCCTACGTCCAGTTCCTCGCGGTCGAGGCGGCGGCGGCCAACAAGATCCAGGGCCTGTACGGTGGGCGGCTCTTCCACGGCGGAACGCCGAGCAAGGACGACCCGTACGCGTACATGACGTCCATCCCGGACAACATGCAGACCCCTTGGGGCACCCGGGAGAAGGAGTCGCACTGGTACGACAAGGCGATCCACTGGGTCGACCACCACCTGCCGGGCTGGGCCCAGCCGATGTTCGACACCTGGGCCGGCTTCGAGAAGGGCTTCTGGATCGACGGGGTCTGGGGCACCGTCAAGGGCCTCGGCCTGCTCGCCGTCGACGGTTTCCTGTGGCAGACCGGCACCCACGACCTCGCCAAGAGCCTGGCGCCCGGCCTGGTCAACCAGGCCGACGGCGCGGCGAAGGGCCTGGCCTACCTCGCCGCGGACGCGGCCATCTGGAGCGTCCCCGGACTCGGGGCCACGTTGACCACGGCGTCCGCGACAGGCAAGCTGCCCGGCCCGGTGAAGGACTTCGTCGACAAGTCCAACAAGACCGGCGTCCAGTTCCTCAAAGGCCTGGTGGCCTGGGACGAGTGGGGCAAGGATCCGGCCCGCGCCTCGGGCGCGGTCACCTTCAACGTGCTGTCCTTCCTCGTCCCCGGGCCCAAGGGCGCGGGCGCCATGCTCAAGGGCACCGCCGAGGCAGGCGACCTCGGCCTGCGTGGTGTCGCCGAGGCAGGTGACGTCGGCGCCCGCGGCGCCGGCGACGTCGCCGACCTGAGCGCGCTGGCCACCGAGGACCTCGGCAAGGGCGGCGTCGCCATCGACGACGCCGCATCCGCCGCCGCGCACGCGGACGCTCCTACCACGACGGAGCTGGCGAACAGCGTCTTCGGCACCCACGACGTCGATGCCGCCCTGTCCGGCGCGAACGACCTCGAACGCAGCGCCGCGGGCCTCGACGATCTTGCCCGTACCGACACACCGGCGGTCACCGACCACCCGGCGGTCACCGACACACCGGCGGTCACCGACCACCCCGTCACCACGGACCCCGCGCCGGTGGCGCATCCGGGCGGCACCGACCCGGCCCCGACGGCGGGTCACCCGGGAGGTACGGACCCGGCGGTACCGACCGGCGCGCACCCGGGAGGTACGGACCCGGCGGCACCGTCCGGCGCGCACCCGGGAGGTACCGACCCGGCGGCACCAGCCGGCGGTCACCCCGGCGGGACGGACCCGGGGCCGGTGAGCGACCACCCCAGTGCGACCGACCCGGGCCAGGTGGGCGGCGAACACCCGCCGGCCGCCTCCGGCGGAGCGCCGGAGGGAGCCGTGCCCCATGACGGCGGCGTCCCGCATGACGGCGGCGTCCCGCATGACGGCGGCGTTCCCCACGACGGCGGCGCCCCGCAGGACGCGGGGACCTACCCCGGCCACGATCTGCCGCAGCCGCCGCTGGCCGAACACCACCCGCTGCCGCCCATCGACGAATCCAGGGTCGTACGGAATCCGCACGACGGTCTCATCGACAAGATCGACGGAAAGCCGGTCGACCAAGCCGTCGAAGACATCGGCAAGGAGCGCGCCACCGAATACCGCGACCTCCGCCATGAAGGGGTGCCAGGATTCTCGCGGAACAAGGTCGGCCCGGTCACATCGACCGTCTTCGACCGCTTGACGGGACGCTTCTACGAGGGCAGCAACCATCTCTTCCCGAGGGACGAGATCCCCAGCAACCTGCATCCCACCCTGCAGGAACGTCTTGATCGACTGAGCGACGCCGCCCAAGCCCATCCAGAGCGTTACGACTACGGCGGCGGCGTCCGCGGCGGTTATCCGCATCCGGATCTGCCAGGGACGCACGCCGAGGTCTACGCCGTCAACAGAGCCCTGTGGGATCGCCACATGATGGGTCTGCCGGACGGCCCTGGGGCGCTGCGGGATCTCATCGCCGACAACCGCTTCCCCTACGCCTCCGAGGGCGTGAAGCCCGCCCCGATGTGCGGCAACTGCACGCAGATCCTCGGGCCGGTGGAGTCCATCCCCGGCAAGCTGGACCACTTCGTCCCACGGGGAACCGTGCATGATCCGGCCGGTCCCGGCGTGCCGGCCGACCCTCCGGTGGGCGGCTCGCTCGACCATCCGGGCTCCGTTCCCGGCGGGTCGCCCCCGGGCGAACCGGTGCACCCGCCGCAGGACGGGCCCGTACCGCACCCCGACCAGGGTCACACGCCATCGGTGACGCCCGGCGGCGACGGCGGACCCCCTCAGGTCGCCTCGGCCCATCCCGCGTCCCCGGCAGGCGCGGGTGGCGGCGCCGAGCACGTGGCGTCCACGGCTCACGATGGCGGTGCCGGGGGCGCCGAGGGATCTTCCGGCGGCGGGAGCGGCGGAGCCGACGGGCCCGGCGGGGGTGGCGGCGACCTCTCGCTCACCGATGCGGGCGGTCCGCCCCACTGGGAGCAGCCGCCCAACGTGGACGGCGACTACCGGCTCGGGCCGGAGTCCGTCAACACCGACCGGATCAACACCCTGACCAAGGACTGGCAGCATGCGCCGTACGGCTCGCTGAGCAAGGACGAGTTCCTCGCGAAGTGGAGCGACCCGGAGACGCACGGCTGGCGCTGGGACCTCGTGCCGGACGGTGGCTTCGCCACCCACGACATCGGCGGTCATCTCGTCCCCGACAAGTACGAGGTCGAGTTGCAGCCGGGCACGCAGATCGACCGCTTCGGGCAGGAGGGCGGCCAGTTCCTCAGCCCGGACGGCACGCCGTACGAGCAGCGGGCACTACCGCCGTCGAACCTGGTCCCGCGTCCGGGACTGCCCGAGGCGGTGAACGACGCTCATCCGTTCAATTACTACCGGTATGAGGTTGTACGCCCGTTCAAGGTGGACGCCGGAAGTATCGCCCCCGCCTTCGAACAACCGGGCGACGGTATACAGTTCGTCCTCGACTCGAAGCATTTCAGCGATGTTCCCGATGTCCCGGAGCGGCTCGACGTGGAATGGCTCGTAGAGCACGGATACCTACGGCGCCTGCCGTCCTGGTGACATCCGCCGCCGTCCGGCGGCGGCGAGTGCAGCCGGTAAACTCCGGTTCAGTAGCGAGCCCGACCGCGTGGAGGCGACGAGAAGCGATGCGAGTCTCGATCGACGATACCGATATCGCCCCCAACCAGCAGGTTCTCTACAAGGGCGAGCCTTTCACCGGCACTGCCGTCGAATACGGTCGCGACGGAAGGGTCATCGCCGAGGCGGACTACCGTAACGGCATTCACGACGGACGATCACGGGACTATTATCCGGATGGCCAGATAGAGGCCGAGTACTGGTTCAAATTCGGTATGGGCCATGGCACCTCTCGACTGTGGTACCCGAATGGGCAACTGAAGGAAGAAAAGGAAGTAGACAACGGCAGGGTGGTCTCCAAGCGCTGCTGGGCGGAGGACGGTACGCCGCTCGACCCGGACACAGGACAGCCGCTGGACCAGGGACCGGCCGGTTAGAGTCGTTTTCGATGGACATACGGCAGCTGCACGAATGGCCCGGCACGGTCGCCGAGGCCGAGGCGATCCAGCGGGCGCTGCGGCCGATGGTCGATCTCAGCGATCCGGGGCCGGATCGGGTCCGGCTGGCCGCGGGCCTCGACGTGGCCTACGCCGAGCGCGGCGATCGGCTGGCGGCCGCCGTCGTCGTCCTCGACACGACGGACTACGAGGTGGTCGACCAGTCGGTCGTCCTCGGCACGGCGGCCTTCGACTACGTGCCCGGCCTCTTCGCCTTCCGCGAACTGCCCGCCCTGGTCACCGCGCTGGAACGGCTCACGACCGTGCCCGATCTGCTGGTCTGCGACGGCCAGGGCATCGCGCATCCGCGGCGGTTCGGGCTGGCCTGTCACATCGGGGTGCTCACCGGCCTGCCCGCCGTCGGCGTCGCCAAGACCTCGCTGGTCGGGTCGTACGACCCGCCGGCCGGCGAGCGCGGGGCCTGGAGCGAGATCCACAGCGACGGCGAGGTCGTCGGCCGCGTGCTGCGCACCAGGACGGGGGTCAAGCCGGTGTTCGTGTCGGTCGGCCACCGTGTCAGCCTGGACAACGCGTGCCGCCATGTTCTGCGGTTGTCCCCTCACTACCGGCTGCCGGAGACGACTCGTGCGGCGGACCACCTCTCGCGCATGGCCCTGGCCGATCGCGCCCCCGCCTCCCTCGACGTCCCATGACGTGGTCGGCACGCTCGTTCGCGCATGCGGACAAACCGCGAAATGGAGTCGTGTTGTGAATCGGACGGAGTTGCGCGACAGGCTGCGGGACCTCGGCGTTCCCGATGGCATGTACGAGCTCACCGGGATGCAGTCCGGCAGCCGGTCCGATCTGTCGTTTCCGTTCCTCGAGGAGCGATCCGGTGAATGGGTCGTCGGGGTCGAGGAGCGCGGCCGGCGCGGCGTCGTCCGCCGATTCTCGACGGAGGACGAGGCCTGCCGCTTCCTGTACGACCGGCTGGCCCGCGAGGTCACCGCGCCGCCGGCGGCCCGGCAGAGCCCGCAGGAGGAGGAGCGGGGGCGGCAGATCACCGAGGAGCTGGTCCGCAGGCTGAAGGACAGGTCGCGGCGGGGCGGCGCGGGCGACGCCGGCCCGGGCGACGCGGCGACGTAACGGCGGGCTTCCCGGCCGCCCGCCGGGTCGCCGGCTCCGGCCCTATCCTGGCCGGGCGCGTAGCCGACGCCCGGCGACGGTCCTGACGTTCCGCCGGCACGCACCCGAGGAGGCGTTCATGGATCGCGTGGAGCTGCAGGAGTCGCTCCGGCGGGCCGGCGTCCCCGACTTCCTGTACGCGCTGCCCGGGATCCGCGAGCCGGTGGCGGCGCTGGAAAGCTACTTCTTTCTCGGTGCCCGTACCGGCGGCTACGTCATCGGCATCTTCGAACGCGGCGCCGAGCGCATCGGATACCGCTCCTGGGCCGAGGACGAGGCGTGCCGGCGCTTCTACGACGAGCTCGTCTTCACGCCGCCCGCCCGCCCCCCGCTCACCGCGGACGAGGAGCGCGCCGCCAGGCAGCGCGCCGAGGAGATCGTCAAGGAGGTGACCGCGACGGCGCGCGGCGCCATGCCGCGTCTTGGCACGTCGAGCATGCCTTTCCTGCTGGGCGAGGGCGTCGTGGTCGACCAGTTCGGCCAGGAGAGCGGCACCTACCTGTATCCGGACGGCACGCCGCTGTCGGAGCGTTCGTTGCCGCCCTCCGTCCTCACCACCACCGACCCGCGGTTTCCGCACAACTACCACCGGTACGAGGTCGCCAGGCCGTTCCGGGTCAGGGCCGGGCTCGTCGCCCCCGCGTTCGAGCAGCCGGGGGGCGGCGTCCAGTTCAAGGCCGAGCCGACGTTCCTGCCCGAGGCTCCGTCCCTGCTCAGCATCCTGTGGCTGCTGCGCAACGGGTACCTCAGGCGAGTCGCGGCGGCGGCGGGCGGGTGAGGCATGGTCCGCGAGTACGACACCCAGCTGCTCGAGTCGGTGGCCGTACGCCGCCGGCGGCTGCGGGACGCGCTGCTGTACGGATCGCTGCGGCACCGGCGCACGCTCGACGAGAACTACGCCAAGACGTTCGTCGGGTTGCTCATCGCGGCGGTGCTGTGCGCCGGCTCGGTCGGCTGGTCGTTCGTCCAGCACCAGAGGGCGCTGCAGCAGCGCCAACAACAGCAGCAGTCGCAACCGGCGCGGACCGGCGCGCCGGTCGCCGCGGCCGGCCCCACCGGCGCGCCGGACTGGCGCGGCAGGCGGGTGACCGTCGCGATGTTGCAGGACGGGCTGCGCCGCGCGGGTATCCCGGACGCGTTGTATGCCCTTCCTGGCATCCATCCGCCGCGGCGCGGTCTTGAGAGCTACTACTTCCTCAGCAACCGGTCAGGGCAGTACGCGGTGGGCGTGTTCGAGCGCGGCGAGGAGCGGATCGGGCGCTCGTTCACCGGCGCCGACCAGGCGTGCCGGTGGATGTACGACCAGGTCGTCTTCCCCGACGCGCCGCCGCAGCGCCTGCCGGCGGCCAGGGCCGTCGCCGCCAAGGACGCGACCAGAGCGGCGGTCGCCAGGGTGCGCGGGATCGTCCAGGCGGAGCCGGGCGGCACGACATCGACCACGATCTACGACCTGCCCGCCGGCGTCCTGGTCGACCAGTTCGGGCAGGAAAGCGGGTCCTACCTCTATCCGGACGGCACCCCGTTCAAGGAACGGTCGCTGCCGCCGTCCACGCTGAGCACCACCGACAGGCGGTTCCCTTACAACTACCACCGCTACCTGGTGACCAAGACCTTCCGGGTCAGGGCCGGCGTCGCCGCGCCGGCGTTCGGGCAGCCGGGCGGCGCCCTGCAGTTCCACGCCGAACCCGGGCTCATCGGCGAGGCGCCCGACCTCGTCACGCTCCGCTGGCTGCTGCGCGCCGGCTACCTCGAGCGGATCGCGGGCGGATGAACCGCTTAAGGCCGGGCCGGGCCCGATCGTCGGAACGTCCCGGATGGCCCGGGGCGACTACTATCGAACCCAACTTTCGCTTGGCTCGGCGCGCCGGGTTCGCTGCCTTTCCGCCCAGCGCCGCCATTGGTGACGTGGAGCATCGACCGGATGGCTGAATTCAGTCGGGTGACGCTGGTGAGCGAACGGCGCAGGGTCGATGCCGTGCTGCCATCGGACGAGCCGATCGGGCGGCTGCTGCCCGATGTGCTGGAACTCGTGGGCGATCCGATCGAGACGCCGCCGCGGCTGCGCCACCTGGTCACCGCCCGGGGCGACGTGCTGCCTGGCGAGGGCACCCTCGCGGGTGCCGGGGTGCCGGACGGCGCGGTGCTCACCCTCGTCCGCGCCGGCAACGCCCCGCCGCCGCCGGTCGTGCACGACGTCACCGAGGAGACCGCCGACGACGTCGACGTACGGAGCTGGCGATGGGGGCCTGGTGCGCGGCACTGGACGTCCACGGCGGCCGCCGCGGGGCTCTTGCTCGTGGCCGGGTTGCTGCTGCGCGCGATCTTCACCGACCCGGCCGAGGTCTGGGCTCTTGCGGCGGTCGCGGCCTGCCTCGTCGCGGGCGGCGGCGCGCTCGGCCGGGTCGCGACCGCGCCCGTGGGCACGGCGCTCGCCCTTGGCGGCGGCGCGGTGGGCGTGCTGGCCGCCCAGGCGGCGGCCGACTCCTACGGCTGGGCGGGCTGGGTGCGCGGGTCGGTGAGCGCGGCCGTGGCCGCCGGGGTGCTCGCCTTCCTCGGCGTCACGTCGCCGCTCGGCCGCGGCGGCGTGATCGGGGGCGCCTTCGCCGGGCTGCTCGCGGCGGGCTGGGCGGTCGTCGCCGGGCTGGACCTCCCGGCGCAGCGACTGGCCGCGGTGATGAGCGTGGCCACGGTCGTGTCGCTCGGGCTGCTGCCCCGCCTGGCGCTGAGCGCATCGGGACTGGCGGCGCTGGACGACCGGCGGGCCACCGGGACCTCGGTGGCCCGCTACGACGTCGAGACGGCGCTGTCCGTCACCCACCGCGGCCTCGTCATCGCCACGGTGGCCACGGCCGTCTCCGCCGGTCTCGCCGGCTACCTTCTCGCCGCGGCGCCTGACCGCTGGACTGCGCCACTGGCACTGCTGCTGGCCGCCGTCCTCGCCGCGCGCAGCCGGGCCTTCCCGCTGACCGCGGAGGTGGTGGCGCTGCTCGCCGCCGCCACGGTCGTGCTCCTCACGCTGCTCGCGTCCTGGGTGGCGCGGTCGCCGGGGCCGCCGTGGGCCGCGTTCGCCGCCGTGCTCGCGGCCGCCGCGCTGCCGCTGGGCGTGCTGGCGGTCGCTCCCCCCGACCATGTTCGGGTACGGCTGCGGCGGGTGGTCGACCGGCTCGAGGCCGCCGCCGTCATCGCGATGGTCCCGGTCGCCATCGGCGTCTTCGGAACCTACGGACGGTTGCTTCACGTCTTTTAGGAGGTCGCTTGGGGGAGGACGGCACGCGAGGGGGGAACGAGCCATGACCGATGACTGGCAGGATGCCGTGCTCGGCGAGCTCGGCGTCGGCCCGTCGGGCCTGGCCATGGCCGCGCAGCCGCCGCCGGCGCCGGCCTACCAGTCCCCGTTCGTGACCTCCCCGGTCGAACCCGTCACGCCCGCCCCGGCCCCAGCGGTGGTTCCAGCGGTGGCCCCAGCGGCCGAGACCCGGCCGCCGCCGGTCGAGCCGCCCGGCACCGAAACGCCGAACGGGCGGGTCCCCGTCCCATCGCGCGACGCCCACCCGCAGGGCCCGCCGCCGCCCGTCCCCGCGAACGCGCCGGCACCACGGGCCGTGCCACCCACGCCGCGGGCGGCACAGCTCGCCGTGCCGCCGGGGCCGCCACCCGCGCCGGCCGGTGCGCCGCCACCGGCCGATCCAGGCGAGCTGGTCGTCCGGCCCGCCCATGGAGATCCGCCGCTGCGGCGGATGCGCAGGGGACTGCTGCGCACGGTGGGCGCGTCGGCGTCCCGGGAGGTCCACGACCGCACCGCCCGCGCGGCCGGGCTGCAGCGTCCGGTCACGACGGGCCGTCGCATCGTGGTGACCAGCGTGCGCGGCGGCGCGGGCAAGAGCACGGTCTCCGCCCTCATCGGCACGGTCCTGTCGTACTACCGCCACGACAAGGTGCTGGTCATCGACGCCGACCCGGGTCTCGGGTCGTTGCCGCTGCGGCTCGGCGCGGCCCCTGGCCCGACGATCCACGACCTGGCCCGGGCCCCTGAACGTCCCGTCTCGTTCGACGACCTGCGGTCCTACCTCAGCCGCACGCACACCGGGCTCTGGCTGCTGGCCGGGGCGGATCCGGCGGCCGGGGCCAGGGCGCCCGCGGCGGACACCGGCCAGCCGGCCGAGGCCACGACCGCGCCCGCCGTCTACCGCGCCATCGCGGCCGATCTGAGCAGGTTCTTCGGCGTGACCGTCGTCGACTGCGGCGGCGGCCTCATGAGCGCGCACGCGGCGGCACTGCTGGCCGACGCGCACGCGCACGTGCTCGTCACCCCGGCGACGCCCGACGGGGCCATCGCCGCCCGCAGCGCGCTGAACTGGCTGGCGGCCCGCGGGCTCGGCGCGCTGATCCCGCGTACCGTCGCCGTGTTCGTCGCGCACGCCCCGCACGCGGCCGCCGACCTGACCCGCGCCGCCGATCTGCTCAGCCCCGACGGGGTCGGCGCGCTCACCGTGGAATACGACCGCCACCTCGCCACCGGCGCGCCGATCGACCAGCACCGGCTGGCCGAGCACACCCGCGTCGTGGCGGAACAGGTGGCCGCCCAGGCGCTGGCCCATGCCACCGCCGGAGGAATCCGATGAAAGCGTCCGGCGCCGACACGGGGGTGGCAACGTGACGACGCGAGTGATCCACCGGCCGGCCCGGACGACCCGGGCGCAAAGTCAGGACGAGCCGCGCCGCATCGAGGCGCCGCCGACGCTGCCCGACGGCAGGACCGGCAACTCGTTGCACGCGCTGCTGCCGGTGGCCGGCGTCATGGGCTCGGTCATGATGATGACGCTGCTGCGCAGCGGCGCGTTCGCGGCCATCGGGGCGCTGTTGCTCGTGGTCGTCATCGCGGGCAGCGCCGCTCTGCTGCTCTCGCAGCGCGGCCAGGCCGGGCGCAAGCGCCGCCAGCACCGCGAACGCTACCTCGACTACCTGGAGGACCTGCGCGAGACGCTGGCCGCCGAGGAGCGGGCCAGCCGTACCCGTGCGCAACTGCTCGACCCACCGCCGGAGGCGCTGTACGACCTCGTCCGCGATCCGGCGCGGCTGTGGGAGCGGCGGCGGACCCATCCCGACTTCCTGCGGGTCAGGGTCGGCGACGGCGAGGTCCCGGGCCGGCCCATGGTCATCCAGGAGCAGGGCAGCGTGCTCACGCCCACCGATCCCTTCATGCTGAGCGAGGCCAAAGCCGTGGCGGGCCGGTTCGGCACCATCCCGCAGATGCCCGTCACCGTGCCGCTCGACCGGGTCGGCAACGTCAGCGTGGTCGGCGACCGGGCGGGCGTGCTGGCGGCCGTACGCGCGCTGCTCGTCCAGACCGCGGTGCTGCACGCGCCGGACGACGTGGCGATCGCGGTGGCGTACGGGTCGGCCGCGGCGGAGGACTGGGACTGGCTGAAGTGGCTGCCGCACGTGCTCGACGCCGGCCGGCGCGACGGTCCGATCAGCGCCCGCCGGCTGGCGCCCGACCCGCACGCGCTGGCGGCCGTGCTCGCCGACGACCTGCGCGAGCGCGCCGCGTTCGTGGCCGAGGTGCGGCGCGGCCTCGGCAGCGGGACCGAGGCGCTCACGCTGATCAGGCGGCTGCTGGTGGTGCACGACACCTACGGCGAGGTCGCCCGGGATCTGCTGCACCCCGACGAGGCGGTGGCCGCGCAGGACCTCGGCGTGACCGTGCTGCACCTGGTGGCCGACCGGGTCCAGGAGCCCGGCCAGGTCTCGGTCCGGCTGACGGTACGGCCCGCCGACCGGGGCGGCCGGGCCGGTGCGGGCGGCTACGAGATCACGGTCGAGGACCTGCGCGGTGACCGGCCGGCCGGCGCCGCCGGCACGATCGACGAGCTCGGCGTGGCGACCGCAGAAGGCATCGCGCGGATGCTGGCCCCGCTGCGGCTGTCGCCGGACTCGGTCGAGGACGACGCCCAGGCCGGCACGATCAGGTTCACCGGCATGCTGCACATCGACGACCCGGGCCGCCTCGACCTGCGCCGCATGTGGGCGCCCCGCGGCGAACGCGCGTTCCTGCGCGTGCCGATCGGCGTCGACGAGCTCGGCGAGCCGGTCCTCCTCGACCTGAAGGAGGCGGCCCAGCTCGGCATGGGCCCGCACGGCCTGTGCGTCGGCGCGACCGGGTCCGGCAAGAGCGAGCTGCTGCGCACGCTCGTGCTCGCGCTGCAGCTCACCCACCCGCCCGACCAGCTCAGCATGGTGCTGGTCGACTACAAGGGCGGCGCCACGTTCGCGCCGTTCGAAGGAGTCCCGCACGTCGCGGGGATCATCACCAACCTCGAGGACGACGCGAGCCTGATCGAGCGGGCGTACGCCAGCCTGGCCGGCGAGGTGCAGCGCCGCCAGCAGGTCCTCAAGGACGCCGGCAACGTGGCCAACATCGCCGACTACTGGGCGCTGCGGGCCGACCGGCCCGACCTGGCGCCGTTGCCGCACCTGCTGGTGATCATCGACGAGTTCGGCGAGCTGCTCACCGCCCGGCCCGACTTCATCGAGCTGTTCCTGTCGATCGGGCGCATCGGGCGCAGCATCGGCGTGCACCTGCTGCTGTCGAGCCAGCGGATCGAGGGCGGCAAGCTCAAGGGCCTGGAGACGTACCTGTCCTACCGCCTCGGGCTGCGCACGTTCTCCGCCGACGAGAGCCGCACGGTCCTCGACACGCCCGACGCCTTCCACCTGCCGCCGCTGCCCGGCTTCGGCTACCTCAAGGTGGACACGAGCGTGTACACGCGGTTCAAGGGCGCGTACGTGTCCGGCCCCTACCACGGCGACTCCCGGGACGAGGAAGAGCCCGACGAGCCGCCGGTCCCGCTGCCCTTCCCCGCGTACAACACGCTCGCCGCGCCGGCCGAGACCGGCGGCGACGGCGAAGAGGCCGCCCTGCCGGAGCGGGTGCCGGGCGCGACGCTGCTCGACGTCATGGTGCGCCAGGTCGCCAGGGCGGGGGACCAGGCAGGGGGACGGTCCAGGCAGATCTGGCTGCCGCCGCTGCCCGAGGCGGTCACCCTGGACGCCGTCGCCGGCGGGGTCGCCGCGACGGGGGACGGGCTGCGGCTGGCCGGCGGCCGGCGGGGCGGGGTGGCGATGCGGGTGCCGCTTGGCCTGCTCGACGACCCGGCGACGCAGTGGCAGGGGGAGTGGGCACTCGACCTGACCTCGGCCGGTGGCCATGTGGCGATCATCGGCGGGCCGACGTCGGGCAAGACGACGCTGCTGCGCAGCCTGGTGGCCGGGCTCGCCCTCACCCACACCCCGCGCGAGGTTGCGGTGTACGCGATCGACCTGGTCGGCGGCGGGCTGTCGGCGCTGGCGGAGTTCCCGCACGTGGGCGGGGTCGCGGGGCGGGTCGACCGCGAGCGGGTCCGGCGCACGGCCGAAGAGGTGCGGGCCATGCTGGAACACCGCGAGGAGGTCTTCCGTGACCGCGGCGTCGACTCGGTGGAGCGGCTGCGCGAGGCGCACGCCGCCGGCGAGGTGCCTGAGCTCCCGGCCGCCGACATCGTCCTCGTCATCGACGGCTTCGGCGCCCTCCGCGAGGACTTCGAGGAGATCGACGGCTTGGTCACCGACATCCTCCAGCGCGGCGGCGGGTTCGGCGTGCACGTGGTGGCGGCGATGCTGCGCTGGAACGACGCCCGCATGGCCGTCCAGTCGACGTTCGGCACCAAGGTGGAGTTGCGGCTCAACGACCCGATGGACTCGGTCGTGGACCGCCGGTTGGCCGGCACGCTGCGCGCCGACCAGAAGGGCAGGGCGCTCACGGACCGCAAGCTGTTCGCGCAGGTGGCGCTGCCGCGGGTGGACGGCGTGGCCGCGACGGACGGGCTCGGCGCCGTGGTGGAACGTACGGCCAGGGCCTGCCGGGCCGCCTGGCGCGGCGACCCGGCGCCTCCGGTGCGGGTGCTGCCGCACCGGCTGCCCGCCGCGGCGCTGCCCGGCCCTGAGGCCGAGCCGGAACGGGTGGCGATCGGGGTGGACGAGTCGTCGCTGCGCCCGGTGCTGCTGGACCTGTTCGACCGCGACCAGAATTTGATCGTGCTCGGCGACGGGGAGTGCGGCAAGACGAACCTGCTGCGGCTCGTCGTCCGCGGCCTGTGTGACCGGTTCCCCCCGGAGAAGCTGGTGTTCGCCGTGATGGACCCGCGCCGCGGGCTGCGCGACGCGGTGCCCGAGCCGTACCTGGGCGGGTACGCGAGCAACGCCAAGGTCTGCGCCGGGCTCGCCGATGGCGTGGCGGGCGAGTTGAAGGGCCGGCTGCCCGACGAGGTGGCCGACCAGCGCGCGCTGCCCGAGGGCGGGTGGTTCACCGGGCCGCGCATCGTCGTGCTCGCCGACGACTACGACGTGCTCACCACGGCCGGCCAGCAGCCGCTCGCCGCGTTCCTGCCCTACGTGCCGTCCGGCCGGGACATCGGCCTGCACTTCGTCGTCGCGCGCCGGGTCGCCGGCTCCTCGCGCGGCCTGTTCGAGCCGTTCCTGACGACGGTACGGGAGAGCGGCGCGACCGCGCTGGTGATGGCGGGCGACCGTGGGGAGGGCCCGCTGTTCCCCGGCGTGTACGCGGCCGCCCAGCCGGCTGGGCGCGGCCTCCTGGTCCGCCGCGGCGAGAACGTCCGGCTGGTCCAGACGGCGGTCCTGGGCTGACGAGCGAGGGACGAGTGAGGAGGGAAGCGCGTGGCTAGAGCGCGCCGAGGACCTGCGCGGGTGGCTAGAGCGCGCCGAGGACCTGCGCGGGAGGCAGGGTGACGCGGGACGTGGTGGCCCTGGTGCAAGGACGGCCCGATCCGCGCGCCACCGTCGCCGCGATGGTGGCGGCCGGCGCCGACCTGCGGGTCAGGCACGCGGCGGACGGCGCGGTGCTGCAGCTGTGCGACCCGGCCGGGCCGCCGCTGGTGTCCATCGAGGTGCCGCTCCTCCTTCAGGTGCCGGGCGAGATCGAGCGGCTGCTGGGCGCCGAGATCGCCAGGCACGTCCCGCTGCCGGCGTGGTGGGTGGAGGCGCGAGCCGTCCAGCCGGCGGCATCAGGGCCGGCCGGGTCCTGGGAGATCGCCGACCGGTTCGCCGGGGAGATGACCAGGCTGCTGGGCGGGCGGGTCTGGCGGGGCGCCGCCGGGCCGGCGCCGCCCGCCGCGGAGTCCGGCGGCCGGGAGCCCGCGGAGTTTCCCGGCGCCGATCTGGTCACGGAACGGGCCGCGATCGTCGCCCAGCACCGGCCGATGGTGCCGCTCACCGCCTGGCTGGCCGACGCGTTGCGCCGCTGCGGCGAGTCCAAGCGGACGCTGCAGATCCTCACCCCGCCCGACGCGCGGCTCACGCTCCCGCTGCGGCTGATGCTGGCCGGCCAGGGCGGCAGATGGGTAGTGCGCGGACGCACCCGCATCTACGACGGGCTGACCGGCGCGACGCTGAACTGGGACGGCGCGTCGTTCACCACGCCCGAGGACGAGACAGGCCGAGGCGCCGTCGCGGCGGACTTCACCACCGTGCCGGTGCCGGTCGGCGAGCAGCTGATCTGCACCTTCAGGGCGCTGCACCCGGCGGCCGAAGACACCAGGATCGGCAGCGCCGTCGAGCTGCTGTGCGAGGCGCTCACGGGCGCGCCGCCCGGCGGCTGGGGTACGGCGGAGCCGGCCACGCAGCCGTGGCACCGCGGCGAGCTCACGGCGTTCTGCCGCGACCGCGCCCCGCACCCGACGTGGCTGGTCGTCGTCGGCGGGCTCGCCGCCCGGCGCGCCGTCGGCACCCTCCTGGTGTCGCGGACGCCGGACGGCGTCGAGGAGTCGGTCACGCTGGCGGTCGGCGGGCCGCACGGCGGGGCCGGATCGCGGCGCACAGAGCAACCCGAACCGCCCGCGCTGACCGATCCGGCCCAGCTCGCCGCGGTGGCGGGCCGTGTCGTCACCGAGGCGGGCGTGGAGTCGCTGTTCGCGCAGCGCGCGGTCGGCGGCGAGGACGCCAGCACAGTGCCGCACTGGACGGGCATCCCCGGACCTGTCGGTCTCGCGCTGAGCGCACGCGCCGTACGGGAGATCGGCCTGGAGCGCGCCCTGCGCCCGCCTGACGTGCCGGTGACGCGGATCGGCGGGCCGGGGTCGGGCGCGGGCGGGTCAGGGGGACAGGCGGTGTGGTACGGGCTGGGGGACGGCGTGTCGCCGGAGAGCCGGCTGCGCTTGCACCGGCTGACCCAGCACCTGAGCGGCGGCGGCCCGCTCAACTGATCGGCGGTCGACCGGCCGGTCCGTGATCGGCCGGGTCGGCTCGGTCAACTGGCCTCGGAGGCGTACCGGGGTCGGCTAGCCTCGGGCGAGATGTCGTCCGGAAAGGGGCCGAACGGGTTGATAGTGCGATTCCAAACGCGCCGGCTGGCCGTCCTCGGAGTGGTCATCGCCTGCGGGACGCTGGTCGCCTGCTCCGGCCGGCACCCAGCGGCCTCGCCGCCGCCGGCCGCGTCAGGCGCCCCGGCGACCACCTCGCCGACGCCCACCGCGCCCGCGACGAACCCGTTCACCGGCGGCACGAAGGGGTTGGACCACCCGGTGCTGGCAGTGAAGATCGACAACACCCACGCGGCGCACCCGCAACTCGGCCTGCGCTCGGCCGACATCGTCTACGTCGAGCAGGTCGAAGGCGGGGTGACCCGGGTGATGGCGGTGTTCTCGTCCAAGATCCCGCCACGGGTCGGGCCCGTCCGCAGCGCCCGCATCTCCGACCTGCACATCCTCCCGCAGTACGGCCATCCGGCGCTCGCCTACTCCGGCGTGCAGAGCAAGATGAAGCCGTACGTCCGCCGGGCTCCGCTGTACGACGTCTCGCCCGATCACGCCGGCGCCGCCTACTACCGTGCCGGCGGCCGGCCCGCGCCGTACAACCTCTTCGCCGTCACCAAGACGCTGCTGGCCAGGGCGCCGAAGGCGAGCAAGCCCCGCGACATCGGCTTCCGGTTCGGGCCTGCCCCGGCCGGCGGCCGACCGGCCGCGGCCTTCACCGCCCGATGGCCATCGGCCACCATGCGCTTCCGCTGGTCGAGCAAGCAGAAGCGGTGGCTCGTCTACGCGGACGGGCGCGCGGACAAGGCCGCGGAGGGCGGCCAGCTCGGCGCCCCGACGATCGTGGTGCAGTACGCCAAGACCACGCGGTCGCGCTTCCACGACTTCCTCGGCAACTACACGCCGCTGCTGCAGACGCTCGGGACCGGGCGGGCCGTCGTGCTCCGCGGCGGCAAGTCGTACGCCGCCCGCTGGTCACGGCCGGCGGAAGGCAAGGGCACCACGTTCACCACCACGTCCGGCGCGCCGATGACGTTCGCCCCCGGCCAGGTGTGGATCGTCCTCGTCAACAGCGGCAAGCCACGGGTGCCGTAGCAGGCCACTGCCGGCGATTGGCCGGAGCGACCGGTCCCGCATTCGACCTACCATCGTGGAGGAAGAGTCACCGTTCTTTCGTGAGGTAACGCGCCATGACAACTGCGAATTCGGCCGCCGAGCCCACCACAGCCGGGCCCGAGGTGGGCACCGCCCGCGTCAAGCGCGGCATGGCGGAGATGCTCAAGGGCGGCGTGATCATGGACGTTGTCACTCCGGAGCAGGCCAAGATCGCTGAGGATGCCGGCGCGGTCGCCGTCATGGCGCTCGAGCGGGTTCCCGCCGACATCCGGGCCCAAGGCGGTGTATCCCGCATGAGCGACCCGGACATGATCGACGGCATCATCCAGGCGGTGTCGATCCCGGTCATGGCCAAGGCGCGGATCGGGCATTTCGTCGAGGCGCAGGTGCTGCAGGCGCTCGGCGTCGACTACATCGACGAGTCCGAGGTGCTCACCCCCGCCGACGAGGCCCACCACATCGCCAAGCACGAGTTCACCGTGCCGTTCGTCTGCGGCGCCACCGACCTGGGCGAGGCGCTGCGGCGGATCGCCGAGGGCGCGGCGATGATCCGCTCCAAGGGCGAGGCCGGTACTGGCAACGTGGTCGAGGCGACCCGGCACATGCGGGCCATCCGCGCCGGCATCAAGCGGCTCGGCACGCTCGACGAGACCGAGCTGTACGTGGCGGCCAAGGAGCTGCGCGCGCCGTACGAGATCGTCGCCGAGGTGGCCCGGCTCGGGAAGCTGCCGGTCGTCCTGTTCACCGCCGGTGGCATCGCCACCCCGGCCGACGCGGCGATGATGATGCAGCTC
>DASUWU010000130.1:0-40814 GCA_036378315.1 Streptosporangiaceae bacterium | reverse complement strand
ATCCTCGCACGAGCGGCCGCCCGCACCGTACGGTGCCGGCGGCCGCTCTGGGCCCGTGGGCGCCGCTGTCGATCAGCCGGCCGGCGAGCCGTCGCCGGCATCACGAGCGCCGGTCAAACCCACGAGACCCCCATGCGGATCCACCAGACTTCCATGCGACTCTCCCCCCTAAAAGATCCGGGCCGCCCGGATCGGAAAACCGCGAAACGCAGGCGAAACGCGACGCAGCGTACTGCGCGCCGGCTCGAGATCGCCCGCGTTCCGAGCAACTCGGCATGACCGGACGGCTGCCGCCTTTCGGCGCGGCGCGCCGAAAGAGGCACCGCGGAACCTTTCAGATCTATTGCCGCTGCAGCAGACTAAGAGGACTAGACGTCGTTAGAAGGGCGGGGACGGCAGACCTCGCCGCCGACGTGGGGTGGGATTGCGCAGACAAAATGCGGTCATCCGGGCGCGGCCGCCGGGCGTCATCACTACAATCCGGCGATCGGCGCCGGCCGGCCGCTTCCGGCTGGCCACAGGTAGCCGAACGGCCATCTGTGGAGGTCACAGCGGTGGTGAGGGGGCTGAGCACGTACGGTACGCAGGTAGCCTAGGTCAACCGAGGCATGTCGTTTCGGTAACTACAGGTAAACGATGAGGGCCATGAAAGGACGTGTACTGGTCGTCGACGACGACCTAGCTCTTGCCGAGATGCTCGGCATCGTGCTGCGGGGCGAAGGCTTCGAACCGGCGTTCGTGCACGACGGCGACAAGGCGATCGAGGCGTTCCGGGAGACCCGGCCCGACCTCGTGCTGCTCGACCTGATGCTCCCCGGCGCGGACGGCATCGACGTGTGCCGGCAGATCCGCGCCGAATCCGGCGTGCCCATCGTGATGCTGACGGCCAAGAGCGACACCGTTGACGTCGTCCTCGGGCTCGAGTCCGGCGCCGACGACTACATCGTCAAACCGTTCAAGCCGAAGGAGCTGGTCGCCCGGGTCCGGGCGCGGCTGCGGCGGACCGACGAGCCGGCACCCGAGGTACTGCAGATCGGCGATATCACGATCGACGTGGCCGGGCACTCGGTGAAGCGGGCCGACCGCAACATCCCGCTCACCCCGCTCGAGTTCGACCTGCTGGTGGCGCTGGCGCGCAAGCCCCGCCAGGTCTTCACCCGCGAGGTGCTGCTCGAACAGGTGTGGGGCTACCGGCACGCGGCCGACACCCGCCTGGTCAACGTTCACGTGCAGCGGCTGCGAGCGAAGATCGAACGCGACCCGGAGCATCCCGAGATCGTCGTCACCGTGCGGGGCGTCGGTTACAAGGCCGGTCCGGCCTAACGCCTGGCGGACCCCCCATCCCCCCACCCGAAAGGCCGGTCGTGAAGGCGTGGAAGACCCGCATCCGCCGCGGGCTCGGCACGCTGCGTCGCCTGGTCCGCGGGGCGACCCGCCGGGCCTACGCCCGCTGGCGGCGGTCGATCCAGCTGCGGGTGGTGGCCACGACGATGGCCATTTCCGTCATCGTGGTCGCGGTCCTCGGCGTGTTCTTGATGCAGCAGATCACCACGGCGCTGCTCGACGCCAAGGAGCGGGCGGCCGCTCAGCAGCTCGAGGAAGGCCTGGCGATCGCGCAGCGGTATCGGGCCACCATCAACACCAACGATCCGGAGGACGTCCGGGCGAAACTCGACGATCTCTCCAGGACGCTCGCCGGCCGCAGCGGCCCTTCGGGTCTCTACCAGGTCGTCGTCCTGCTCGACCCCGCGAGCGCGGCCGCCGACAGGCTCGGGGGCTTCGTCTCCACCGATGTCAAGGACAGGAGCGTGCCCCACCGGCTGCGCACCCAGGTGGAGGAGGCGCCGCCGGACGCCATGCTGCACACGTACGGGCGGCTCTACTACAGCGACCAGCCGCCGGAGGCCGGGCTCATCGTCGGCTCCAAGATCGGCCCGACCGGCCCGTTCGAGCTGTACTACTTGTTCCCGCTGGCGCAGGAGCGGCAGACGCTCACGTTCGTGCAGAGCACGCTGATCGGGGTGAGCGCCGCGCTGGTGCTGCTGCTCGCCGCGATCGCCTCCGTGGTCACCCGGCAGGTCGTGATCCCGGTCCGGCTGGCGGCGCAGGCCGCCGAGCGACTGGCCGCCGGGCGGCTCGAGGAGCGCATGAAGGTGCGCGGCGAGGACGACCTGGCCCGGCTGGCCTCGTCCTTCAACGACATGGCGGCGAACCTGCAGGAGAAGATCCTGCAGTTGGAGGAGCTGTCGCAGGTGCAGCGGCAGTTCGTGTCCGACGTCTCGCACGAGCTGCGGACCCCGCTCACCACCATCCGGATCGCCGCCGACCTCCTGCACGAACACCGCGGCGAGTTCGACCCCGCCGTGGCTCGCGCCGCCGAGCTGCTGCAAAACCAGCTCGAACGGTTCGAGTCGCTGCTCGCCGACCTCCTGGAGATCAGCCGGCACGACGCGGGGGCGGCCATCCTCGACGCCGAGTCGGTCGACATCCGCGAGCTCGTGCTGCGCGCCGTCGGCGACACCGAGGGCCTGGCCGACCGCAAGGGCAGCAGGCTCGTGCTGCGGCTTCCCGGCGAGCCCTGCATGGCCGAGGTCGACTGGCGCCGGGTCGAGCGCATCCTCCGCAACCTTCTGGTGAACGCCGTCGAGCACGGCGAGGGCGAGGACATCATCATCACGGTGGCCGCGGACCGCGACGCCGTGGCGCTGGCCGTACGCGACCACGGGGTCGGGCTGCGGCCGGGGGAGGCGCAGATGGTGTTCGACCGGTTCTGGCGGGCCGATCCGGCGCGGGCCAGGACGACAGGCGGCACCGGTCTCGGGCTGTCGATCGCGCGGGAGGACGCCCAGCTGCACGGCGGGTGGCTGCAGGCGTGGGGCGAGCCCGGCAGGGGCTCGCAGTTCCGGCTGTCGCTGCCGCGCGTCGCGGGCGCTGAGCTGCGCGGCTCGCCGCTGCCGCTCGTCCCGCCTGACGTCGATCTGACCCCGCTGCCGTTCAGCGAGGTGGAGCAGGACGCGGGCGGGGTCAGATGACGCGCGGTCGGTCGGCGACGCGGATCGGGCGCTGCGCCACGGCGTTGTGCGTGGTCGGCTGCCTCGTGGCCTGGCTCGCCGGGTGCGTCAACGTGCCGACCGGCGGCCGGGTGGCCTCCGGCCGGGCGGCCCAGAACGCCGGTCCGGTCGACGACCCGTACGTCAGGCTCATCCCGGTGCCGCCCGGCCAGAACTGGCTGCCGACGCAGATCGTCGAAGGCTTCATCACCGCGTCGGCGGCCTTCGACGATGGGCACGCGGTGGCGAAGATGTACCTCGCGCCGGACGTCGACTGGGAGCCCGACCCGCGGCCGAGCGTCACGGTGTACGAGGGTTCGCTCGGGGTCACGCAGACGGTGGCGACCAACTCGGCCGGCAGCGGGGGTAGCGGGGGTAACGGGGGTAACGGCGGCAACGGCGGCAACGGGGTACGGGTTCAGGTGACCGCCCGCCAGCTCGGCACCATCAGCACGGACGGTCAGTACCAGGCGATCTCCGGCAAGGTGAACGACGCCTTCCAGCTCGGCAAGGACGCTCACGGCCAGTGGCGGATCACCGGGCTGCCCGAGGCGCTGCGCAGCGGCATGCTGCTCGGGCAACGCGACGTCGACCGGGCCTTCCGCACGTTGAACCTCTATTTCTTCGGGCCCGACGGAACCGTGCTCGTGCCCGACCCGGTCTTCCTGCCGCTGATCAACCGCCGCGACCTCCCCGGCCAGCTGGTGCGGGCCGTCCTGTCCGGGCCGACCTCGTGGCTGAGCAGCGCCGTACGGACGGAGTTCCCAAGGGGCACCACGCTGCTCGGCGATCGGGTCGACGTCACCGATGGGGTCGCGACCGTCAACCTGAGCAGGCAGGCCGCCAAGGGCAGCCCGTCCGGCATGTCGGCGCAGCTCATGTGGACGTTGCGGCAGCTGCCCGAGGTGAACAGGATGCGGCTGCAGATCGACGGCGAGACCATCAGCCCGCCCGGCGTCGGTGCGCTCCAGTCCCCTGGCGACTGGCGGATCAACGACGCCGATGTCCTCCCGCCGCGGCCGGGCGGCCAGCCCTTCTACCTGCGCGACGGCGCCGGGCAGCTGCAACAGTTCAACCGCCGCGTCGAACCGGTCGGCCGGCCGGGTAACGTCCGCCTCTGGCATCCGGCCGTATCGCTCGACGAGCGATTCGTCGCCGGCCTGAGCAGCGAGCGCGACGCCGTGCTTGTGAGCAACCCCGCCGGCGCCGCGCCGCGCCGCGTGCTGGCCGCTCCCGACTCCGGCGGTCGCTTCGTCACGCCGTCCTGGGATCGGCGTGGCGCTCTGTGGATGGTCGAGAACCACAGCGGCGGCTCCCGGCTCTGGGTCAAGGAACAGGACCGGCGGCCCGTCGAGGTGCCGGCCTGGGATCTGGGCACGCAGACCGTGCTGGCGCTGCGGGTGGCCAGGGACGGCGTCCGGATCGCCGCGATCGTCAAGGCGGGCAGGAGCGAGCAGATCCGGATCGGCCGCGTCGTCAGGGGATCCGCCGGCCGGGTCACCAACGTGTCGGACTTCTTGCCGATCAGCTCCGAGATCGTGGACGCCCAGGACCTCGCGTGGCGGGACGCCGACGATCTGGTCGTACTCGGCAGCACGGCGCGGCAGCCGCAGATGGTGCCCTATCAGGTGCCGGTCAATGGCGGCACGATCCATCCGATCGGCAACGGCGGCGGCGACATGATCTCCATCACCGCGCTGCCGCACGCGCCGCTGCTGGTCGGCATGCTCGTCACGGAAAAGGGCAAGCGGGTCGCCAAGATCTGCGGGCAGAGCGACGAACGCGACCCCATCAGCGGATGGAAGTGCATCGTGGACGGCCACGATCCCGCCTATCCGGGTTAGGGCCTGACTCAAGGTCCACGGCGGCGCGCCGGGTCCGTGCCGGGTCCGTGCCGAGGCCTGGCCGCCTTCGTCGCCGGCGGTGTTGTCCACAGGTTGAGGTGGGTCTGGTGCGACGAGCCCGGTGCGCGGCACTGTCGTGCGCGTGGGGATCCTGACGGAGCTGCTCGACCTGCTGCTGCCCCAGTGGTGCGCGGGGTGCGGCGCGGAGCCCGGGTTACTGTGCGCGCGGTGCCGGGGGTTGCTGGGGGCCGTGGCGCGCCGGGCGGCGCCGTCCCCGCCTCCGCCGGGGTTGCCGGCGGCCTGGGCGGTCGCGCGCTACGAGGGCCAGGTGCGCGCCATGATCGTCGCTCATAAGGAGTCGGGCCGAGCCGGGCTCGCCCGGCCGCTCGGCACGGCGCTGGCCGGCAGCGTGCTGGCGGCCGGCACGGGCGCCCCGGTGCTGGTCGTCCCCGTGCCGTCGACCCGGGCCGCGGTGCGCCACCGCGGGCACGATCCCGCGCTGCGGATCGCGGCGGCCGCGGTCGAAACGCTGCGCTCGCGCGGCGTCCGTGCTCGCCGGGTCGCGGTGCTCGAGCACACCAGGCGGGTGGCCGACCAGTCAGGGCTCCGGGCGGCCGGGCGCGCGGCCAACCTCGCCGGAGCGCTGCGCGTCGCCCGTCCCGGCGATGTGGCCGGGCGCCGGGTCGTCCTGGTCGATGACGTCATCACGACCGGGTTCACGCTCGCCGAGGCGGCCAGGGCGCTGCGGGCCGCCGGGGCGGTGGTGCCGGCCGCCGCCGTCGTCGCGGCCACCCCGCGCAAGCACCCGCCGTCATGATAGTCACTTTGAGTAGCGGTGATCTCCGCGAAGCCGGCGGGCGGCCGGCGGCTCGCGTCGCGTAATGATCTCGGCCGGGCCGCCCGACGGCGCGATGTGACAACACTCACCTGATCGCTACATACCGATGGCCTGGACGGTAGGTGCGACCGGGGCGCCCGGGCCACGGACGTTTGCGCCGGTGACGGCGAGACAGGCCGGCCGAGCGGGCGGGCGACACCGGCGACCATCGATGACTTTCCGTGAGTTTTTCCGCCGTTCACCCCCCTGACATTCGGGTCCGGAGGGGCTAGCGTTCCTGACATGGCACCCGCCCGGGTCCGTGGTTGCGTCGGGTCGACACCGGCCCGGCAAGCCGATGCCAGCCGCAGGCGAAACGGCCCACGTAAGGCGACTTCTCGTCGACCGATCACGGTGCGGCTTAGAGGTAAGTCCTGCCCCGGCGGAGGATCAGACATCCTTCGAGCAGGGAGAAGGGGAGTAGTGGCGAGAGCGCCGCGAGACCCTCAGCAGGCGGATGTGGGGACGAAGACCAGGTCGGCCGGGCGGGTGTTGCAACCAATTCGGGAGATGGGGGGTCCCGCGTGGACGTCATCGTGAAGGGCCGCCGCACGGATGTGAACGACAGGTTCCGTCGGCACGTCGACAGCAAGCTCGCCAAGATCGAGAAGCTGGATCGCAAGGTGATCCGGGTGGACGTGGAGGTGTCCCAGGAACGCAATCCCCGACTTGCCGACCGGCGCGAGCGCGTGGAGCTCACCATCCACTCGCGCGGCCCCGTGATCCGCGCCGAGGCCGCGGCCGACGACCGTTACGGCGCGCTGGACCTCGCGCTCGACAAGCTCGAGTCGCGCCTGCGCAGGTCGTGTGACCGGCGCAAGGTCCACCATGGCAACAGGGCGCCGGCGAAGCTGGCCACGATGCCCCCGCTCGACCCGGAGGCCATCGTGGCCGACCGGACCCAGGCCGACGACACCCAGGCCGACGACACCGGCGGCACCGCGACCGACGCGCGGTCGGATCTCGACGAGCAGATCATCCCCATTCCCATGGAGGGCGAGGGGCCGCTCGTGGTGCGGGAGAAGTTCCACAAGGCCGAGCCGATGTCCATCGACCAGGCGCTGTTGGAGATGGAACTGGTAGGACACGACTTCTACCTGTTCCGGGACACCGAGAACGGCTGGCCGAGCGTCGTCTACCGTCGCCGTGGCTGGGACTATGGGGTCATCCGTCTCGTAGAGGGTTGAAGGGCAGCGAACAACAGCGAAGTAGTCCCTTTGGCGCGTCACCGCCTCGGCCATGCCATGATCGAGGAAACCCTCCACTGGGCTCGTCGGGTGAGGAGGACGAGTGGGCGAGAATCCCGAGACTCGCGGCGAGGCGTCACCGGCCCCCACCGGTGACCCGATCCGCGTCCTGATCGTGGACGATCACGCGCTCTTCCGCCGTGGGCTCGAGATGGTGCTCGAAGAGCAGAGCGACATCGAGGTGGTCGGCGAGGGCAGCGACGGCAACGAGGCCGTCGAGAAGGCCGGCGACCTGCTGCCCGACGTCGTCTTGATGGACATCCGGATGCCCCGCCGGGGCGGCATCGAGGCCTGCACGGCGATCAAGAGCACGGTGCCCAGCGCGAAGATCGTCATGTTGACGATCAGCGACGAGGAGGAGGACCTCTTCGAAGCGATCAAGGCGGGCGCGTCCGGCTACCTGCTCAAGGAAATCTCGATCGACGAGGTTCCGCAGGCGGTGCGCGCCGTACAGGGCGGTCAGTCGCTGATCAGCCCGTCGATGGCCTCCAAGCTGATCACCGAGTTCGCGGCACTGGCCAAACGCAGCGCGGAACGCCAGCAGCAGGTGCCGGCGCCCAAGCTCACCGACCGCGAGATGGAGGTGCTGCGGCTCGTCGCGAAGGGCCTCGGCAACCGCGAGATCGCGCGCGAGCTGTTCATCTCCGAGAACACCGTCAAGAACCACGTGCGCAACATCCTGGAGAAGCTGCAACTCCACTCGCGGATGGAGGCCGTCGTCTACGCGGTACGCGAGAAGCTGCTCGAAATAACCTGACGCGACCGCGTCGGCCGGGCCGCGCCCGGCCGCATCGCCTGGCCGTTTTGTCGGGACCGCCGGCTACGATCCATCGGGTGATCGACCCCAAGCACGGCGCCGCGGTGACCGTACGTCCGTCGGTTGAGCTGACCCGCGACGAGGCGCGCCGCACGCAGCTGCGGGCGCAGGGCCTCCTCGGGGCCGACGGGCGGCGCGGCGGGGTGGCGGCCGTGCTCGGCCGGCTCGGCGCGGTCCAGCTCGACACGATCTCCGTGCTGGCCCGTTCGCACGAGCTGGTCCCGTACGCGCGGCTCGGGCCGATCGGGCGGCCGCGCGTCGAGCGGGTCTTCTGGGGCCGCGGCGACGCTTTCGAGTACTGGGCGCACGCCGCCTGCGTGCTGCCGCTGGACGACTGGCCGCTTTTCGCCTTCCGGCGGCGTGCCTACCGCGAACGGGGCTGGAGCTGGCAACCCGCCGCGGTCGGCACGGAACAGCAGATCATCGACCGGTTGCGCGCCGACGGCCCGTTGACCGCGACCGATCTCGGCGGCGCCAAGAACGGCGGCGCATGGTGGGACTGGTCGGATGTCAAGGCCGGGGTCGAGCGGCTGCTCGCGCTCGGCGACGTGGTGTGCGTGCGCCGGGTCGGCTGGCGGCGGGTGTACGACCTGCCGGAGCGGGTGGTCCCGGCCGGGCTGCGCGCCGAAGAGCCGGACGACCTCGCCTGCCTCGCCCGCCTGGTCGCGCGGGCCGGCCGGGCCCTGGGCGTCGCGACCCAGGCCGACCTGGCCGACTACTACCGGCTCAAGCGCGAGCAGGTCGCCGCCGTCATCGAGCGGACCGACCTGGTGCCGGTCACCGTCGCGGGCTGGCGGGCACCGGCGTGGGCCGATCCCGAGGCGCTGCGCACGCCGCCGCGCGGCCGGCATCGCACCACGCTGCTGTCGCCGTTCGACTCGCTCGTCTGGGACCGCAAGCGCACCTCGCGCGTCTTCGGCTTCGATCATCGGCTCGAGGCGTACGTGCCCAGGGCCAAGCGGGTGCACGGCTACTTCACGATGCCGCTGCTGGCCGGCGGGCGGCTCATCGGCCGGGTCGACCCCGCCAGGGATGGCCGGACGCTGGTCGCCCGCAGGGTGTCGTTCGAGCCGGGCGCGGTGTCGACGCGCGGCCGCGCCGGGGGCGCCACGGCGTCCGCCGACGCCGCCATCGACGCGCTGCGCGTCGCGCTGTGGCAGGCGGCGGCGTGGGTGGGTTGCGATGACGTACGCGTCGAGGTGGTCGATCCGCCCTGGCTGGCGTCCGCGGTACGCGACGGCGTCGCCCGCGGCGTGCCGGCCGCACGGGGCGGCGGCGACACCGCTTAGTCAGGGCGTTTCACCGGTTGACTAGGACATTTCACCAGGAGTGCGTCCCGAATCGGACGCGATGTCCACGGGCGAATAGACGATGACGTCGGAGAGGATGCCGACCGCCAGCGCCAGGAAGCCGCCGACCGCCGCGATCGCGACGCCCGCCCAGAACAGCGGCCACGACGGGCCCACGACCAGGCCCACGCCGCCGAGGGCGAAGCCGACCAGCATCACGCCGACGGCGAACCACGACCTCGGCCGCCCGGCGTGCGAGCCCTCCTTCACACCGCCCACCGCTTCGTTCCCCGCACTCATGTGGCTCCAAATGATCGACTGGACAATTGCGACGATCCAGTGTGGTTCCGCCGTGAAACCGATCTCCACAAACCCGTTGTCAAGCTTCTATTGTGCAGAGACCGCCTTGCGTGGCAGCGTCCACCCTAGGACTCACCTACGATTGACATCGTACGGGTGGTGTGTGCGCCGCCAAGAGTCGCGGTGACCCACGATCTGCGAGGAGCTCTCGAGAGTGCCAGTAGTCATCGACAAGATCCTTCGTGCGGGCGAGGGCAAGATCCTGCGCAAGCTCAAGCGGATCGCGGACCAGGTCAACTCCATCGAAGAAGACTTCGTCGAGATGAGCGACGACGAGCTGCGTGCGCTCACCGAGACGTACAAGGAGCGCCTGGCCGACGGCGAAACGCTTGACGATCTGCTCCCCGAGGCCTTCGCCACCGTGCGTGAGGCGGCCAAGCGCACGCTCGGCCAGCGCCATTTCGACGTCCAGCTGATGGGCGGCGCCGCCCTGCACATGGGCAACATCGCCGAGATGCGCACCGGGGAGGGCAAGACGCTCACCGCCGTGCTGCCCAGCTACCTCAACGCGCTGGCCGGCAAGGGCGTGCACGTCATCACGGTCAACGACTACCTCGCCAAGCGCGACGCCGAGTGGATGGGGCGCATCCACCAGTTCCTCGGGCTCGAGGTGGGCGTGATCCTCGCCCAGATGACGCCGGACGAGCGGCGCAAGGCGTACAACGCCGACATCACGTACGGGACGAACAACGAGTTCGGCTTCGACTACCTGCGCGACAACATGGCGTGGAGCCTCGACGAGTGCGTCCAGCGCGGCCACCATTTCGCGATCGTGGACGAGGTCGACTCGATCCTCATCGACGAGGCCAGGACGCCGCTGATCATCTCCGGCCCGGCCGAGCAGAACTCTCGCTGGTACACCGAGTTCGCCAAGATCGTGCCGAGGCTGAAGCGATCCAGTGGCGGTCCTGAGGGCGAGGACGGCGACTACCAGGTCGACGAGAAGAAGCGCACCGTCGGCATCCTCGAGAGCGGTGTCGAGAAGGTCGAGGACTGGCTCGGCATCGACAACCTGTACGACTCGGTCAACACGCCGCTGGTGAGCTTCCTCAACAACGCGCTCAAGGCCAAGGAGCTCTACAAGAAGGACAAGGACTACATCGTCCAGAACGGTGAGGTCCTGATCGTCGACGAGTTCACCGGGCGCATCCTGCACGGCCGCCGCTACAACGAGGGCATGCACCAGGCCATCGAGGCCAAGGAGGGCGTGTCCATCAAGGACGAGAACCAGACGCTCGCCACGATCACGCTGCAGAACTACTTCCGGCTGTACGAGAAGCTGGCCGGCATGACCGGCACGGCGCAGACCGAGGCGGCCGAGTTCAACAAGATCTACAAGCTCGGCGTCATCCCGATCCCGACGAACGAGCCGATGATCCGCGATGACCAGACCGACGTGGTCTACAAGACCGAGCAGGCCAAGTTCGAGGCCGTGGTCGACGACATCGCCGAGCGGCACGAAAAGGGCCAGCCGGTGCTGGTGGGCACGACGTCGGTGGAGAAGTCGGAGCGGCTGTCGCGCCTGCTCAAGCGGCGCGGCGTGCCGCACGAGGTGCTGAACGCGAAGTACCACGAGAAAGAGGCGCTGATCGTCGCCGAGGCCGGCCGCAAGGGCGCCGTCACGGTGGCCACCAACATGGCCGGTCGCGGCACCGACATCACGCTCGGCGGCAACCCCGACCACATCGCCGACCGCGAGTTGCACGCCCGCGGCCTGTCCCCGCTCGACACGCCCGAGGAGTACGAGCAGGCCTGGCCGGAGGCGCTGGAGAAGGCCAAGCAGGCCGTCAAGGAAGAGCACGAGGAGGTCGTCAACGCCGGCGGCCTGTACGTGCTCGGCACCGAGCGGCACGAGTCGCGGCGCATCGACAACCAGCTCCGCGGCCGGTCGGGCCGGCAGGGCGACCCGGGCGAGTCGCGGTTCTACCTCTCGCTCGAGGACGACCTGATGCGGCTGTTCAACTCGGCCCGGGTCGAAGCGATCATGACCCGCTTCAACTATCCGGACGACGTGCCGATCGAGAACAAGGTCGTCTCTGGTGCCATCAGGTCGGCGCAGCACCAGGTCGAGACCCAGAACTTCGAGATCCGCAAGAACGTCCTGAAGTACGACGAGGTCCTCAACCGGCAGCGCCAGGTCATCTACAGCGAGCGGCGCAAGGTGCTCGAAGGCGCCGATCTGCACGACCAGGTCCGGCGCATGATCGACGAGGTCGTCGAGGGGTATGTGGCCGGCGCCACCAGCGAGGGCTTCGCCGAGGAGTGGGACCTCGCCAAGCTGTGGAAGGCGTTCAAGCAGCTCTACCCGGTCTCGATCACCGTCGACGACGTGGTGGAAGAGGCGGGCGGCGAGGTGTCGTCGCTGGACGCCGAGTTCCTCGCCGAGAAGGTGAAGGACGACGCGCAGGCCGCCTACGACAAGCGCGAGGAGGAGCTCGGCTCCGAGGTGATGCGCGAGCTGGAGCGCCGCGTCGTGCTGTCGGTGCTCGACCGGAAGTGGCGCGAGCACCTGTACGAGATGGACTACCTGCAGGAAGGCATCGGCCTGCGGGCGATGGCGCAGCGCGACCCGCTGGTGGAGTACCAGCGCGAGGGCTACGACATGTTCAACTCCATGATGGACGGCATCAAGGAGGAGTCCGTCGGATACCTCTTCCACCTCGAGGTCCAGGTGGAGGAGCAGCCCGCCGCGCCGGCTGTGGGCGAGGCCCCGGTCGCCGTCGCGGCCAGCGCCCCGGCCGCGGCCGCCGGCACCGCCACCGCCACAGAAAAGGACGGCGACGGCGAGGCACCGTCGATCGTCGCCAAGGGGCTCGCCGAGCCGACCCGGCCGGGCAAGCTGGAGTACTCGGCGCCGACCGAGACGGGCGACGTCGAGCACCACACCGACGGCTCGACCTCGGAGAACGGCAAGCACGCCAAGGTGTCCCGCAACGATCCGTGCCCGTGCGGATCCGGCCGGAAGTACAAGCGCTGCCACGGCGCTCCCGGCCGCGCCGGCACCTGACCGTCCACCCACCTGTTCGGGCCGGCGCTCGAACGCACACACATCGACGGCCTCCCGGGCACACCTCCCGGGAGGCCGTGGCGTTTCCTCCACCGGCCGGGCCCGGCCCGGCCCGGCCCGGCTCGGCGGCGGGAGCGCGGCCTTAACCGGTCGAGCGTCAGCCGCTGGGGGCGCGTGGTCGCGTTACCGGGCTGGCCGGAGCCGGACAGGGTGTATCTTCGCGCGGGTTCGCGGCTCTGGTGGGGTGACTCGAACCGCGAGGCCGCCCGGCGACCTGCTATCGCCGGGCGCCCCTGTCCATCCGCCGAGGTCGCCATGTCCAGTGCTCATCTTCCCCACCTGCCCGGCCGGCCGCGTTCGCCGCGTGCGGCGCGCCAGTCCGTACGACTGATCTCCTACCGCTCCGCGGCGGCGGCCGGCGGCGCGCCCGCTCCGGACGCGGGACGCGGCTCGCTCCGGTCGGGACCGGTACGAACGCCCCCGGGAGGGGCGCCGGGGCCGCCGCTGGGCGTCATCGGCGTCAGCGCGGGTGTCGGCGTCGGCGGCGCCGGCGGCGCCGGCGACCGGGAGGACGCCCTCGCGGTCGCGGCAGTCGTGATCGCGGGCGCGCTGGCCGAGGTGCTCGCCGGCTTCCGGCCGCTGCATCACCTGGCCGGGCGGGTCACGCCAGAGGTGTACGAGCAGCTCGCCCGGACCATCCCGGCGGTCGCACCGGTCCGGCACTTCGCTGGGCGGCGGCATCCCGCCCTGCGGCAGCCGACCGGTTCCCCGCGCGTGCGGGTGCGGCTGGTCCAGGAACCCGGGCCGGGCGTGGCGGAGGTGTGCGCCGTGGTGTTCGCGGAAGGCCGCGCGCAGGCGCTCGCGATGCGCCTCGAACGCGAGCGCGGTCGCTGGCGGTGCGCCGTCGTGGAGACCACGCTCGACCCGCGGCGCGCTCGCCGCGACGCGGCCCGGCGGCCGAGCGTGGCCGCATAGACACATAAATGATCATGCGGTGGTCCCCGACGCCCGTCCGGGGACCACCGCATGCTCGCGGGAGGCGAGAGGTGGCCGATGGTGCTACGAGGTGCCGCCGCCGGTGCCGGACTTGGGCTTGTCCGCGGCGTCGGCCGGCTGGTCGGGCGCGACCATGGCGGCGGCCCCCGCCGCGACCGCGCCGGCCTCGGCCTGGTCGCCGAGTTCGACCGCGAGTTCGCTCGCCGGTTCGCGGCCCGGAGTCAGGATGTTGAACTTCCGGATGATGAACGTGAACAGGGCGTAGTAGACGGCGGCGTAGATCACCCCCAGGAGGAGGAGCCAGCCCAGCCCGTGGGTGTTGGACTTGTGGGCGTTGAGCAGCATGTCCGTGAGGCCGGCGGAGAACCCGAAGCCGAGCTTCGCGCCGAGGGCGCTGGCCAGCGCCATGGAGACGCCGGTGAGCACGATGTGCACGGCGAACAGCACCGGCGCCACGAAGATGAACGCGAACTCGATGGGCTCGGTGATGCCGGTGATGAACGAGGTAAGACCGGCCGACAGCAGGATGCCGCCGACGACGGCGCGGCGGTGCGGCGGGGCCGCGCGCCACATCGCGAACGCGGCGGCCGGCAGCGCGAACATCATGACGGGGAAGAAGCCCGCCATGTACGTGCCTGAGCCGTCGTGCCCGGCGAAGTAGCAGTTGAGGTCGCCCTGGACGTGGTTGCCGCAGTCCGGGATCTGGAACCAGACCACCGCGTTCACGATGTGGTGCAGGCCGAACGGGATGAGCGCGCGGTTCACCGCACCGTAGATGCCGGCGCCGACGGTGCCGTTGTCGGCCAGCCAGTTGCCCAGGCTGTGCAGCCAGTCACCGAAGATCGGCCAGACCCACCCGAAGATCACACCGAGGATGAGCGAGGCGCCGCCGGTGATGATCGGCACGAACCGGCGGCCGCCGAAGAACGCCAGCCAACTCGGTAGCTTGATCCGGTAGTACCGCTGCCAGAGCAGTGCCGCCGTGATGCCGATGATGATGCCCCCCAGCACCCAGGTCGGGTTGTGCGCGTCGAGGTTCAGCGCCGGCTGCCCCTTGTCGTCGAACGTGGTCAGCACCTCGGACCGGATCCGCGAGCCGCTGAACATCGTCATCGACACGGCGTTGAAGATGAGGTAGCCGACGACGGCGGCGAGTGCGGTGGACCCGTCCGACTTGCGGGCGAAGCCGATGGCCACGCCGACCGCGAAGATGATCGGTAGGTGGTCGAAGATCGCCGCGCCGGCGGCACCGATCACCGGAGCGACGTGGAGCATCCAGTGGAAGCCGCTCCAGCCGGCGACGCCGTCCTTGCCGAGCATGTCGTCCTGGCCGAACCGCAGCAGCAGCGCGGCGGCGGGCAGGGCGGCGATCGGCATCATGAGGCTCCGGCCGATGCGCTGGAGGATGGCGAGGATGCTGGATCCTCGTCTCGGGGCGGCGGTGCCGCCCGCTGCTGTCGTGGAACTCATGAGGGTTGCCTCCTGGGGTTATCGGGACGGAAACCGTTCCCGACGGGGGACTTCGAGGGTGGTGTGCAGTTGGTAGCGATCGGCGCGATAGGTGGACATGGTCAGCTCGGCGCAGATGCCGCCCGCGTACGAACGCCGTTCGAGCAGCAGTACCGGGCTCCCCCGAGAGATCTCCAGGTGCCTGGCCCCGGTCGTGTCGGCCAGGCCCGCGTTGATGATCTGGTCGCCGGCGTCGAAGACGACCCCGTACACCGCCTCGAGCACCCCGTACAGCGAACGGTCGGCCAGCCTGCGGTCGAGCAGGTCCGGCGCCAGGGACGCCAGGATGTGCGCCCGCTCGATCGCCATCGGCTCGCCGTTGGCCGTGCGCAGCCGCTCGATGACGTGGATCTCGGTGCCGGGTTCGACACCGAAGGTCCTGGCCAGCAGAACGGTCGCGGGGATGGTGCGCCGGGCGATGTCGATGGCACCGGGACGCAGCCCGCGGGACAGCATGTCCTCGGAGAAGGACACCAGCCGCAGCGGCATCTCGATCTTCGGCCGGGCGACGAAGGTGCCCTTGCCTGGCACGCGGTACAGCCGGCCTTCGGCGACCAGCTGGTCGATCGCCTGCCGCACCGTCATCCGGGACAGGCCGTACCGCTGGCACAGCTCGCGCTCGGACGGCACCGCGGCGTTGACCGGCAGCTCCGCGCTCTCGATGAGGTCGAGAACGATCGTGCGGAGCTGGAAGTACTTCGGTACCGGGCTGTTCGGGTCGATGGATGTCATGGACATCCTCGCGGGATCGTGGTCAGGCGCAGGTCTCGGGCCACTGGTGCCAGGCCCCCCGAGGCCCCAGGTCCTGCTGGTCTAGGCCGGACTAGACCACAGCCCGCGAACGAGTGTCAATGCCCATAATCGGCAAGGAAGAATAACAAAATGGTCTCTGCCGTTATGGGCGGATATGGGGCGGGCCTGCATCTATGCTCCGCCAGTTAACTGGAGTATGGTACGAACTGGTCTAGGCCGGACTAGACCGGCGACCCTCCCGGAGAGCCCCGTATGACGTCGCTGCTCATCGCCGCAGAGCGGCTGATCGTCGCGCCGAGCGCCGCCGCGTCCCAGGGCGTCCCGTCCCGTTCCGACGTCATCTCGCCCGGTTACGTCCGCGTGTCGGGCGGCGTGATCGCCGAGGTCGGCGCCGGGCCGCCACCGACCCGGCCCGACGTCGAGCTGGGCGGCGGCACGCTCGCGCCCGGCCTCGTCGACCTCCAGGTCAACGGCTACTACGGCCACGACCTCGTCGACGCCGACGAGGCCGGCTGGCACGCGATCGTGCGCCGGCTGCCCGAGACCGGCGTCACCGCGTTCCTGCCCACGTTCATCACCGCTCCGGTCCCGGCGCTCGCCGCCGCGCTGCGGGCGGCCGCCCGCCTCATCCCCCGGCTTCCCGCCGGCAGCCGGGTGCTCGGCGTCCACGTCGAGGGGCCGTTCCTCAGCCGCGACCGGCGCGGCGCGCACAACGCCGAGTGGCTCACCGACCCCACCCCCGACGCGCTGCGCACCCTGCTCGCCGCCGGGCCGGTCAAGATCGTCACGCTCGCCCCGGAACGCGCCGGCGGCCTGGCCGCCGTACGGATCCTCAGCGACGCCGGGGTGCTCGTCAGCGTGGGACACAGCGACGCCACCGCCGATCAGGTCAGGCAGGCGGCCGACGCCGGCGCGCGGATGGTCACCCACCTGTTCAACGCGCAGAGCGGGCTGCACCACCGCGGCCCGGGCGTCGCCGCGCAGGCGCTCGCCGACGGACGGCTCACCGCGGGCCTGATCGCCGACCTGGCGCACGTCGCGCCGGTGGTCTGCAAGGTCGCGTTCGCCGCCGCGCCGGGCCGGATCGTGCTCGTCACCGACGCCGCCGCGGCGGCCGGGATGCCGCCCGGCCACTACGAGCTGGGCGGCGAGCCGATCGACCTGCCCGCCGACGGGCCGCCGGTACGCGCGGACGGCACCATCGCCGGGTCCGCCCTCCGCCTCGACGCGGCGATCGCCAACATCACCGGCCTCGGCATCGATCTGATCGCCGCAGTGGACGCGGCCACCCGCGTGCCCGCCGACCTCATCGGCCGCCCCGACCTCGGCCGGATCGCCCCCGGCGCCGCCGCCGACCTCGTCTGGCTCGACGCCACGGAGGCCGGCGGGCTCCGTGCCAGGGCCACCTGGATCGGCGGCGAGCTCGCCTTCGAGCGAAAGGGTGACCGGTAGGCCATGACGACGAGCCGGATGCGCACGGAGATCGGCGAGCAGCCCGCCGCGCTGCGCCACACGCTCGACGCGCTGCTGCCCCGGGTGCCGGACGTCGCCCGGCTGGCCGGCGACGTCCGCCAGGTGCTGTTCATCGCCCGCGGCTCGTCCGACAACGCCGCCGTCTACGGGCACTACCTCACCGAGGTGCATACGGGACGGCTCGCCACGCTGGCGTCCCCGTCGATCGCCACCACGTACCGCAAGCGGCTGGACCTGACCGGCGTCCTCGCCGTCGCGATCAGCCAGTCCGGCCGTACGGAAGAGATCGTCGAGACGCTCGAGTGGGCGGCCGACTGCGGCGCGAGGACGATCGCGGTCACCAACGGCCCCGACTCGCCGCTGGCCGCGACCGCCGAGATCGCGCTCGTCACCGTCGCCGGCGCCGAGCTCGCGGTGCCGGCGACCAAGACGTACACGACGCAGCTCGCCGCGCTTGCGGTCGTCGGCCTCGGCCTGCACGCCGGCTCCGCCCAGGACCCGCCGGCCGGCCCCGGGCTCGACGCCGCCGACCTGCACCGGGCCCCGGACGAGGTGGCCCGGCTGATCGAGGCGACGGAGTCGTCGGCCGCGCTCGCCGCGATGGTCGACGAGCTGGCCGAGGTGACCGGCGCCGTCGTGTCGGGCCGCGGCCTGGCCTACGGCACCGCGCTCGAGCTGTCGCTCAAGCTGAACGAGGCATGCTATCTGCGCGCGATGGGCCTGTCGTACGCCGACCTGCTGCACGGCCCGATCGCGGTCGTCGACCCCGCCACCCCGGCGATCCTGGTGGCCGCCGGCTTGGGCCCGACACTGCCTGGCACGATCGCGCTGGCCCGCCGGGTGACAGGCGCCGGCGCCCGCGCGTACGGTATCGGCGGCGGAGCCGACCTGGCCGCGGCCTGCCGGCATGCCCTGCCCGGCCCGGCGCTCCCCGAGTGGGTCGCCCCGCTCGCGCTGATCGTGCCGGGACAGTTGCTCGTCGAGGCGCTGGCGCGCAAGCTCGGGATCGACCCCGACCTACCCCGCGGTCTTCGCAAGGTGACGCAGACCGACTAGGCACAGCGAGATACCAAAGGACCGGATCATCATGGGCAAGGCAGAGGACATCGTCGCCGGGCTCGGCGGCGCGGACAACATCGTCGACATCGAACCGTGCGCGACCAGGCTGCGCACCGAGGTCAGCGACGGCGCGCTGGTGGACGAGGCCGCGCTGAAAGCAGCGGGCGCGTACGGCGTCATGCGCAGCGGCTCGGTCGTGCAGGTCATCGTGGGCCCCGAGGCCGACACGCTCGCCACCGACATCGAGGACATCCTGGACTGAGGATGGCGACGGCATGACAACAGTTCTGGCACCCGTCAGCGGGCGGGCCGTCGGGCTCGGGGGCGTCCCCGATCCGGTCTTCGCGCAGGCGATGGTCGGCCCGGGTACCGCGATCGATCCGGTTCGCGCGGCGCACGACGCGATCGCGCCGGTCAGCGGCACGATCGTCAAGCTGCATCCACACGCGTTCGTCATCCTCGACGGCGAGCGGCACGGAGTGCTCGTCCACCTCGGCGTGGACACCGTGCAGCTCAAGGGCGAAGGCTTCGAGCTGCTGGCCGCCGAAGGCGACCAGGTCAGCGCCGGGACGCCCGTCGTACGGTGGGACCCAGGGGGGATCGAGGCAGGCGGCCGGTCTCCGGTCTGCGCCGTCGTCGCGCTGGACGCCGGCGTGGACGCGCTCTCGGACGTGGTCGAATCCGGGGACGTGCGGTCGGGAGACGAGTTGTTCGTGTGGACATGAGGCATGACGCGCGATCACGCCCAGGCGGCGGTCTTCGACCTCGACGGCACCCTCGTGAACACCGAGCCGGGCAACCGCGCCCGGTGGACGCGGCTTTTCGACGCCCACGGCGCCCCCTACGACGACGCGCTGATCGCATCGTTCGCCGGGCGGCGGGGCTGGGAGGTGCTGAGCGAGCTCACCCACCTCTTCCCCGGCCGCACGGCCGACGAGCTGTTTCGCGAGGTCATCTCCTACGAGCTCGGCCCGGAGGTGCTGGACGCCGTCCCCGTACCGGGCGCGGTGGCGCTCGTGCGCTCGATCGGCGCGCGGGAGGTGCCGATCGGCGTGGTCACGTCAGGCGGCCGGCGTTACGCCGAGGGGCAGCTGGCGAGGCTGGGCATCCGCGACCTGATCGACGTCCTGGTCACGGCAGAGGACGTGGCGGAGGGCAAGCCGTCCCCGGAGGGCTTCCTGGCCGCCTGCGTCCGGCTGCGCGTCGAACCGGGCCGTGCGGTCGCGTTCGAGGACGCGCCGGCCGGGGTGGCCGCGGCCAAGGCCGCGGGTATGCCGACTGTGGGCGTGGCCACCACACAGTCGCGGGATGCGCTCGCCGCCGCCGATCTGGTGGTGGGCGACCTGACCGAGGTGACGTGGCCCCCGGACTTCGGGGGTCGACGACCAGCGATCTAAGGAGTGGACAAGTGGCAGAACGCCGCGTACGGGTCCTGTCGAAGGTCGGGCTGCATGCCCGTCCGGCGGCCTTGTTCGTGCAGGCCGCGGCGAAGGCGCCGTACGACGTGAGCGTCGCCAAGGCGGGCGGCGAGCCGGTCAACGCGAAGAGCATCCTGTCGGTGCTGTCGCTGGACGTGCGCAACAGCGACGAGATCGTGATCAGTGCCGACGGGGACGGCGTGGAGACGTTGCTCGACGAGCTCGCCACCCTGGTGTCCGAGGCCGAGCCGGGCGGGGCCTGACATGCCGGGCCGCCGCGAGCTGCGGGGCGCGGGGGTGAGCCCCGGCGTCGGCCACGGTCCGGTCCGGCTGCTCGGCGGCTCGGTGCCGGAGCCGCCGGCCGGCGGGCGGCACGGCGGCGACGCGGCGGCCGAGCGGGCCCGCGCGCACGAGGCGCTGCACGCGGTCGCCGCCGACCTGGAGGAGCGCGGCGCCAAGGCGGGCGGCGACGCCCAGGAGGTGCTGACCGCGCAGGCGCTCATGGCCCGCGATCCCGGGCTCGCCGACCTGGTCGACGCGAAGATCGATGCGGGGACGGCAGCGGCCCGCGCGGTGTTCGAGGCCTTCGGCGGCTTCCGTGCGGCGCTCGCCGGAGCGGGCGGCTACCTCGCCGCCCGGGTGGCCGACCTCGACGACGTGCGCGACCGGACGATCGCCCGGCTGCTCGGCCTGCCGATGCCCGGCGTCCCGGCGGCCGGGGAGCCCTTCGTGCTGGTGGCCCGCGACCTCGCGCCCGCCGACACCGTGCTGCTCGACCCCGATTCCGTGGTCGCCTTCGTGACGGAGGAGGGCGGTCCCACCAGCCACACCGCGATCCTGGCGCGCGGGGCCGGCGTGCCGGCTGTGGTCGCCTGCCCGGGCTGCACCGACCTCGCAGAGGGCACCGCGGTCCTCGTCGACGGCGCCGCCGGAACCGTCACGGTGGATCCCGCGCCGGCCGACATCGCGGCCGCCGAGGAGAAGGCCGCCGCGCGCGCCGCCGCGGCCGTGCCCGGCGGCCCTGGCCGCACCGCGGACGGCCACGCGGTCCGGCTGCTCGCCAACATCGGCGGCCCGCACGACATCGCCGCCGCGCTCGCGCACGGCGCCGAAGGCGTCGGGCTCTACCGCACCGAGTTCCTCTTCCTCGACCGGGCCGACCCGCCCGGCGTGGCCGAGCAGGAGGCCGCCTACCGGGCCGCGCTGGACGCCTTCCCCGGCGGCGACGTGGTGGTGCGGGTGCTCGACGCCGGCGCCGACAAGCCGCTCGCCTTCCTGCCGCCGACCGGCGACGAACCGAACCCCGCGCTCGGCGAGCGCGGCCTGCGCATGCTCCAGCGCCACCCGGAGGTGCTCGCCGACCAGCTCGCCGCGCTGGCGAGGGCCGCCGCCGGGACGCGGGCGAAGCTCCGCGTCATGGCCCCGATGGTGGCGGACGCGGCGGACGCCGGCTACTTCGCCGACGTCTGCCGCGCCGCCGGCATCGCGTCGGCCGGGGTGATGATCGAGATCCCGGCCGCCGCGCTGCGCGCCGGCGACATCGCCGCCGTGGTCGACTTTTTCAGCCTCGGCACCAACGACCTCGCGCAGTACACGTGCGCCGCCGACCGGCAGGTGGGCGCGCTGACCCGGCTCCAGGACCCCTGGCATCCGGCCCTGCTCGACCTGGTCGCCATGGCCGCCGCCGCCGCGGCGGACGCCGCGAAGAGCTGCGGCGTCTGCGGGGAGGCGGCCGCCGACCCGATGCTGGCCTGCGTCCTCGTCGGCCTCGGCGTCACGTCGCTGTCGATGAGCCCGCCCGCGCTGCCTCAGGTGCGCGGCGCGCTCGCCGCCCACACCCTCGACGCCTGCCGCCGCGCCGCAACCGCCGCCCGCGCCGCCCCGACCCCCGACGCCGCCCGCACCGCCGCCCTGGCCGAGCTCGACCGCTGATCGATTATTTTCGGCAGGACGGGGGCCGATGTCCGGGGCGGGGCGGTGGGTTCGACGTCTCTGGTGAGGGCGCCGGGAACGGTGCCCCACCGAGAAGGAGGCACATCGTGAAGTACATGATCATGCTGTACGGCTCGCAGCGCGACTACGACGCCATGGTCGGCCGGGCGGCCGACGGGACGGCGGCCTGGTCGCAGGAGGACGTCGTCGCGATGCACGAGTTCATGGGGCGGTGGAACCAGGAGCTGGTCGACTCGGGCGAGTTCGTCGACGCGCACGGGCTGGCCGCGCCGCTCCACACCAGGCGGCTCGAGCTGCGCGGCGGGGCGCCGGTCGTGACCGACGGTCCGTACGCGGAGACCCAGGAGGTGCTGGCCGGGTACACGATCGTCGAGTGCGAGAGCTTCGACCGGGCGACCGAGATCGCCGCCCGCATCGCGAAGTGCCCCACCCCCGGCGGCGTGGACGGGGCGTACGTGGAGGTGCGGCCGGTGGACGACGCGCCGCCCGGGCTTGAGCTCTGACCGGCCGATGCCCGATGCCGAGGTCGAGGGCTTGCTGCGCCGGCTGGCGCCGCAGGTCCTCGGCGCGGTGGTCAGGCGGTACGGGCACTTCGACGCGGCGGAGGACGCTGTGCAGGAGGCGCTCCTGGCGGCGGCCACGCAATGGCCCGGCGACGGCGTCCCTGACAACCCGCGTGCCTGGCTGATCACGGTCGCCGCGCGCCGGCTCACCGACCTGCTGCGCGCCGAGCAGGCGCGGCGGCGCCGCGAGGACGCGGTGGCCCGCTGGGCGCTGCCAGAACAGTCGGCCGCGCCCGCCGCCGACCGGCCGGAGCCGGCGGACGACACGCTCGTCCTGCTGTTCATGTGCTGCCATTCCGCGCTGTCGCCGGCATCGCAGATCGCGCTGACGTTGCGGGCCGTCGGCGGGCTGACCACGGCCGAGATCGCCCGCGCGTTCCTCGTCCCTGAGCCGACCATGACGCGGCGGATCACCCGGGCCAAGCAGACCATCAAGGACAGCGGGATACCGTTCCGGCTGCCGCCGCCCGGCGAGCGGGCCGGCCGGCTGGCCGCGGTGCTGCACGTGCTGTACCTGGTCTTCAATGAGGGGTACGCGAGCACCGGCGGCCCCGGGCTGTACCGGGTCGAGCTGTCGGCGGAGGCGATCAGGCTGGCCCGCGTCGTGCACCGGCTGCTGCCCGGCGACGGCGAGGCGGCCGGGCTGCTCGCGCTGATGCTCCTCACCGACGCCCGCCGCCCCGCGCGCACCGGGCCGGACGGCGCGCTGATCCCGATGGCCGAGCAGGACCGCTGCCGGTGGAACGCCGACCAGATCGCCGAGGGCGTGGCGCTCATCTCCGCCACCCTGCCCCGCGGCGCGCCGGGACCGTACCAGCTCCAGGCAGCCATCGCCGCGATCCACGACGAGGCGCCGAGCGCCGCCGCGACCGACTGGCCGCAGATCGTCGCGCTGTACGAGCTGCTGCTGCGGACCTCCGACAACCCGGTCGTCCGGCTCAACCACGCGGTCGCGGTGGCGATGGCGCGGGGCGCGCCGGCCGGGCTCGCGCTGGTCGACGAGCTCGCCGCCGACCGCCGGATCGCCGACGACCACCGGCTGCACGCGGTCCGCGCGCACCTGCTGGAGATGTCCGGCGACGCCGCGGGTGCGGTCGCCTGCTACGAGGCGGCGGCGCGGCGGGCGACCAGCCTGCCGCAGCAGCGCTACCTCAACGCGCGCGCCGCCCGCCTCACCTCCGGCGGCGGGTGACCGGGCCAGGCCGCCCACCAAGATTCTCAGTCGGAGCCGCGGACCCAGCCGTCGGGTTGGAAGAGCGCGGCATCCCTTGGCCGCTCACCGTCGAACACGATGGCCTCGCCGGCGTCCCTCATGCGGACGCCGTCGACGTACACGCCGCGTCCCTCGTACAGCGGATCCGTGGTGTAGCGCCAGCGCAACCGGGTCGTTCCCGCGGGCAGCGCGGCCGCGGCCCTGGCCCACCTGCGCCCGGCGAAGCCCGAGACGGCGCCGTCGCCGGCAGTCCAGGCGTACGGGCCCGACCGCAGTGAGAATGGCACAGGGGACCACTTCTGCCCGTCCTGCGACGCCTCGAGCACGGCGACGTCGGTGTCCTCGGTGTCGTACCACAGGTCGAAGGAGATCGAGGCGGCGCCGGCCGGCACCGGCACGGTGAGGGTGGCCGTCGCGGCGTCGGCGGTCCGGGAGAACCAGGCGTCCCGCCCCTCGGCCGGCCGCACCGCGACGGCGCGGGCCAGGTCGCGGGCCACCGCCCGGCGGGCCGGGTTGACGCTGCCCCAGCTCCGGCTCGGGTGGACGCGGTTGGTCAGCAGGACGGCGAACGAACGGGACAGCGGGTCGATCACCAGCGAGGTGCCGGTGAAGCCGGTGTGCCCGGCGGCGACCGGCGAGCTGAGCCCATCCATGTACCAGCGCTGGTCGAGCTCGAAGCCCAGCCCGTGCGCGTCGCCGGGGAAGGCCTGGTTGAAGTTCGTGAAGAGCAGCCGGGTGGAGTCCTCGCTGAGTATGCGCGCCCGCCCGTACCGGCCGCCGTCCAGCAGCGCCTGGGACAGCACCGCCAGGTCGTGCGCCGTCGAGAACACCCCCGCGTGCCCGGCCACGCCGCCCAGCGCCCAGGCGTTCTCGTCGTGCACCTGGCCCCAGACCAGGCCCCGGTCGACCTGCGCGGGCGGCACGTGCTCGTACTCGGTGGCGGCGATGCGCGGGCGCAGCGCGGGCGCCGGGTTGTAGCCCGTGTCGGCCAGCCCCAGCGGCCGGGTGATGCCGTCGCGCACCAGGACGTCGAGGCTCCGCCCGGTCACCCCCTCGAGTACGAACTGCAGCGCGATCATGTTGAGGTCGGAGTAGATGTACGCGGTGCCGGGCGCCGCCTGCGGCGTCTCGGCGGACAGCGCCGCCCGCTGCTCGGCGCGCGTGGGGTAGTCGTAGAACGGCAGGTCGGGACGCAGGCCGCTGGTGTGCGTGAGCAGCTGCCTGACCGTGATGGCGTCCTTCCCGTGCTGCCCGAAGTCGGGCAGGTAGCCGGCCACCGGGGCGTCGAGGTCCAGCCTCCCGCGCTCGGCCTGCTGGACGGCGACCAGCGCGGTGAACAGCTTGGACAGCGACGCCACGTCGAAGATCGTGTCGTCGCGCATCGGGATCCACTGGTCGCGCGGCAGCTCGGTGGGCTTGTCGTCGGCGTAGCGCAGCGCATACCCCATGGCGCGGTGCGCGGCGATCACGCCGTCGCGGGCGACCAGCACCACGGCGCCGGGGTAGAGCGGACGCGCCGGCGACGGCTCCATGTAGCGGGCCACGTCGCCCGGCAGCGCCGCGATCGGACCGGGAAGCAGCCTGGCGTCGCGGGCGGAGCCATATCGCAGCCGCCGTCCCGGCGTGAACCTGATGTCGCGCGCTGTCACGGCCGGCGGCCCCGCGTTCGGCCCGGCCGCCGGCCGGGCGGGCGTGGCGGCGTACGCGGGCGCCGAGCCGGACAGGCCCAGCGCGAGTATCGCGACCAGCAGGACACGAGGCACCATCGCATTCCTTCTCACCGGTATGGCTCACCGGTATGGCTCAACGGTACGGCTCAGCGGTATGGCTCAGCGGTAGAGGAGATAGCGGTCTCGCGTGGCGCGAAACCGCGCCAGCTCCGCCCGCCAGCCGGCCACGACCTCGTCGGCGTCCTTCCCCGCGTCGATCGCGATGCGGACCCGGTCGGACCCGGTGAGCTTGTCGATCCAGTACGGCGGGGCGCTCTCCCGCCAGGCGAACCCCGCCGGGTACAGCCGCCGGGCGGTCACGATCATGGCGATCGCGGTGCGGATCGGGTCGAACGCGTCCCGGTCGGTGACCACGACCTGGACGCCGGCGCAGTTCTGCCCCGTCCATTTGGAGAACGTCGGGGCGAAGTAGGCCTCGCGGAAGGCCGCGCCCGGCAGCCCGAGCCCGGCGAGCGCGTCCGCCCAGTGCCAGTCGGCGTACGGCGCGCCGACGATCTCGAAAGGCCGGGTGGTGCCGCGCCCCTCGGACAGGTTGACGGCCTCGAACAGGCACAGGCCCGGATAGGCGACCGCGGTGTCGACCGTCGGCATGTTGGGCGAGGGCGGCACCCACGGCAGGCCGGTCCGTTCGTACGGCATGCCGCGCCGCCACCCGCGCATCGGGACCACCGCCAGCTCGACCGCCCGCCCGGCCGCCCCTGGCACGAACTCGCCGTTGAACAGCCGGGCCAGCTCGCCGACCGTCATGCCGTGCTGCTGCGCGATCGGCTGCCGGCCGACCCCGGAGGCGTACTCGGGGTGCAGCACCGGGCCGGTCGCCGCCGTCCCTCCGAGCGGGTTGGGCCGGTCGAGCACGACGAAGCGCCGCCCCGCCATGGCGGCCGCCACCATGGCGTCGTACATCGTCCAGATGTAGGTGTAGAACCGGGCGCCGACGTCCTGGATGTCGAAGACCAGGGTGTCGACGCCCGCCTGGGTGAGGAAGCCGGCGATCTTGTCGGTGCTCGCGCCGTACAGGTCGTAGACGGGCAGCCCGGTCCGCGGGTCGCGGTAGGAGCCCTCGGAGCCGCCGGCCTGCGCCGAGCCGCGGAAGCCGTGCTCGGGCCCGAAGACGGCGGCGAGGTCCACGGAGGCCGCCGCGTGCATGACGTCCGCCTCGTGCCGCAGGTCGCGGGTCACCCCGGTCGGGTTGGACAGCAGCCCGACCCGCCGGCCGCGCAGCGGCGCGTACCCGCCGGCCCGCAGCACCTCGAAGCCGGTCCGCACGGCGGCGCCCGCCCGCGGCCCGATGGCATCAGCCGGTGCCGGGGCGGCCCGCGCGGCGGAGCCCGCCGGCGCGGCGCTCAGCCCGAGACCCAGGCCGCCGGCGAGGACGCCGCGCCGCGAAGGACCGTTCATGGACATCAGTGCCTCCTGGGGACGAGCAGGTCGGCGACCACAGGGCGATGGTCGGAGGCGACCGTCTCCGGCACTCCGGCGGCGTGGACGCCGATGCCGGAAGTCGCGGTCACGTAGTCGATGCGCTGCGCGGGGACGTCCGCCGGGTACGTCGGGACGTCGCCGCCGCCAGCCAGGAGCAGCGCGTCGTTCACCTCCGACCACAGCGGCGCCAGCTCGGCCGAGCCCGGCGCCGCGTTGAAGTCGCCCGCGAGGATCTTGGCGCCCGGCTCCCTGTTCATGATCGCGAGCATGTCGGCCACCTGCGCCCGCCGTACCGCCGGATCGCTCCGGAAGTCGAGGTGCGTGTCGTACACCCGCAGCCGCATCCCGCGCAGGCGGATCACGATCTCGGGGAACCCGGGGGCCAGCCCGGGCACCGGGTCGGGAACCTGCGTGGACAACCGGGTGATCTTGTGGTTCTCGGCGGCCAGGATCGGGAAGCGGGACAGGATCGCCAGCCCGAACTCGCGCGGCGGCGCGTCGGCGCGGTCCGGCGGCAGCGTGTAGATGGGGCCGAAGAAGACCCGCATGCGCAGCCGGCGGGCCAACCAGGACGCCTCGTCGACGTAGTCGCTGCGGGTCCCCCAGTTGACATCCACCTCCTGCAGCGCGACCACGTCGGGACGCAGGCCCTCGATCACCGCCGCCTGCCGCTCCAGGTCGAAGACGTTGTCCTGGCCCGCGCCGGCGTGGATGTTGTACGACATCGCGCGCAGCCGTACGGCCGGGGGCCCGGGCGCATCCGCCGCCCTCGCGGGCGCGGCCGGGGCGAGCCCGCTCACCAACGCGCCCACGATCCCGAGCACGGCGGCCACCCGAGCCGTCCGTCGCATCCGACCTCCTCGATCACCGCACGAGTCCGCGGGCACCGGCCGATGGGATCAGCGGTAACCGAGGCCGTAGCCGTACGGATAGAGGACCTCGCCCGGCTGCCCGGCGACCGGGATGTCCACGGGCAGCCGCCCGCGCGGCGAGATCTCGCCGAACATCACCTTGGTCAGGGACTCCAGGGCGGCCGGGGTGTAGGAGTAGGTGACGAGGTAGGTGCCGGCCTCGGGGAAGTAGCCGATGTCGTAGGCGTCGCGGACGGCGGCCACGACGACCGGCTTCCCGGTGGCGACGAGCGCCTTGACGAGGTTCATCTGCCCCGGCCCGTTGTGCCCGGCGGCCGTGCTGATGTCCCAGGCCCGGTTGGTGGTGACGACGACGAGGTCGCTGCCGGCCGCCTGCGCCGACGCCTGGGCGATCTGCGCCGGCGTCGGGCTCAGCCCGGTCTGCAGCACGGTGGTCGTCGCGCCGCGCCTGGCGATGTCGGCGGCGAGGGTCTGCGTGGTCACCACGCCCCACCCGGTCACGAAGACCTTCCGGTCGCCGGCGGCCAGCGGCAGCACGGCGTCGGCGTTCTTGACCAGCGTGGTGGTGCGGTCGGTGACGCGTTGCTCGGCGGCGGCGTGCGCCGGCGTGCCCACCCGGCTCGCGACCTTGGTCTCGTCGACGTACGGGCGGGTGAAGAGGCCGTGGTTCTTCTTCAGCCGCAGGATCCGGTAGACGGACTGGTCGATGCGCGCCGGGGTGATCTCCCCTGACCGCACCGCGGCCAGCACGGAGTCGTACTGGAGCTGGAAGATGCCGTTGCCGGCCGAGTCGGTCGGCGGCTTGAGAAGCTGGTCGACGCCGGCCTCGAGCGCGAGCACCGGCACCCGGTCGTCGCCGTACTTGTCGCGGACGCCCTGCATGCCGAGCGCGTCGGTGACCACCACGCCGTCATAGCGCAGCCGGTCGCGCAGGATGCCGGTCATGATCGGCTTGGACAGCGTGGCCGGGTCGCCCGATGGGTCGAGGGCGGGCACGATGATGTGCGCGGTCATGATCGCGTCCACGCCGTGCGCGATGTCGGCCTGGAACGGCGGCAGGTCGAGTTGTTCCCACTGCTGCCGGGTGTGGTTGATGATCGGCACGCCGGTGTGGCTGTCGGTGTCGGTGTCCCCGTGGCCGGGGAAGTGCTTGGCGGTCGGGATGACGCCGGCCGCCTGGTAGCCGTCCACCTCGGCGGCGGCGAACTTCGCGACGAGGCTCGGGTCTGAGCCGAACGACCGGACGCCGATGACCGGGTTGGCCGGGTTGACGTTGACGTCGGAGTCCGGCGCGTAGTCCTGGTTGACGCCGATCGCGCGCAGCTCCTGGCCGGTGATCCGGGATGAGGTGTACGCGTCGCGCGGCTGCCGCCCGGCGGCCAGCGCCTGGCTGCCGGGGAACTGGGTGAACGGCGCCGGGATCCGGGACACGACGCTGCCCTGCTCCTGGTCCGTCGCGATGAGCTCGGGGATCGGCACCCGCGCGTGCATCGCGGCCCACTGGATCCCGTTCGTCAGGTGGGCGACCTGCCGCGGGTCGGTGACGTTGGGCGGGTCGACGGAGTAGAGGATGATCCCGCCCGGGTGATATTTGGCGATCAGCTGCTGGGCGTTGTCCACGCCGTACAGCTTCTGGTTGGCGGCGACGTCGGCCGGGTCGGCGGTGTCGGCGGTCTTGCCGTACACCTGGAGCACGAACAGCTGTCCGACCTTCTCCTCCAGGGTCATCCGCGCCATCGTCCGCAGGACGGCCGGGTCCCTGCCCGCGGCTGGGGAGCCGGCCGGAGACCCGCCGGCGGCCCGCGCGGTGCCCGGGGCGCCGAGGCCGGTCACGGCCAGCGTGAGAGTGGTGGACAGGACGGCGAAGCGGCGGCGACGGGTCAGGGTGAGGGGACTCATCGGACTTCCCTTCCACGCGGGGCCGGGTCCAGCGGTGAAAAATTGACCAAATGCCCCGATCGGTTGAAAGTTAGCTACGCGAACCCCGGGCGTCAATACCCTTGATGTGGCCGACCTCGGATGTCGCCGGCCGGCGACGACGTCAGGAGAGGCGGACGTGCGCGGCCACGCGGCGGGCCGCCGCCCTGTGTTCCTTCGAGCCGACGACCTTGGCGGCCCGCGCCGCGTTCACGTACGGCGAGTCGAACAGGCCGCGCCGCTCCTTCATGGTGAGGACGCGGGTCACCGCCTGGTCGATCCGGTCTCGCGGGATGGTCCCGTCGCGCGCTGCCGCGAGCACGGCGGCGTAGGTCTTGGACAGGCTCACCGGCATCAGCAGCTGGTCGGCGCCGGCCTTGATCGCGCGCACCGCGGCCTCCGCCGGGCCGTACGTGAGCCGCGCGCCCTCCATCTGCATGGAGTCGGTGATGACGACGCCGTCGAAGCCGAGCTCGCCGCGGAGGAGGCCGGTCAGCACGCTGGACGACATCGTGGCCGGGCGGCGGGACGGATCGAGGTGGGGCATCACGATGTGCCCCGCCATGATCGCATCGGTGCCGTGCCTGATGGCCGCCTCGAACGGGGGCGCGTCGAGCCGCCGCCAGCGCGACTTCGTGTGGTCGATGACCGGCAGGCCGGTGTGGCTGTCGACGTCCGTGTCGCCGTGCCCCGGGAAGTGCTTGGCGACCGTGGCCACCCCGGCCGCCCGGTACGCGTCGACCGCGACCCCGACGAGCCGGGCCACGACATCCGGGTCGGCGCCGAAGGAGCGCACGCCGATGACCGGGTTGCGCGGGTTGACGTTGACGTCCGCGATGGGCGCGTTGTCTTGGTTGATGCCGAGTGCGTGCAGCTCCTCGCCGGTGACCCTGGCGGCGGTACGGACGTCGGCGTCGGGGTCGCGCGTCGTCGCGAGCGCGCGGTTGGACGGGAAGCGGGTGATGAACGGCACCCGCGACACGATGCCCTGCTCCTCGTCGGTGCTGATGAGCAGCGGCACGCCGGTCGCCGCCATCGACGCGCGCTGCAGGCCGTCGGACAGCTCGGCGGTCTGCCGGGGTCCGCGCATGTTGCCGGGGAAGTAGATGACGCCGCCCAGGTGGTACTTCTTGATCAGGGAGGCGCCCCTGGCCGGCGTGGAACCGGCGATGGTGGGGACGAGCAGCTGCCCGACCTTCTCCCGCAGGCTGAGCCGCCTGACGAGGTCCGGGACCCTGGATGTCGGCGTGGGGCTCGGCGCGGCGGTCGCGGCCGGCGCGGTCGCCGATGAGGCTGGACCGCCCGACGCAGGACGCCCGTCGGCCGCCTTCGGGCCCGACGGGCCGCACGCCATCACGGCCGCCACGAGACACAGCGCTCCAGGGACGGCGATCGCCCTGGTCGCGGGGCTGATCCCGTACCTCTTACGCATCCTGTCCATCGGCGGCCGCACCCGCACGACGGTAACGAGCCGCCGGGCAGGTGGCAAACGTCCCTGTCAACAGACCCCGGATCGGCCGGCGATCGGGGGAGTGATCCGGCCGCGATCCGGCGGCGATCCTGGCGGCCGAACGAGCCGTTCTCGTGGCGGGCCGGCCGATGGCCTGGGAGGATCGGCCTTACTCCCAAGGAGGATTTCGTGCTTGCCCGCCGCCTCTTCCGTACGCCGGGGGCGCGAGGGGTGCGCGCCGTCGCCGCGGCCGCCGTCGCAGGCCCGCTGCTGGCCGGGTGCGGCGGCGCGGGCCAGGCGGACGACCCGCTGCCGCCGCTCACGCCCGAGCCCGGCCTGTCGCTGCCGCAGGTTCCCAACCCGCCGGCGGCGTCGCCGCCGGCATCCCGGTCGGGAACGCGCGGGTCCTACCCGGCCCGGCTGGCGCTGATGCGCTTCTTGCGCGGGGTGGGGGCGGGGGATCGCCGGGCCTGCGCCCTGCTCTCCCCGTCGTACTCCAGAACCGCCTTCGCGGCCGACGGCGGCTGCGCGGCGTGGATCGGCGCGGTGCCGGGGCGGCTGACCCCGGACGAGCTGCACGGCCTGCGGACCGTCCGGGTGCTGGGCGCGACGCCGGGCCCGCGGCCGGGTCAGTTCACGGTGCGGCCCGCGGATCTGCGGTGGAGCCCGGGTGGTGGGGTGCCGCGCGACGTCCTGGCCCAGCAGTACGTGCTGGCCAGGGTGGGCGGGCGCTGGCTCGTCATCGCCTAGCCGGGGCGTCCGGTTGGTCGGGGAGAGGGACCGCCGGCCCCGCCGTGATCGTGCGGCCGCCCACGGGAACACAGGCGTGATCACCGGAGGCTGAGACCTGGGGTGCTGACCACGCGCTGGGCTCCCGGGGGCGGCCTGGGAACGGTTGCATGATCACGGCGGGGAGTGGGGGAGGCGGGATTCGAGCGGAGTTTCGAGCGGGGCTGGTTGGCGGGACCTGTCGCGGGGGATGACTTTCGCGGGGTGACTCTCGGGGTGGGGGGTCGGGGTTCCGGTTTGGGGGCTTCGGGGTGGGCGGCTCAGGTGACGGCGGCGAGGCCGAGGCGCTGCAGGGCCATGCCGGCGGCACCGATCGCGCCGTCGCCCGCTCGGCTGGGTTCCTCGGCGAAACGTTCGCGCAGCCCGGCCCGTACGGCATCGGCGACCGGGCCGTCACCGAGCACCGAGCCGGCCAGCACCACCGGGTGGTCGGGTCGCCCGGCGGCGTCGCACGCGGTCGCCGGCAGCGCGGACGTCACCGCGTCGACGTCCATGAGCAGCCAGCGGGCGGCCTCCTGCGTGATGTCCCAGGCCACCGGGTCGCCGTCGAGGGCGGCCTGGCAGACGACGGGGCCGAGGCGGCCGAGCGCGGCGGGCGGCTGGCCGTAGACCTCTTTGATGATGGCCTGCGCGATGTCGCCGCCACCACCGGTGGAGCCGGCGGCCGGCCGCGGGCGCTCGGCGAGAGCCACGGCTCGCCCGCCGGCCACCGCCTGGACCTGGGCCGGCGCGGCCGCTGCGGCGGCCGGCAGCAGGTCGTGCACCGCGGCCTCGCCGAACAGGGCGCGCGGCACCAGCTCGGCGAGCACGGTCGGGGCGCCCCTGCCGTCGTAGGAGTTCAGCGCCGCCCGCACCGCCTCGCGGCCCAGCCAGACCGCCGACCCCTCGTCACCGACCAGCCAGCCGTAGCCGTCGGCCCGGCGGACGATGTTGCCGTGGCTGATGACCGCGGCGCCCGCTCCGGTGCCGGAGAAGACCACGATGCCCGTCGCCGCGTTCGTGCCGGCGGCGAAGGCCACGCTGATGTCGGTGACGACGGAGGGCGCGCCGGCGAGCCCGCAGCCGCGCCAGGTCTCGGTCGCGGCGTGGACCGCGGCGGCGCGTCCCGCGGCGCCGGCTCCTGCCATGCCGAAGACGCCGCCGGCCACGAGGGCGGGGTCGAGGTCGCCCAGCGCCGCGCGCAGCGCCGTGGTGAGCGAGGTCGTCGCGTCGCCTCCGGAGTTGCGGTTGGCGCCGGGGCCCTTGCCGTACCCGGCGATCGTGCCGGCCCGGTTCATGACGACGCACCGCGTCGAGGTGCCGCCGGCGTCGACGCCGACGACATAGGGGCCTGCCACTTCGGGCTTCGCGTCGTTACCGTAACCAATTGGCCATTGACGGGGCATGTTCATTGTAAGAAACTTTCTGCCATGAGGAAAACGACCAGAGAAGAGCTCGTGGCGGCGGAGTCGCCAGGGGCGGGGTCCGCGAACGCGGCATCGGCTCCTCCGCTGAGCACGGTCGTCCGGGTCCGTTCCCTGCTTCCTTCCTTGCCCCCGGCCGAACGCCGCGTCGCACAACGGGTCATCGACGATCCCGAGGGGGTCGCCAACTCCACCATCACCGAACTCGCCCAAACCTGCGAGACCTCTGAGACGACGGTCATACGGTTTTGCCGGGCGATTGGGTTCTCCGGATACCCCGAGTTGCGGTTGACCCTTGCGACCGAAGCGGGCCGGGCGCAAAGCGGCGGCAAGCGGGATGTCGGCAGCGATATCAGGCCTGACGACCCGCTCGAGCTGATCGTGGAGAAGGTGACCTACGCCGACGCCAGGGCGGTGGAGGAGACCGCGGCCCAGCTCGACATCAACGCGCTCAAGCAGGTGGTGGACACCATCGCCAGCGCCCGCCGCGTCGACATCTACGGGGTGGGCGCGAGCGCGTTCGTGGCCATGGACTTCCAGCAGAAGCTCCATCGCATCGGGCGGGCGTCGTACGCCTGGGCGGACGCGCACATCATGCTCACGAGCGCGGCCGTCCTCGAGTCGAACGACGTCGCGATCGGCATCTCGCACACCGGCGCCACCGTCGACACCATCGATGCCCTCGAGGTCGCGCGGAGCCGGGGTGCCACCACCGTCGCACTGACCAACTTCCCGCGCTCGCCCATCACCGATGTCGCCGACCTGGTGCTGACCACGGCGGCCCGCGAGACCACCTTCAGATCCGGCGCCACGGCCAGCCGGCTGGCGCAGCTCACGGTCGTCGACTGCGTGTTCGTCGGGGTTGCGCAGCGCACCTTCGAGCCGACCCGGCAGGCCCTCGAGCTCACGTACGAGGCGGTGCACAGCAGGCGCGCGCTGTCCGAGCGCCGGCGCCGCTGACGCACGGATCCCGCCGACCATCTGTGCAGCCGCCCACCGTCCGGTGAGGCGGCTGCCTGGCATCTCGGCCCCCTAGATCCGTCGGCATCTATTGACATATTCCCATCTTCGTAAGAAAGTTTCTACCATGATGGCTACACCGGCGGATAGCACCCTCGTGTCGGCCAGCGGCGGTGTCGCGCTCGGTACGGTCATCCGGGTGCGGGCGCTGCTCCCGTCGCTCGCTCCGGCGGAGCGGCGGGTGGCGCGGCGCCTCATCGAGGCCCCTGAAGAGGTCGCGAACTCGACGATCACCGAGCTGGCCCATGCCTGCGGCACGTCCGAGACCACGGTGATCCGGTTCTGCCGGGCGATCGGCTTCACCGGCTACCCGGAGCTGCGACTGACCCTGGCCAACGAGGCGGGCCGCGCCCAGGGCGCCGGCGGCCGCGTCGTCGGCGGCGACATCGGGCGCGACGACTCCCTCCAGGAGATCGTCCAAAAGATCGCCTACTCCGACGCGCGGGCCGTGGAGGAGACCGCCGGCCAGCTCGACATCAAGGCGCTCAACGACGTCGTCGACGCGATCGTCGATGCCGGCCGCGTGGACATCTACGGCGTCGGCGCCGGCGCGTTCGTGGCCATGGACTTCCAGCAGAAGCTGCACCGCATCGGGCGGGTGTCCTACGCCTGGTCCGACGCGCACATCATGCTCACGAGCGCCGCCGTGCTCGGCGAGGGCGACGTGGCGATCGGCATCTCCCACTCGGGCGCCACGATCGACACCATCGACGCGTTGACCGAGGCCGGGCGCCGGGGCGCGATCACCGTGGCGCTCACCAGCTTCCCGCGCTCGCCCATCGCCGAGGTCGTCGACTTCGTGCTGACGACGGCGGCGAGGGAGACGACGTTCAGGTCAGGGGCCACCGCCAGCCGGCTGGCCCAGCTCACCGTCGTCGACTGCGTGTTCGTCGGCGTCGCGCAGCGCACGTACGCGCCGACCAAGGACCATCTCGAGGCCACGCTCGACGCCGTCAGCGGCCGGTCCATGCGTCCCGAGCGGAGGCGCCGGTGAGCGACCGCACCGACCGCACCGACGGCGCGCCGCGGCCGCTCTTCGAGCTGAACGGCGCCCCCACCGAGCAACGCAACCTCCGTACCGTCGACATCGACGGGCGGTCGGCCCTCGACGTGCTGCGGCTCATCAGCCTCGAGGACCACCGCGTGCCCGCGGCCGTGGCCGACACGCTCCCGCTCATCGCGGACGTGGTCGACCTCACCGTGGAGGCGCTGCGGGCGGGCGGCCGGCTGCACTACTTCGGCGCCGGCACCTCGGGCCGGCTCGCGGTGATCGACGCGGCCGAGCTGCCGCCGACGTACGGCATCGAGCCCGGCCGGGTGGTCGCCCACCACGCCGGCGGGCGGGACGCCCTGCTCCAGGCGGTCGAGGAGGTCGAGGACGACGTCGACCTCGGCGCCCGCGACGCCGCCGAGGTGGCCGCCGGCGACATGGCCATCGGCGTCTCGGCCAGCGGGCGGACCCCGTACGTCATCAGCGCGCTGCGGGTGGCGGCGGCTGCCGGCGCGCACACCGCGCTGATCAGCTCCAACCCGGCGTCGCCGTACGCCGGCGAGGTCGACGTGCACATCGGGGTGGACACCGGGCCCGAGGTCATCATGGGCTCGACCAGGATGAAGGCGGGCACCGCGGCCAAGCTGGTGCTCAACTCCATCTCCACGGCCACGATGGTGCGGCTCGGCCTGACGTACTCCAACCTCATGGTGGGGGTCAACGCCACCAACATGAAACTGCGTGCCCGGCTGGTGCGCATGCTCGTGGCGGCCACCGGCATGGAACGGGCCGGCTGCGAACGCGCGCTGGCCGAGGCCGGCGGCGACACCCGGGTGGCGCTGGTGTGCCTGCTGTGCGAGGTACCGCCCCGGCGGGCCGCCGCCGCACTGCGCGAGGGCGACGGCTCGGTGCGGGAGGCGCTGCGGCTGCTGACCATGGCCGAAGCCGAGGACGACGTCGGCATCGGCCGGGGAGCGGCCGCGGACGCCCGGGCGGAGTAGTGACCGGAGCGGCACCGCCGCCGGGTCAGGGGGGCCGCGAGTGTTCGGGGAATGGCATCGGGCCGGTCGCCGGCCGACCGACAATGGCGATCGGTCAATCGAGAAAGGGGTCCGTGTGATGCGCAGGCGTGGCGTGCTGCTGGCGGCTCTCGGCGCGGTCGCGGCCGTCGCCCTTCCGGCGTGCGCTCCCAGCACGAGCGGCGGCGAGGGCGGCAAGAAGGTCCACCTGACGGTGCTGTCCTGGCGGCCGGAGGACACCGCCGGCTACCAGAAGATCTTCTCCGTCTACGAGAAGAAACACCCTGACGTGCAGGTCGACTTCAGGGGCATCAAGGCCACCGACTACCTGGCCGTGCTGCCGAACGAGCTGAAGAAGTCCCAGGGCGGCCCCGACGTCGTCCAGCTCAAGCCGTACGGGCCCATCCAGTCGCTCATCACCGGCGGCAACCTGCTGCCGCTCGACGGCAAGGTGGACGTGTCCCGCTGGCCGGCCGAGACGCTGCAGGCGGCGCGCGGGCGGTCGGACGGCAAGCTGTACGGGGTGCCGTTCGCGTTGCAGACCATCCAGGTGCTCTACAACAAGAAGATCTTCGCCGACCAGCACATCAGCCCGCCCACGACGTGGGCCCAGCTCATCGCGGCGAGCGACAAGCTGAAGAAGGCCGGCATCACGCCGATGGCGACGAGCGGCCTGCAGCCGTGGGTGCTCGCCATCGACCACCAGATCTTCGGCGCCACCCGCTACGGAGCCGCGGACTTCAGCAAGGCGGCGGTGGCCGGCAAGAAGACCTTCACCGATCCCGACTACCTCGCCTCGCTCGACGTGGTGAAGCAGCTCGAGCCGTACTTCCCCGACAAGGTCACCGCGGTGGACTACCCGGACGCGCAGGCCATGTTCACCAGCGGCAAGGCCGCGATGTACCCGGGTGGCTCCTTCGAGCTCGGACCGTTCAAGCAGGCCGCACCCGATCTCGACATCGGCTTCTTCGAGGCGCCGCCGGCGCCAGGCTCGGCGGTCGACCATCCGGTCACGTCCGGCTGGGTGGACGGCTCGTACGGCGTGAACGCGAAGACCCGGCACCAGGCGCAGGCGCTCGATCTGGTCAGGTGGATGGCCACCCCGGAGTTCGGGCAGCTCTTCGCGAACCAGCTCAAGCAGATCTCGGCCGTCCCCGGCACCACCCCGGGTGACCCGCTGCTTGCGCAGATGCTGAAGAACTACACCGACCACGGCGTGCCGTACATGATGGTCGTCAGCTTCGGCTACGGGAATCCGCTCGGCCGGGACGCCGAGGGCACCGCGCTGCAGAAGATGCTCAACGGCGACGCGTCGGCGTCCGACGCCGGCAAGGAGATCCAGAAGGGGATCCACGCGTGGTTCAAGCCAAGCGGCAGCGGCGGCTGAGAACCAGGCCGCCGCTGCGGCTGCTGCTGACCTTTCTGGTGCCCGGCCTGCTGCTGTACACGGTCTTCATCGTGTACCCGCTGGTGTCGGCCCTCCAGTACAGCCTGTTCCGGTGGGCGGGCACGCGGCAGGCCGGGTTCGCCTGGCTGGCCAACTTCGCCGATCTGTTCACCCGGTATCCGCTGAGCGAGCAGGTGTGGCGGGCGCTGGAGCACAACGTCCTGTTCTTCGCCGGCACGATGCTCGTGCAGAACACGGCCGGGCTGACGTTCGCGGTGCTGCTGTTCAGGTCGCGGCGGGGCAGGCGGTTCCTGCAGACCGCGTTCACCCTGCCGCACCTGGTCAGCCCGATCGTCGTCGGCTACCTGTGGTCGGCGATGCTGAACCCGCAGTTCGGCGTGGTGAACGCGTCGCTGCGCGCCGTGGGGCTCGACGCGCTCGCCCAGCCCTGGCGCGGCGACCCGCACCTGGCGCTGCCGGTGGCGATCGCGGTGAACGCCTGGCAGTGGATCGGCTTCCCGATGCTGCTGTTCGGCGCGGCGCTCGCCGGCATCCCTGAGGAGTACCACGAGGCGGCGCGCTGCGACGGGGCCTCGGCCTGGCACGCCTTCCGGCGGGTGACGCTGCCGCTGCTCACCCCGGCGATCGGCATCGTCAGCGTGCTGACCTTCGTCGGCAACTTCAACGTGCTCGACCTGATCTACTCGCTCGAGGGCTCGCAGGGCAACCCGGCGGGGGCGACCGACGTCCTCGGCCTGCTCTTCTACCGGACCGCGTACCAGAACCCGGACGCCAACGCGATCGGCCAGTCGTCGGCGCTCGCGGTCTGCATGTTCGCCGTGATCTTCGGCACCGCCCTGGTGGCGTCGCGGATCTTCCGGCGGATGGAGGAGCGGCTCACATGACCACGTCCGTGTCGCTTCCGCCGTCTCCCGACCGCGCCGGCGCGGTGGTCCCCATCCCCGCTCGGGAACCATCGCGCCGGCCGGGCGGGCGGCGCCGGACGGCGGCGGGCGTCGCGGCCGGCGCGCTGCTGTGGGGGTATGCGGCGGTGGCGCTCGCGCCGCTGCTCGTCATGCTCGCCGGCTCGCTGCGCACGGAGGCCGACCTGGCCGACCGGCCGCTCGGCCTGCCGCTGCACCCCGCGTTCGAGAACTACGCGCGCGCCTGGTCGGACGGCGACTTCAGCACGTACTTCGCCAACTCGGTGCTGGTGACATGCGGTTCCGTGCTGCTCGGCACGGGCGTTTCCGTGCTGGCCGGCTACGCCCTGGCGCGCTACAGGTTCTTCGGGCACGCGGCGCTGTCGGCGTACTTCCTGGCCGGTCTGATGCTGCCGGTCCGGCTGGGGATCGTCCCGGTGTTCTACCTGCTCAACTCGCTCGGGTTGATCGACTCACGGCTCGGGCTCGTCTGCGTGTACGCGGCGAGCGGCGTGCCGTTCTCGGTCTTCGTGCTGACGGCGTTCTTCCGGCAGCTTCCCGGCGAGCTGGAGGAGGCCGCCCGCATCGACGGCGCCGGGGAGCTGCGGATCTTCGCGCAGATCATGGTGCCGCTGGTCCGGCCGGCGCTGACGACCGTCGCACTGTTCCAGTTCATCCCGCTGTGGAATGACTTCTTCTTTCCGCTGGTGCTGATCGGCAACACCAACAAGTACACGCTGCCGGTCGGGCTGACCCGGTTCGTCGCCGAGTTCGAGACGGCACACGCCCAGCTCTATGCCGGGCTCGTCATCACGACGATCCCGCTCGTCGTGCTGTTCCTGCTCGCCACGAAACAGATCGTGGCCGGGCTGACGGCGGGGATGTCGCGGTGATCGAGCCGACCCCGCCAAGGCATCGCGCCGCGGGTCGTACGATCGGAGCCGTGGCGCTGCGCGGACTCATCGTCGACTGGGGCGGCGTCCTCACCTCGCCCCTCGCCGACTCCATCGCGGCCTGGCTGGCCGCCGACCGGATCGACGCCCACGGCTACCGCACCATCATGCGGGCCTGGGTGAGCCAGGCGTACGACGGGGACGGGCGCAACCCGATCCACGGGCTGGAGGACGGCTCCCTCGACCCGGTCGAGTTCGAACGGCTGCTCGCCGCCGAGCTGCGGACCGTGGACGGCGGGCCGGTCCCGGCCAAGGGCCTGCTCCGGCGCATGTTCGAGAGCTTCCTGCCGGTCGAGCAGATGTACGCGGCGGTGCGCGCGGCCCGCGCGCGCGACCTGTCGACCGGCCTGCTGTCCAACTCCTGGGGCAACGACTACCCGCGCGAGCTGTGGGCCGAGCTGTTCGACGCCGTCGTGATCTCGGCCGAGGTCGGCCTGCGCAAGCCGGACGGGCGGATCTTCCTGCACGCCGCCGGCGCGCTCCGCCTGGAGCCCACTGAGTGCGTGTTCGTCGACGACATCGAGCACAATGTCCGGGCCGCCGAGGCCGTCGGGATGGTCGGGGTCCACCACGTCTCGCCCGCCGAGACCGTCACCAGGCTCGAGGAGCTGTTCCGGGTGCCGCTGCGGCAGGTCGGCTGAGGCTGCTCGCCCCGGCCCGGGCGGCCCGCGCCGGTTTCTGGCGCGTCCCGGCCCGGCACCTGGCACACTCTGAGCACCGTACGGGAAACGGCCTGTGCCCCGGCGCCGCCGGGCCGACCATCGAGAGGGACATGCGCGTCTACCTGCCGTCCACGCTTCCCGCGCTCGCCCAGGCGCTGACCAGCGGCGGGATCGGGCCGGTGCCGGTCCGCGCGTACGCCGTGACGCCGGCGCTGCGGGAGTGGTACGCCGACGGCGACTTGGAAGAGCTCGAGTACGCGGCGCTGACCGCCGCCGCCCGGGCGTCGCTGCGGCTGCTGGCCGACGCGCCGGGCGCCCCGCCGCGCCGCGTGGTGTTGGCCGCCGAGGTGCCCGACGGCGAGGTCGCCAGGCAACCGGGCGACGCGCTCATGGACGCGGGGCCGGACCGGGCCCTGGTCTGGCTGACGGCGCCGGTCCCAACGTCCAAGATCGTCTCGGGTCACGTCGACGATCTCGCTGCCATCGAGGACGTGCGTACGGCCGCCGCCGCGCTGCACGCCGCCGACGCGGGCGACGAGGACGCCGCGTTCACGGTGGGCGCCGCCGAGGGACACGAGCTGATGTGGTACGCGACGCAGGAGCTCCCGCACCTGCTCGGCTGAGCCCGGTGACAACGCTGTGGCGCGGCGGTCGCCGGCCGCCGCGCCACGGATGCGCTGTCACCGGCCCGTTGCTTCCGGACGCCGGCTCGGGTCGCGGGTCAGCGGCAGGAGACGGTGGGCCAGGTGGTGCTGCCGTTCTTCATGATGGTGACGCCGAAGTTGTTGCCGTTGCCGTTGGGGGTGGCGGTCATGATCTGGCCGCTGGAGTCCCAGGTGGCGTTGATG
>DASUWU010000129.1:0-5847 GCA_036378315.1 Streptosporangiaceae bacterium | reverse complement strand
GTGGCCGTGCAGGCGAACTCGGTGTACAGCTTGCAGCTCCGCGGCATCTACAACGCCCCCGTCGCCGGGGGGATGCGGCTCCAGTTCGCCCTTCCCGCCGGGGCGGCGCTGAGCAACGGGATGTTCCTCTGCGGCGGCACCGGAAGCGCGACGCAGCACGGCGCGAACTCCTCCGCCACGGGCCTGCTCACCGGCATCTCCGGCATCGCCGCCGACGCCGCGCTCGACGTGCGGCACCGCCTCGTCACCTCCGCCACCCCGGGCAACGTGACCTTGCAGTGGGCGCAGGACGCGGCCAGCGGCACGACGACCCTGCGATCCGGCTCGGACCTGCTGCTGGAGCGCGTCGCCTAACCACCTCTCGCTCGACCGCACAACCACCGAGCAGGGGGGCCCGACCGTGGATCGACCTGTCGTGCCACGGCCACTGTGGGTGCTGTCGGCACTGCTGGCCGTCACTCACCTCGGGATGGCCTGGGCGTACGTCGACCCGCGGTTCGTCCCCAGGCCGCTCGGCCCGGGTCAGGTGTCGGTCGTCCGCTATATCGAGGCGCTCGGCCCGTTCTGGATCGCCGGGTTCGGGGCTACTGCGGTGGGGATCGCGCTCGTGTTGTGGCGATTCCCGGCCCGGCTGTGGATCGCGCACCTGCTCGGCCTGTCGGTGTCCGCCGCGTACGCGACAGCGGCCTGGACGGGCTCGCTCATGTCCGATCCACCGTCGCCGATCATCACGGCGGTCCTGGCTTCGTCGTTGGCCGCCGTGCACGGCCTGGCGGTGTGGGTGGCAGCGAGGGTCGTCCGATGAGCCCCGAGCAGATCGCGTCGTTCTTCGTTGGCGCGGCGTCGCTGGTCACCGCGATCGGCGGCGTCGTCATCGCGATTGTCGCCCGCCGCGGCACGGCGAGCGAGTCCGACCGCCTCGAACTCGCGGCGCGCCGCCAGCAGGACGACCCGATAGCAGCCTGGCGCGTCCGCACGCGCGCGTACATCGCACGACTTCGCGAGAAGCTCGCCGACCTGGGGGTGGAGACGGACGAGCCGCCCCCGTTCCCGGATCGCCCGGACGCCGCGGCGCCCGAGTCGCCGAAGGAAGTGACCGGATGACCCGCACGGCCAACCTCCGCGTCGGCATAGGCCTGGTGATCCTCGGCGCTTTGCTCGGCATTGCAGGCACCATCACCGGGGCCGTGCTCGCGGGCGCATACCGCGAGCAGGCAGCGGTGGCCGAGTCGGAGGTCGACGACGCCCGCGGCGCCACCCAGGCGGTTGGCCTGGCGGTGGTGCAGTCCCCGGTGTGCGAATCGGCCGATCCGGCCGACGTCGCGCGATTCGCCGAGCTGTGCGCTCTTGGCGCACGGGCCGCGACGGAGCCGGAAGCCGTGGCCGGGCCGCCAGGCCCGCAAGGCGCAACCGGGCCACCGGGTCCGGAGGGTCCACCAGGGCCGACCGGCCCCGCGCCCGCCTGCAACGCCGAGCCGTCGCGCTGCATCGGCGCGGCCGGCCCGCCGGGCCCCGCCGGACCCGCGGGCGCGGACGGCGCTGATGGCGCTGACGGCGCCCCCGGGCCGGCAGGACCAGCTGGTCCGTCCGGCGAGCCTGGACCTCCCGGGCCGCCGGGACCACCCGGCGAGGACGGGTGCCCCGGCGAGTGGGGCGAGCCCTATGTAGACGACCTGGGCCGCTACGTCTACCCCTGCGAGGTCACCGAGGGCGGTGGGTGATGCAGCACTACTCCCGCGACCTGTCGCCCGGCCACGGCGCCCGCGCGGAAGCCCTCACGGAGCGGCACGTCCGCGAGCACCTGTCGTCGGTGTGCCACCCCGACGACGACGGCGAGGCGTACGCGCACGAGGTGTCGATCGTCCGGACACCGCTGGACGGCGGGGGGCTGCGGCTCACCGGGTCGATCGCGCGCGAGCCGGTCGCGGACTACCTGCGCGACGACTTCGACCCCGAGGGCGACGTCGCGCGGAACCCGCTGTCGGTGCCGTCGATCGAGGACGTGCGGTGAGCGTCGGGATGCCGCAGGGCGTGTGGCTGCACAAGTTCGCCGAGCTGGTGCAGGACTACTACGGCCACGAGTGCTACCACGTCGGCTCGTCGCTGCACACGAAGGACTGGCGCGACGTCGATGTGCGCCTGATCCTCCCGGACGACGAGTTCACGGCCCTGTTCGGCGACAACGAGCACGCCGGGACGAACCGCAAGCTCGCCGCGGCGGTGCTCGCCTGGTCCGCGCTCGCGAAGGCCATGACCGGGCTCCCTGTTGACTTCCAGATCCAGTCGGTGACGCACGCCAACGACCGGCACCCCAGGTCGCGCTCCGCCCTGATCTCGGCCACCAGCAGGCCGCGGTGAGCGTCGCCCGCTGCCGCGAGATCAACGCCCGGCTGCGCGCCCTCGGCTTCACGGTGCACGAGTGGCCCGGGTGGGAGTCCCGCGGCAACGGCCAGACCTCCGCCTACGAGGGCGGCATCGTCCACCACACCGCCAGCCCCTATGGCTCCGCCTACCTGTCGCTCGTGGACGGCCGGGCCGACCTCGCAGGCCCGCTGTGCAACTACGCGGGCAACGCCGATGGCAGCTTCACCGTCATCGCCGCCCACCCGGCCAACCACGCCGGGGCGTCCGGTGGCCGCTCGATGGGCCCGCTCCCGGTCACCGCGACGTTCAACCGCCGCGTCATGGGCCTGGAGATCGTGTACCCCGGCACCGCGCCGATGACCGACGCGCAGCGCCGCTCGGCCACGGCCTGGTCCCGCGTCGTCACCGACGTCCTCGGCAACGGCGACATCGAACGCGCCCGAGCCCACGCCGAGACCTCCGTCACCGGCAAGTGGGACCCCGGCTACGCCCCCGGCAAGACCATCGACATGCGGCAGTTCCGCGCGGACGCCGCTCGCGCTCTGACCCAAGGAGTGGCCGCGACCATGAACCCTGCCCTGTACAAGCAGCAGTACGACATCGCCTACGGGGCGAACTCGAAGACCGGCGAGCACCAGCTGTTCGAGATCACCGACGGCGCGTTCCGCCGCGCCGGCACGGCCGTGAACTCGCTGGCCGCGGTGAACGCCAAGCTCGACGCGCTCGGCGTCGCCGTGGCGCAGATCCGCAACCGCGTCGACTCCTTCGACCCCGACAACGACGGCCTGGTCTCCACCGAGTCGACCGCCGCCCAGGCGAACTGGGCCGAGGTCGTCGCGGCCGCCGAGCGCGGCAGCCAGCAGGGAGCCAGCGCCGCAATCCTCGCCCGGCTCGACGCCCTGGAGCAGGCGCTGCAGGCCGACGACACCGAGCAGGCCGCCGCCGGCGCGCGCCGCGTCCTGGCGGAGATCCGCGACGCGCTGCCCCCGCGCGAGGACGTGACCGCCTGAGCGGCCCCCGCGACAACCGACCCCCACGGGACCCGACGAACCCGCGGACACCCCCGAAGCCTCCGCCTCAGCCGCAGCCCTCGACCCCCGCCCAGCCAGGGAGATGACCACATGTGGACTCGTGAGTACTGGCGCGGCCTCGCCGAGCGTGCCGTGAAGTCCGGCGGGCAGGCCGCGGTGCTGCTGTGGACCGGTGACGGCGTGTTCAACGTGGTCGACGCCGACTGGCGGCTCACCGCAGGCGTGGTGGCCGGAGCGGCGCTGCTGTCCGCGGCGACGTCGCTGGCGTCGGCCCGGATCGCCGAGCGGGGCACGACGTCGGCGATTCGCGACACCGCCTGACACCTGGACCGCGCGAGACCCCCCGCTCGCGCCGCCGACCGCTTCCCCCGAGGTCGGCAACGACAGAGCCCCCCGTCTCGCATCTCCGGATGCGGGGCGGGGGGCTCTTCGGCGTGCGTGGGAGTCACCAGGACTTGCTGAGTCGCCGCTTCACCCAGGCCGCCTCGCGCTCGTTCTCGGCTTCCGTGTGGTGGCCGCGCTTCGTGTCGCACGGCCAAGGCTGGCGGCACTCACCGCACGTGATGGCGACCGGCCCTTCGGTGTCGCAGCACTCCCAGGGGTCTTGGCAGTAGGTGTAGCGCGGAGCGTGCTCGCTAGTCCGCGGGTTGCTCACGGCCTCCACTCCGCGCGGTAGTCGGGGTGGTCGGACCAGATGGAGGCGAGCAGGCGGAGCGCGTCGGTCGCGAGCGCCGTGCTGTCGTCGCCACTCTCCATCGCGTCGCGGTGGTCGGGCTCGCACGCATCCACCACCCGTCGCATCGCCTCGACCTGCCGCAGCACAGGGGCGGGATCGTGGAGGGCGATGTGGCGGATCTCGGAGTGAGTCAGCCCGATCTCGCCCGGCTCGACGTTAAGCGTGTCGTCGACCACTGTGCGGCCGAGGTCGAGCGTCATCGACGCGCCCTCTCCGTGGATGTGGTCGACCATCAGGTCGGCACGCCAGGTCGCTGATCCCTGGTGCTGCTCGGCGGCGGCAGTCGCGATGGCCTCGTCCTCGTCCAGCCGTGCCCGGATGAACGCCACCAGGTCGGCGGTCACGAGGCGGCCCTCCGTGCACCGTGCGCGGCGGCGCGCGACTGCGAAACGTCGGCATCGGCCGCCGACCGCACGGCGTTGCAGATGCGCGTCCCCGTGCCGCCGTACGCCTGTGTCAGGCGATTGATGGCATCGGCGACGAGCTTCGCGGCCGTTCCGTTGCGCCCGAGATCGCCTACGTACAGCAGGTCGGCGATGCGGCGGACCTCGTCGAGAGCGTGCGTCAGCTCGTCAGCGATCAACGTCAGCGACCGCGCCGCGTCTCGGCGCTCCGCCGCTGCGACCTCGCGGTCAGTGGGCTCGGCACCATTATTCATTGGCGATCTCGATGAGCCGTGCCTGCTCGTCGGCGTCGAGCGGCGCGGCCTTGTAGGCGGTCAGCTGAACGGCCCACCCATGCCACCGGATCTGGCCGTGGTCGAGGAAGACGCGCGGCGGCACGCTCTGGTCACGCTGGGGGGCGCGCAGCACCGCGAAGTGCTCGGCCCACCGGGCGCCGTCGTCGTACGCGGAGCCGAAGCTCAACGCCATGAGCCCGGCGGCCTCCCCGCTCTCCCACAGCGAAATGGACTCCGGGGTCGGCAGGTCGAGCAGCACGACCTCGGCGAGCATCGCGCGGCGGGACTTGCGTGTCGTGACCAAGGTGCTCATCGCCGACGCTCCTTCTTGATCTGGTCGATGCGCGACCGGTGGAGTCGCGCGGCTCGTGCTACGGCGCCCGGCCTCGTTCGAGCTGCTACCCACTGGACACCGACCCGGCGTCCCACCAGTCCTGCCAGCCGGACTCGCCCATCGGCGGCGGCGGGGGAAGGATGCGAGTGCGCTCCAGCTCCAGTGCCGTGAGCGACTCGCCGCAGGTGCCACACACCTGCTGGCGGTGGAACGTGCCCGGCCCCAGCACCGGAGTCATGGCTGCGCCGTCGCACGTCCACACCTCGGGCACGTACGTCGTCCCGGGCGGGAGGACACCGCGCGGGACGACCGTCAGGGTGTGACGGCCCACCTCGGCGATCGGCGGCTCGGTGGGCGCCGGCGGCGCGACCGGCCGTGGCGCTGCTGGGATGTGCGCCCGGGCCTTGGCGGCCCGGGCGCGGCGGCGGCCCTTGGCGCTCACGTTCGGGTCTCCTGGACCTTCCGGGCCTTGTCGGCCCAGTAGCGCTCGATCGCGGCGTGGCCGTGGTTCTCGGCGATGAGCCGACGCTCCGTCTCCGCCCACGTGAGCCAGTCGCCGCCATCGCCGACGTCGCGGGTGGCGAAGGCGCGACAGCCCACCACCGTGCCGGCGGCGTTGCGCACCTGGGCGTACGGGGCCGCCACGTCCGGCCGCGGCGGCAGGGCGAGCATGGTGGCGAGCGGCACGATGTGCAGGGTGTCC
>DASUWU010000128.1:0-48901 GCA_036378315.1 Streptosporangiaceae bacterium | reverse complement strand
ACCGGATACACCGATGTCATCGACATCTTCAACGCGTCCGGCGCGGTGCGCGCGCCGACCCTGTTCGTGTCCAGCACGCTCTACCGCGACGACACGTCGCTGGTGGACGACCGCCGGGTGCGCACGTTGTACCCGCCGTGGGAGTACGCCTCGCTGCGAGCCGCCGTCGACACCGCGAAGAACACCGACCAGACCGTCAACCGGCAGAACCTGGCCCGGCAGGTGGCCCAGATCGTCGCCATGGTCCGCGGCGGCGGCCGGGTCATCACCGGCACCGACTCGCCGATCGACCACACCGCGGTCAGCACCCACATGAACCTGCGGGCGATGGTCATGTTCGGCCTCACCCCGTACGAGGCGCTGAGCACGGCCACGCGCGTGCCAGGCGAGTTCCTGACGGAGCCCGTCGGCCAGGTCAAGCCGGGCATGTACGCCGACCTGGCCATCCTGGGCGGCAACCCGCTGACCGACATCACCCAGGTCGCGAACGTTCGCCAGGTCATGGTGAACGGCACCCTGCACACCGTCGACTCGCTGCTCGCCCCCTTCGCCGAATCGACCGCCACGTCACCGGCCCCCGCCGCCACGAACCGGATGCTGGCGCCCGTCCCCCACCACCCGGCCAACGCCCGGTACTGGTGGCACGACCCGCACTACGTACGCGAGAGCCGCCATGCGTGCTGCGCCGAGGGTTAGCGCCGAGGGTTAGCGGCCGAGTGCGGCCATGGTGTGGCCATCCGGCCACACCATGGCCACACGGGCAGCGGTTGTCACGCACTGCACCGCGGGGTGTTCGCCTTGACGTGCTTGCTGTGGGTGAGGGCGTTGAGCAGCATCGGGGTCTCGCCGGTGCCGAGCTTGATGAACAGTGGTACGTCGGAGAGGGTGACCGGGTAGCTGGACAGGTCGGCCTGCCCGTTCACGACGCACTTGTGGAGGACGTCGTACCAGTTCCCGTCGGGGATGTGGATGTTCCGGCTGGTCACGGCGGCGAGTACCGGTGCCGCGAGCAGTGAGTCGCCGAACAGCCACTCGTCGTTGACCGTGTAGGAGTGCCGGTCGTTCGGGTAGTTGAAGAAGATCGGCTTCATGATCGGTTCGCCGCTGGCGACGGCGCGGTCGACCTGGCGCATCAGGTACGGCCACAGCCGTTCGTGGAGCTGGATCGCGGCACGGTAGAGGTCGATCGTCTGCTGGTCGTATCGGGTGGGGTTGACCGATCCCATCATCAGCGGGGTCAGCGCCTCTGCCTGTGCCCAGCGCACGAGCACCGGCTTGGTGGGGCTGGTGGGCGGGTCGGACCCGTCCGAGCCGCCGATCATGTCCATCTCGGTGAACGGGTAGCCGATCACGGAGATGGCGAGCGCCTGGTGGGCGGCGGCCCGCAGACCGTCCCAGTCGGAGCTCTTGTCGATCGCGTCGGTGGCGAAGCCGTAGCGCTGGGTCCCGGTCCAGGCGCTGGTGATCATGCCCTGGCCGGTGAGGTCGTACTGATCGATGAAGTCCAGCCCCGTCTTCAGGTAGTCCCGCTTGCTGGTGCCCGGGTATCGCTGGCACCTCGGGTCGTAGATCTGCGTGTCGAACTTCCAGCCGTCGATCCCGTATCTCTTCGCGAGCGAGTCGAGCCGGCCCTTCAGCCAGGCGCGGGCGGCCGGGTTCGCCAGGTCGAGCAGTCCTGGGTGGTCGCTGTTCTCCCCGCCGAACCATGGGGTGGCGCAGGAGCCGTTCGACCCGAACGGGAGTGGATCGCTTACCGCCTTGAGCAGGTAGCCCCGTTGGTCGAGGAATGGCCACAAGTTCGATGCGCGGTCCCCGTCGCGGTTGTCGTAGAAGGTGTCCCACAGGCCGAACTCGAAGCCCATCCGGTGGACCTCGTCGATCATCGCCTTCGGGTCGGGGAACTTGGTGGGCTGGTTGAAGACGTGGTCCGCGTAGCCCGCCGCCCAGCCATCGTCGAGTTCCACCAGGTGGCCGGGGAGGTGATTCGCGGCGATGCTCCGGGCGTAGGCCAAGAAGCTGGCCTGGGTCACATCGAGACCCAGGTCGCCCCAGTCGTTCCACATCGGGGTCTTGTACTCCGACGGGAGGGTGTCGCTCTTCCGCGGATGCCCGGCTATCCCCACGTAGTCCTCGTAGACGCTCCGTGGTGTGGACTCGACGAATACTGTCGCGTCGTAGTTCCGGGAGTCGCCGACCGCGGCCGGGGCGCCAACCGCGCCGTCGTTCGAACGGGTGCTGTTGGTCACCAGCAGGCTGGCGAGGCCGTTGTCGCCCTGGTTGATCTGGACGTTCATCACGTTGTCGGTGTCGACCCAGATCCCGGTCGAGGAACTGGTGAACCAGAACGGGTTGTGCACGAAGTAGGAGAACGGCCCGACCTCGTCGTCGTTCACCTGGCCGGAGCTCAACGGCCAGGGCTGGTCGCTGTACGGCGCGTCCTGATCGTTCTCGACGATGCCTTCGCCGTACCAATGACCGGCCGAGCCGAGCGCGTAGTCTCCGCCGACCGACGAGACCACCCGCGGCTCGTTGTTGACCTGCCAGTGGACCGTGTAACGATCCGTCTTCGGGGTCACGGTGTAGGTCAGGTCGACGCCCGGGGCGCTTGTCGCCAGGTGCAGGGTCAGCACTCCGCCCCGCCACCGGGCGGAAGTCACCTGAGTGGCCAGGTAGGAGGTTCCGCCCGCGACGAATCGCGCGGCAGCGGCGGTCGGGCTGCTGCCGGTCGTGGCCAGGACGGTCCGTCCGTCGCGGACTGTCGTCACCTCGAAGGGATGCTTGTCGATCACGACGCGGTAGCCAGGGGTGCCGTTCGACGCCGGCTGGGTGAGCACCAGGAAGGCTCCCTGGTCGGCGAACCGGGCGGCGGCCCGCTTACCCGCGGGGGTGTTGAGTGGGTCGGCCGAGGCGGGCGCGACCGCTGACATGCCTGCCACACCAAGCACGGCGACACCCCCGATCAACATCGACGTGGGCGTCGCGCCGGCGCGCCGGCGTCTGTGGCCGGCTGACCTGCGGGTCCTCGAGGGTTCACCCTGACGGCTCATGCTGCCGCTCCTCTCGCGCGGAAGCGAACGATGGCAGTGACCATTTGAGATCGAATGGGTGGAGATTAAGTCAGAACCAACCATGGAGACAAGGACAAATTTGATCGAATGCTCGTATGCCCGGTGAGGTTCGGAGATCGGCTCCGCCGGGGGATGATCGGATCCAGAGCGGAGTCGAGGACAGGGGTGTGGACGATCATGGCGACGGTGGTGCTGGTCGGGACGCTCGACACCAAGGGAACGGAGTACGTCTGGCTCCGCGACCGGGTGCGGGAGCTCGGGTGCGAGGCGATCCTGGTCGACGCGGGAGTCGGGGTGGCCGGCGAGCCGGCGGTCGCGGCCGACGTGGCCGCGGAGCGGGTGGCGCGGGCGGCGGGCGCGTCGCTGACGGCGCTGCGCGAGGCGGCCGATCGCGGGGCGGCCGTCACGGCGATGGGCGAGGGCGCCGCGGTCGTGCTGGCGGAGCTGGTCGCGGCGGGCCGGGTGGACGCGGTGCTGGCCGTGGGCGGCAGCGGCGGGTCGTCGATCGCGGCGCGGGCCGTCCGCGACCTGCCCATCGGGCTGCCGAAGCTCATCGTGTCGACGATGGCCGCCGGGGACGTGTCGCCGTACGTGGGCGCGAAGGACGTGACGCTGACCTACAGCGTCGTGGACATCGCCGGCGTCAACCGGGTGTCGCGTCTGATCCTCGGGAACGCGGCGGCCGCGGCGGCCGGGATGGCCAGGGCGCACGCCGCGGCGCCGGCCGCCGAACGAGGCGAGCGGCCGCTGGTCGCGGCCTCCATGTTCGGGGTGACGACGCCCGCGGTGGATGCCGCGCGCGAGCGGCTGGACGAGCTCGGCTACGAGGTGCTGGTCTTCCACGCCACCGGCGCCGGCGGGCGGGCCCTCGAAGGGCTCGTCGACAGCGGCCTGCTTGCGGGCGTTCTGGACCTCACCACGACCGAGCTGGCCGACGACCTGGTCGGCGGGGTCCTGTCGGCGGGTCCGGAACGGCTCACCGCGGCCGGACGCCGTGGACTACCGCAGGTGGTGGCGCCAGGTGCCCTGGACATGGTGAACTTCGGGCCGCGCGACACCGTGCCCGAGCGGTTCGAGGGACGGAACCTCTACGTGCACAACCCGACGGTCACGCTGATGCGGACGACGCCGGAGGAGATGGCCGAGCTGGGGCGCAGGGTGGCCGCGAAGCTGGCCGCCGCGACCGGGCCGACCGCCTTGTTCGTCCCGCTCGGCGGGGTGTCCGCGCTGGACGCGCCCGGCATGCCCTTCCACGACCCGAAGGCCGACGCGGCCTGCTTCGACGCGCTGCGAGACGCCGCCGTCGAGACGGAACGGCTCGACATGAACATCAACGACCCCGCCTTCGGCCGCGCGATGGCCGACCGGCTGCACGAGATGATCACGGAGGTGTCGAAGTGAACCGTACGACCGTCCTCGAGCAGCTGCGCGCCACCGTCGCCGCGGGCAAGCCGGTGATCGGCGCCGGGGCCGGCACCGGCCTGTCGGCCAAGTGCGCGGAAGCCGGCGGCGTCGACCTGGTCATCATCTACAACTCGGGCCGCTACCGGATGGCCGGGCGCGGCTCGCTGGCGGGCCTGCTGCCCTACGGTGACGCGAACCAGATCGTGGTGGAGATGGCCGCCGAGGTGCTGCCCGTCGTACGGGACACGCCGGTGCTGGCCGGGGTGTGCGGCACGGACCCGTTCCGGCTGATGCCCGTCTTCCTCGACCAGCTCAAGGCGATGGGGTTCGCCGGCGTGCAGAACTTCCCGACCGTCGGGCTCTACGACGGGGTGTTCAGGCAGAACATCGAAGAGACCGGCATGGGCTATGACCTCGAAGTGGAGATGATCCGGCTCGCCCGCGAACGCGACATGGTCACCGCCCCGTACGTCTTCGACGAAGATCAGGCGCGGGCGATGGCCGAGGCGGGCGCTGACGTACTCGTCCCGCACGTCGGGCTCACCACCAAGGGCAGCATCGGCGCGGGCACCGCCCTGACCCTCGACGAGGCGGTCGGGCGCGTGCAGGCCATGCGGGACGCCGCGCACGCCGCCCGCCCGAACGTGCTCGTGCTCTGTCACGGCGGGCCCATCGCCGAGCCGGACGATGCCGCCTACGTGCTCGCGCGCACCGAAGGCGTCGTCGGCTTCTTCGGGGCCTCGTCGGTCGAACGGCTGCCGACCGAACGGGCCATCACCGAGCAGGTGGCCGCCTTCAAGAGGCTGGGGATCTGATGCTGGTAGCCCCGTAGGCCGGGCGATCGACCTCGCTTGGGGCCGGCAGGGCATTCCAGCTCCCCATCGCCCCAAACGTGATGCGCTGCCCCATGGCTACCGATCGTGAGATGTGGCATGCTCTCCGCTGCGACATACGCCGTGCCCGGCCGTCGGGCATGGCGCGTCTTCTTTGGGCGGCCACACCGGCCGCCGGTCGGGGCTGAGGGCGGCGAGTGACGCCACAGCGAGTCCGACAGCGGATCGGGCCCGGCAGCGAGAGGACAGTCGATGGCAGCAGCACCGAACGATTCTCCGCCGCGTTCCGACGGCGAGCGGCCCGGCGGCCCGGGGCGCCGCCGCTTCCTTGGTTACCTGGTCGCCGCGCCGACCCTGGCTGTAGCGGTCAGCTACGGCGTGGACGTGGCCAGCCCGCGGCGGGCGGCCGCCGCGCTGCCGTCACCGCCGCAGCCCGAGGAGATCTTCGATCTCGGCGACGTGCAGAACCTCGCGGCGGCGCCGACATCCGGACTGATCTCCGTGCGGGTGAACAGCGACGGATCGGCGTCGTTCGCGGTGCCGCGGGCCGAGGTGGGCCAGGGCATGACCACGGCGGTGGCGATGATGATCGCCGAAGAGCTCGACCTGCCGCTCGACAAGGTCCGGATCACCCTGGCCGACGCCCGTCCCGAGCTGCTGATGAACCAGTTCACCGGCGGGTCGAACTCGATGCGCAGCATCTTCGTCCCGGTCCGCACCGCGGCGGCGATCGCGCGCCGGCGGCTGATCTCCACGGCGGCCGCGCGGTGGGACGTACCGGCGGCCGAGCTCACCACGAAGCATGGCGTCATCACGCACCCCGACGGGCGGACGGCGACGTACGGCTCCCTGGCCGCTGCGGCGGCCGCCACGCGCACGACCCAGGTCGACGCCACGGACGTCCAGCTGAAGACGCGGGAGGAGTTCACGATCCTGGGCACGCCGCGCGGCCGCGTCGACGCGCACGCCATCGTGACCGGCCGCAAGACGTTCGGCACCGACCTGCGGGTGCCGGACGCCATGCCGACGATGGTCCGCCGGCCACCGACGATCGGCGGTACGGTCGCGGCGGTCAGGAACGCCGCCGCGGTGCGAGCGATGCCGGGCGTCACCGACGTCGCGGTCATCGACCACGGCGTGGCCGTGCGCGCCGCGACGTTCGGCCAGTGCGTCGACGCGCTGCGGGCGCTGGACGTGGAATGGGGCCCGGGGCCGGTCGACGGTGAGTCCGACGCGACGGTGCTGGCCAAGCTCAAGAAGGCCATGCTTCCCATGACGGTGCCGTCGCTTCCGCTGCTGGCCAAGACGATCGACGCCGAGTTCACGTTCGCGTTCGCCAGCAACAGCCCGCTGGAGCCCGACAGCGCCATCGCCGACGTACGCGCCGACCGCGCCGAGGTCTGGGCGTGCCTCAAGGCGCCGATCGACGCGCAGGCCGACATCGCCGGCCGGCTCGGGCTGCCGCAGGACGCGGTGACGGTGCACGTGGTGGAGGGCGGCGGGTCGTTCGGCCGGCACCTCTTCCACGACGTCGCGGCGGAGGCCGCGGAGATCTCACAGAAGATGCGCAAGCCGGTCAAGCTGTCGTGGTCCCGTACGGACAGCTTCCGGCAGGGGCGCACGCATCCCATGTGCGTCTCGCGCGTCCGCGTGTCGTACCTGGGCGGCGAGGTCCTGACCTACGAGCAGCGACACACCAGCGTGCGGACCGACTTCGGGCACGGCCTCGGCGAGATGCTGTCGGCGACGGCGGCGAAGCTGCCGATCGCGGGCAACCTGTCCCTGGCCGAGAGCGTCTTCGAGCTGACGCAGTCCTCGCCGTACGACTTCGGGGTCACGACGCAGCTGCTCAACGAGATCCCGCTGGGGTTCGAGACCGGCAGCATGCGCAACATCTACTCGCCGAACGTGGTGTGCGCGCAGGAGCTCGTCGTGGACCGGCTCGCCGCGGCCATGGGCAAGGACCGGGTCGCGTTCCGCCGCGAGTACCTCAAGGACGACCGGCTGCGCGCCGTGCTCGACAAGGCCGCGGCGGAGGGCGAGTGGGGCAGGTCGCTGCCCGCCGGCGTCGCCCAGGGCATCGGGGTGCATGCCGAGTACCGCGGGGCCGTCGCGTGCCTGGTCGAGATCGACTGCCGCCCGGAGACCGTCAACCGGCCGATCGAGCACGGCGTGACCGGCCCGCGCGTCACGCGGGCGCTGACCGTGGTGGACGCCGGCTTCGCCATCAACCCGCGCGGCCTCGAGGCGCAGATGATCGGCGGCATGAACGACGCCATCGCGCTCGCGCTGACATCCAGCCTGCACATCAAGGACGGCCTGCCCCTCGAAGGCAGCTGGGACGACTACTTCTACACGCGCCAGTGGAACACCCCGCTCGACATGCGGGTCATCGTCATGCCGAACACGCGGGACACCCCGAGCGGTGCGGGTGAGCTGGGCGTGGCACCCGCGCTCGCCGCGGTCGCCGGCGCCTACGCCCGGGCCACCGGGACGATGCCGACCCGCTTCCCGATCAACCACGGCACGCTCGGCTTCGCGCCGTTCCCGGTCGAGCCGTCCACTCCGCAGTCCCCGACCGACGGACTCGACCGCAGTTTCTGAGGAGCATCCGTTGCCCATCCACTCGTTCAAGCTCAACGGCACGCAGGTCACGGTGGAGACCGAAGACGACGTGCGGCTCCTTTGGGTGCTGCGCGACCTGCTCGGCGTGACCGGTCCCAAGTACGGCTGCGGGCTCGGCGTCTGCCAGGCCTGCACCTCCCACATCAACGGCAAGGCGTTCAATCCGTGCTCGGTCCCGGTGTCGCAGATCAAGCCCACGGACGAGATCACCACGATCGAGGGGCTGCCGGCGACGGTCGGCAAGGAGCTGCATCCGATGCAGGAAGCCTGGATCGCGCACGACGTGGCCCAGTGCGGTTACTGCCAGCCGGGCCAGATCATGGCCGCCGTGGCGAAGGTCAAGCAGGTGCGCGCCGCGGGGCGCGAGATCGGCGACGCCGACCTCGACGAACTGCGCAACGTCTGCAGGTGCGGCACCTACTCGCGCATCCGTGCGGCCATCAAGGACGGCGCCAAGCAGATGTGACCGCCGCTCGGGCGCCGACGGTGCCGACCGGACTACCTGACTACCTGACTACCGGGGTGTCGAGCGGCACTCATGGCAGTGCTCGCTCGGTGCGGCGCCACCGGTGTGGGGTGATGCCGTAGCGGTTGCGGAAGCGGCGGACGAGGTAGGTGGCGTCGTGGAGGCCGGTTCTGGCGGCCACGGCGTCGAGGGACAGGTCGGTTTCGCGCAGCATCCGCCGGACTTCCGTCATGCGCCGTTCGGTGATCCATTCGTGCAGGGGGCGGCCGGTGCGTTGGCGGAGCACGGTGGTGAGGTGTCCTGGGGTGTAGCCGAGGGTGCGGGCGATGCCGGCGGCGGTGACCGGCTCGCGGAACGTCGCCTCGATCTCGGCGAAGACCCGTTCGATGAGCGGGTCCGGTGCGGGCGGGGCGGAGGGAGCCAGCCGGGTGGCCGCGACCAGCAGCCGGGTGAGCAGTGCGGCGGCCGCCTCGCGGGCTCCGAGTCGCCCAGGGTCGGCGAGCTCTTCGGCCAGGTCGGCCAGCCACGCCGACCAGTTCGTCCGGTCGGCTTCGGCGACCCGGCCGTGCCCCGCGGCGGAGGCGAACAGGGCGAGGAGGGGATGGTGCGTCCAGGTCAGCGGGGAGACCGCGGCGAGGGCGGGGACGGCGTCCGGCGTGAACGCGACCGACCACGCGCGGGCGCGGACGAGCTCGGCGACGGTCGCGATGCCGATGACCTGCCCGGGTGAGACGGCGTGGACCTCGCCGGCGCGCAGCGGCCGCTCGGCACCGTCAACGGTGAACGAGCCCGCGCCTTCCTCGACGTAGACCAGGACGAGGAAGTCGTGGGCGTGCCGGTGGTCCGGCGGGAGGCTGGCGTGGGCGGCTTGGGCGTCGAAGCGGGTCACCGAACACGGAGCCAGGCCCGGGCGCTGACGGTAGCGGTAGACCGGCGTCCCGTCGACCCGTACGGTGCGCAGCGTCGACGGCAGGCCCGGTTGGTCCCCGACCGAAGGATGTCCCATGGTCTCAAACTTATGTCCTGCTCGGTGACCGCAGGATGTCCAAGACTGCGAGGTGACGACATCGGGCGGGCCGTTGCCGCGGACCCGCCACCGACCGCACAGGGGGCACCCATGGGCGCTTCGACCCACGTACGCATCCTCGACCAGCGAACCCCGGCCGAGCGGGACCGGGCGTTCCTGCCGGGCGCGGGCAAGACCTGGCTGCTGCCGTTCTATGACACCTTCACCCGGGTGGCCGGGGTCCGCGCGCTGCACGAGCGTGCCGTCGAACTCGCCGGCATCCGGCCCGGCCAGGAGGTGGTCGACGTCGGCTGCGGCACGGGCAACCTGTCGTTGGGCGTGCTCGCGGCGCAGCCGGACGCGCGGGTGACCGGCCTCGACCCCGACGCGGCCGCGCTGCGCCGGGCGGCCCGCAAGGCACGCCGGCGCGGCGTCGCCCTCACCCTCGTCCAGGGATACGCCGACCGGATCCCGGCCGAGGACGCCTCCTTCGACCATGTGGTCTCCTCGCTCGCCCTGCACCACGTCGATGACGAGGGCAGGACCGCGTTCGCCCGCGACGCGCTGCGTGTTCTCCGGCCGGGCGGCACCGTCACGATCGTCGACTTCGGCGGCCCGGCCGATGCCGCCGATGCCGCCGCGGCCGCCGGCCATCCCGGCCACCGCCATGGCCACGGCCCGCTGCACGCCCTCCGGCATCTGCCCGGCCTCATCCGATCCCGCGCGGCGAAGAACCCGCTCGTGGCCCGCAACCATGGCGACGGCATCGTGGCCCTGCTGGCCGGGGCCGGTTTCCCCGACGCCAGCGAGGTGGCGCACACCGACCACAGGCTCGGCCGGATCACCTTCGTCCAGGCGACCCGTCCCGCGGGCTGACCCCCGGGGTCTCGGCGACCGCGCGCACGTCCGGAACGCCTCCTGCCGGCTGTCGGTCGCCGCGGCCGTGATGATCCCTGGTTTCTGGGGCAGGATCTTGTCCCATGGCCCGTGGGAGGGCTGGACGTCACCCGGGACGGAGGGGAGGCAGGTGCAGCCGTACGTCGCGGTGCTCGCCCTGCTCGGGCTTGTCGGATGCGTGATCGCCGTCGTGTACGTGGCGGCCCTGGTCGTCGGGCGGCAGCCCTTGCTCGAAGCGGGTCCCTTCCTTTCCGGGGGACGGCCGGCCGAGCACGCCGTCTCGCGCTATCACGTCCGGTGGTACGCGGTGACCATGGTCTTCCTCGCCTTCGACATGGAGATGGTCTTCATGTACCCGTGGGCGGTGGTGGTCGCCTCGGTGGGGCCCAAGGCCGTCGTGGAGATGTTCGGCTTCCTCGCGCTGCTCCTGGTCGGGGTGCTCTACGCCTGGCGCGAGGGGGCACTGAGGTGGGCGTGACGGAGCGGCTGGCCGGGTTCGCGGCCGGACGCCCTCGGGCGTTCGTGGTCGCGGCTCCTGGCGGTACGGCAGCCAGGGTCGCCGTCGAAGCGGTCCTGCGGCGCCGGGCGTGGCGCCAACCGGACGGGCCGGTCGCGGCCGACCTGCTCGTGGTGTGTGGCGCCCCGGGAACGGACCTGGCCGAGGCGATCGATGTCGTCTGGGATGACATGCCCGCTCCGCGTGCCAGGACCATGATCAGCGGCACGCCGACCCCGGACGAGGCGGCGGCCGCGCTCGACGAGGCAACGGACGGACGGCATGGCGGGCACGGTGGTGGTCATGAGGGTGGTCATGGGCACGAGACGAGCGCTCCGGCCGAGCCGGACATGGCCGACCGCGCCGCCGACCGTGATGGTCTGACGCTGGATGTGCTGCACGTGCGGCTCGGTCCGGTGCTCGCCGACTGGCCGGCCGGGCTGCGTGTCGCCACGTCGATCCAGGGCGATGTGATCCAGTCCGCCGAGGCCGCCGTCCTGGGGGGCGCGTCGGCGCGGCCGTTCTGGGACGCGCCGTGGCTGGCGGCGGCCGCCGGGGAGCCGGTGACCCGCGGCGCCGCGGAGCGCAGCCGGGCCGCCGCGCATCTGGACAGCCTGGGCCGGCTGCTGTCGGTGGCGGGCTGGGCGGACGCGGCGCGGCGGGCGGAGCGGTTGCGGGACGAGGCCCTCGCCGGGCGGGCGGCCGGTGCGCTGGTGCCGGCGTTCTCGGCGTTCGCGCGCCGGGTGGGCCGGTCACGGTCGTTGCGCTGGATGACCAGCGGGCTCGGCGTCATCGATGAGCGCGCCGTACGCCGGTACGACCTGGCCGGGCCCGCGGCCCGCCATCCGGGAGATGTGGCGGCCCGCCTGACGGGGTGGCTGACCGAAGCCGAGCATGCTCTCGCGCGGGTCGACGACGCCGATCCCCTTGCCGGCGGGGAAGGTCCGCGCGGCCCGGCTCGCGAAGCGCCCAGCGCGGGGCTGCTGGCCGTGCTGCCCGAACTGCTCGAAGGATCGGAGTTGGCGGCGGCGCGGTTGATCGTGGCGAGCCTGGACCCGGACGCCGACCAGCTCTCCCGCAGCGCGGCGGCCGGTGAAGAGGCCGCCGATGGGTGACGGGACGCCCTTCTGGACGGTGATCGCGCTGCCGGTCGCGCTGGCCGCGTTCGCCTACGGCGCGGCCGCCTTCGACGCGGTGCTGCGGGCGGCGGCGGCCGGACGTCACGAGCTCGCGCAAGCGGCCGCGGAGCCGCTGCGCGAGACCGCCCGGCTGCTCGTCCAGCAGCGGCGTACCACGCCGGCCCCCGACCGGCTGCTGGTCCGCGTCGGGGTGATCAGCCTGCCGGTGGCGGCGCTGCTGGCCGGCGTGGTCGTGCCGCTGGGCGACAGGGCGGTGGTGGACATGCCGGTCGGCGTGGTCTGGTTCAACGCCATGGAGGTGATCGCCTGGGGGTCGTTGTGGCTGACCGGATGGGGAGTGAACTCGGCGTACGCGCTGGTCGGCGGCTACCGGTTCGTCGCGCAGGGCCTGGCGTACGAGCTGCCGCACATGTTCGCGTTGATCACGGCGGCGGTCGGAGCCGGCTCTCTCGACCTGTCGAAGGTCGCCGCCGCCCAGCACGGGCTGTGGTTCGCGGTGTGGATGCCGGTCGCGTTCGCGATCTACCTGATCTCGGCCCTGGCGATGGCGTTCTGGGGTCCGTTGGGGCATCCGTTGGGCCGTGATCTGGCCGGCGGGGTGGCGGTCGAGCTGTCCGGGCCTGACCGGCTGATCTTCTTTGCCGGGCGGTACGGCCTGGTGGCGGTCGCCGCGGCCGCCGCGGTGCCGCTCTTCCTTGGTGGCGGCGCCGGCCCGGTGCTGCCGGCGTGGGCGTGGTCGCCGGTCAAGACGTGCGTGGTGCTCGCCGCCCTGGTGTGGGCCGGCCGGCGGCTGCCGGTGCTGCGCATGGACCGTTTCATGGAGTTCGCGTGGGTAGCGCTGATCCCGGCGGCGCTGCTGCAGGCGCTCGTGGTCGCCATCGTGGTCGTCAACTGATCCACCGAGGAGGTGCCGGCGATGCAGGTCGTCGCGTTCTGGGTGCTGGCCGTCGCCGCGGTCGCCGGCGGGGTCGCGGTGTTCGTGGTCGACTCGATGGCGCGGGCGACCTTCTCGTTGCTTGGGTCCTTCCTGTGCGTCGGGCTGGAAATGCTGCTGGTCGACCTGCACTACCTCGGCGTGCTGGTGATCCTCATGATGATCATGGAAATGCTCGTCATGGCGGTCTTCATGATCATGTACATGATGAACCCGGCGGGGCTGATGCCGATGGTCATGGTGCACAACAACCGCGGCGCGCTGATCATCTCCGGCGGCGTCTTCGCCGCCCTCGTGGCCGGGATCGTGGTCATCCCGTGGCCAGCGCGCGCCGGCGCGCCGCCGCGCGATGTGACGTTCGAGCTCGGCCAGGCGCTCATGGGGCCGAAGATGCTCGTCATGATGGTGCTCGGGGTGGCGATCCTGGCCACGATGATCGCCTCGGTGCTGCTGGCCACTCATCGCGGCCGCTACGACCGCTACGGCGACGCCCTTGCCGCCGGGCGGCCCGCCGACCCCACCGGCGCCGACCCCGCCGGCCGCGCCGGGTCCGCCGACCCTGGCCACCCCGGCGGGGGTGATCTCGCGTGACGCTCCAGGCCTTCTTGTTGCTGGCGGCGGCGCTGTTCGCCGTCGGGTTGTACGGCGCGCTGTCCCAGCAGTCGATCGTGATGCTGATGATGGGTCTGGAGCTGATGATCAACGGGATCCTCGTGGCCGGCGCGGCCTTCTGGTATTTCGTGTCCCCGGGTTCGGCGGACGGGCAGGTGCTGGTGCTGGTCGCCATCACGGTGATGGCGCTGGAGATGGCGATGGGCTTCGCCGTGGTCACCGCGCTGTTCCGGGCCCGCGACGTCGACGTCACCGATGAAGCAGGGGATCTGCGGGGATGACCTTCCTGGGCTGGGCGTTGCCCGTGCTGCCGCTGGCCGCGGGCGCGCTGCTCCTGCTGGCCGGGCGGCGCCTCGACCGGGCGGCGGCGGCCGCCGGAGTGGCCGTGTCGGCCGCCGTGGTCGGGCTGGCGATCGCGGCCGCGGTGACGCGGCCCTCCGTGCGCTTCCCGCTGCTCGCGGGGGCGCCGGCCGGGATGGCGGTGGACGGCCTTTCTGCGGTGCTGGTGGTGACCGTGGCCGCGGTCACCTTCGCCGTGCTGGTGTACGCGGCCGGGGAGCTGCCCGCCGCGGCGGCACGGAGCCGGTTCTTCGGGCTGATGCTGGTGTTCGCGGGGGCGATGCTGGTCACCGTCACCGCGACCGACCTGGTGGTGCTGCTCATGGCCTGGGAAGTCATGGGCGCCATGTCGTACGCCCTCATCGGTTACTGGTGGCACGACCCTGACCGGGTGCGCTCGGCCGGGATCGCCTTTCTCACCACCCGGGCCGCCGACATGGGGCTGTATCTCGCCGCGGGCTGCGCGCTGGCCGGCGCGCACTCGCTGTCCCTCACCGGGCTGGACGGTGCCGGCGCGCCGTGGCGGGATCTGGTCGCGGCGGGGGTCGTGACCGCGGCGCTCGGCAAGTCGGCGCAGCTACCGTTCTCCTTCTGGTTGTCGCGCGCGATGGCCGGACCGAGCCCGGTGTCCGCGCTGCTGCACTCGGCGACCATGGTGGCGGCCGGGGCCTACCTACTGTTGCGGCTTGCGCCGCTGCTCGCGGCCGTGGGCTGGGCGGGCACCCTGGTCGCCTGGGTCGGCGCGGTGACCGCCCTGGTGCTGGGCGCGGTGGCGCTGGCCCAGCGGGACCTCAAGCAGCTGCTCGCCGCGTCGACCTGCGCGCAGATCGGCTTCATGGTGCTGGCCGCCGGGGTCGGCGCGGTCGCCGGCGGCACCGCGCAGCTCGTCGCGCACGCCGCGGCCAAGAGCCTGCTGTTCCTGGCGGCGGGGGCGTGGCTGGCGGCGCTCGGCACCAAGGATCTCGCCGAGCTGCACGGCGCCGCCCGCCGCTACCGGCTGGTGGGCGTCACCTTCGCCGCCGGCGCGCTCACGCTCGCCGGGCTGCCGCCGCTGTCGCTGTGGGTCACCAAAGACTCCCTGCTCGCCGTCGCCGCCGACGCGTCACCGGGCCTGTACGCCGTCGGGCTGGCCGCCGCGCTCTGCGCGGCGGGTTACGGCGCCAAGGCGCTGATCGCCGTGTGGCGGCCGGCCGACGCGGCCACCCGGCGGGACACCGAGCAGGCGGGCACCGGCAGGGTCGGCCGCCGGCAGCTGCTGCCGCTGCCCGCGCTCGCCGCCGCCGGCGCGGTGTTCGGCGTCGTGGCACTGCCCGCGCTCGCGCCCGCCTGGCGGCGGCTGCTCGGCGTGGCCGGCGAGCCCGGTCCCGGCGCGGGCGAGCTGGCCCTGTCGGGGTCGCTGGCCGGTCTCGTCGTCGCGGCCGCGCTGGTCGCGGCGCGCCGCCGCGCGAACGTGACCGTCCCGCGGTGGGCGGCCGGCCCGGCGCGGCACTGGCTGTACCTCGAGGCGGCCGCCGGCGCCCTGGTCGCGCGGCCGGTCATGGCCCTGGCCCGCGCGCTGGCCGGGTTCGACGACCGCGTCGTGGACGGCGGCGTCCGCGCCGCCGCCGCGGCCGGCCGGCTGACCGCGGAGCTGGCGAGCGGGCGCGTGGAGCTCCGCCTGGACGGCCTGGTCGCCGAGGCCGGCCGGGGCACGCGGCGGCTGGGCGCCCTGGCCCGCCGCCCGCAGACCGGCCAGGCGCACACCTACTACGCGCAGACGTTGGTGCTGGCCGCGTTGTTGGTCATCGTCGTGCTCCTGGCAAGGTGACCATGCTGTCCGTCGTGATCTTCCTGCCGCTGGCCGCCGCCCTCGGCCTGCTCGCCGTACCGCGGCTCGGCGACCGCGCCGTGGTCCTGGTATGGATCGGCGCGTGCGCCGTCGACCTGGCCCTGGTCGTCGCGTTGTGGATCGGCCGCGGCGGCGGCGCGGCCGACCGGATCAGCGGCGAGACGCGCGTGCGGTGGATCCCGTCGGTGCGGGCGAGCTACCACGTCGGCGTCGACGGGCTGTCCCTGCCGCTGATCGCGCTCACCGCGCTGCTCTTCGGCGGGTGCGCGGTCTACTCGCTGCGCCTGACCCATCGGGTGCGGGCGTTCGCCGTGCTGTTCCTGTTCCTGGAGACGGTGTGCCTCGGCCTGTTCGCGGCGCTGGACCTGCTGCTGTTCTTCGTCTTCTTCGACCTGTCCATCGTGGGCATGTACTTCGTCATCGTCGGCTGGGGGCACGGCGACAACATCCGGTCCGGGCTGAAGTTCTTCCTCTACACCTTCCTCGGTTCGCTGGTGCTGCTGCTCGGGTTCATCGGCCTGTACCTGGGCGCCGAGCCCCACACGTTCGACATGGTCGACCTCACCCGCACCCCGCCGCTCTCGGGTTCTCCGGGACTTGCCGCGCTGGTGCTGCTCGCCGTCGGTATCGGGCTGGCGATCAAGACCCCCACCGTGCCTGTGCACACCTGGCTGCCGCCCGCGCACACCGACGCGCCCGCCGCCGGCTCGGCGATCCTGGCCGGGGTCATGCTGAAGATGGGCACGTACGGCCTGGTCAGGATCGCCATGCCCATGCTGCCCGACGCATGGCGCCGCTACGCGTGGGTCGCCATCGTGATCGGCGTGGTCGGCGTGCTGTACGGGGCGCTGGTCGCGCTCGCCCAAGACAACGTCAAGCGACTGGTCGCCTACACGTCGATCAACCACATGGGCTACATCGTGCTCGCCGTGGGCGCGGCGGGCCTGGCGGCGGGTGACGTGGCCGCCCGGCGGCTGGCGGTGACCGGCGCCGTCACCCAGATGGTCAGCCACGGTCTCGTCACCGGGGCCTTGTTCCTGCTGTCCGGCGTCCTGTACGACCGCGGCCGCAGCTACGACCTGGGCCGCTACGGCGGTCTCGCCCGCGGCGCCCCCGTCTTCGCCGCGCTGACCGCCGTGGCGGCGTTCGCCTCGCTCGGCCTGCCCGGCCTGTCCGGCTTCATCGCCGAGTTCCAGATCTTCACAGGAGCGATCGGCAGCGGTACGGCCATGGCCGCGGCCGCCGGGGCCGTGGCGATCCTCGGCATCCTCATCACCGCCGCGTTGTTCCTGCGCGTCCTGCACCGCCTGCTGCTCGGCACGGACGGCGAGCTCAGCGGCCGCGTGAACGACCTGCGCGGCGCCGAGACGGCGGCGATCGCCCCGCTGCTCGCCCTCTCCCTGGTCATCGGCATCGCACCGCGATTCCTGCTGGACGTCATCGAGCCCGCGTCCGCCGCCGTGATCTCGCTGGTCGCCCGGTGATGAACGAGAACCCGGCCTACCTGCTGCCGGAACTGTGCACCCTCGCCGGGGCGGTGATCGGGCTGCTCACCGGACTTTTCTCCCCGCGCGCGAGGCAATGGCGGGTCGCGGTCATCTGCGCGGCCGGGTTGCTCGCCGGGCTCGTCGCGGCCGCCGTCGCCGCTGGGCGCCCGGACGCCGTGGCGTTCGACACGTTCATGATCGATCCGGTCACGCATGTCACCCGGGTGGTCGTGCTGGCGGCGACCCTGCTCGTCGTCGCCCTCTCCGCCGGGTCCGTACGGGGACACCGGAGGGAGAGCGAGTTCTACGTCCTGCTCCTGTTCGCCGCCGTCGGCACGATGGTGCTCGGCGCGTCCGCCGACCTGCTCGTCCTGCTGTCCGCCTACCTGCTGGCCAGCATCCCCGGCTATGCGCTCGCCGGGTTCGGCAAGGACGCCGCCGGCACCGAGGCGGCGCTGAAGTACTACCTCATGGGGGCCCTGCTGGGCATCGTGATGCTGGCCGGCATCACGGTGCTGTACGGCGTCGGCCGCGGCACCGCCTACGACACCCTGCGCGAGGGCCTGGCGAGCGCGCCCGCGGGCGCGGCCGCCGTCGGCGTGGTGGCGCTGCTCGCCGGCCTCATGTTCAAGACCGGGGCGGTCCCGGCCCACTTCTGGGTGCCCGACGTCACCGAAGGCGCACCACCCGCTGTGGCCGCCTTCGTCACCACAGTGCCCAAGATCGGCGCCTTCGCCGCCCTCTACCGGATCGCCGTCGAACTGCTCCCGCGGGCCCCCGTCGACTGGCGGCTGCTCATCGCGATCCTCGCGGTCGCCACCATGACGCTCGGCAACCTCGCCGCGTTCTACCAGGACAACGTCCGCCGCCTGCTCGCCTACTCCACCATCAGCCAGGCCGGCTACCTGCTCGTCCCCGTGGTCGTGGCCGGGCGGAGCGGTCTCGCCGAGCAGGCGTTGCTGTTCTACCTGGCCGCCTACGCGGTGACGAACATCGGCGCCTTCGCCGTCGTGGTCGCCGTCGGCGAGGACCGCCTGGCCGGCTACGCGGGCATGGTGCGCCGGTCTCCTTCGCTGGCGCTGTCGCTGGTCGTCTGCCTGCTCGGCCTGGTCGGAACACCGCCGACGGGGGTGTTCGTCGGCAAGCTGCTCATGTTGGGGGCGGCCGTCGACGGCCGCTACGCCTGGCTCGCCGCCGTCGCCGTGCTCAATACCGTCGCCAGCGTCTTCTACTACCTGCGCTGGATCGTCCCGACCTTCGCCCGCCCGGCGCCCCCCTCTACCGGGGGCATCAACCTCGAAGCCCGGGTCGTTGCCTACACCGCCGCCGCCGTCTCCCTGCTGCTCGGCATCGGCAGCGGCATCGCCCTGACCTTCAGCTGACCCCTCACAGCCGGATGAGAGGTGTGCTTCCGTCCCGGCGTGACGAGTGCGGGCTCCAGATCCGTATAAAGGGCGTTAAGGTGGGCGGCTGGTGTGCCGGGAAGTCTGGTCGGCGTTGGTGGTTGTGTCGTCGGGCAGGAGGGCCGCCACGTGGTGGATCGTCGTCGGGTCGCCGGCGGTGGAGCGACGACTTCCCGGGGCCGCCGGTGAGTGACGTCGAGACCTTCGGGCTGGCGGTGCTGGTCGCCGCGCTGGCCGGTGTGGCGGCGGTGTTGTCGAACCGGCTGGCCGAACGGCTGCGGATCCCCGCTCCGGCGTTCTTCCTGCTCGGCGCGGCGGTGGCGTCGGATGTGTGGCCGCGCCTCGGCGCCCTTTCGGTCACCGCGGTGGAACAGGTGGTGACCGTGGCGCTCGCGGTCATCTTGTTCGACGGCGGGATGCATATCGGGCGGCGCCGGTTCCGTTCCGCAGCGGGCGCGATCCTCTGGGTCGGGATCGCCGGGACGCTGGTCACCGCGGTCGCCGTCGCGGCGGCGGCGCACGTGCTGTTCGGGCTGGGTTGGCGGATCGCGCTGTTGTTGGGCACGGCGCTGGCGCCGACCGACCCGGCGGTGGTGTTCTCCGTGCTGGGCAGCCGCGAGGTGACCGGCCGTACCGGGGTGCTGCTGGAAGGCGAATCGGGCGCCAACGACCCGGTCGGGATCGCGCTGCTGGTCGCCTTGATCGGCGCCACCACCTTCGACGCGGGTGCGGTCGGGCAGGTGGCGGGCGAGTTCGCGCTGCAGATGCTGATCGGCGCCGGCGTGGGGGTGGCCGGCGGGCTCGGCCTGCTGTTGTTCATGCGGCGGGTGCCGCTGCCCACCGCCGGGCTGTACGCGCTGAGGGTCCTGGCGGGCGCCCTCGTGATCTACGGGGCGGCCACCGTCGCGCACGGGTCGGGGTTCCTGGCGGTGTTCGCCGCCGGGATCGTGATCGGCGACGAACGCGCCCCCTACAAGCGCGAGATCGAACGGTTCCACTCCGCGCTGGCGAGCCTGGCCGAGATCGTCGCGTTCCTGCTGCTGGGACTGACCATCCAGTTGCACCGGCTCGGTGACGGCCGCGCATGGATCATCGGTTTGGTGCTCGCGGTGCTGCTCACCTTCGTCGTCCGGCCGCTGCTGGTGGGCGCCCTCATGTGGAAGATACGGCTCACCAGGGGCGAACGAGCCTTCGTGCTGTGGACCGGGCTCAAAGGGGCGGTGCCGATCCTGCTCGGCACCTTCATCCTCAAGGCCCACCTCGCCGACAGCGCCCGCGCCTATTCCGTCGTCTTCGTCGTCGTCACCTTCTCCGTTCTCGTCCAAGGCGGCCTCGTGCCCACCCTCGCCCACCGCTTCGGCGTGCCGCTGCGCACCGTCGACCCCGAACCCTGGAGCCTGGGCGTACGCTTCCGCGACGAACCGGAAGGCATCCACCGCTTCACCATCGCCCCCGGCTCGACCGCCGACGGCGCCACCGTCGCCGACCTGCCCTGCGGCGATGACATCTGGATCAGCTTCATCATCCGCGACCAAAGCCTCGTGACCGTGAGCGCCGACACGACCCTCCGGCCGGGCGACGAGATCCTCATCCTCGCCGAGCCCGCCCTGGTCCCCAGCATCACTCCGATCTTCACCGAACCCAAGCCCACCACCGGCCCCGAGGTCGCCGAGGACGTGGACATCAACGAGGACGAGGCTGCCGCCAACGAGGACGAGGCTGCCGCCAACGAGGACGGGGCCGCCGCCAACGAGGACGGGGCCGCCGCCAACGACGTGGCCACCAACAAGGACATCGGGCAGGCATAGACCAGGCGCCGGTGGCGGCGGTGAGGGAGCCGGACGCGGCCAGACTCCTAGAAGGCCCCCCAGACCCCGGCGCGGCGATAGCCGACGACCATGGCCGCCCCGATCGCCGCCTGGACGAGGCCGATTCCGCCTTGAAGCACGAGGTACCAGTTGGGCGCATCGGCGCTCACGACGCCGGCGACCTGCAAGATCGCCACCGGTACGCGGAGCACTCCGGACAGGAGGATTGCCATGGTCAGCCAGAACATCCAGCGCCATCGCCGCACCGCCCCGACCGTGATCAGGACGATCACAGTGGCCGTCCCTGCGAAGAATGCGATCTCCAGCCGAGCATCGTCGGTGGGTGGCTCAAGAACCCGCTGGAAGACGTCCGGCGCCATCACCCGGATCGCGATCGTGGCGACCACGACACCGGCGAAGAACGCCACGACGAGCGCCTGAGTTCGGTTGATCATCGTCATGGCGCGGCGCGCTCCTCCGGGCTCTCGGTGACGCGTTTGAGGAAGCGGAGTTCGGTGCGGGCGTGCCAGGTCACCTCGGTCCCGGGCACGACCCGGGTGATCTCGCCGACCGCCTCGCCGGGGGCTCCGGCGACCTTTTCGTGGATCCGCAGGCGCGCGCCGACGCGATCTCCGGCGTCCGTGGCGGTCAGCGGATGCCGGAGTCGAACGGGATGGTGATGGTCGTCCATGTGCCGGGCCGTACGGTCACGGTGACGGGTCGGGCGGTGGGGACGGGCGCGCCGGTGAGGTTGCGCGGCCGGATGGTATAGGTGCCGGGGCGGAGTGGGATCTCGAAGCGTCCCTGCTCGTCGCTTTCGGCGGTGGCCGCGACGGCGGTCGTGCCGGCCGGGCCGACGACGTCGAGCCGGGCTCGCAGTGGGCGGCGGGGTCGCGGGGTGGAGTAGACGATCGGAGACCCGGAATCGACCGTGGTGGTGCCGCGTACGCCGGCGGATCCGTCGCCCGCCGCGCCGGCCGTGCCTTCCGAGGCCCCGCCGGCGGCCGGGCCGGCGGCCGGGTCGGCGCACCCGCAGAGGGTGCCGGCCAGCGCCACCGCGAGCGACAGCGCGAAGGCGACAGAGGTTGATGGGCGCATGACGGTTGGACGCGGGACGCCCACGTCCCGCTCCGCCTCCGGGCGAAGGGATTGGCGCGGATGGAGTGGCCGGGGCGGGCCTGGCTGCGGGCCCGCCCCGGCCGGATGGCGCGGGTCACGCCGTGGTCATCACGGTTGCGTCGTCACGGTGTGATCATCACGGTGAGAACGTCACGCTGGCGATGTTGGTGCTCCAGATGTTGCCGCCCTGGAAGTGTTCCTGGGCCACGACCGCGGTGGTGCCGCCTCCGACCGGGTCGACGGACACCGATGAGTAGTCGCCGAACCGGAAGTTGGTGTTGGTGGTGGTGCCGATCCGCAGGGTCAGGTCGGTGGCGATGAGGCTGGGCACGCCGCCGCCGGGGGCGACGCCGTTGAGGGTGTCGCTGGTCTGCGGCCGGCCGGCTGGGACGTCGGTGTAGGCCCAGTTCACCCAGATCCGGACGACGTTGGTGCCGGCGTCGGCGACGCCGATGGATGGGTTGAAGTCGTCGCTGGTGCCGCTGTGGAAGGCGGTGGCGACGGTCGCGGTGTTGGCCGCCGTGCTGATCGCCCCGTACCTGACCGCGGGGAAGCCGGACAGGTCGATGCCGTGGGCGAACCAGATGAACCCCTGGGACAGGTACGGCGACCAGTCGACGCGGCCGTCCAGCGGGTCGAGGGTCGGCAGCCCGGCCCCCTGGGTCACCGCCCGGGACGGCGCGTTGAACGCGGAGGAGATGTTCGCCTGGAGCACCAGGGTGCCGCCGCTCTTGCGGTAGAGCGCGTAGCCGGATCCCGGGACCGAGGCGAGGTAGTAGCTGGCGGTGGTCACCGCCATGGGGACGCCGGACGTCGTGGTCGGCGCCGAGGAGAACGCGACGTTGAAGGAGGTGAAGCTGAAGCCCGCTCCGCTGTAGGCCGCGCTCTTGGGGATCCAGAAGGCGCCCGAGCCGACGTAGGTCGCGAAGCCGGGCGCGCAGCAGAAGTTGTTGGACGACAGCAGCAGCGCCGGCGAGGCGGAGTCGCGGTCCTGGCCCAGGTAGGGGTAGTCGAGGACGGTGCCGGCGGGGTACAGCGGGCCGGAGAACGTGATCGAGTAGAGCCACCAGCCGCCGCACGGGTTGGAGGTCTGGCTGGTCGCCAGGTACAGCGTCGGGGTGGCGCCCGCGCCCGGGACCGGGATGAGCACCATGCTGTAGCGGTTGAAGGCGTTGTCGAACTGGACGCGCGGGTCGGACAGCGTGCCGGCGAACCAGTTGCTCAGCGGGATGCCGCACAGCGCGGTCCCCGTCTTGCTGTAGACCTGCAGCCGCAGGTTGACGGTCTGGACGATCTCGTTGAGGCCGACCGCCGCGTTGACGTCGGGTGGCTGGCAGCCGCAGTTCGAGTTGTTCTGGTTGATGCCCAGGAAGTTCGAGTTGACCGTGTTGGTGGGGATCAGCGGGCGCGGCGCCGTCTGGCCGCCCGACCGCGCGCTCGAAGTCCCGGCGTTCGGGCCGCGCGCCTTCACCCTCGGCGCCGCCGGCGCGGTTTTGGTTGCGGCGGCTGCGGTGGCGGCCCGGCCGGCGAGCGCGTCGGCCGTCGGCCGGCCGTCGCGGCCGAGCGTGCCGAACGAGCGCGGGGCGGCCTTGGGGGCCGCCTGGGCGGCCGAGGTCCGCATGTTGCCGGCGCGCGGCGCGCTCGCCCTGCCCTGCCCGCCGGACGGCGCGGCGGCGCCGACCGCGGTGGTGCCCGGCGCGGCGGCCGGCCGTGCCGGCGCCGCGGAGGCCGATCCGACCCCCGCGAGCCCCCCGAGCACGAGGGTTAACGCGGCGGTCAGTGCGATGACGAATTTTGTTTTCACCGATCACTCCTCTTTTGAGAAGGGTCGGTCCGGCCGGACCCCTTTTGTAGGGCCGTGAAAGCTTTCGCCGCAGTTATAGGGCGGCCAGCACGCCGAGTCAATACACCAGTAAGGCGGCAGAAATCGTCATATTCCCGGTGCACACCGTCATCTTCTGAGCCGCGTCGGGGGAGTTACGGCTGTAACCGGCGGAGGAAGAAAAGAGGGCGCGCTCCGCATCCTCAGCACGCGGACCTGCACCCCTTACGCAGTGGGATGCAGCGAAACAGCTCCGAAAATTGCCCGAAAAGCAGAAACCTCAGCGATCTCACCGGCCACTTTCTTCCCTTCCGCCCGAGGCGCCAGCACCGGGGGGACCGCGCTGGGGAGGGCGACGGCCCCATGCGGCCTGCCCGCATCCGGCCAGACCGCCGATGGCCCCACCATGCCGCCCCTGAAATCAGGGGCTCCGCCGGTGGCTAGTCGGTGCCGCCGGCGACGAGGGGTTCGAGGAACACGCCGGGGTGTTCCCGGACGACGGCGTTGAGCCGCCACCGGTCGGTGAACAGCGCCAGCCGGGCACCGTCGAGGCTGCGGGTCAGCACCTCGGCGCCGCGCGCACCCGCCAGCCGGGCCGCGCCGTCGTCGTCGGTGCGGCGGGCGATCGTGTACTCCAGGTGCTGCAGCCGCGCGGGGGCGGAGAACTCGTGCTCCAGGCGGTGCAGGACGACGTCGAACTGGAGCGGGCCAACGGCGGCCAGCACGGGTGCCTGGTCGCCGCGAAGATCGGAGCGCAGCACCTGGACCACGCCCTCGGTGTCGAGCTGGTCGATCCCCTTGCGGAACTGCTTGTGCTTGCCGCCGTCAGTGCAGCGCACCACGGCGAAGTGCTCCGGCGCGAAGCTGGGGATCGGCGGGAACTCCACCGGCTTCCCCTCATACAGCGTGTCGCCCGGGCGCAGCGCGGTCGCGTTGACCAAGCCGATCACGTCGCCCGGGTAGGCCTCGTCGACGGTGTGCCGATCCTGGCCGAACATCGCCTGGGCGTACTTGGTGGCGAACGGGCGACCCGTGGCGGCGTGGGTGAGCACCATGCCGCGGGTGAACCTGCCGGAGCAGACGCGGACGAACGCGACGCGGTCGCGGTGCTGGCGGTCCATGTTGGCCTGCACCTTGAACACCAACCCGGAGAACGGCGCGTCCAGCGGTCGCGGCGCCGCCGCGAGGTCGGCGCGCGGTGACGGCGGCGGGGCGAGCTCGCACAGGGCGTCCAGCAGCCGCCGGACCCCGAAGTTCGGCAATGCGGCGCCGAACAGCGTCGGCGTGGACTCCCCGGCCAGGAACGACTCCATGTCGACGGCGGCGCCGATCGCCTCCAGCAGCGCCAGCTCCTCGACCGCGGTCTCGTAGGCCGCGCCCGCGCGGGCCGCGGCCTGTCCGGCGGTCAGCGTCTCCTCCTTCGCCCGGCCGGTGCCGCCCGGCGTACGGGTGAAGGTGGTGCAGGCGCCGGTGGCCCGCTCGATCAGCCCGCGGAAGTCACCGGCCGCGCCGACCGGCCAGTTCACCGGGGTCGGGCGCAGCTTGATGCGCTGCTCGATCTCGTCCAGCAGCTCCAGCGGCTCGCGACCCGGGCGGTCCCACTTGTTCACGAAGGTGATCACCGGGATGCGGCGGTTGCGGCAGACGTCGAACAGCTTCAGTGTCTGCGGTTCCAGGCCCTTCGCCGAGTCCAGCAGCATGATCGCGCAGTCGACGGCCTCAAGCACGCGGTAGGTGTCCTCGGAGAAGTCCGCGTGGCCGGGCGTGTCGAGCAGGTTGAGAACGACCTTCTCGCCGCTCTGGGCGTCACTGTGGCCGTACTCGAACCGCAGCGCCGCGGAGGTGATGGAGATGCCGCGGTCGCGTTCCATCGCCATCCAGTCCGACGTCACCCCCCGCCGGCCGCCCTTGCCGTGCACCGCGCCGGCCTCGACGATCGCGGACGCGTGCAGGGCCAGCGCCTCGGTCAGCGTCGACTTCCCCGCGTCCGGATGCGAGATCACCGCGAACGTCCGCCGCCGCCCCGCCGCCCGCAGGATCCCGCTGTCGAGCGCTGAGCGTGAAGTTTCGGTATCGACCGCCGTCACCCGCGCAGACCTCCCGACGCCAAGTGGCCACCCTACCGTCATGTCAAAATACCTTCCTCGGTGGCCGGTCGCGCACCGCCGCCGACACCGCCGCCGACACCGCCGCCGATCCCCGGCACGTTGCGCCGCGCCGGAGGAGAGGTCCGGTGCGATGGGCGTCGCCGGTTCGCGTTCCTGCTGCTCGCCCTCGGCCGCGAACACTCAGCGCGGCGGGGTCGACGAGTCGAGGCCCCGTATCGCGGAGCGGGTGACGGTTCGTTCGGATCGCCCGCCGGCGCCGAAGGCGACGGCCCAGTCGAGCAGCGACGCGAGCCGGTTGCGGAAACCGACGAGGTAGAGCAAGTGGATCAGCAACCACATCAGCCAGGCGGGGAAGCCGGCGAGCCGCAGCCGGCCGACGCTGGCCACCGCGCTGAATCGGGCGACGATGGCCATGCTGCCCTTGTCCCGGTACCGGAACGGCCGGCCGGCCGGTTCACCACCCAGCCTCCGCCGGATCTCTTCCGCCGCGTGCCGCCCGCTTTGCATCGCGACCTGCGCCACGCCTGGGAGGTGGTCGAGGCACATCATGTCCCCGACGACGAACACCTCGGGATGGCCGGGCAGGCTGCAGTCGGGCTCGACCTCGACGCGGCCCGCGTGATCGACCTCGACGCGGCCCGCGTGATCGACCTCGGTGCCGCACTGGTCGGCCAGCTGGCCGCCGAGCGACGAGGCGGCCACGCCGGCCGCCCAGACCTTGGTCATGGCCTCGACGCGCGACCGCGTGCCGTCCGCGGCGAGGATGTCCACGCCGGTCGCGTCCACGCCGACGACCTTGGTGTCCGTCCGCACCTCCACGCCCACCCGCTCCAGCTCCCTGGCGGCCTTCTCCGACAGCCGCTCGCCGAAGCCGGCCAAGATCTCCGGGCCGGCTTCGTAGAGGACCACCCGGCTTCGCGCAGGATCGATGGTGCGGAACTCCCCCGGCAGGCTGCGCCGGGTCAGCTCCGCGATCTGGCCGGCGACCTCGACTCCGGTCGGGCCGCCGCCGATCACCACGAACGTCTGCCAGCGCCGGATCAGCGCCGGGTCGGTCTCCGCCTCGGCGAGTTCGAACGCCCCGAAGAGGCGGCCGCGCAGCGCGAGCGCGTCATCGATCGACTTCATGCCAGGCGCGTGTTCGGCGAAGGCGTCGTGGCCGAAGTACGACTGGCCGGACCCGGCGGCGACGATCAGGCTGTCGTACGGGGTGACCGTGACCTGGCCCGCCAGCACCGACGTGACGGTGCGGTCGGCCAGATCGATCCGCGTGACGTCGCCGGTCAGCACGCCCGCGTTCCGCTGCCGCCGCAGCACCGCGCGCGTGGCCGGCGCGATCGATCCCTCGGACAGGATCCCCGTGGCCACCTGGTACAGCAGCGGCTGGAACAGGTGGTAGGCGGTGCGCGAGATGACGGTCACGTCGACCGGTGCCCGGCGGAGCTCCTTCACGGCGAACAGTCCGCCGAATCCGGAGCCGATCACGACCACGCGGTGCGTCCGGTGCGCTTCGTTCACGGCTGCCCCCTTGTCCGGCGAATGTGGCCTGATTGCCTTATTGCCTGATTGCTCGATGTGCCGTGATGTGCCCGCCGGGCCGCTGGGTATGTATGCGCATGAGCCGCCCCAGCCGGGGCGCGGCGTTACAGCATTCACAACCTGGGCGCTTCTACCCAGCCGCGCGCCTGCCGCCATCCCTTTCCCGGGGGGGTTCCCACGGGAACCCCGCCCCCGAGGCGCGGACAGCTCGTCAAGGCCGAACGAGGGCATTCATGAACGCACCGCGAGGGCAGATCCTGGTGCTGTACGGCATCACCGGGGATCTCGCCAAAAAGATGATCATCCCAGCGCTGTACCGGCTCGCCGCCCGCGGCGTGCTCGACGTGCCGGTCATCGGCGTCGGACACCGGTCCCTGGACGCGGCCGCCTTGCGCGAACTCGCCCGCGACAGCGTCAGCGCGGCCTGCGGGCGGGTCGACGAGGACGTGTTCGGCGCGTTCGCCGCCAGGCTGGTGCCGGTGACCGGCGACGTGACCCAGCCGGCCCTTTACGAGGAGATGGCCCGGCACATCCCGGACGACGCGTTCGCGGTCCACTACCTGGCCGTGCCGCCCGCGCTGTTCGAGCCGATAGCCGACCGGCTGGGCGCCGCGGGCCTGAACGCCCGCGCCCGGCTGGTGGTGGAGAAGCCGTTCGGCCACGACCTCCCGTCCGCGCGGCGGCTCAACACCGCGCTGCACCGCCACTTCCCCGAGGAGCGGCTGCTGCGCGTCGATCACTTCCTCGGCAAAGAGTCGGTCGAGAACCTGTTGATGTTCCGCTTCGCCAACAGCCTGCTCGAGCCGGTCTGGGACCGCGACCACGTCGCCGCCGTGGAGATCACGATGGCCGAGGGGTTCGGCGTCGCCGGCCGGGGGGCCTTCTACGACGCGGTGGGTGCCGTCCGCGACGTGCTGCAGAACCATCTGCTGCAGGTCCTGGCGTACCTGACCATGGATCCACCGGCCGACGAGAGGGCCGAGAGCGAACGTGCCGAGAAGGGCCGGGTGATGTCCGCGGTCCGCGCCATCGAGCCCGACGACGTGGTGCGCGGACAGTACGCCGGCTACCTCGACACGCCCGGCGTCGCCGCCGGGTCGACGGTGGAGACCTACGCCGCGGTGCGGCTGTGGATCGACAACTGGCGCTGGGCCGACGTGCCGTTCCTGATCAGGGCAGGGAAGGCGCTCGCCGTCACGAGCACCGAGATCGCGGTGCGGTTCCGCCGGCCGCCGCGCATGCTCTTCGTCTCAGCCGACGCGGGCCGGCCGCGCTCCAACGTCGTGCGCTTCTGCCTGGATCCCGATCCCGGGGTGACGTTCGAGCTGCTCGCCAAGGCCCCTGGGCAGGCCGACGAGGTACGCGAGGTGTCGGTGTCGGTCGACTTCTCGACCGTACCCGGGCAACCGGAGAGCGCGTACGAGCGGATCTTCACGGACGCGCTCGCCGGCGACCCCCGCCACTTCGCGCACCAGGACACCGTGGAGGAGCAATGGCGCATCGTCGATCCCATCCTCGACGCCAAGGCGCCGCCGGAGCAGTACGAGCCCGGCGGATGGGGCCCGTCCAGCGCCGACCGGCTCACCGAGGAGGGCCGCTGGATCCCCACCGCCGTCCGCCCGCGATGACCGTGACCCGTCCGTCGCCTGCCACGCCCATCGCTCGTGCCGGCCGCTCGCCGGCCAGGGAGGCATCATGATCACGAACCCCGCGTTCACCGTCGAGCCGTGGGTGATCCGCGAACGCGACCTGAACCTCGACATGCTCGCCCAGACCGAGTCGGTGTTCGCGCTGTCGAACGGGCATATCGGCATGCGCGGCAACCTCGACGAAGGCGAACCGCACGGGCTGCCCGGCACCTACCTGAACTCGGTGTACGAGCAGCGGCCGCTGCCGTACGCCGAGCCCGGCTACGGGTATCCGGAATCCGGACAGACGGCGGTCAACGTCACCAACGGCAAGCTGATCCGCCTGCTGGTCGACGACGAGCCCTTCGAGATCCGGTACGGCCGGCTGCACGAGCACGAGCGAGTGCTCGACCTGCGCGCCGGCACCCTGACCCGCCGGGCGCGCTGGAGCTCGCCGTCCGGCTGCCCGGTGCGCGTCACCTCCACCCGGCTCGTCTCGTTCACCCAGCGGGCGATCGCGGCGATCAGCTACGAGGTCGAGGCGCTCACCACCCCGGTCGGGATCGTCGTCCAGTCGGAACTGGTGGCGAACGAGGCGCCGCCCGCGCGGAGCAAGGACCCGCGAGCCGCGGCCGCGCTTCGGTCACCGCTGGTCATGGAGGAGAACGTCACGACGGACGACCACGCCATCATGCTGCACAGGACCCGGGCCAGCGGGTTGCTGGTCGCGGCCGCCATGCGACACGACCTGGACGCCCCGGACGGCACCGACGTGGACCTGAGCGGCTCGGGTGACGTCGGCAGGTTCACGGTGGTGACCAGGCTGGCACCCGGCCGGCGGCTGCGGCTGGTCAAGCTCCTGGCGTACGGCTGGTCCGCCAAGCGGTCGCGGCCCGCGGTGCACGACCAGGTGATAGCGGCGATGGCGGCCGCGTGGTCGACCGGGTGGGACGGCCTGGTCGGCGAGCAGCGCGCGTTCCTCGACGACTTCTGGGCGGGGGCGGACGTGGAGGTCGCCGGCGATCCGCAGGTGCAGCAGGCGGTGCGCTTCGGGCTGTTCCACGTCCTCCAGGCCGGTGCCAGGACGGAACAGCGCCCCATCCCGGCGAAGGGGCTCACCGGACCCGGCTACGACGGGCACATCTTCTGGGACACCGAGACCTTCATCATGCCGGTCCTCAGCTACACCTATCCGGGCGCGGTGGCGGACGCCCTGGACTGGCGGCGGACCACCCTGCCGCAGGCCGAGGACCGCGCCGGGCGGCTCGGGCTCCCAGGGGCGGCCTTCCCCTGGCGGACGATCCACGGCGAGGAATGCTCGAGCTACTGGCCGGCCGGCACGGCCGCGTTCCATATCAACGCGGACATCGCGGCCGCGGTGGCGCGCTACGTGGACGCGACCGACGACGCCGAGTTCGAGCGCGAGACCGGCCTGCCGCTGCTCGTCGCGACGGCGAGGCTGTGGCGCGGCCTCGGCCACCACGACATCAACGGCCGGTTCCGCATCGACGGGGTCACCGGCCCCGACGAGTACAGCGCGCTGGCGGACAACAACGTCTACACCAACCTCATGGCACAGCGGAACCTGCGCGCGGCGGCCGACGCGATCGCCCGCCACCCGGACCGCGCGGAACGGCTCGGCGTGACGTCGGAGGAGGCCGCCGCGTGGCGCGCCGCCGCCGACGCCACGTTCGTGCCGTACGACCATGATCGGGGGGTGCACCCGCAGAGCGAGGGATTCACCGAGCACGCGAGGTGGGACTTCGCGGCCACCGAGCCGGATCGGTACCCCCTGCTGCTGCACTTCCCCTACTTCGAGCTCTACCGCAAGCAGGTGGTCAAGCAGGCCGACCTGGTGCTGGCCATGCATCTGTGCGGTGACGCGTTCACGTTCGACCAGAAGATCCGGAACTTCGCCTACTACGAAGCGCTCACCGTACGCGACTCATCCCTGTCGGCCGCGGTCCAGGCGGTGATCGCCGCCGAGATCGGCCTGCTCGACCTCGCCTACGACTACCTCGGCGAGGCCGCCCTGATCGACCTCGACGACCTGGAGAAGAACACCCGGGACGGGCTGCACATCGCCGCCCTGGCCGGCGCCTGGACCGCGCTCGTCGCCGGGTTCGGCGGGATGCGGGCGGGGGATGGCCGGCTGCGGTTCGACCCGCGGCTGCCCGATGGCATCACGCGGCTCGCCTTCCGGCTGTGCTACCGCGGGCGCAGGCTGCGGGTCGTCATCACCGACGACACGACGACCTACTCCCTGCTGGCCGGCGATCCGCTTCCCGTGCTGCACGGCGGCAGCGAGGTCATGCTCGGCGAGCGGCCGGTCACGCTCCCGACGCCGGTCACCGACACCCCTGACTGCTGGATCCGCCAGCCGCCGGGACGCGAGCCGGCGCCGCGCCGGGTCGGCGCCCCGGCGCGCTCCGGGCCGACGTGATCGCCGCGCTCGGGAGCCATGGCGGGTCACGCCGGCCGCCCGAGCAGGTCGGCGAGGTCGCCGACGACGACGTCGGCGCCGTGCGCGCGCAGAGCGGCGGCCTGACCGGCGCGGTCGACGCCGACGACGTAGCCGAAGCCGCCGGCCCGGCCGGCGGCGACGCCGGCGAGCGCGTCCTCGAACACCGCCGCGCCGGACGGATCCACGCCGAGCGCGTCGGCGCCGGCCAGGAACGAGTCGGGCGCCGGCTTTCCCCGCAGGTGGCGCTCGGCGATGACCGTGCCGTCGATCCTGGCGCGCACGAAGTCGTTCAGGCCGGCCGCCCGCAGGACGGTCAGCGCGTTGCGGGAGGAGGTGACCACGCCGACGGCCAGTCCGGCGTCCTTCACGGCCTTCAGGTAGGTCACCGAGCCGGGATACGGCGTGATGCCCCGTTCCTCGATGAGGGACGTGAACAGCTGGTTCTTCCTGTTGCCGACGCCGTTGACCGTCTCGGCGGTGGGCGCGTCGTCCTGGCGTCCCTCGGGCAGCCTGATGCCGCGCGAGGAAAGGAAGTCCCTGACGCCGTCGGCGCGCGGCCGCCCGTCGACGTGCTCGTCGTAGTCCTGGTCGGTGAACGGGCTGAACCCGGGTCCTTCGCGCCCGCGAAGGTAGGCGTCGAAGGTCGCCTTCCAGGCCGCCTTGTGCAGCTCGACGGTGCTGGTGAGCACGCCGTCCAGATCGAAGAGGCAGGCGGTGACCCGGCGCGGCAGGCCGAGCGCGGTCGCGGCGGCCGGGACGGGCCCGGCCCGCAGGATGTAGCGCTCGACGGCGGTGGCGAAGCCCTCGTCCTCGTTGGACGTCGTGATCCGCCTTGCGGCCCGCTGGACCTCCCTGCTCGCGTTGCCCATCGCGATGCTGAGACCGGAGTGCGCGAACATGAGGACGTCGTTGGGCATGTCGCCGATGGTGGCGATCTCGGCGGCCGGGACGGCGAAGCGGTCGGCGAGGAACCGCGCCACCTGTCCCTTGTTGGCGTCGGGATGGGTGATGTCGAGGTAGTACGGCTGCGAGCGGGCCGCCGAGACGTGGTCGCCGAACGTCGCGTGGGCGGCCTCGGCGGCGCGGGCGACCGCGTCAAGGTCGTCGCTCACGCCGACGATCTTGACGGCGTCGTGGGCGTTGTCGTGGCTCTTCACGACGGTGGGGGCGAACTTCACCGTCCAGGCCTCCCGGTCGACGTGCGGCCCGTCGGGATCGAGCACGAACCATTCGGTGCCCTGGTAGACCCAGACGTCGAGATCGAACGAGCCGAGCAGCGACATCACCGGGGCGAGCAGCTCATCGGGAATGACCTTCTGCTCGATCACCGACATGTCCGGTTCGACGAACATGCCGCCGTTGAACGCGGCGACCGGCGTGCTGAGTCCGAGCGGCTCGACGAGCATGGACATGCCGCGCGGCGGCCGGCCGCTGGTGATCGCGAAGAGAACGCCGGCCTCGTGCAGCCTGTGGACCGCGTCGCGGGTCCGGTCGGTGAGGATCTTGTCCCGCGTGACCAGCGTCCCGTCGACGTCGGCGAGGAGCAGGCGCGTCGGTCGGGTCATGGCCCCCTCCTGGGAGTGTCGTAACGGCCGTTCGCTCCGCATCAGGACGGTTCCTTCTTCTCCATCTTCTCCGCGTGGCCGCCGAACTCGGCTCGCATCGCGGACAGCGCGGCATCGGAGTACCGGCCGAGCCCGCGCGAGGCGAACCGTTCGAACAGCGCCGCGCTGATGGCCGGGGCCGGCACGCTCTCCTCGATCGCGGCGATCAACGTCCAGCGCCCTTCGCCGGAGTCGGAGACGCGGCCGCGGAAGGCGTCGAGGTCCGGGTAGCGGGCCAGCGCGTCGGCCACCAGATCGACCAGCCAGGACGACACCACGGAGCCGCGGCGCCACACCTCGGCCACCTCGGCGACGTCGATGTCGTACCGGTAGGCTCCGGGATCGCGGATCGGCGCGGTCTCGGCGTCGACCGCGCGCTCCTTCTCGCCCGCGTCGGCGTGCTCGATGATGGACAGCCCCTCGGCGATCGACGCCATCATCCCGTACTCCACACCGTTGTGGACCATCTTCACGAAGTGCCCGGCTCCGTTCGGGCCGCAGTGCAGGTAGCCGTACGGAGCGGTGCCGTCGCGGGTGCGGCCGGGTGTCGGCTCCGCGGTGCCCATGCCGGGCGCGATGGTCGCGAAGATCGGGTCGAGCCGCCGGACGGGTTCGTCCTCGCCGCCGATCATCAGGCAGTAGCCGCGGTCGAGACCCCACACCCCGCCCGAGGTGCCGCAGTCGACGTAGTGGAGCTGCCTGGTCGCGAGCCGGCGGGCCCGGGCGATGTCGTCGCGGTAGTAGGAGTTGCCCCCGTCGATCACCGTGTCGCCGGCGTCCAGCAGCTCGACCAGCTGGTCGAGCGTCGCCTGGACGATGCCGGCGGGAAGCATGAGCCACACCGCCCTCGGCGGGCGCAGCCTACCCGCGAGGTCGGCGAGCGACGTCGCGCCGGTCGCGCCCTCGGCGCGCAGGTCGTCGACCGCGCTCTCGTTGACGTCGTAGACGACGCAGTCATGCCCGTCGCGGATCAGCCGGCGGACGAGGTTGGCGCCCATCCGTCCCAGGCCGACCATGCCGAGCTGCATGGGACTGTTCGTTGTCATGCTCCCCCCAAAGCGTTGTCTCTAGGTCTGCTTCAACCTCCGGTAGCGGCGGATCAGGGCGTTCGTCGACGAGTCGTGGTCGAGCCGCGGCTCGGCCTCGCCGGTGAGCTCGGGGATGATCTGGACGGCGAGCTGCTTGCCCAGCTCGACGCCCCACTGGTCGAAGGAGTCGATGCCCCAGATCGTCCCCTGGGTGAAGACGCTGTGCTCGTACAGCGCGACCAGCGTGCCGAGGATCCTGGGCGTGATCTTCTCGGCGAGGAGGACGTTGGTCGGCCGGTTGCCGGGCATCACGCGGTGGGGGACGACGTCGGCCGGCGTGCCCTCGGCCCGCACCTCGTCCTCCGTCTTGCCGAACGCCAGCGCCTGGGCCTGCGCGAAGACGTTCGAGGACAGGATGTCGTGGTGGTCGTCCAGCGGGTTGAGCGTCTTGCCGAAGCCGATCAGGTCGACCGGGATCAGCCAGGTGCCCTGGTGGATGAGCTGGTAGAAGCTGTGCTGGCCGTTGGTGCCCGGCTCCCCCCAGTAGACGGGCCCCGTGGCGTGGTCCACCGGCACGCCGTCGACGGTCACGCGCTTGCCGTTCGACTCCATCGTCAGTTGCTGCAGGTAGGCGGGGAAGCGCTTGAGGTACTGCTCGTACGGCATGACCCCGATGCTCTGCGCGCCGAAGAAGTTCACGTACCAGACGGCGAGCAGGCCCATCAGCACGGGAAGGTTCTCGCCGAGCGGAGCGGTGCGGAAATGTTCGTCCATCGCGTGGAAGCCGGCCAGCATGTCGGCGAACAGCTCGGGACCGATCGCGATCATCGTGGACAGGCCGATGGCGGAGTCCATGGAGTAGCGCCCGCCGACCCAGTCCCAGAACCCGAACATGTTGGCCGTGTCGATGCCGAAGTCCCTGACCCGCTCCGCGTTGGTCGACACGGCCACGAAGTGCTTGGCCACGGCCTCCCGCGCGCCCAGCTGGCCGACCACCCAGTCGCGGGCGGAGTGGGCGTTGGTGAGGGTCTCCAGGGTGCCGAACGTCTTGGACGAGACGATGAACAGCGTCTCGGCCGCCGACAGGTCGCGCGTCGCCTCGACGAAGTCGGTCGAGTCGACGTTGGACACGAAGCGGAACGTCATGTCGCGCCTGCTGTAGTGGCGCAGCGCCTCGTAGGCCATCACCGGTCCGAGGTCGGAGCCGCCGATGCCGATGTTGACGATGTTCGTGATCGGCCGGCCCGTGTGGCCCGTCCACTCGCCGGACCTGATCCGGCTCGCGAAGGCGGCCATCCGGTCGAGCACGTCGTGGACCTGGGCGACCACGTCGACGCCGTCCACCATGAGGGAGGTGCCTTTGGGCATGCGGAGGGCGACATGCAGCACGGACCGGTGCTCGGAGGTGTTGATCGGCTTGCCGGCGAACATCATGTCCCTGCGCTGCTCGAGGTCCGACTCGCGGGCGAGCTGGACGAGCAGCCGCAGCGTCTCGTCGGTGACCCGGTTCTTCGAGTAGTCCAGGTAGAGCCCGGCCGCCTCCGCGCACAGGCGCTCTCCGCGCTCAGGGTCGTCGGCGAAGAGATCGCGCAGATGGCGTCCCTCGATCTGCGCGTGATGCCGTTCGAGTGCCTGCCAGGCGGGCCGGTCACGAAGCGGGATGGTGGGCATCGGCTGGGTCTCCTCCGGTCGGTCGGGCGAGTGCGGCGCGCTGCGATCCTCTTCATGCGATCGTTCCACGCACCAACTCGCGAGCCGCCTCGGACACCTTCTCCGGGGTGAAGCCGAACTTGGACGGCAGCTGTTCGATCGGGGCGGACGCGCCGAAGGTGCGCATGCCGACGATGGCGCCCTCCGGGCCGACGTAGCGGTCACAGCCACGCGCCGCGGATCGTGTTAATGGACAAAACATCCATAATGCCCCCTGTTCAGGAGGCTACCAGCATCGAAGATCTGTGCCGGGGGAGAGCGCGGACCGCGGCCAGTGGCGCATTTTACCGATTTATGCCGAAGCCTTTATTGGCTGGACTATCAAAACCGACTCCCAGTGGCGGTTTCGGCCCCGACGCCGACCGTCGTGGCCGGCGAGACAGGTGCGGATACCGGTTCCTGGGCGCCGGATGAGCCGCTGCTGTACCTGGGCCCGTCCGGAGCCGGTCCAGGATCGGCCACACAGCGGCTGAAAGCGGCCATTCCTTGAAAATTAAACAGCGCCCTGGCCTCGGCCAATGGTTTCCACAGCATTTTGATGGACGATTTACTCACTTGGCCGTTTTGGGTCAACATTCGGCCCTTGTGGGGCTTTTCTCGACGGCTCGAGCATTGAGCCGTCTGGCCCGGGTCGATGGGCGATCCGCGGTGGCGACCAGGCGGAACCACGACGAATCCGTCGAGGAGAAGTCATGCGAAATCGGAGTAAGTGGTTAAAAAAGCGGAACGGGCCACCTGCGCGGATCTGCGGTCTCGGGTTGGCGACGGCCCTGGTGGTGTCGCTGGTGGGACTGGCCGCACCCGGCAGCGCCGCGGCTGCGGCACCGCTTCAGGTGAAGCGGGTGGACGCCACGGCCGTGGTGACGCCCGACTCGGGCGGACGGGTGACGATCCCGTTCTGCCCGACGGCTGATCCGTGCGCGTTTCCGCAGGTCCCGGACGCGGTAGTGGTGACAGGTAGCCTTCCCACGTCCGGCGCCCAGATGCCGGTGAACCTGATCGCCTACGGCGTGACGACGACCGGCTTCACGCTGCGGGCACTGAACCAGGCGGGTACACCGATCACCACACAGATCACGGTGTTCTACCACGCGTCGTTGAACGGCGCCGGGCCCGGCGAGCGGAGCGGAGCGGCGACGGTGACGACGGACGCGTCAGGGTACGCGACGGTTCCGTTGACCACGCCGCCCGGCCAGTCGGGCGCGCCGGTGTCCGTGGTCGCGTCCGGGGTGGGCCCGACGCAGGGCGGGAACATCCCGGTGAGCCTGCTGGTCACCGCCCGTACCGCCACCAGTTTCACGGTACGGGCGCTGGAGCAGAACGGTGCCGCCATCGCCAGTGACTCGATCCGGCTGGCGTATCTGGCGTCGTGGCAGGCCCGCAGCCAGCCCACCAACACCTGGAGCAACCTCAACGCCACGGTCTCGGTGACCACCGATGCCAGCGGGTACGCGCAGGTGCCGTTCTCGCCGGCGCTGCCGGTGGCGCCCACCGGGATCCAGGTCATCGGGGTGTCGCCCTCGGTGGCCACGGTGACGGCGAACCTGGTCGGCAACAACGGCACCGTGACGGGATTCCGCGTCCGGGCCATCGACCAGAAGGGAAACCCCATCCCCAGCAGGGCGGTGACCGTGTCCTACCACGTCGCCACCGGCACCCGTGATGCCGCTGCCGCGGCGCCCAGGCTGGCGCTGCCGCAGTACTCGCGGAACGCGGTCGTGCAGGGTCCCGCCGCGGCGAGCGGGACGCTGGCCCCGCTCGACCACGCGTACATCAACAACATCGGCCGGCTCCGCCACGGCTTCCAGAAGGACCCCAACCTCGCCGGCACCGGCGCGATCACGTGGACGCCCTTCTTCGGGAGCGAAGAGTTCACCGCCGAGCCGGCGCTCGCCCAGCAGGCCGACGGCCGGCTGCAGCTGGTCGCGCTCAACGCGAGCGGCACGATGTGGGTCACCACGCAGACGACCAAGGCGACCGACGCGTGGGGCGCCGCGGTCAACATGGGCGGGTTGATGGCCTCGCCGCCCGCCGTGGTGCGGGATCCCGCCGGCCTGCTGTCCGCGTTCGCCATCGACTCGGCGGGCGCGTTGTGGGTGACGCAGCAGGTCGGCCAGAACGGACCGTACGGGTTCTGGTCCAGCCTCGGCCTGACCGGTCTGACCGGCACGCCGGTGGCGGTCAACGTCGGCAACGGGATCCGGGTGTTCGCGCGCGATGCCTCCGGCGTGCTGAAGACGGCCATGTACGCCGACCGGTCGCTGTCGAGCGTCACCAGCCTGGCCGGGTCGGGGTTCACCGGCACGCCGGCCGCTGTGGTGTTCCCTGGCAACAAGGTCCGCGTCTTCGCGCGTGCCGCGAACGGGGCGATCATGACCATGCGGCAGGCCGACCCGGCGACCTTCCCGGCGACCTGGGACCGGGTCGGGACGTTGACCGCGGCCGGTTCGCCGGCGGCGGTGCTCGATCCGCTCGACCGCGCGCAGGTGGTGGTCAAGGGAACCGACGCGACGATCTATTACGCCCAGGAGACCGCGGCGGGTTCCGGGGTGTGGCGGGACTGGGTCCAGTCGACCACCCCGGCGGCCGCCACCGATCCCGTGACCGTGTCGTACACCGACTCGACCGGCCCTTCGTGGGCGTACGTCTACCGCGCGAGCGACGACGTCACCTGGTTCGTCAAGCGGACCGGAGCGACTCTCCGTGACACCGGTGGTGCGCCGTCCTTCAGGGCCACCCCGCTGCCCGCGCCTCCCGCGCACTAGAGAACCGCGCCGCGGAACAAGGGACGCCACGGCGGGGGAGACCCCGCCGGGCGTCCGCCCCCGCAATCGACCATCTGATCGACACCCTTGGCCAAGTGGGGCCCTTGGCCAGGGGTGTTTTGACTGCCTTGGGCGCCGTGCGGCTCCGACTCGGTGTGGAGCCGATGTACGAGTTCAGGATGACGCCGGTAGGGGCGCCGTCGCGTACGGTCGGAGCGTGCAGGGTGCCTTGGTATGGCCGCGCCGCCACCCTCGCCTCTTCGACGCGGGGTTGGCGGCCTTCCTCATGGTGGCCTGGCTGGGCATGGCGGGCGGGCTGCGCGCGGCGCAGGCGCCGTTCGCCTTGGCGATCTGCGCGGCGCTCGTGGTGCGCAGGGAGTACCCGGTGGCCGTCTGGTTGTGGATCGGCGCGGTCGGCGTGGCCGAGCTCGTGGTCGGCGTGCGGCCCGGGCTGTACACCTTCGCGGTCGCGGTCGCGTTCTACACGGTGGTCGCGTACGGGCCGCGCTGGGCGCGGCGGTTGGCGCTGCCCGCGGCGCTGGTCGCCGCCGTGGTCGCCACCGCCCGCTGGATGGGCGGCCCCGACGTGCCGATGTCGGGCCGCCTGTACGGCCTGCTCGCACTGGCGTCGCCGCTGGTCATCGCATGGGTGGCGGGTGAGTACAGCCGTACCCGCCGCGCGTACTTCGAGCATCTGGAAGAGCGGGCCGAGCGGGCCGAGCGGGAACGCGACACCCGGGCCAGGATGGCGGTCGCCGAGGAACGCGCCCGCATCGCCAGGGAGCTGCACGACGTGGTGGCGCACAGCGTGAGCGTGATGGTCATCCAGTCCGACGGCGCGGCTTCCGCGCTGGACGAGGGCGACGCCGCTTCCGCGCGCACCGCCGTCCGGGCGATCGGCGCCACCGGGCGGACCGCGCTGGGCGAGCTGCGACGGCTGCTCGGCGTGCTCGGCACGGGCGCCGCCGGAGCGGCCGAGCCGTACGCGCCGCTGCCCGGCATCGGCGACCTGGACGCGCTCGTGGCGCGGGTCAGGGACGCGGGGCTGCCGGTGAAGCTCGAGGTCGAGGGGGAGCCGCGTGAGGTGTCCCAGGGCCGGGCGCTGGCCGTGTACCGCATCGTTCAGGAGAGTCTGACCAACACGCTCAAGCACGCCGGGACCGGGGCCGGGGCGCTGGTGCGCATCGGGTACGAGCCGGGCACCCTCGCGGTGCAGGTCGACGACGACGGCCGGGGGCCGGCCGCGGCCGGCGCGCTCGACGCCGACGGCCGCGCCGGGCACGGTCTTGTCGGCATGCGCGAGCGGACGGCGATGTTCGGCGGCACTCTGTACGCCGGGCCCCGCCGGCCGCACGGTTTCACGGTGCTCGCGCGGCTGCCGTGGGGCGCGGAGTGAACGGCGAGGGGGCCGCGCCGATCCGAGTGGTGCTCGTCGACGATCAGGAGCTGGTGCGGGCCGGGTTCCGGCTCGTGCTGCGCGGCCAGCCGGACATCGAGGTGGTCGGCGAGGCGGGCGACGGACGCGAGGCGCTGGCGTTGCTGTCCCGGGTGCGCGCGGACATCGTGATCATGGACGTCCGGATGCCGCGCATGGACGGGGTCGAGGCCGCCCGCCGGATCGGGGGGCTGCCCGAGCCGCGGCCGCGGGTGCTGATGCTCACCACGTTCGACCTGGACGAGTACGTGTACGGGGCGTTGCGTGCCGGGGCCAGCGGGTTCCTGCTCAAGGACGCCGAGCCGCGGCAGCTGGTCGACGCCGTACGCGCCATCCATAGCGGGGACGCCGTGGTCTCGCCGGCCGCGACCCGGCGGCTGATCGACCGGTTCGCGCCCTACCTGCCGGGCCGGAGCGACGACCGCGTCGCTGAGTCGCTCACCCCGCGCGAACGCGAGGTGCTGGCCCAGATGGCGCGGGGGCTGAACAACGCCGAGATCGCGGGCGAGCTGTACCTGTCCGAGGCCACGGTCCGTACCCATGTGAGCCGGATCCTGGCCAAGCTCGGCGCCCGCGACCGGGTGCAGGCGATCGTGTACGCCTACGAATCCGGCCAGTTCCGGTTCGACCGCTGAGTCCGGCCGGCCGCGCGCCGGCGCGGCTCGTCGCGGCTCGTCGCGCGGGTCGGCGTACGCGTCGAGGACGACCCGGCGTCCGTCCCTCCCCTCCCTGGCGCGGACACGGTGACCGCGCCGAGGCTGACGATCTTCTGCCCGCCGGCCCCTAGCTTCGAGTCGGTTCACGCCGAGGGAGGCAGCTGTGGGAGAGGTCAGGACGGAAGAACCGGAAACGCCGGCGGGGTGCGGTGCCGCGGCGCTCGCGGCCACCGGTGTCGTGAAGGTGTACGGCGCGGGGCCCACCGCGGTGCGGGCGCTGGACGGCGTCACGGTCGACTTCGACGGAGGGGCGTTCACCGCGATCATGGGGCCGTCCGGTTCCGGCAAGTCGAGCCTCATGCACTGCCTGGCCGGGTTGGACACCGTGACGTCGGGTTCGATCCGGATCGGCGGCACCGAGATCACCCGGCTGTCGGACCGCGCGCTCACGCTGCTGCGCCGGACCAGGGTCGGCTTCGTCTTCCAGTCGTTCAACCTGCTGCCGACGCTCACCGCCGAGCAGAACATCAGGCTGCCCGGCGAGCTGTCGGGCACCGAACCGGACCCGGCGTGGTGGGACCGGGTGATCGGCGCCCTCGGCCTCGCCGGCCGGCTGCGGCGCCGTCCCGGCGAGCTGTCCGGCGGCGAGCAGCAGCGGGTCGCCTGCGCCCGGGCCCTGGTCACCCGACCCGACGTGATCTTCGCCGACGAGCCCACCGGCAACCTCGACACCGCAGCGGGCGGCGAGGTGCTGTCGTTCCTGCGCGCCTCCGTCACCGAGCTGGGCCAGACCGTCGTCATGGTCACGCACGACCCGCGCGCCGCGGCGTACGCGGACCGTGTCGTGTTCCTGCGCGACGGCCGGATCGTGGACGAGCTGCGCGACGCGGACGCCGACCGGATCCTCGACGAGCTGAAGAGGCTGGAGGCGTGACCATGCTCCGCACCACGCTCGCCGGGCTGCGCGCCCACAAGGCGCGGCTGGCGATGTCGGCGCTGGCCATCGTCCTCGGCGTCGGCTTCCTCGCCGGGGTGATCACGTTCACCGGCGCGATCAGGACGGCGTTCTTCGACCAGTTCGCCGCGCAGGCGCGGCACGTCGACGCCGCCGTCCGGCCGCCGCGGGATGACCGGCCGAAGGACGGCGGTCGGACCGGGCCGGTCGTGCCGGCATCCGTGTACGACGCGGTACGCCGGGTGCCGGGTGCCGTCTCGGTCGAGGGGCGGCTGGCCGGCTCGGCGCCGCTGCTCGACCGGCGCGGCCGGCCGGTCACCGACGGCGACGCCACCGGGGTGGCCCTGGACGTACCGCTCGACCCGCGGTTCAGGGACTTCACGCTGAAGAGCGGGCGGCTGCCGGCCGCCGCCGGCGAGGCGCTGGTCGACACCGACACCGCGGCGCAGCAGCGGCTGCGGCCGGGCGACACGGTGACCGTGCTCGACGCCGGCCGGCACCGGCGGCGCATCCGGCTCGTCGGCACGATGGACATCGGCGTGCGCAGGGACCTCAACGGCCTGTCGGTGCTGGCCCTCCAGCCGGACGCCGTGCGGCGGCTCACCGGCGTCTCCGGATACAGCCGGGTGGATGTCGCCGCGGCTCCCGGGCTGAGCCAGGACGCGCTGCGGGCGCTGGTCGCCCGGGCCGCAGGCCCCGGCTACGGCGTCGTGACCGGGCGGCGGCTGGCGCACGACCTGGCCGAACAGGACCTTCGGCAGACCGACCTCATCATGCGCGGGCTGCTGCTGTTCGCGTTCGTGGCGCTCGCGGTCGCGGCGATCGTCATCTACAACACGTTCACGATCCTGCTCACTCATCGGCTGCGCGAGCTGGCGCTGCTGCGCTGCGTGGGCGCCACCCGCCGGCAGGTCTTCGGCGGCGTGCTGACGGAGGCGCTCGCCGTCGGCGTGCTCGGCTCGGCGCTCGGCGTGGCCGCCGGTACCGGCATCGCCGCCGCGATGCGGTGGCTCTTCGATGCCGCGGGCGCGGGTCTGCCCGCCGCCGGCGTGGCGCCGTCCGCCCCCGCCGCCTTGGCGGGCATGGCCGTGGGAACGATCACGACCTGCGCCGCCGCGCTGGTCCCGGCCTGGAGCGCCACCCGGATACCGCCGGTCGCCGCGCTGCGGGCGCAGCCCGCCGGCCAGGGGCACGGCGGCGTACGCGGGCGGGTGGCGCGCGCCGCGGCGGCGACCGTGCTCGGCGCGGGCGGGATCGCGCTCACGGCCGCGGGGATTCCGCGCGGCGAGCCGGGGCTCTTCGTGGTCGCGGCGGGCGGCGGCCTGTTCTTCCTCGCCGTGCTCGCCGCCGCGCCGCTGTTCGTCGGGCCGCTTGCCGCCGCGCTCGCCCGGCCGCCCGGCCGCCTGCTCGGCGTGCCGACCCGGCTGGCGGCGGCCAACGCGCGGCGCAGCCCGGGGCGGACGGCGGCGACCACGATGACGCTGACCATCGGGGTGGGCCTGATGACGCTGTTCTCCGTGGTGGCGGCCACCGCCGGCCACTACGCCGGCACCGAACTGGACCGCCACTACCCGGTCGACTACATCATCGAGCCGATGGCCGGCGGGACGGGCGGCCGGGCGACGATCTCGCCGTCCGTCGCCGGCCGGCTGCGCGACCAGCCGCAGGTCGCCGCGGCGGTGGAGGTCCGCGACCACACCGCCCGGGTCAACGGGACGGCACTGCACGTCGTTGCCGTCGACCCGGCCGGGTACGGCGCCGGGTACCGCCCCCGCATGGCCTCGGGATCGGCGGACGCGTTGCGCACCGGCACCGGCGGCATCGCCCTGCTGCGCGGCGCGGCGAACCGGCTCGGCGTGCGCGCCGGCGACACCGTCGCGGTGGCCCTGCCCGCCCATCGCACCCTGTCGCTGCGCGTGGTCGGCGTGTTCACCAGTCGGTTCGCCGGCGAGGAGGCGATCGTGTCGTGGCGCGACTTCACCGCCGGGTTCGGGCCGGGCGGCGACGCCGAGGTACTGGTCAAGGCCCGTCCCGGGGTGGCCGCACCGGCCTCCCGCGCCGCCGTGGACGGCAGCCTCGGCGCCGACACGCTGCTGCGCGTCACCTCGATCGCCTCGTACAAGAGCCGGCTGAACAGCGCGCTCGACCAGGTGCTCGCCCTGGTCGCCGCGATGCTCGGCGTGGCGATCATCATCGCGCTCTTCGGCATCGCCAACACGCTGTCGCTCTCGGTCATCGAGCGCACTCGCGAGCTGGCGCTGCTCCGCGCGCTGGGGCTGACCCGCCGCCAGCTCCGCCGCATGCTCTCCCAAGAGGCGCTGCTCATCGGCCTGATGGGCGGGCTGATCGGGAGCGCGATCGGGGCCGGGTTCGGCTGGGCCGTGGGCGAGACGTTCATCCGCGCCGCCGGTGGCGGCTCAGGGGTCGCCTACCCGATCGGCCGGATCGGGCTGTACGTGGCGCTCGCCGCACTCGCCGGCGTGGTCGCCGCCGTCTTCCCGGCCCGCCGCGCCGCCCGCGCGTCGGTCATCTCGGCCCTCACCGACCCGTGAACCGATGAGGAGCGATCAGAAGAGGGAGATTTCCCCGGCGATCGTCGCGGTGCCGCCGACCCGGACCAGCGGGCCCGCCGGGCCGGGGCGGGCGGTGGCGGTGATGGTGGAGGGCTCGCCGAGCGAATCGCCCATGTCGACGTGCAGCGTGACCGGGCCGCGCTCGGCGAGGTGCGCGGCGAGGCAGGCGGTGCTGTTGGCGTTGGCGATGTCCTCCGCGACGCCGATCGAGGGGGCGAACATGCGGGCCGCGGCGCGTCCGTCCGGCGCCGGCGTGCTGTAGACGTAGCAGCCGAGCAGGCCCAGCCGGTCGCAGGCCTCCCTGAGGCCGGTCATGTCGGGTCGCAGCTCCGCGAGGAAACGACGATCGGGAACCTCCACGAGCATCCGCGGCCGCCCCACCGAGGCGACGCGACACCATGCCGGCTCCTCCCCTGGATCGACGCCCAAGGCGGAGAGGACCATCGCGCGGCCCGCGGGAGCGGGGGCGCGCAGCTCGACGGGGCCGGGTTCGAACGCGGCCTCGTACCGGTCGCCGCCACCGTCGTCCCTGGCGGCCCGGCCCGGCAGGCTCCGGCCGCCGGCCCGCAGGACGACTTCGTACTCCCGCGTACGGGCACGGGCGGCGAGCACCGCCAGCGCGGCGACGGTGCCGTGCCCGCAGGCGGGCAGCTCTCCCGCGGCGGTGAAGAAGCGCAGCGACACGGCGCCAGGGTGGCCTGTCCCGCGTTCGCCGGCCGAGACGAACACGACATGCGAGGTGCCAGCCGCGGCCGGCACCGCACGGCGCTCGGCCTCGCCCATCGGCGTCTCGTCGACCACCGCGGTCGGGCTGCCGCCCCGCCCGGCACGCCGGCAGGCGTGGACGACGGTAACCCGGAGGCTCACGGGACCGGAACGCTAGCAGACGCCCGGATCGGCTGCCCGACGCCGTGGTCGTGCAGTGTGGTGGGTAGCCGGCGCGTGATGATGGAGGGGCCATCGGGGCCGTCGGCATGCCATGGTCGTGCCGGCACGTCGCCGCTGGAGTCGAAGGAACTGATGGAGGGCCTGGTGTGAGCAGGGTGTTGCGGGAGCTGGCCCGACCGATCATCGCCGCGCCGATGGCGGGCGGGCCGTCCACGCCGGAGCTGGTCGCGGCCGTGGGGGCGGCCGGCGGCATGGGCTTCGTGCCTGGCGGCTACGTCGGGGCCGATCGGCTCGCCGCCGCGGTCGATGAGGTACGCGGCCGCGGCGCGACGAACTTCGGGGTGAACGTCTTCGTGCCGGGCGCCGCCACCCGGGACATGGCCGCCGTGGAGTCGTACGCGCGGCGCCTGGAGGACGACGCCCAGCGGCTCGGCGTCGCGCTGGGGGAGGCGAGGCACGACGATGACGACTACCCGGCCAAGCTCGCCGTCCTGTACGAGTCGCGGGTGCCTGTGGTGTCGTTCACCTTCGGGGTGCCCGAGCCGGCCGTGGTCGACGAGCTGCACGCGGGCGGCACCGAGGTCTGGGTGACGATCACCGACCCGGCCACCACCGAGGACGCGGTACGGGCCGGCGCCGACGCGCTCGTCGTCCAGGGGATGGAGGCCGGCGCGCACCGGGGCGGCCCGGGCGACGCCGGCGACGCGGCGGCCGCCGAGGCCTACGCCCTGCTGCCGCTGCTGCGGCTGGTGGCCGCGCGGACCCCGACGCCGCTGGTGGCCAGCGGCGGCATCGCCGACGGCGCGTCGCTGGCGGCGGTGCTGGCTGCGGGCGCGGCGGCCGCGCAGCTCGGCACCGCGTTCCTCGGCTGCCCGGAGGCCGGCACATCGGCCCCGCACCGCGCGGCGCTGGGCACCGGCCGGCCCACCCGGTTGACCCGGGCGTTCACCGGTCGCTGGGCGCGCGGCATCGTCAACAGGTTCCTGCTGGCGCACGACGCAGCGGCGCCGGGCGCCTACCCAGACGTCCATCACCTGACGGCGCCGCTGCGCGCCGCCGCCCGCGGGGCCGGCGATGCCGAATCGCTGCATCTGTGGGCCGGCCAGGCGCACGCGCTCATCCGTCACCGCCCGGCGGGGGAGCTGGTCGAAGAGCTCGTGGCCGAGGCCGGAGCCGCGCTGCGCGCCGCCGCCGACGCGCTGGCGGCGGCCGGGTCGCCAGGACGTTCGTCGGCTCCGTGAGGCCGCTCGCCGCCGGTTAGCCCAGGGAGAGCGCGAGCAGCGCCTGCCGGTCGGCCTTGCCGTTCGCGGTGACCGGAATGGCGTCGACCACGCGTACGGTGTCGGGGATCGCGTAGCGCGGCAGCCGGCCGGCGAGCCGGCGGCGCACGCCCAGGGGGTCGCCGCCGGCCGCCTCGATCCGTCCGATCGCGGTGTAGAGCAGGGCGAGCTTGTCGTAGACGCCCGGCTGGGCACCTGGCACGGGCACGACGACGCATTGCCCGATGCCGTCGAGCTGCCCCGCCGCGGCTTCGATCTCGGCCGGCTCTATGCGGTGGCCGCGGATCTTCACCTGGCGGTCGGTACGGCCGTGGAAATGGAGGACCCCGGCGTCGTCGACCGAGCCGAGATCTCCCGTCCGGTAGACACGGCGCACGCCGGCACCCACCGGGAGATCGACGAACTTCGCCGCTGTCAGGCGTTCGTCGCCCAGGTAGCCGAGGGCCAGCCCGGCGCCGCTGAGGCAGATCTCGCCGTCGACGATGTGGACGCCGGTATGCGGGACCGGGCGGCCGAGCGGGATGCCGTCCTGGTCGTCGATGTCGGCCGGGCCGACCTGGTGGCAGGTGGCGAAGACGCAGCTTTCCACCGGCCCGTACCCGTTCACGAGGGCGATCCGCGGATGGCGGGCGAGGAAGGCGCGCACGTGTTCGCCGGAGAGCCGTTCGCCCCCGGTGAAGACCCTGTGGAGTCCGGCGAAGCACTCGGGGTCGACGTCCAGGAAGAGGTTGAACAGCGACGCGGTGAGCCAGGCGGTGTTGACGCCGTGCTCGACCACGAGCCGCTGCAGCACGTGCGGCAGCAGGTGGTCGTCCTCCGCGACGACCACGCAGCCCCCGGTGGTCAGCATCCCCCACAGCTCCAGCGTGAAGGCGTCCCAGGGGGCGGGCGCGGCCTGGCACATGACGTGGCCGGGCCCGAACGCGAGCGGTCCTGACGGGGCGAACAGCCGGGTGGTGGCGCGATGCGGGGAGATCACGCCCTTGGGCAGGCCGGTCGTTCCCGAGGTGAAGAACACCGTGGCCGGATCAGTGGGGGCGACGTCCGGCCGGGGCGGCCGGGCGCCGGCGGCGGCCCTGGCCGCCCAGTCCTCCAGCGTCCTGGTGGCGGGGTTCCACCGCGGGATCCGGCCGGTCGGGCCGGGTTCAGGACCGGGATCAGGGCCGGGTCCGTCCTGATCAGCCGTCACCAGCAGCGGCGGATCGAGCAGCCCGGTCAGGGCGTCCACCCGCTCCGCCGGCCACCGCCGGTCGAAGGCCACGTACGCGGCACCGCACTTCAGTATCGCGAGCAGCGCGGCGAACATGTGCGGCGATCGCGGCAGGTTCACCGGGACGACGGCGCCCGGTCCGGCGCCGAGACCGGCCAGCTCGGCCGCGCACGCGTCGGCGGCCGCGTCGAGCGTCCGGTAGTCGATCCCCGCGCCGCGGTGGACGACGGCCGTCGCGTCCGGCCGGTCGGCCGCCCGGCGGGCGACCTCCTCGTGGATCAATGCGTGGGTCATGTGGATCCCCCTCACCGCGCGGGCGATGGCCACCGCAACGTGGAGGTGAGCTCCACGGCGGACGCCCTGACCCGGCCGTCGGCGGTGTCCAGCAGGTAGGTGATCTCGGGCAGTGCGGTGGCGAGCGTCCGCATCATGGCCGCGTGGTCGGGCGCGTCCCCGCTGAGGAGATCGAGCTCTCGCGTGCGCGTCCCACCGGCGAGGCGCTCGCCGGCCCGCACGAACGGGCGGAACCTGTCGATGCCGGGGAGCGGGCCTGGCCGCGGCACCTCGACCACCGTGCAGGGCTGCCGCGGGGCGAGCGTGTGGTGCTGGAAGTAGACGCGCCCGGGAGCGGCCCGCGGCACCTCCACGTCCTCGCCGAGCGCGATCCCGCAGGCGACCTCGACCAGGTCCACTCCGGTCGCGCGCCTGGCCAGTTCGGCCACCTGGCCGCCGAGCCGGCCGTTGACCTCGATGACGCGCGGGCCGTCCGCGGTCAGCTTGATCTCCGTGTGGCTGAGGCCGGTCGTGACGCCGAGCGCCCGCAACGCGGCGGCGGCCACCTCGACGACCTCCGCCTCCTCCTCAGGGTCGAGCGCGGCCGGCCAGAACTGTCCTGACTCGCGGAACGGCGGGGTGAGCGCAAACTTGCCGGTGACCGCGATCGGATGGACGGCGCCGGCCACGCAGGCGCACTCCACCGAGACGTAGTCGCCGAAGCACGGCTCGGGACGGCCGATGAGGAGCTCCTCGACGACCAGCTCCCGCTCGGCTCCGGCCAGCAGGCGCTCGACCAGGCGCCGGCCGTCCGCGGCGTCCTCGACCAGGTAGGTGTTGCGGCTGCCCTCCCCGCGCCGCGGCTTCACCACAGCCGGCAGGCCGGTGCGCGCGATCGCGGCCGGCCACGACTCGGGCGCGGTGACCAGGCTGCTGGCGACCGGCGCGACGCCGGCCGCCGCGAGCGCCTCTCGCTGCAGGTACTTGTCGGTGACCAGCTCGGCAGTCTCCGGGGTGTGGAACGGCAGCGACAGCGCCTTCGCCCACGCGGCCGTGGGGCGGAGCATCCGCTCGCTGAAGGTGACGATCCCGTCGGGGCGCCACCGGGTGAGGAGCTCGAGCCGTTCCGCCCACCCGAGGCCCGCGCGGCCGACATGCCGCAGCTCGTCGAACAGCGGCGCCATCTCGGCCGCGTGATCGGAGTCGCCGAGCACGACGCCCAGCGGGGCGAAGGTCCGCGACACCCTGCTGATCTCGAGCGGTGCCGCGGATCCGACGTCGTACGGCACCGCGAGCCTGACCTTCTCCGGCACGGGACGGGTTCCCTTCGTGCTGGCGGCGCGGCGGTCAGGCGCGCCGCGCCGTGATGTTCAGCCGGACGTAGTCGAGGACGGGCACGGGCATCCGAGCGGCCACAGCGCGCACGAATGGCTCGCGCTCGGCCTCGGGGATCCCCGCGAGGTGCGTCCGGAGGCAGACGGTCGCGAGGAATGCCTCGA
>DASUWU010000127.1:0-46897 GCA_036378315.1 Streptosporangiaceae bacterium | reverse complement strand
CGGGAGTAGGGAGCGCGGTCGGGGATGGGCGGGCGGTGGCTGTCGCGGATGGATCGACGTCCGAAAGCCAAGGAGTTGGACGTCTACACTTCCCGCATGGATCTCAAGCAGGCCACCGGGATGATTCTCACCGAGTCGGCTGCCCATCCGGACTTGCTGAGGGTGGCGCGATCGGCGTACGACGACTACGCCGCCGGCCGGACAGTGCACTACACGGTGCTGCGCGAGATGCTCTACGAGGCCAGCGGCAAAGCCGTTTTCGGCCCGATCAAGCGTACGTACGGCGAGGCGGCCTTCGAGCAAATGGTCCTGGTGCTCGGCCGAGAGATCGACAGGCAGGCACCCGTACCACCCCGGGCACACGTGCGTTGAGGTGGCGTGATCGGCGGGGGGAAGGGGGCGGAGGTGCCGGAGCGATCAGGAATCCGCGATCCGTTCGACGGGCGGCGGCCGACCAGTCACGAGCGGATGACGGGGCTGCCGTGGGACGCGTCGTACCGCGACGGCCCCGCGCCGTGGGACATCGGCGGGCCGCAGCCGGCGATCGTGCGGTTGGCGTCCGAGGGCGGATTCGCCGGGTCGGTGCTCGACGCGGGATGCGGGACCGGCGAGAACGCCCTGCATATCGCCTCGCTGGGGTCGCCGGTCCTCGGCGTCGACGTGGCCGAGACCGCGCTGGCGATGGCCCGGACCAAGGCGGCCGAGCGCGGCATCGAGGTCGAGTTCGCCGTGGCCGACGCGTTCGGGCTGGAGCGTTTGGGCCGCAGATTCGACACCGTGCTGGACAGCGGGCTGTTCCACACCTTCGACGGCGAGGAGCGGCCCGGATACGTGGCGAGTCTGGCGTCGGTGACCGAGCACGGCGGCACCCTGTATGTGTTGTGCTTCGGTGACGAAGGCCCCGATACCGGTCCGCACCCCGTCAGCCGGGAGGATCTGAGCGCGGCGTTCAACCCCGGCACCGGGTGGCGGGTCGCGGCCATCGAACCGGACCGGGTTCTGGCGAGGTTCCTCGACGGCGACGGCGCGCCGGGCTGGCTCGCGACGATCAAGCGGATCTGACGTACGCCTGCGGGCACGTGAAGTGAGGTCCGGCGGGTGTGTCCCGGACCGGAGGACGGCCGGGCACGGTGTTCGCGGCGGGGTGGCATACTGCGGTGCGAGCCGTAGGACGATCAAGCGTGTGGGTGTTGCAGGTGTCCACAGAGAAGAACGACCAGTCTCGGTCTGCTTCCGCGGCGCCCCGGATTTGGCAGCGGATGCCAGATGCGGTGTTAGCGTCTCTCATCACGGCGGCCGCTTCCATTGTCGTGGCGTTGATCACGATTCTGGCGGGCTTTGTCCAATTCGGCCGGGGAGAGGTCGCGTCGAGTCCAGGGCCCACCGTGACAGTAACCGAAGTGCGAAGCGCACTGCCCGGCCCGGTGGAGTCGAGCGCCGATGCCGCACAGCCGGAAGCAGCGAATATCCGGTATTTGACCGACCTTGATCCGGCGCAGGAGTCGTCGGGGATATTTGGCTCCGACTGGAAGAACGCTCCCGAGACGATCGATGGTCATGATTACCAGCAAGGCATGGTGACAACGGATCAAGCCAGCGAAACCGATTGCACGGCAACCCGGGACTACGCGCTGAGTCGCCAGTATTCCCGGTTGCGTGCCGTCGTGGGTTTTGCTGATGATTCGCAGGACACGACCCCCGCCACGTTCAAGGTGCTGCTCGACGGCAAGACCGTTCGTTCGGCCACCGTTCAGCTGGGCCGGACCGTCACCCTGAACCAGGATCTGCGCGGGGCGGTGCGCCTTGGCTTCTTCGTGGACACCAATTGCAGGGCCGTTTCGGTGGCCCTGGGCGATCCACGGCTGGACAGCTAGGACGAGGGATGTAGAGGGGGAGACGCCATGCCGAGGGCCGCTGAGCCGACGCCGGGGGAGCCGGTCACGCGGACGGTGCTGCTCGATGCGCGGTTGGGGCGGGTGAAGGACGTCGACCGCGTCGAGATCCGGGAAATAAGGATCCTGCCCGGGCATGCCGGCGGGCAGCACGTGCACAACGGGCCTGTGGTGGGCAGCATCATCGAGGGCTCGGTGATGTACCAGGTCGAGGGGCAGCCGGCCGTGGAGCTCGGGGTCGGCGATGTCTTCTACGAGCCCGAAGGCGAACGCATCGCGCGGTTCGACGCGGGGGACGAAGGCGCCACGTTCCTCGCCTACTTCCTGCTCTCGCCCGGGCAGGAGCCACAGATCACCTGGTAGCGCTCCTCGGTGGCGCGGGACGCCCGGCGGAGCGGTGAATCCGTGCGGCGTGGTCCGTCCGTAGGTCTAGCTGTCGTGTACGGCAACACACGTGAGGGATCCCCGCCATGATCGTTGTGTCCAGCCGGTTGGCTTCGGTGGTCGCGCTCCTGGTCGGCCTGATGGTCGGGGTGGGAGGGCAGGGGCAGGCGAGCGCGGGCGGGCCGCCGACGGTGGGGCTGCGGCTGGTGGCCGAGGGGCTGACGTCGCCGGTGACGATGGTGCCCGCCAACGACGGCAGCGGACGGATCTTCGTGGTCGACCAGGCGGGGCTGATCCGCATCCTGCGGGCGGACGGGACGCTGGCGCCAGAGCCGTTTCTCGACCTGCGCGACCGGCTCGTCCAGCTGATGCCCAACTTCGATGAGCGGGGGCTGCTCGGCCTGGCCTTCCACCCCAACTACAAGCGGAACGGGCGGCTGTTCGTCTACTACAGCGCCCCGCTCCGCGCCGGCGCGCCGGACGGCTTCAACGTGACGAGCACGATCTCGGAGTTCCACGTGTCGGCCACCGACCCCGACCGCGCCGATCCAGGCTCGGAGCGCGTCCTGCTCCAGGTGGACAAGCCGCAGTTCAACCACAACGCGGGCACGCTCCTGTTCGGCCCGCGCGACGGTGACCTCTACATCTCGATCGGGGACGGCGGCGGTGCCAACGACATAGGGCTCGGGCACGTCGACGACTGGTACACCGGCAACGCCGGCGGCAACGGCCAGGACGTCACCCACAACCTCCTCGGCAACATCCTGCGCATCGACGTCGACCACGGCCGCCCGTACGGGATCCCGCGCGACAACCCGTTCGTCGGCAAGGAGGGCCTCGACGAGATCTACGCGTACGGGTTCCGCAACCCGTACCGGATGTCGTTCGATCTGGGCGGGCGGCACCGGCTGATCGTCGGTGACGAAGGCCAGAGCGGGTTCGAGGAAGTCGACGTCGTGGCGCGCGGCGGCAACTTCGGCTGGAACGTCAGGGAGGGCAGGCACTGCTTCGACGCGGAGAACCCGACGGTGTTCCCCGCCGAGTGCCCGACCACCGACCCCGAGGGCGACCCGCTGATCGACCCGGTGGTCGAGTACCCGAACGCGGCGCAGGCCGGCGGCCTGGGTGTCGCGATCATCGGCGGGTACGTCTATCGCGGACGCGACCTGCCGCGCCTCCGGGGTCGCTACGTCTTCGGCGACTTCACCCGGAACATCGCCCAGCCCGACGGCTCGCTGTTCGTGGCGACCCCGCGGTTCCGGGGGCCGTGGAGCATGCGGCAGTTGCGGATCGGCACAACAGACAGCGGGCGCGTCGAGCACTACGTCCTGGGCCTGGGTCAGGACCGGCGCGGCGAGGTCTACGTCCTCACCACGGACAACGAGGGGCCGACGGGCAGCACCGGCAAGATCTACCGGCTGGTCTGATCACGCACCGGCCGGCGCCGCCTGGACGCCCGCTCGTTCGCGCAGTCGGGGCAGGATCTCGGCGCCGAAGAAGCGCATCTGCTCCAGGTCGGGGAAACCGTTGAACAGGAACTCGGTGACACCGATGTCGCGATACTCGCAGATCGCGTCCACCAGGTCGTCGGCCGAGCCGACCAGGGCGATGGACGGGGGGCCGAGGTACGGCACGGCACCGGCCCAGAGATAGGGACTGATCCAGGCGGTGTCCCGTTCCGCGAGCTCGTACATCGACCGGAAACCCACGGAATCGAGCCGCGCCCTGATGTCCTCCTGCACCGACCTTGCCCGGTCGCCGGCCTCGCCGATTAACGCGTTCGCCGCGGCGACCGCCTCGTCGCTGGTCTCTTTGGCGATCATCGCGACGGACAGGCCGACGCGGGTGCCTGAGTCAAGGACGGGGCGGATCCGTTCCGCCAGCCGTTCCGGCGCTTCGGGGAAGGTGAGCAGGCAGTCGGCGTGCCGGATGGCGAGTAAGAGCGCCTGCTCGGACGTGCCGCCGCTGTAGATCCTGGGCCGCGTCCGGTTTTTCGCCATGAACGGCGTCTTGAGCTGCGCGCCCGACACCTGGTAATGGCGGCCGGCGAAGTCGAGCGGGGTTTCACCCCGCCAGAGCGCGTGGCAGATCCGCCAGAACTCGTCCGTACGCTCGTAGCGCTCGTCGTGCGGGAGGTAGTCGCCGTAGAAACGGTTCTCGTCCTGCGCCCGCCCCGCCACGATGTTGATGTGCACCCGCCCGCCGGTGACCGCCGACAGCGTGTTGACCTGCTGGACGAAGTACGTGGGCGAGGAGACCCCGGAACGGATCGCGGTCAGGAAGTGGATCTTTTCCGTGCGCGCGCCGAGCGCGGTCGACCAGCAGTACGGGTCGGGGCGCGCGAACCCGAAGGCGACCAGCAGCGAATCGATGCCGTACCGCTCGGCCTCGCGGCAGAAGGAGACGTGCTCGTCGAGGTCGGGCACGCCGCTCATGGCGGCGTGGGCCCGGGTGCGGCGCATCTTGTCGCCGACTGAGGACAGACTCCAATGGAAGGTGAGCCGTTGCGCGTCAGGCATGGCGGCCACCTGGGTAAAGAGTGATCTCCATCATCCGCCGGACCTCCACCATTTCGGCCCCGTCGTTATGGATCAACAACTCATTGTCATCACGGGAAGCCTATACCGAAAGTCAATAGGGGGGTCAACCATCGCCTTTCCGGAATGGACTGATTCCCGCGAGAAATAGGGTGATCCATTCGCCGTATTTCGGCGCCCTTATTGTGGACGGATGACTGACGGCGATGAGCTGGCGCGGCGGTGCGCGGCCGCCATGTACGAGCGGGACCTGGCGACCCGGCACCTGGGGATCGAGATCGGCGAGGTCCGGCCGGGGCGGGCGACGGCCCGGATGCGGGTGACCGGCGAGATGGTCAACGGGCACGACATCGTGCACGGTGGCTACGTCTTCCTGCTGGCCGACACCGCCTTCGCCTTCGCGTGCAACACCTACGACAGGGTCACCGTGGCCGCGGCGGCTGAGGTGGTGTTCGTCCGGTCGGCGCGCCTCGGCGACGAGCTCGTCGCCGAGGCCGTCGAGCGGACCAGGTACGGCCGCAGCGGGATCTACGACGTGACCGTACGGCTGGCCGGCCCCAAAACCGCCGCCGGACCCGGCCCGAAAACCGCCGCCGAGTCTGGCGCCGAGCCGGGCGCCGGCGCCGTCATCGCGGAGTTCCGCGGCCACAGCCGCAGCCGGGACGCGCGGATGCTGGACGGCTCCGCCTGACTTCTTATCGCGGTCACATGGGCCTTCGCGTACGCTTACGGAGTTGCCGGGGAGCGCGGAGGGCGTGCGGATGATCTGGCTGGCGGGTGCCGTCATTTTCTTCGTCGGGCTGATGCTGTCCATCGCCCTGCACGAGTTGGGGCATCTGTCGTTCGCGAAGTTCTTCCGGGTGCGCACCACCCAGTACATGGTCGGGTTCGGGCCCACCCTGTGGTCGCGTCGGCGCGGCGAGACCGAGTATGGCGTGAAATGGATCCCGTTCGGCGGCTATATCCGAATGATCGGAATGTTGCCCCCGCGCAAGGAGGACGCGCCGGGTACCGTCCGCCGGCTGACCACCGGTCCGTTCCAGGGGCTGATCGACTCCGCCCGCGGCGCGGCGCTCGAGGAGGTCAGGCCCACCGACGGTGGGCGCGTCTTCTACGCCAAGCCGTGGTGGCAGAAGTTGCTGATCATGACGGGCGGGCCGGCGATGAACCTGCTGCTGGCCGCCGTGTTCTTCGGGGTCGTGCTCATGGGCTTCGGCGCGTTCGAGACCAGGACGACCGTGTCGGCGGTCAACGCCTGCGTGCTGCCGGCGAACGTCCAGCAGGACTGCCGCGACCCGCGGAGCCAACCTGGCCCGGCCGCCCAAGCGGGCGTACGGCCCGGTGACAAGTTCATGACGTTCGGTAGCACAAAGGTCACGTCAGGGGACCAACTGCGCGACCTCATCCGGGGCTCGGCCGGCAGGACCGTGCCGGTCACGGTCGAACGCGACGGCCGCCAGGTCACCCTGACCCTGCGCCCGATCCCCAACAAGGTCGAGTCCGACACCGACCCGAACAAGCTCCAGACCGTCGGCTTCCTCGGCGTCGTCTTCGCGCGGGCGCGGGTGCCCCAGGGTCCGGGCGCGGTGTGGGACCAGATGACCTTCATGACCGCGCGCACCGCGAGCGCGCTGGCCCACTTCCCGCAGAAGATGGTCGGCGTCGCCAAGGCGGCGTTCGGCGCCCAGCGCGACCCGAACGGCCCGGTCGGCATCGTCGGCGTGAGCCGCATCGGCGGCGAGATCGCCTCCGCCCCCGCGCCCACCTCCGACAAGATCGCCGAGTTCCTCGGCCTGCTGGCCTCGTTCAACTTCGCCGTCGGCATGTTCAACCTGGTGCCGCTGCTGCCGCTGGACGGCGGGCACATCGCCGGCGCCCTGTGGGAGGGGCTCAAGCGCGGCTTCGCCCGGATGGCCCGCCGCCCGGATCCCGGGCACGTCGACGTGGCCAAGGCGCTCCCGCTGGCGTACGGGATGGCCGCCATCCTCGTCGTGATGGGGGTCCTGCTGGCGTACGCCGACGTGGTCAATCCGATCAAGATCGGCGGGTAGCCCGCAGCTTTTCGCCCTTGTCACTGCATCATGGTGACGGGGGACCATGGGGGACTTGTTCAGGCAGCGGATCATCGACACCGGCCGCCTGCCGTTGTTCTGCTTCTTCGCGGCCTTTATCGTCACGTTCCTGCTGACCCGCGTCCACGTGCGGCTGATCAGGGCGAACGTCCGCTGGTGGTTCAAGAACGTCAAGGTCGGCGCCGTCCACATCCACCACGTCGTGTTCGGCGTCGTTCTGATGTTCGTCGGCGGCCTCGGCGGCATCGCCGTCCCCGACCGCTACCCAGGCCCGTACGTCGGCAGTGCGGTGATCTTCGGGATGGGTGCGGCCCTCGTCCTCGACGAGTTCGCGCTCATCCTGCACCTGCGGGACGTCTACTGGCACGAGGAGGGCCGCGCCTCGCTCGACGCGGTCTTCGTGGCGGTGGGCGTCACCGGGCTCCTGGTGCTCGGCGTGCGTCCCGTCGGCTTCGGCGATCCCGCGGTGACCGGGGACGCGCACAGCCCGATGCCGTGGCTGATCTACCTCGCGTCGCTGGCCGTCAACCTCGGCGTCGCCGTGGTCACCTTGCTCAAGGGAAAGATCTGGACCGGCCTTGCCGGGCTGTTCCTGCCCGTCCTGCTGTACGTGGGGGCGGTACGGGTGGCCCGCCCAGGATCGCCGTGGGCGCGCTGGTTCTACCGGCCCGGCACGCGGAAGGCCAGGCGCGCGCTGCGCCACGAGGAACGGATCCGCCGGCCGCTGATCCGTGCCAAGATCTGGCTGCAGGAGCTCATCGCCGGCCACCCGACGAGGGTGGACTAGACGAGCGTGACGAGAACTCGGGCGCGGTGGCGCGCACCGTGTCGATCGTGTCGGCCTCGGCGGCGGACTTGTCGGGCCGGTAGCGCAGCACGCGGGCGAAGCGGAGGGCGATGCCGCCGGGGTAGCGGGGGCTGCGCTGCACGCCGTCGAAGGCGATCTCCACGACGAGCTCGGGCCGGACGTACACCGTCCACTCCGTACGCCTGGCCTCGAGCTCCTGCAGCCGCTTGGTCTGCCAGGCCAGCAGCTCGTCGGTGAGGCCCTTGAACGTCTTGCCCAGCATGACGAACCCGCCGGTGGCCGGGTCGCGGGCGCCGAGGTGGAGGTTGGACAGGTAGCCGCGCCGCCGGCCGTGGCCCCACTCGGCGGCCAGCACGACGAGGTCGAGCGTGTGCCGCGGCTTGACCTTGATCCAGCCGGTGCCGCGCCGGCCCGCGACGTACGGCGCGTCCAGCGACTTGATCACGACGCCCTCGTGCCCGTGCGCGAGCGCGCCGGCGAAGAACTCGGCGGCGGCGGCGACGGCGGGGGAGCCCCCAGCGGGCGTCTCGGCGAGGTCGACGACCCTGCGCGGCATCAGGAGGGACGCGGGCACCGCGTCGGCCAGCGCGGCGTGGCGCTCGGCGCCCGGCCGGTCGAGCAGGTCGGCTCCGTCAAGGTGCAGCACGTCGAACAGGAAGACCGACAGCGGCACGCCGGGATCCTGCTGGCTCGCGGTGCGCGCCGCGGTGACCTGGAACGGGTGCGGCCGCTGGTCGGGCCGCAGCGCGATGAGCTCGCCGTCGAACACCGCCGCCCCGCGCGGCACCGCCCGCACCGCGGCCACCACCTCGGGCACCCGGGAGGTGATCTCGTCGAGCGTGCGGGTGAAGACCCGTACCTCCCCGTCGGCGAGGTGGATCTGGGCGCGGATGCCGTCCAGCTTCCACTCCACGGCCACCTGGCCGGCGCCGGACGCGGCCGCCTTGGCGAGCGCCGCCTCGACGGACGGCGCGCTCTGCGCCAGCATCGGCTTGACCGGGCGGCCGACCTCGAGCCCGAAGGCGCGCAGCCCGTCGGCGCCGTCGCGCAGGGCGGCCGCCGCCACCGCGCCGAGCGAGCCGCGCAGCATCAGCGCCCGCCGGACGTCGGCGGCCGGCACGCCGGCGGCGGCCGCGACCGCATCGGCCATCACCCCGTCGAGCGCGCCCTGGCGCAGCTCGCCGGCAAGCAGCCTGATCATGAAGTCCTGCTCGTCGTGGGTGGCCCGGCCGAGCAGATCCATCAGCAGCCGGCGCCGGGTGGCGACCGAACCCTTGCCGGAGACCGCGCCGATCTCGGCGGCGGCCGCGTCGACCTGGGCGACGGTGAGCGTGGGCGCCGCGGCGGGCGGCGGCAGGTCGCGCAGCGCGGCGTAGCCCACGCCGATCTGGCGTTGCGGCAGCTCACCGGACAGGTAGGCGACCGTCACCCGCACCTCGTCACCGCTCGCCCCGCGCAGGCATTCGGCGAGCAGCGCGATCTTTGCCCGGCGGGCCGCCGTGGCGGCGACGGCGCCGGACGTACGGGCGACGTCGGCGAGCAGCACGATGACATTGTCGCTCGGCGCACCGACAGAACACCGCGAGGGGGTTGCCGCCGCTGTCAGGGTTTTGTGCGGACCCTGGATCCGTGCCGTGCGGCCCGTTAGGTTGCGGGGCGTGGAGCCGTTTCATCGGGTGTACTCGCCGCCGGAACCGCCCCCGCAGAGCCGCCGCCCGGCGGTGGTGGGCGTGCTCACGGTCTTTCTCGTCGTCATCGTCCTGGGCGCGGCGGGCTTCGTGGCGTACGGACGGCACGCCGCCACGCCGGCGCGTGCCGCCGCGTCGGCGACCGCCACGGAGCAGGCCAGGGCGGGCGGGCCGGCGCGCGATCCGGCGACGAGCTCGGCGCCGGCGCCCGCACCGGCGACGCCTCGGCTGTTCAGGCTGGCGCCGCAGGCCTGCGTCGTGGTTTCGCCCGACACCGTACGCCGGCTCGTCCCGGCCGCGACGATCGCACGCGGCGGCGGAGCCACCGCCTCGACGTGCGACTACCTGGCCAGGAGCGGCTCGCGCTACCGGGAGCTGCGGGTGGAGACGCAGATCTTCGCGCCGGCCGTGAGCCCCGACCCGGTCGACGACGCCAAGGTCGCGCTGGCCGGCCGCTGGGCCGACGCGCGCACGGACCCCGTCGTCAGGACGGTGGAGATCGAGCACGTCACCGGCCTGGGCGACGAGGCCTACCAGCGGTACGCGACCGACAAGGGGCAGCCGACCGTGGTGGGCGAGGTCGTGGTACGGGTGCGTAACTCCCTGGCCGCGGTGAGCTACGCCGAGGACGCGCCGGCCGGCGGCCGGGACGGCGCCGCCGCCGCGGCCGTCCGGCAGCGCTGCGTCACCGAGGCGACGGCGGTGGCGCGGGAGATCCTGCGCGCATTCCAATAGCGCCATCGGGCCAAGAAAACAGGCAAGCGATTTTCTCGAATTCGCACGCTTAAATCGTCTGCCGCTCGACCTCCCTGCTTGCGAACAATGTACGCTGGTGCCCCGGAATCAGGAGCCGGCCGGTTTTGGCAACGCTGTGCACTGGTTCCGTCACGGTTAATGCGGGAACTAAATCGGTGGAGTGGGTCCCCTGGTCGCGGTAAGGAGGTGGAGGCGGTGGCCGCAAACGGAGCCGGAATCTCCTGGGCCCGTTGAGGCAGCACTATCCTGCAGGTCAGGGGGGAGACCTACGTCGATGAGAGTCGCCGGGCACGCAGGGCCCGGCGACTCTTTGCGTCCGTTCCGTCGCATTGCGCAGCGCCTTTTCCCGGCAATATCGGAGCATGATTAAGCATTACGTGAATAACTGACTGCGCGGCATAATGGGCTGTCTGGTGACGCGCCAGGACGCCGGGGGAAGGGCGGGACGCGGATTGGCCGAGGCGAGCACGCGACCCACGTGCGATGTGTGGTGGGCGACGCTGTCCGACGTACGACCAGGGCACGTCGCCCTGCTCGACCCCGTGGAGCGAACCCGGCGCGAGCGGTACCTGCGCGCCGAGGACCGCGACCGGTTCACGCTCGGCGTCGCGATCACCCGGCTGGTGCTCGGCGGGCTGCTCGGCCTGCCGCCGGAGCGGGTGCCGCTGACCCGGGCCTGCCGGCAGTGCGGCGAGCCGCACGGCCCGCCCGCCGTCGCCGGCGGCCCGCACCTGTCGGTCTCGCACTCGGGTGACCGGGTGGCCCTGGCGCTGGCCGCCGGAGGCCCGGTCGGGGTCGACGTGGAGGAGTCGTCCAGGCACCTGGAGCCGGACATCGCGCGGCACGTGCTCTCACCCGGTGAGACGGCCGCCGGCGATCTGATCACGTACTGGACCCGCAAGGAAGCGATCATCAAGGCCACCGGCGACGGGCTGCGTGCCCCGATGACCGAGATCACCGTCTCGGCACCGGCGGAGCCGCCGCGGCTGCTGGCCTGGTCGGGCAGGGACGGCCTCGTCGACCGGTTCTCGCTGCACCCGCTCGACCCCGGCACCGGTTACGCCGCCTGCCTCGCGCTGATCGACCAGCCGGGCGCCGAGGTCGTCGAGCACGCGGCAAGGACGCTCCTTTAGCTCCCAGCGCCTAGCCTCTAGCCGCCGGCCTCCGCCGCGATGACCGCGTCGACCTCGGCCTTGCGGTCGGCCTCCTCGGCGGCGAACCGGGCGGCATCGATCTTCTCGGCGATCTCCTCGTCCTGCGCCATGAGCTCTTCGAGGTCGGACTTGGAGTAGTCGAGCACGCCCATGTCGGCGTAGGCCTGCTGGACCCGCTCCGTCCAGAGCCCGATGTCGCGCACGCACGGCACGATGCGGCTGAACAGCAGGCTCTGGAACATCTTCATGTACGCCGAGTTGTCGAGCAGCTCCTTGACCTCGTGGGTCTGGATGCCGAAGTTCTCCCACATCTCCCAGCCGCGGATGCGGTCGCGCATGAGGTAGCAGCCCTCGATGACGAAGTCCTCGCGCTCCTTGAGCTCGGTGGTGGTGATCTCCTTGTAGTAGTCGCGCAGCGCCATCCTGCCGAAGGCGACGTGCCTGGCCTCGTCCTGCATGACGTACGCCAAGATCTGCTTGGGCAGCGGCTTGGTCGCGATGTCCCTGATCACCCCGAACGCGGCCAGCGCCAGGCCTTCGATCAGCACCTGCATGCCGAGGTAGGGCATGTCCCAGCGCGAGTCGCCGAGCGTCTCACCCAGCAGGTTCTGCAGGTTGTCGTTGATCGGATAGATCATGCCGACCTTCTCGTGCAGGAACTTCGAGAAGATCTCGACGTGCCGCGCCTCGTCCATCGTCTGGGTGGCCGAGTAGAACTTCGAGTCCAGGTCGGGCACCGTCTCCACGATCTTGGCGGCGGTGATCATGGCACCCTGCTCGCCGTGCAGGAACTGCGAGAACTGCCAGGACGCCTGGTGCAGGCGCAACTCCTTGCGCTCCCGCTCGCTCATCCGCTCCCAATACTTGGTGCCGTAGATGGCCAGCGCCTGGTCGGGCAGCCCGAAGACGTCGTACGGATCCACCTCGATGTCCCAGTCGATCCGCTTGACGGAGTCCCACTGCTTGTCCTTGCCCTTTTGGTACAGGGCGAGCAGCCGCTCACGACCCTCGTCGTATTCCCAGCTGAACCGGGCCTGCCCGGCGACGTCGACGTTCCAGCCCGGCCCGATCGGCCTGGTGTAAAGGTCGTGCGAGGACACGTTCGCTCCTTGGAAACCGCCATCCCGGGCGCTAACGTACGTTGTACGTCACAACGGTGTCATCGTGCTTCGTACGTTGTCAATGGGAGGGAAAGCTGCTCACCAAAGATCGCATCGTGCGGGCGGCCACCGACCTCATCGAGCGCGAAGGCGCCGACGCGCTGTCCATGCGCGGGGTCGCGGCCGAGCTCGGCGTCGCCGTGATGTCCCTCTACAACCATGTCCCCAACAAGGCGGCGCTGCTCGACGCGGTGGCCGAGCGCATCCTCGCCGGGATGATCGTGCCGACCGACCCCGCGATGCACTGGACCGAGCGGGCCCGCTCGCTCGTCCGTGCCTTCCGCAAGGTGGCGCACGACTACCCGCGCTCGGTGACGCTCGTCCTCACCCGCACGGTCGACTCGCCGTCCGGCCTGCGGGCCGTCGAGCACGCGCTGGCCGTCGCCGCCGACGCCGGCTTCGACAGCGAGACGTGCGTACGGATCATGCGGGCGCTGCTGGCGTACGCGATCGGCGCGCAGATGCGCGAGGCCGGCGCCGCCAAGATGCTCGCCTACCTGCCGAAGGACCCGGAGCGCCACCCGCTCGACTTCCTGGATCCGGCCGAGTTCCCGCGCGTGCTCGCGCACCGGGACGACCTGCTGCGGCACGACCCCGAGACCGACTTCGAGTTCGGCCTCGACCTCCTCATCACCGCGGTCGACGCGCTGCCCCGCGCCGCCGGCGGCGGCGCCACCCGGCGTCAGCGATAGCCGAGCCGGCCCCGGTCGATGACGACGGTCCCGTCGCCCGCCCGGGTCTGGAAGACGGCCTCGCCCGGGCCGGTGGTCCAGATCGACACCGTCAGCTCGTCGCCGGGATAGACCGGCTTGGTGAACCGGCCCTCCATCGACAGGAACCGTTCCGGGTCCGAGCCGCACAGCGCGTGCAGCAGCGCCCGGCCCGTCACGCCGTAGGTGCACAGGCCGTGCAGGATCGGCCGCGAGAAGCCGGCGCGGGCGGCGAACGCCGGGTCGGAGTGCAGCGGGTTGCGGTCGCCGGACAGCCGGTAGAGCAGCGCCTGGTCGGTCCTGGTCGGACAGCTCACCTGATGGTCGGGGGCGCGTTCCGGCACCGCCCAGTCGCCGCTCGGCCCGCGATCGCCGCCGAACCCGCCCTCGCCGCGGATGAACACCGACGACCGCGTCGTGACGAGCTTCTCGCCGGTGAACGGGCTCACCCCCGTCGTCTCGGTCACGACGAGAGCGCCCGAGCCCTTGTCGTAGATCCCGTTCACCGTGTTGGTGATCCGGATGGCGCCCTCGACCGGCAGCGGCCCGTGCAGCGTGATGGCCTGCTCGGCGTGCACGAGCATGGCCGGGTCGAAGTCGCCGATCGACACCCGGTCACGGCTGCTGCCGAACTGCACGAGCACGATCCCGAACGTGGGCAGCACGCGCTGCTCGATCTCGTGCGAGTTCTCCGTCGTGAACTCCAGCTCGCGCAGCGGGTCCTGCTGCCCGGCCCCGACGCCGAGCGCGTACAGCAGCGCGTCGGTCGAGGTCCAGGTCCGTTCGTACGGCTCCGACGTGCGTCCGACCGCGGACAGGTCCAGCGGCATCGGCGGTCACCTCCTGGTTGTGTGGGGCAGGCCCTCAGGCGCGCGGGCCGCCGGCGACGTAGATGACCTGCCCGGTGACGTACGAGGAGTCGGGGCCGCACAGGAAGGAGACGACGCCGGCGATGTCCTCGGGCACGCCGACCCGGCGCAGCGGGATCGTCTTGGACGCCTCGACCTTGCGCTCCTCCGGGTCGAGGCCGAGGCGGCGTGCCGTCAGCCGGGTCATCTCGGTGTCGATGAACCCGGGGGCGACCGCGTTGACGTTGATGCCGAACGGGCCGAGCTCGATCGCGAGCGTCTTGGTGAACCCCTGCAGGCCCGCCTTGGCCGTGGAGTAGTTCGCCTGGCCCCGGTTGCCGAGCGCCGACACGCTGGACAGGTTGACGATCCTTCCCCAGCGGCGCTCGACCATGTGCTTCTGGGCCGCGCGGGCGCACAGGAAGCTGCCCCTGAGGTGGACGCCGAGCACCGTGTCCCAGTCCTCGTCGGACATCTTGAACAGCAGGTTGTCGCGGGTCACGCCGGCGTTGTTGACGAGGACGTCGAGGGCGCCCAGCTCGCCCGCGGCGCGCTCGACGGCCGCCTCGACCTGGTCGCGTCGCGACACGTCGCAGCCGATGGCGATCGCCTCGCCGCCGGCGGACCTGATCGCCTCGACGGTGGCTTTAGCCGAGTCCTCGGCGAGGTCCACGACAGCGACCTTGGCCCCGTCGACCGCCAGCCTGAGCGCCGTGGCGGCGCCGATGCCCCTGGCCGCTCCGGTGACGAACGCGACCTTGCCGGTCAGGGGGTCTGCGAGGGGAGATGCCATCGGAGCGCTCCATCCTGAAGTCTCGTTCTAGAGCAGCACTCTAGACAGGATACGGGCCACCTCGTCGATGATCTCGGCGGCCGCCGCGTCGTCCTCGGCGGTGGCCACCTCGCGGCCGGCCTCGCCGATCACGGTGGTCAGCACGAGCACGAGCACCTGACCGGCCCGCTCGCCTTCGTTGACGCGGAGCAGGCGGGTGTTCTGATCGGTCCACTGCCGCCATCGCTGCCGGCGCAACAGCCCGAAGCCGGCCGGGCCCTCGCTCTCGTGGAAGAGCCGGGCGATGTCGCGGTTCTCCCAGCACACCTCGAGGAACGCCCGGGTGCCGGCGATGAACAGCCGGATCGGGTCGCGCTCGCCGGCGGCGCGGGCCGCGGCGACCGCGCCGGTGGCCCGCCCTTCCTGGGCCGCCGTGTGGTCCTCCCACAGCGCGAGATAGAGCCCGGCCTTCCCGCCGTAGTGGTGGTAGAGGCTGCCCACGCTGATGCCGGAGCGGGCGACGATGTCGGCGATGCCCGCGTCCGCGTACCCGTTGCCGGAGAAGACCTCACGGGCCGCGGTCAGCAACGCCCGCCGGGTGGCGTCGGCCCGCGCCCACTGCCGCCCGGCCGCTGGGCCGTGCACGTCAGTACCAGTGGTTGTTCTGCCAGAAGCTCCAAGCCTTACAGGGGTCACCGTACCTGGCCGAGATGTAGCTGAGCCCCCAGGCGATCTGGGTCACCGGGTTGGTCTCCCAGTTCGGCCCCGCGGCGGCCATCTTCGAGCCGGGCAGCGCCTGCGGGATGCCGTGCGCGCCGCTGTAGGGGTTGTGCGCCCGCTCGTTCCAGTGGCTCTCGTGGGTCCAGATCTGCAGCAGCGACGGCCAGCAGCCGGCCCAGCCCTTGGCGGCGTTCATCTTCTCGCCGAGCGCCTGGTTCTGGGCGGCGCTGGGGTTGGGAGCGCCGGCCGCCGCCCTGGCGGCCGCGGCGGCGCGGGCCTTGGCCCTGGCCGCGGCGCGGGCCGCCTCGCGCTTGCGCTGGGCGATCGACTCGCGCTTGGCCCGCTCCCGCGCCGCGCGTTCGGCCCGGAGCTGGGCCTCGTACGCGCGCTTCTTCGCCGCGGCGATGCCGGCGGCCTCGGCCGGGGTGACGTAGTCCTGGCTCACCAGGGCGAGCATGTCGTTCGTCGACAGCTCGGCCGCGCCGGCGGGCGGCGGCGCGCTCTTGCCGAGGCTGACGTTCGCGATCGCGACGCCGAGCCCGACGATGAGCACCGTGGTGATCGTGACGCCGTGCGTGAGCACCCGCCACACCAGCGACCGCGACCCGTCGCGCCCGCGCGGCCGCCGGGGCGGTCGCCGCGGGGCCGGCCGCCGGGGGGTTCGTTGGGGCATGGTTTGGCGGGGGATGGCTCGTTGACGGCTCGTTCCCTGTCGTCGACCCATGAACACGTAGATTGCACCATCGCGACGCTGTTAGCACAGGTTTCTCATTAATCACTCATGGATCCGATTTCCTACTTGGCTACGCGATCTTGGTGAGGGCCTGGTCGAGGTCGTCCCATAGGTCGTCGCGGTGCTCGATGCCGACCGCGAGCCTGATGGTGCCCTCGCCGATGCCGGCGGCGGCCAGCGCGGCCGCGTCGAGCTGTCGGTGCGTGGTGCTCGCCGGATGCAGGATCAATGTATGGACCGAGCCGAGCGACCCGGTCAGCGCGCACAGCCGTACCGCCTCCACGAAGGTGCGGCCGGCCTCGCGGCCGCCGGCCAGGTCGAAGGCGAGCACCGCGCCGCCCGCGCCGCCGGCCAGCAGCCGCCTGGCGATCTCGTGGCCGGGATGGCTCGGCAGGCTCGGGTAGGCGACACGGGAGACCGCCGGGTGCTCGGCCAGCCGCTCGGCCAGGTAGCGCGCGTTGGCGCACTGGCGTTCCAGGCGCAACGGCAGCGTCTGCAGGCCGCGCAGCGCCAGCCACGCCGCGAACGGGTCGAGCGACGCGCCGAGTTCGACGGCCTGGTCCCAGACCCGGCGGCGCACGTCGGGTGAGCGGAACACGGCGACGCCGCCCAGCAGGTCGGAGTGCCCGCCGAGGAACTTCGTGGCCGAGTGCACCACGACGTCGGCGCCGTGCTCGAGCGGCCGGCACAGCAGCGGGGTCGCGAACGTGTTGTCGACCACGGTGACCAGCCCGGGCCGGGCCGCCGCCGCGATCAGCGCCGGGAGGTCGGACACCTGAGTGGTCGGGTTGGCGATCGTCTCCAGGTAGAGCAGCCTGGTGTCCGGCCGGACCGCCGCCCGCACCTCGGCCGGGTCGTCGCCGGCGACGAACGTCACCTCCACGCCCCACCGCTCGGCGAGGTCGCGCATCGTGGAGTACGTGCCGCCGTACAGGCACCGCTGAGCGATCACGTGGTCGCCCGAGCGTACGAGGCCGCGGACGGACGCGCTGACCGCGCCCATCCCGGACGCGAACGCGAGCCCGGCGACGCCGCCCTCCAGGCCGGCGACGGCGTCCTCGAGGGCCCGCACGGTCGGGTTGCCGTGCCGGCTGTAGAAGTACGCGGCGTCGGGCCCGTCGAAGGCGGCGGCGAGCTCGTCGGCGCCGTCGAAGGCGAAGGTGTGGCTCTGGTAGATCGGGACGCCGAGCGGCCGGCTGCCGGCCGGGTGCGGCACCGGCGGGTGCACGGCCCTGGTCTCAGGATGGAGGTTCATGCCGCCAGTCTCACCGCGGAGTGGATTGCGGCAACAGGACCAATCACGAAATATTGGTTCCCTTATGGAGCCAATCGATGACCTCGTCGACCGGCTCGGCCGCTGGGCGGGCGGGCGCGGGCCCATGTACCTGTCGCTGGCCGCCCGCTTCCGCCAGCTCATCGATGACGGCGTCCTCGCGCCCGGCGCGTCGCTGCCGCCCGACCGCGCCCTCGCCGCCGCGCTCGCGGTCGGCCGGACGACCGTGGTCGCCGCGTACGAGACGCTCCGCCAGGAGGGCAAGATCGTACGGCGGCAGGGCAGCGGGACCATCGTGGCGCCGGCCGCGCTCGCCGTGCCGCCCGGCCGCGCGGGGACGTCCAACCCGCTGTTCCTGCACCTGCTCGAACCGCCCGACGGCGCGATCCTGCTCACCTGCGCCGCGCCGCCGGGACCGCCCGCCGAGCTGGCCGGCGCGTACCGCTCGATGGCGCTGCCGGACGACGACATCGGCTACCACCCCGCGGGACATCCGGCCCTGCGGGCCGCCATCGCCGCCCGCTACACCGCGCGCGGCATCCCCACCGAGCCGTCCCGTGTCATGGTCACCACCGGCGCCCAGCAGGCCCTGTCGCTGCTGGCCCGCACGCTGATCGCGCCGGGCGACCCCGTGCTCGTCGAGGCGCCGACGTACCCCGGCGCGCTCGATCTCTTCCGCGAGGCCATGGCGACCTTGCTTCCGGTCGCCGTCGACCCCGACGGCATCGACGTGGACGCCGCCGTCCGCGTCATGGCGGAGCGCCGGCCGGCCCTCGCGTACGTCATCCCCAGCTATCACAACCCGACCGGCACGGTCCTGCCGCCGCTGGCCCGGCGCCGCCTCGTCGCGGCCGCGATGGACGCGGGCGTGCCGCTGATCGACGATGAGGTGCTCGTCGATCTCACGCTGACCGGGGAGGCGCCGGAACCGCTCGCCGCCTTCGGTGAGGTGATCAGCGTGGGTTCGCTGAGCAAGATCGTGTGGGGTGGGCTGCGCATCGGCTGGATCCGCGCCGGCACGCCGCTGATCGCCCGGCTGACGCGGCTGAAGGCGATCCACGACCTGGGCACCGACCTGCCGGCCCAGCTCGCCGCGGCGGCGATACTGCCCGAGCTCGCCGTCCTCCGGGATCGGCAGCTCGCCCGGCTGCGCGCCGGCCACGACCTCCTGCGGGCCGAGCTCGCCGCGCGGCTGCCGTCGTGGGAGTGCCCACCGGTCCGCGGCGGCCAGACGCTGTGGATCCGGCTCCCGTACGGCGACGGCGCGTCCTTCGCGCAGGTCGCCATGCGGCACGGCGTCGCGGTGCTGCCCGGCGCGTCCCTGGACGCCCGGGGCGGCAGTACCGCGTGCCTGCGGGTGCACTTCCTGGCCGGGCCGGACGAGCTGGTCGAGGCGGCTCGCCGGCTCGCGGCCGCCTGGCGGGCCTACGACGGTGCGGCGCCGCCGGCACCGCGCGCGCTCAACGCCATCGTGGTCTGAACGCCGGCTCCGGACGGGGCAGGACCGGGAAAATGAGTTGCGCCGCCGCCCGGTCCTGTCCAACCATCATGTGCGGTGCCGGCTGTGGTTACCGGCGAAGCGGAAGGAGGCGTGACCTATGAGCGCATCAGCTCGGCGTGCCTCCGCGTGCGCGCCTGCCGCCATCCACTTCGCTCCGCCCGCCGGCCCGCGTCACTGATCTTTTCGCTCGGCGTCCGGTGGGCTCATCCCGACCAGGAGACCACCGCAGTGCCCAAGCACTCATCAGAACGTGCCGGCGAGGACATGCTCGACCGGCTGTACCCGCAGTACGCCGAGCGCGCCGCGCGCCGCGTCGCCGAGGAGCAGGACGGCGGGGACGACGACGGCCCGGTCGATGGCGACCGCTGGTCGACATGGGACAGGTCGGCCGCCGGGGAGCGCGGTCCCCAGCCCTACCCCGACTGGCTGGTGACCGAGCTGGCCGCGGTCGACACCGAGCTCGGCATCCTCAAGACCGGCAAGGAGGCCGACGTGTTCCTCGTCGAGCGGGCCGTGCCGGGCACCGGCCGCGCCATGCTGATGGCGGCCAAGCGCTACCGGGACGCAGCGCACCGCATGTTCCACCGCGACGCCGGCTACATCGAGGGCCGCCGGGTCAGGGAGTCGCGCGTCAACCGCGCCGTCGCCAAACGCACCGCCTTCGGCAAGGAGGCGATCGCCGGGCAGTGGGCGAACGCCGAGTTCGCCGCGCTGTCCAGGCTGTGGCAGGCGGGCGCGGCCGTCCCGTACCCGATCCAGCTCCTCGGCACCGAGCTGCTCATGGAGTTCATCGGCGACCCCGACGGCACGGCGGCGCCGCGCCTGGCGCAGCTCAGGCCGTCGCCGGCCGACCTGGAGGACCTCTGGGCCCAACTCGGGCACAGCCTGTCGCTGATGGCGATGGACGGCTTCGCGCACGGCGACCTGTCGGCCTACAACGTGCTGGTGCACGGCGGCGAGCTGTTCGTCATCGACGTCCCGCAGATCGTGGACGTGATCGGCAATCCGCGCGGCCGTTCGTTCCTCGAGCGTGACGTGCGCAACGTCGGCGCCTGGTTCGTCGCCCAGGGCCTGCCCGCCTGGCGCGTCGACGCGCTCGCCGCTGATCTGTGCGCCGACGCGGGCCTCAGCCGATGACTTTCCGGCCCCGGCGGGGTCTACCCATAGGACCGCTAGGACCGCCTTATGCCGATGGAGGATTGAGGATGAACCTGCCGAAGATCGTGTCTCGCGACGAGTGGCTCACCGCACGCGCGGAGCTGCTGGCCGAGGAGAAGGCGCTCACCAGGGCCCGCGACGCGCTCAGCGCGCGCCGCCGCGAGCTGCCGATGGTCGAGGTGGACAAGGAGTACTTCTTCGAGGGGCCGGACGGCAAGGCGAGCCTGCTCGACCTGTTCGACGGCCGCCGCCAGCTCATCGTGTACCACTTCATGTGGCGGTGGGACCTGGACGCCGGCTGCCCGAGCTGTTCGTTCCTGATCGACAGCCTGCCCCATCTGTCGCACCTGCACGCGGCGCGTACGTCGCTCGCCGCGGTCTCCCGCGGGCCGTGGCCGAACCTCGCCGCGTTCCGCGAGCGCATGGGCTGGACGGGCGTGCCGTTCTACTCCTCCTACGGCGGCGATTTCAACTACGACTTCCACGTCACGCTGGACAAGGAGCGCGGCTCGGTCGAGTACAACTACCAGGCCGTGGACTACGAGGCCGAGATGCCGGGCGCGAGCGTGTTCCTGCGCGACGGCGAGCGCGTCTTCCACACCTACTCGGCGTACGCGCGGGGCGGCGACATCCTCCTCAACGCGTTCAACTTCCTCGACCTGACGCCGCTCGGCCGCCAGGAGGAGGCGGGAATCATGAACTGGATCCGCCACCACGACGCGTACACCGCCGAAGACCTGGCCGGGCGGTGACGTCTCACGGACATCGTGATAGCGTGATATCACGATGTCCAAGCAACCCACGAAGAACATGGTGCTGCGGCTCGATCCCGCGCTCGCCGAGCGGCTTCAGCTGATCGCCGAGGTGGAGGGCCGTACGGTCTCCGACGTCGCCAGGGAGGCGATCGCGGAGCTGGTCGAGCGGCGCAGGAAGGATCGCCGGTTCCTGCGCCTGCTCGACGACAACCTGACGCGGCACGCCGAGGCGCTGCGGCTGCTCAGGGACGAGCCGTCATGAACGAGCTCGAGGTGGCCGACCTCGTCATCATCGCGGCGCGCGTGCTGGACGCCGATCCTGCCGACGCGCTGTACGCGGTCGACATCGAGGCCGCGGTGCGGGCGCTGGCCGCGGCCCGATGCGCCGGCCCGCCCGAAGAGGCCGCGGCGCGGCTGCTTCGCTCGTTGCTGCGCGACCCGCCGTTCCCCGAGCGCAACGCCGAGATCGCCGTGGCCGCCACCCTGCAGCTCCTGTCGCTGAACGGCAGGGAGCTGCGGATCGACCGGCCCGAGTCGCTGCGGGAGCTGGTCCGCGGGCTGGCCGCGGACACCGTCCTCCTGCCGGAGGCCACCCGGTGGTTCGGTGAGCGGATGGGCCAGGGAACGAAGGCAAGGGAGACGATCATGTCAAAGCGGAGCGGCCGCCGGTGGGGTGACGGGGGCACCCGCCAGACCGACGAGGTGCGGCGCGCCCTGGAGCTGGCCGAAGAGGAGGCCGGCGAGCTGCGCCACAACTACATCGGCACCGAGCACCTTCTGCTCGGGCTGCTCGGGGTCCCCGACTCCGCCGCGGCGCGGGCGCTGGCCCGGCTGGGCGTCGACGCCGACGCGGTACGGCAGGACGTCCTGGAGATCGTCGGTCGCGGCGCCGAGCCAGCGGCCTCGTCGCCGCCGTACACCCCGCGGGCCAAGAAGGTGCTCGACCTCTCGCTGCGGGAGGCGCGGCGTCTCGGCCACGACCGCGTCGGCCCCGAGCACGTGCTGCTCGGGCTGGTTCGCGAGGGAGAGGGGCTCGCCGCGCAGGTCCTGGTCAAGAATGGCGTCGACCTGGCCGACATCAGCGGAGAGGTGATGCGGGCGCTGCCCGACAGCCCGGTGCGCACGGTGGCGCTGCGCGCGGACCTGGCCGCGTTCTTCGACGACTACGAGCGGTTGCGCGACGAGGTCGGCCGCCTGCGCGACCTGCTCAGGCGGCACGGCATCGACCCCGACACCGGCGCGGGCCGGACCGCATAGCCGCACCGGGGAATGTCACCCTCGGCGGACATACTCGGGCCGTGACACAGACGCCGAAGCACCTGTCCCCGCAATGGGACGGCAACCGCATCGAGCTGCCCGCCGTGGGCGACGAGCGGGAGATCTTGACCGCCTATCTCGACTGGCACCGCCGCACCTTCGAGCTCAAGTGCGCCGGCGTGCCCGCTGCGGAGCTGTCGAAAAAGGCCGTCCCACCGTCCGGTCTGAGCCTGCACGGGCTGGTCAGGCATCTCGCGGCGGTGGAGCGCTGGTGGTTCCGCATCCAGTTCGCCGGTGAGGAACTGCCGCTGCTCTACTACTCGGACGACGACCCCAACCAGGACTTCGACTCGCTCGACGGTGATGTCGACGAGGCGTTCGCGGTGTGGCGGGCAGAGTGCGACCGGGCCCGCGACATCGTCGCGCGTTCCGCGCTCGACCAGACCGGCACCCGCCGGGCGACCGGCCAGCCGATCTCGCTGCGTTCCATCGTGGTGAGCATGATCGCCGAGTACGCCCGGCACAACGGCCACGCCGACCTGCTGCGTGAACGGATCGACGGCTCCACCGGCTTCTGACGTCCTAGAACGACCAGTTCGGATGGCCGAGCGCCGGCGTCGCGGGAGTGAGCGGGCGGGCCCGCGCGCTGCCGTCGGCCGGCACCGCGTAGACGCGGGGCGTCGACAGCGGGCCGCGGACGAAGCAGATCCATCTGCCGTTGTGCGACCAGCCGGGGTCCATCTCGCGCGCCGGATCGTCGGTGAGCCGGTGGTCGTGCCCGCCGTCCGCGTCGACGAGCCAGATGTCGCTGTTGTCGCCGCTCACATGGCGCGTGTAGACGATGCGCCGGTCGTCGGGCGACCACTCGGGGTCGACCGCGCCGTGCGGCGCGTCCGTCACCCTGGCCCACGGGCTCCCCGGGGCGGCGACGCTCAGCGTGTAGACCTGGCGGCTGCCGCTCCTGTCGCTCCAGAACGCGAGCCGCGTGCCGTCGTGCGACCACGACGGGTCGTCCTCCGTGGCCGGCGAGTCGGTCATGCGCTGCGGCGGCCCGGCGGAGCCAAGGGTGAGCACGAAGATCTCGCGGTTCCGGCCGACGCTGTCCACGTACGCCAGCCGCTTCCCGTCCGGCGACCAGGCGACCCGGCCCCGGCCCTTCACCGAGGCGACCCGATGCGCCGACGAGCCGTCCGCGTTCATCACCCACAGCTCGGAGTCGGCCCCCGTCACGCGGGTGAAGGCGATGCCGCGCCGGTCGGGTGACCAGCGCGGCAGCTCGTCGCACTGCGAGCCGGGCAGCAGCCGCCGCGGTGTGGCGTTCGCTCCCGGACTCAGGACGGCGATCGAGCCGTGACACTGCTTTGGCCATCCGGAGGCGCGGTCCAGCCGCACCAGCAGCGGCTCGGCGGGCAGCACTCCGCCGCCTGGGGCCGTAGCCCCTTGGGCCTCCTTCGTCGTGCCGGTGGTGCCGGACGTCCTTGCGGCCGCGCCGCCGCCGTCCAGCGCGGTCTTGATGGCGTACGCCCCGCCCGCTGCTGCGATTACCGCGGCGGCGACCCCCGCGGCCACCAGCGAGCCGGAACGTCTGGACGGGCGGCCCGACCCGTTGGCGGGTGGCTCGGCGGCCCGACCGGGCGCCGCGACGGGTTCGGTGCGCGCTTCGGCCGGATCCCGCGCCGCCGGAACGTCCCGCGCCGGTGGGAGGTCCCGCGCCGGTGGGAGGTCCCGCGCCGTCGGCGGTCCCGCCGTGACGACCGGGATGGGCCAAGTGCGGTTCAGACTGGACTGGACCGCCGCGTCGCCGGTCTGGTGGCCGCCGATGAGCGACAGCAGCAGGCTCTGCGCGGTCGGCCGCAGCCGCTGGTCCTTGTTCAACGCCGCCAGGACCAGGTCGCCGAGCGCCGGCGGCAGCGACCGCAGGTCCGGCTCCGCGTGCAGCACCCGCGCCGCCATGACCGGAAAGTCGCCCTCGCCGAACGGATGCCGCCCGGTCGCCGCGTACGCGGTCAGGCAGCCCCAGGCGAAGATGTCGACCGCCGTCGTGATCTGCCCTGACTGGATCTGCTCGGGGGCGATCCAGCCGGGACTGCCGATCAGCTGGCCGGTCCTTGTGTGTTGCGAGGTGACGTCGAGCGCCCGCGCGATGCCGAAGTCGATCACCCGCGGGCCCGACATGGACAGCAGGACGTTGCGCGGCTTGAGGTCGCGGTGCACCAGACCGGCGGCATGGATGGCGACCAGCGCGGCCGCCACGCCCACCGCGAACCCGTGCAGCATGCCGGCCGACAGCGCGCCGTCGCTCCGCACGTACTCGGCCAGCGACGGGCCCTCGATGTACTCGGTCACCATGTAGGCGCGGCCGGCGGACTCCCCCTGGTCGAGGACCTGTGCGGTGCAGAAGGAGGCGACCCGCCTGGCGTTGCCGACCTCGTCCCTGAAGCGGGCGAGGAACGCCTCGTCGCCGGCCAGCTCGGCGCGCACCACCTTCACAGCGACGGCGCGGCCGTCCGGGGCACGGCCGAGGTAGACCACGCCCATCCCGCCCTCGCCGAGCCGGCCGACGATCTCGTACGGGCCCACCCTCGCCGGATCGCCGGACCGCAGCGGCGCCGCGGCCGCGCGTGCCTGCGGTTCCACTGGCGACCACCTCCCTCGACACCGTATGACGGCCGGAGGCCGCCGCTGGTTGGCGTGCCGCTACCCCTCGTCCAGCACGCGGGCCGCGATGTGCTCGGCGATGGCGAGCGAGGAGGTGGCGGCGGGGGACGGCGCGTTGCGGACGGTCACGACGGGTCCGCGCCGGCCGATCCTGAAGTCGTCGACGAGCGAGCCGTCCGGATCCACCGCCTGCGCGCGCACCCCCGCCGGGGCGGCCACCACGTCCCGTACGGACAGCTCGGGCACGAACCCGCGCGCCGCCCGCACGAAGGCGCGCTTGGAGAGCGAGCCGTGGATCTCGCGCAGGCCGGTGCGCCAGTGCCTGGCGGCCAGCCGCCGGAACCCCGGCCAGCGAAGCGTCTCCCACAGGTCGGCCAGCTCGACGTCGCGCGGCCGGTAGCCCTCGCGGGCCAGCGCGAGCACGGCGTTCGGCCCGACGTCGACCGTGCCGCCGATCCGGCGGGTGAAATGGACGCCGAGGAAGGGATACCGCGGGTCGGGCACCGGGTAGATCAACCCGCGCACCAGATGGGCGCGCTCGGGCACCAGCCGGTAGTACTCGCCGCGGAACGGCACGATCGCCGGGCCGTCGGCGTCCCCGGCCAGCCGCGCCACCCGGTCCGACTGCAACCCGGCGCACACCACCAGCCGGTCGAACTTCAGCTCCTCGGGCCCGCGCACGCGCACCGTCCCGCCGGTGTCGTCCGCGGCGATCCCGGCGACCTCGAAGCCGAGCCGTACGCTCCCGCCGGCCGCGGTCACGTCGTCGGCGAACGCGCGGGCGACCGCGGTGAAGTCGGCGATCGCGGTGTGCGGCGAATGCAGGGCGGCGACCCCGGCGGCGTGCGGCTCGATCTCGCGCAGCGCGGCGGCGTCAAGCCGGCGCAGTCCCGGCACGCCGTTGGCGGTGGCGCGGCGCTCGATCTCGCCGAGCGGGCCGAGCTCGGCCTCGGTCCTGGCCACCACCACCTTGCCGCACTCCTCGTACGGCAGGTCGCGTTCGGCGCAGTAGTCCTTGAGCAGGCCGATGCCACGGCGGCACAACCTGGCCTTGAGCGACCCGGGGGCGTAGTAGAGGCCGGCATGGGCCACGCCGCTGTTGTGACCGGTCTGGTGCGCCGCGATACGGTCCTCCTTGTCGAGGACGGTCACCGTCGCGTCGGGCCGCAGCCGGCTGAGGCGGCGCGCCACGGCCAGGCCGATGATGCCCGCTCCGACGACACCGATCCGCATGCGTCTACCCTAGAGGGCCCGATGAGCCAGTGGTTTCGCCGCATGTCGACGCGTCCGGCCGCCGCGCTGCGACTCATCTGCTTTCCGCACGCCGGCGGGTCGGCGGCGTTCTACCGCACCTGGGCCGAACGGGTCTCACCCGAGATCGAGGTGGCCGCCGTGCAGTACCCGGGCCGGGCCGACCGGCTGGACGAGGCCGTCGTCCACGACGCCGAGACGCAGGTGCGGCGGATCGTGGCCGCGCTGCCGGCGCTGCACGACCGGCCGATCGCGCTGTTCGGGCACAGCATGGGCGCCATCCTCGCCTACGAGGTCGCGCGCAGCCTCGAGGCGGCGGGGACGCCGGCGGCGCACCTGTTCGTCTCCGGCTGCCGGGCCGCCCACATCCCGGGCGGACGGCGGGTCTCCGAGCTGGACGACGACCGGCTCGTCGAGACGCTGGGCTGGATGGGCGGCACCGACGCCGCGCTGCTCGCCGACACCGACCTGCGCGCGATGGTGCTGCCGTACGTGCGCGGCGACTTCCGGCTCGTCGAGAGCTACCGGCACCTGCCGGATCCGCGTCTCAGCACGCCGGTCACTTCCATCATCGGAGAGGACGACAAGGTGGCGACGGTCGACGCCGCCGCCCGCTGGGCCGAGCTGACCAGCGGGTCGTTCGACCAGCGGATCTTCCCAGGCGACCACTTCTACCTGGTGCCGCACCGTGACAAGGTCATCGCCGAGGTCGAGTCCCGGCTGTCGAACGGCGCCGCCGGCTGAGCTTCGGGGAGCTTCAGGGAAGCTTCCAGTCGAGCGGGGGCGCGCCCTGCTGTTCGAGGAGCCGGTTGGCGGCGGTGAACGGCCGCGAGCCGAAGAACCCCCGGTCGGCCGACATCGGACTCGGGTGGGCCGACTCGATGCAGGGCGTCTCGCCCAGCAGGGGCCTGAGGTTGCGGGCGTCGCGACCCCACAGGATCGCCACCAGCGGGCGGCCGCGCGCGGCCAGCGCCCTGATGGCCTGCTCGGTGACCTCTTCCCACCCCTTGCCGCGGTGCGACGCCGGCCGGCGCGGCTGGACGGTCAGCGCCCTGTTGAGCAGCAGCACGCCCTGCTCGGTCCAGGGAGTGAGGTCGCCGGTGCTCGGCTCCGGGTGGCCGAGGTCGGCGCGGTACTCGCGGAAGATGTTGATCAGGCTGCCTGGCAGCGGCCGAACGTCGGGGGCGACGGAGAAGCTCAGCCCGACCGGGTGGCCGGGGGTCGGGTAGGGGTCCTGCCCCACGATGAGCACCCGCACGTCGTCGAAGGGCTGCCGGAACGCGCGCAGGATGAGGTCGCCGGCCGGCAGGTAGCGGCGGCCGGCGGCCACCTCGGCGCGCAGGAACTCGCCCATCGCGGCGATCCGCTCGGTGACCGGCGCCAACGCCCGCGCCCAGCCGGCTTCCATGACGTCGGTGAGGGGGGTTCCCGTCATGGAAGGTCACCTTAGCGGCGGCGGGCGGGGGCCGGGGCCGGCGCCGACATCTTGGCAAAGCCTCCCCCCACCGTCTTTTCACGATGGCACAAGCATGCGACGGTGTGATGAGGAGCCTTCTGGGGAGTGTCATGCGGATACGCGACATTGTGCGGACCAAGGGAGACGCGGTGGTGACCGTACGCCCGGATGCCACCGTGCGGGAGCTGCTCGCCACGCTGGCCGAGCACAACATCGGGGCCGTCGTGGTGTCGGCGGACGACCGGGCGATCGCGGGGATCGCCTCCGAACGCGACGTGGTGCGCAAGCTCCACGCGCGCGGCGGTGACCTGCTGGCCAGCCCCGTCTCCGAGATCATGACGTCGGACGTGCGGACCTGCGGCCTCGACGACCACCTCGACGAGGTGCGCGGAATCATGACGCAGCACCGCATCCGGCATCTGCCCGTGCTGCGGGACGGCCGGCTCGCCGGGATCGTGAGCATCGGCGACGTGGTCAAGAGCGCGATCGACGAGCTCGAGACGGAGCGGGCCCACCTGGTGGGCTACATCCAGCGCACCGGCTAGCCGGACAGGCGCAGCGCCAGCGCCGGGCACATCGCGACCGCCTGGCGGGCGTCCTCCTCCAGCCACTCGGGCACCGGCGTGTCGGAGATCACCGGGTACCCGTCGGCGTCGAGCCTCAGCAGGTCGGGCACCACGAGCGCGCACACGCCGTGGCCGTCGCACCGGGACCAGTCCACGGCGAGGCGCGTCTGCGTGTTCGTGCCGGGCAGCGGGAGCACGCCCCGCACCGGCCGGCCGCAACTGCCCTTGGTGATGTGGGTCTCGACGTCGTCGGCGAACACCTCGAGCGACGACTGGACGAAGCGCATGGTGCCGTCGGGGTGGTGGCAGGCGCCCCGGCCCTTCACCCGCTGCCCGCCGCGCCGGACCGCCATCAGCGACTCCTCGCCGGCCCTGCCCTCCATCAGCTCGGCCAGCGACCGGGCGATCGCGGGCAGGCCGAGGAAGCACGGGCCGCACTGGCCGGCGGACTCCTCGCCGAGGTAGGTGGCGACGGCGGTGGCCTCGCCGAGCGGGCAGGTGTCCTCGGGGAGCGGCACGATGATCCCGGCGCCCAGCGTGGCGCCGAACTTCTTCATGCCCTCGCGCGAGACCGGGACGGCCGCGGCCGCCTCCGGGGTCAGCCACGCGCCGTGGTAGCCGCCGACGAGGACGCCCTGGCCGATGGGCACCCCGACGCGCCTGAGCACCTCGGCGAGCGGCACGCCGGTCGGCACCTCGACGACCGCCTTGCCGGAGATGGTGAGCAGGACGGTACCCGGCTCCTTCTCCGTGCCCAGCTTGCGGTATCCGGCCGGGCCCAGCCTGGCCAGCACGGCAAGCTGGGCGTACGTCTCGGCGTTGCTGAGCAGCGTGGGCAACCCGTCGACGCCGCTCTCCGCAGCGCGCACCTTGCGGCCCGGCGGGATCGGCTTCATGCCGTTCACCCCGCGGACCAGCGCGCCGCCCTCGCCGGTCACGAACGCCTCGGGCAGCCGGACGACGCGGATCGTGCCGCGCACGTCGAGCTCCTCGATGGCGTCCTTCAGCGACTGCTCCTGCGGCCCGCCGTCGATCACCCCGAAAACGATCTCCTGGGCGCGCAGCGCGGTCGCGGCGATCATGGCGCCGTCGATCACCAGATGCGGGGTCCTGGTGAGCAGCATCTTGTCCTTGAAGCTGGCCGGTTCGCCCTCGGTGCCGTTGACCAGCACGATGGTGCGGGCGCCGCGGGTCTCCGCCGACCTGGCGACCGCGCGCAGCTTCTTCGCGAACGGGAACGCGGCGCCGCCCCTGCCGCGCATGTCGACGGCCTCGGCGATGGCCACGAGCTGGCTGAACGACAGGTAAGGCGACCTGCCGTGCACCCGGCGGTGACCTTCCCGGTTCAGGCGGGCGAACTGGTCGAGCCCCCTGGTCAGGCGCGGCGGACCGAGCGCCGTGCCCTGGGGCACGTCCACCATGGTGGTCATCGGCGCCCCCGCCGGATCCAGACCGCCGTCTCAGCGCGCAGGTTCGCCCAGAACTCGACCTCGTCGATGTCGGGGATGACGATCGGCTTAGCCGCCGGCTTGCGCCGCACCCGCCGGAGCAGCGGGAAGCGTTCCACCGCGTCGAGCCAGTCCCGCGGCCGCTCTCCGGCGTCGGCCCGGTCACGGGCGTCGGGCCGGTCGGGGATGAGCAGCCGCTCGCGCGGCCGCTCCTGTGCGGGCGGCCGGCTGCCGGCCTGGCGCGGGGCGGCGGTCCGTGGATCGGCGGCCGGCATCGGCCCGCTGGGGCGCGGGTCGGCGACCGGCATCGGACCGGTGGTCCACAGGTTCGTGGCGGGCATCGGCCCGCTGGGGCGCGGGTCCATGGCGGGCATCGGGCCGGTGGTTCGCGGATCGACGGCCGGCAAGGGGCCGCTTGGATGCGGGTCGGCGACCGGCAACGGGCCGCTTGGATGCGGGTCGAGGACGGGGAACGGCCCGCTCGGCCGCGGGTCGGGGACGGGCCGGAGGGGGTCGCGACGCCGGACGGGCTCCGGGCGCCTGAGGGGCTCGCTCGGCCGGGCCGCCGGACGCGGCACGGCATCAGGTGCGGGTCGGGGTCGTTCGCCCTCAGGTCGGCGTGGTCGATCGCCCGCCGGCTGCCGGGCCAGGTCGGGCCGGTCCGACCGGACCGGCCGCCTCGGCCGTTCCGGCGGCTCGGACCGGACGCGCGCCGGCCGTGCCGCGGGGAACGGGCTGAGCAGCCTGATGAGGAGGGCGACCACGACGAGGCCCAGGCACACCTCATAGCTGATGGTCACCCAGGCGCCCTTGACCGGCCGTCCCGCGGTCAGCCCGTGCACGATCGACAGCGGCCAGCTGAGATAGGCGATTCCGTGGATGATCCGCCACACCCAGGGCCGCGAGGCGTTGACGAACCGGGCGCGCAGCCGGCCGACGGCGTACACCACGACCAGGAGCTCGGCCGCGATCGTTCCCAGGCCGGTGGCGACCAGGCGGTCGCGCGTGTCGAGGAACGGGATCACGACGTCGATCACCTGGGCGTGCTCCGCCAGGATCTGCAGCACGATGTGCGTGCCGAGGAAGCCGAGCCCGAGCAAGCCGAACATCCGGTGCACGCCCTGCGCGAGCACCCGGTAGCGCGGCGGAACGATCCGCTCGGCCGCGATCAGGCCCCACACCACGGCGCCGGTGAACGCCACCAGGCTGACCACACCCGAGTAGAACAGCAGGAAGGACTGGGTCACCGTGATCGCGCGGGCGCCGGCCGGGGTCGACACCACGGGGAACATGCCGGCCGCGGCGAGGACCAGGACGACCAGGGTGACAAGGCGCCGGTTCTTCATGACGCCCCGTTCGCCGCCTTCCCCGCGTTACCGGTGTTGCCGCCGTTGCCGGCGGCGGGCGGCTTGGCCGGGGTCGGCAGCAGCGGCTGCTTCGACGGGTCGACAGGAAGCTGCGGCAGATCGGGCGCGTTCGACGCGTCCGCGCCCGGCAGGCCGGGCAGACCTGGCACGCCCAAGTTGATCACCTGCTCGCCGGGCAGAACCTGCTGATCGCCATGGACGGCCACGTAGCGGTCGAGGTCGGTGCCCACGTGGAAGGTCCAACCGCCGATCGCGTGACCCGCGATGGAGACCGCCTGGTCGGCGTGCCGCAGCGCGAACCGGACCTGGGGCTCGGCCGAGCCGCCCCCGCACGGATGGTCGGTGCCGGCCTTGCCGAGGTACTCGCCGCGCTTGACGAGGCTCCCCGCCGCCCGCTCGGGCTGCGCGGTGAGCTGGTAGTACTCCGAAGCCAGGCCGTTCGGATGGATCAACAAGATCAGGCCGCCCCCTGACGAGGTGGTGCAGAACCGGTAGATGCGCCCGTCGGCGGCGGCGAGGACCTTGCCGTCGCCACCGTCGAATCCGACGCCGTATTGGTCGGCCACCAGCGACCATGGCTGACCCTGCTTCCACGGCAGCATCAGGTCGTTGGTGTTCGTCGACGCCGCGGACGCCTTGGTCGAGTTGTAGCGGGCCAGCAGCTGCCGCTCGGAGTTCAGCAGGAGCGCGGCCGGCGCCGTCTTGAGCAAGGCGGTGAACGCGGGGGTGCCGGCGAAGGCGACCTGCCAGCGGTCGCCGACGACGCGGGCGAGGTACAGCGACACCTCGGGGATCGCCGGGCTGCCCTTGGGTGGCGGCAGCGCGGACGTCCCGAAGGTCCAGGTCTTCGTCGACCTGGTCCGCTCGACGATCGGCTGACCGGTCGTCTTCGTGCCGTAGGTACGCCGCGCCTGCGGTCCGCGCTGCGCCAGCGTGGCCTCCTTGACCGTGGTGGTCAGCGCGGCCAGCCGTATCGGCGCGCGCGACTCTCGCGACGCGCGCGCCGGGCGGGCGTGGCCGGCCGGCAGAGCCGCCGGGTTCGGTGCACCCGCCGCGATCGCGGGCACGCCGGAACCCGCGAGCACCGTCCGTTCGACGATCGCGCTCACGACCACGACCAGCCCGAGGTTGGTCACAAGGGCCAGCGTGCTGATGCGGTTGACCCTGGGAAGCAGGGACGAGCCGCCCCTACTGGGTTTACGCCTCGACACCGTCTTTCCTTTCGGGAACACGATGATCCAGCAGAGGGAGCTTATGCGCCTCTCGGTGCGTGCGGCTACCAAAGTGGCAAGATGGACATGGCTTCCAGGTCAAACCCCTGATCACGGGCCAATAACATTTGCGGGATATGGTTTTTCCAGACGCCGCGTTCTCTGGTCGTCACAGCCTGTAGTGGCCACGGTTAAGCGTTTTAATGACTAGTCACCCATCGGAAACGCCTATCCCGTGGGTCAGCCGGCGCTGATGCGCCAGAGCCCGCGGCCGTGCGTGGCGACGAGGAGCTGCCTGCCGTCCGGGTAGACCGCCAGGTCGGCCGCCACCGCGTGCGGCAGCCCGCGCCCGAGCACCGACCACCGGCCGGGCCGCCGCTTGTCGGCGACGAACACGCCGTTGTCGGTGGCCACGACGAGCTGCCCGCGCCAGACGACGAGGTCGTCACCCGGGAGGTCGGGCAGGTTCCCGGTGATGTCGGTCCAGGTCGCGCCGCCGTCCTTCGACTCGAAGACGTGACCGTCGCCGGCATCCGGGATCCAGTGCCTGGAGAAGCCGCTGAACACCGCGTACACGTGCGCCGGGTCGGCCGGGTCGGTGGTGAGCGCCGCGACGTACCGGTTGGGCAGGTTCGGCGCGGTGATGGCGTGCCAGGTCCCGCCGTAGTTGGTGGCCAGGCCGCGGCCGAAGCCGGCGCCGTTCTCGTCCAGCGGGTTGCACGGCCCGCACCAGCCGACGTAGCTCACCCCGCCGTTGGTCTCCACGGCCGTCGTGGAGTGCCCTGCGCCGGTGTCGTACACGGCCTTCCAGTCACACGTCGCGCCCTCGCAGACGGTGTCGAAGCCCTTGGTCGTCTCCCAGACGAACTGGCCGCCGGTGATCCAGTGGTCCAGCGACCTGACGTCCCGCTCGAACGGGGTGATGAACCGCGGCGTCGGGTCGCAGCCGGGCAGGTCCGGGTTCCACTCGCAGGCGGGGGAGATCAGCCGGAAGGCGGGCACGCTGCCGTCGGTGCGGCCGCCGTTCGTGGTGATCGCGATCGACGCGTCGACGTACTCCACCGCGGCCCGGTCGGCGTTCGCCGGATCGACCAGGGTGTCGCCGCCGTCGCCGCCGAACGGCGAGACCATCGTGGGGTTGTTCGCGCGCAGCAGCCCGGTGCCGTTGTCCTGCATGCCGCCCCAGATGCTGGTGCCGCCGCCCTGCGGGGAGCGCCCGGCCTCGGCGTAGTAGTACTGCAGGCTGTGCAGGTCACGGTTGCGGTTGGTCCAGCGCACCGCCTCGCGCAGCGACGTCGGTCTGGTCCACACGCCGCCGTCGTTGCCGAAGTACGCGGTGCCGTCGGCGCCGATCGCCGCGGCGTGCTGGTCGGGGTGCGTGGTGAAGGGGCAGTTGCCAGGACCGCCCGCGGCGAAGCAGGGCAGCCCGAAGTTCCAGTACGGGCCGATCGCGTGCCAGGTGGCGCCGCCGTCGCTGGTCTCGTAGATCTCCTCGAGGCCGAGGTATATGTGCTTGGGGTCCCTCGGGTCCACCTGCAGATACTGGTTGTACCAGGCCTGCACGCCCGGCTCGAAGGTCGAAGGGAAGTCCATCGCCGAGCCGGCGGCGGCGAGCTTGGCGGCGTCCGCGATGAGCGTCCACGGGCCGTTCGGGTCGCCGTTCGCCGACACGTACACGCCCTTGAGGATCGTCACCTGGGCGGGCGCCGGCGGACCGTTCAGCAGGAAGTCCGGCGACTGGATCACCGCGTACAGCTTGTCGCCGCGCGGGCTGTAGGCCAGCGAGGTGCGCCCGATGTCGCTGTTGTCGAGCCCCGCGGGGGCGATCCGGCTGAAGCTGCCGGGCGCGCCGGCGGACGTCGAGAGGTAGAACCCGTTGAACGGCGTGCCCTCGCGCCAGCCGAGCACGGCGAGCACGGTGGACGGGCTGCCCGGCCTGACCGCCACATCAGTGATCATGGACGTGCGGTAGGGGGAGCCGTCGGGGTTGGGGTCGGGCTTGAGCACGAGGGTCCACGGGGTGGTCTGCCCAGCCGACAGCGCCCGCCGCCACAGGCCACGGCTGGTCGCCGCGTAGAGATACGTCGCGCTCGCGCGGAGGTTGAAGATCAGAGCGTTGGTCAGCTCCGTGCCGCCGACCCGGCCGAACGTGCGGCCATGGTCGGTGGACCGCCAGACGCCCTGCCCGGCGTAGGAGTCGGAGCTGGTGTTGGCCTCGCCGGTGCCGACCCAGAGCGAATGGTCGGCCGGGTTCACCCACAGCGCGCCGATCGACGCGGTGACCTTGTCCTGGAAGGCCGGCCGCCAGTGCGCGCCGCGGTCGGCCGACACCCATACCCCGCCGTCGGCCATGCCCGCGTACAGCCAGCCGCCGTCGGTGGCCAGCGCCGTGGTCCGCCCGGAGACCAGGCCCCAGCCGGCGCCGAAGTTCGACCACACCGGATCGGCGAACCCGGGGGCGTCGTTGTCGTACGGACCTGTCGTCACCTGCGCCCAGCGCCCGCCGCTGACGGGCAGCGCGGCGGTGGCGGCGTCGGCGGCGGCGAGCGCCGCGCCGGGAGCGACCGCCGCGGGGGAGTTGCGCGCCTCCGACCACTGCGCGGCGGCCTCGGCCACCTCGCCGCCCGACTCGCTTTCGCGCTCACCGCCACTTTCGGCCCGGGTACGGAACTGCCCCTGATCCGCCTGGCCCGCCCGGCCCTGCAGCAGGTGGCCGGCCATCGTGTCGAGCTGCCGCCTGACGGTCGGCGGGGTCGGATACGGGCCCGACGGCGACGGCGCGGCGCCCGCGGGCGTCATACCGGCGATGACCATCGTCAGGGCCGAGCCGAGGGATCCGAGTGAGAGCAGAAGGCGCCGTCGCTGCCGCCACATGCCAGGACCTCCGGGGGGTGAGGGCTGGATGAACCGGGAGAGCATATGGGCGCGGCGGCCGGCAGCGGAAGATCTTCACCGCGGCCGGGAACGGCCAAAACTATGGTGAAAAGGATGAAACCCCCTCCCCTGTACAAAGGGGAGGGGGTCTCACCGGGGGGTTGCGGCGGAGCCGCCGTGGAGGTCCAGGGGTCACTTGCCCCAGGCGAGGTCGTAACCGGTGCCGGAGCTGACGTACCGGGGGCCGTGGCCGAACTTGAGGACCTGGAACCTGACCGGCACGGAGTTCTCCCGGGACCCGGTCAGGTCGGCCATCATCTTCTCGGACAGGTCGATGATCGCCGGCGGGTCGTGCTGCGCGACCGCCCACTCGGCCGGCCCGAAGTCCTCCACCACGCCCGTGGCGCTCCTGCCGTGGTAGGTCACCTTCACCTCGGTGCCGAGCGGCCAGTACGGGCTGGCCACGGTGTGGTAGGACATCGGCTTGCCCGACGCGGTCTGCGGGTCCCAGAACGACGTGGCTGTCGACACGCCGCCGGGGAGGCTCTTGGCCTTCTTCTCGGCCTTCCTCTTGGCGGGCCTCTTGGCGGGTTGCCGGCTCTCCTTCTTCTTCGAGGCCTCGGCGACGACCCTCGTGTCCTTCTTGTCCCTCGTCCTGGCGGAGCGGTCGGCCCGCTGTGGCGACAGGTGCGGGCTCGCGGCCGCCACAGAAAGGGCGGCGGCATTGCCCGCGCCCGAACCGTCCTCGATGAGGACCGCCGTCGTGACCAGGGCTCCGGCCAGTGCGGTACCGGTCGCGGTCATGAGGATCGCGGTCGTCGCGCGCCTGTGCATGAGTTCCTCTCGGTGGGGGACTGGGGACACCGCGCTCGCCAATGGACAGGCTGAATTCGGGCAGCCTCGGATGGGGGCCGGGCGGCCCGGTTTCAGGGGATCTCCTCGCCAATCACGATGCGATCACGGGCGCCTGGAATATGGCGCGGATCACATGACGAGGCCAGCTGTCTACCCAGGTAGGCGGGGGCGACGGCTCGGCGTAAGCCGGCTTTATGGAGCTTTGGGGTTTGCCTTGGCCGAACGATCGGCAGTAGGAGTTAATCACACGAATACGGGCAAAGACGCCATGTCAAAGGTAGATCTTTTAGCGGCCCGCTCAGCGAACGGTAAAGGCGTCTTCGGCTCGCGGCGCGGAACCGCGTTGGCGCAGTTCGCCGTCCGCGCGCCACGTAGGGTCGGTGCATGCCCCACACCATCGTCTTCGATCTGTTCGGAGTGATCGCGCTTACCCAGACCGACGAGGCCAAGCGACGCATCGAAGCCCTCGCCGGCGTCTCAGGGCCGCCGTTCTGGGAGGCGTACTGGGCCGACCGCCAGGCCTACGACGCCGGACAGTCGAGCGCCGAGTACTGGGCGGGCGTGGCGCGGCGGCTTGATGTGCGGTTCGCCCCCGACACCATCGCGGCGCTGGTCGAGGCAGACCTGGCGAGCTGGAGCGAGGCCGACGACCGGATGGTCGAGCTCGTCGCCGAGCTGGCCGGTCAGGGCCGCCAGCTCGGGCTGCTCTCCAACATCATCGCGGAGCTGGTGCCGGTGTTCGAAAAGCGCCACGGCCACTGGCTGCGGCTCTTCACCGCCCGGACGTACTCCTGCCGGATCGGGGTCGCCAAGCCCGACCCGCGCGCCTACCGGATCTGCGCGGAGCAGCTCGGAGCCGACCCGCGCGACGTGTTCTTCTTCGACGACACCGAACGCAACGTGCTCGCCGCGCGGGAGGCCGGGATGACCGCCGAGGTCTTCACCTCACCGGAGCAGGTCCGCGCCCTCCTCGGCATCTGACGGCCGCGGCGCGTCCCCTCTGTCCACAGAACGTCGTTCTGGTTGGCGTGCCCCGCGCGGCGGGTGAGCCTTCCCTCATCCCCGGCCGATCCCGGGCGGGGCTGGAGGCGACGCTGTGGAGGCGGTCATGCCCATCTGTGTTCCGGTGCCCGAGCTCGTGCTGACGCGGTACGTCGTGGCGGCGGAGGAGGTGCCGAAAGATCCGTACGCCATGGCCAGGGCGCAGACCAGCGGCCCGCCGGGCGAAGAGGTCATCGACCGGCTCGACACGCCCTTACTGCGCATCCGCGCGGTGGCGGCCGCCGACTCGGTCTGGCGGCGCGAACTGGAGACGGTCGCCGCGGCCGGCGCCGACCGGGAGCGCCTCGAGACGGCCGGCGGGCACTTGGTCATCGAGAGCGAGACGCCCCGCGGGCAGCGGCCGCGGCTCGTCCAGGCGGTGCGGGCCGTGGCCAGGGAGCTGGCCGAGGCCACGGGAGGCCTGCTGGCCGACCTGTGCACCGCCCAACTGGTTCCCCGCGACCGGCGCACCGACGGTGAACGCGACTGGTTCTGCCCCGCCGACCGCTGGTTGGGCATCGACTGCCTGATCAACGCCGACGCCGGGGCGGACGCCGAGCGCCCGACGGAGTGCGCCTGCCTGTGCCTGTTCACCCGCGGCCTGCGCAGGTTCGGGCTGCCCGAGCTGGTCGTCGACCAGGTTCCGTGCGCGTACGACCTGGCGGCGACCAACGTGATGCGCGGCCTCGCCGTGCGCCTGCTCGCCCGGCTGTGGGGTGCCCCCGACGCGCGCGAGCTGCGGCTGGACGAGACGGTCGTCGTCGAGCCGGCGGACATGTGGGGCTACTGGGCCGCGCGCCCGCTGTTCGGCGCCCCGGTCCCGCTCAGGCTCGCCGAGGTGAGCCGCCCCGGCCTGCCCGCCGGGGTCGGCCACCTCGAGCTCCTTCCGCACCCCGCCTTCGACGGCACCCGCGCCGAGTGGGCCGCCGGCGTCGTGAACCAGGGCCTGTCGTCGGTGGCCGGCTGGCAACCCGACACCCCGCCGGTCCGCATCGACGCGGATCGCCGGAGTTGCTGAGGTGCGGGATTGGAAGTCCGGCTGCCGGGCAGATGGTGGATCAGTCCCACCAAAACGACCAGGAGGTCCTGCCGCGAATGTGGGCCGCGTAGTCGATCAGCGTGCCCGGGCCCTGGATGATGTTGTCGGGGCAGAAGGCCCAGTGCTCGGCGGCGACGTGCAGGGCGTGCCGCGCCGTGGTCGGCGGCGCGGCGACGCTCAGCTCCAGCGTGTCGAAGCCCACTCCGATCACGCGCGCGCCGAAGCGGTCCTCCCAGCCGCGCAGCACGGCCGACAGCGGCGCGATCCACTGGTTGTGGTTGATGGCTCCCTGCCAGCCCATGACCGTGAGCACGTCGGCGCCGCGGCCAGCCACCGCCAGTCCGAGCGGGGTGCCGCGATCACCGAGGCCGCGCACGTGCCGTTCGGCGACGTCGTCGGGGTCGCCCGCCGGCTCGCCCGGCGGGGCCAGGCCCGGGCAGGCAGCGCCGAACGGTTCGAGGTCGTCGAGGTCGTCGAGGTCGTCGCCGGCCGCCACGCGCTCGGCCCAGACCTCGGCCATGAACGCGGCGGCGTCATAGCCGTCGATGTCGGTGACCGGCTCGGGGGCGATCTGCCCTGCCGACCATGGCTGGGTGGAGTCGTCGAGCAGCACCGGCCACAGCCCGGACCGGCCGTGCTCGCTCCGCACATCGGCCCACAGGCCGGGCTTCACGGGCTCGTCACTGACCCAGAACGCGGGCCGCCTGGGCGGCACATGCTGCCGGTAGCCCGGGTCGGGCCAGACGACGTAGCCGGGGGGCAGCGCGACCGAGAGGGTGCGCCCTGCGCCGCCGTCGGGGAACAGTCGGCGCAGCTCGGCGGGCACGTCCCCGCCGCGCTCGAGGTCCACCGCCCGCTCCTGAAGGTCGTGATCGTCCATCTCGGCCGTTCCGGTGCTCACCACAGCAGGATCTTCGATGCTGCGGAGATGGTAATGCTGTAGGGGAGCCTCGTGACGCTATCGTCACCGGGGTCCGGAACAGGTGGCCGCTCCCGACGAGTTGATGCGTCGTCGAGATGATCCACGACGAGTCGACGAGGAGAGAACGGATTGAAGATTCCCAAGCGCGTCAACGCCGCCCTCGACTGGATGGGAGGCAACGTCCGCATCGTCGCGGCCGTCGTCGCCGCGCTGATCATCTCTATATCGGTGTGGTGGATCCCGCTGCTGTCCGCCTTCGTGCTGGGCGCCGCCGTCGGCGGCATCGCCGTGCACCAGCGGATGGCCGCGCGGGAGGCCGGGCTCCGCTCCGACATCGACGACCTGCTCCGCCAGAACGGTGCCCTGCGCAGGGAGAAGCTGACGCTCGCCAGCGGAGTGATCGCCAAGCAGAGCCAGCTCACCGCCAAGCTCCCGGTCATCCCCGACCCGGCAGATCCGGCCGATCCGGTGGAAACCGTCACATCCGCCGACGCCCCGTCGGACGGTGACACCGCCGAGCTTCCCGAACCCGGCCAAGGCGTCCAGCCTTAGCGCACGCCCTGGCCGGAGGGACGCCGGAGATCGTCGCGCGTGGCCCTGGCATGGGCCGCCGCCAGGTACCGTGCGAGTTGTGCTCGCCCAACCGGCTGAATCGTTGACCGACCTCCTGCTGGGGGTCGTGGTGGTGTCGCTCGCGCTGCGGCTGCGCCGGGCACCGGCGTCGCACGGCTACTGGCGGGCGGCGTTCTGGTGGGCCGGGATCGCCGCGCTCGGCGGTGCCGTGCACCACGGACTGATCATGCGGTGGCCGCGCTGGGGAGAGCTGAGCTGGGCCATGATCAGCGTCCTCGTCGTCGTCGCCGTGTCCTACCTGCTGGCGAGCACGGTCGAAGAAGTGCTCGGGCCGGGGCGGGCCCGGGTGTTCTGGCTGCTCCGCTCCGTCGGGATCTTCGCGTACGTGCTCATGGCGGCGACCGGCCACGCCGGCATCGCGGCCATCCTGTCGTGCGAGAGCCTCACGATGCTCAGCGTGCTCATCCTGTGGGGGTGGGCGGCCATCCGCGGGCATCCGCTGGCGCGGCCGGTGCTCATCGCCATCGTGGCCAGCGGCATGGCCGCCGCGGCACAGGCGCTCAGCCCGGGCGTCACCGACCACGTGGGCCTCGACCCGACCTCGGTGTACCACCTGGCGCAGATCGTCGGCATGGTCCTGCTCTACCTGGCCGTCGCCGCCGGGCCGGCGACGGCCGTCGCGACCGAACCGGCCGCCCCGGCGCGCGAGGGCGAATGACGTCTCCGGCCCTTGACAGGGGCCCTAGTTGACCTCGCCGGCCATCAGCGCGGCCGGCAGCGCCCGACCGCCCGCCGACGCGGCGGCGAGCCGCGCCGCCGGGTCGGCCGCGTCGGTGGCCCACGCCACGTAACCGTCCGGCCTGACCAGCATGGTCGGCGCCGCCCCCGCCGCGGTCACGACGTCGACCTCGCCGTCCCAGCCGTCGGGCGCCCAGGGGCCGGCGGCGTCCGCCGCGCCCGCGCCGGCGACCAGCACGAACCGCCCGCCGCGCAGCGCCTCGTAGAGCCGGGCCGGGCCGTCGCCGGCGAGCGGCACGTCCGGTGCCCGCCGGCCGGCCAGCCGGTGTGCTCCGCGCGGCGCGCGATAGGCGATCGCGACGCCGGACAGCGCGCCGGCGAAGCGCTCCTCCGCCAGCGGGATCCTGACGGCGGCCCGCGCCACCGCGTCCCGGACGGCGCGCGCAGGTGCCGACCCGAGCAGCGCCAGCCGCAGCAGCGCGCCGCTGCCCCGCAGCACCATGCGGCCGACCGGAAACCGCTCCGCCTCGTAGCTGTCGAGCAGGCCCTCAGGAGCGCGCCCGCGCAGCACGGCCGCCAGCTTCCAGCCGAGGTTGGCCGCGTCCTGCAGTCCTGTGTTCATGCCCTGGCCGCCGGCCGGGGAGTGCACGTGCGCCGCGTCACCGGCCAGGAAGACCCGCCCGACGCGGTAGTGCGGAGCCTGCCGCTCGTCGCTGTGGAACCTGGACGTCCACCGGGCGTCCCGCATGCCGAAGTCGCCGCCCAGCGCCGCGCGCATGACCTGCCGCATCTCCTCCAGATCAACGGGTGCGTCGTCGGGCAACGGGTGGTGGCGGTGCCACGCGATGACCCGGTACCAGCCGTCGCCGAACGGCGCCATGAAGGCGAAGCCGGCGCGCGCGCTGCCGGCCGACAGTACCTCGGTGGGCGGCCGGTCGAGCCGTACGTCCGCGAGCATCACGGACGTGACGGCCGAGTGGCCTGGGAAGGGCAGCCCGATCGCGTGCCGCACCGCGCTGCGCACGCCATCGGTGCCGACCAGGTACGACGCGCGCCAGACGTCCTCGGCCGGCTGCCCTTCCCCGCCGGCCGAGCCGGTGTCCGCCACCCGGACGGCGGCCGTCACCCCGTCGCCGTCCTGCCGCAGCGAGGTGAGCTCCGCGCCATGGACGATCCGCGCGCCCAGCTCCTTGGCGCGCCGCTCGAGCACCCGCTCGGTCTCGTACTGGGGTGTGACCAGCACGTAAGGGAACCGGCTCGGCAGCCGGGACAGGTCGATCCTGAGCCGGCCGAACGCCTGCAGCGAGGACACCCGCCGCCCGGTCCGCAACAGCTCGTCGGCGACCCCGCGCGCGTCGAGCTCCTCGAGGGTGCGCGCGTGGACGGCGAAGGCGCGGGTCAGGTTGGACGTGCCGGCGCGGCGTTCGAGCACGGTGACGGCGACGCCGGCGCGGGCGAGGTCGCCGGCAAGCAGCAGCCCGGTGGGCCCGGCGCCGACGACCAGCACCTCGGCGGTACGGGACGTTGGGGACGGACTGGACGACATGATCGCCTCCTCGTGATGCGTGGTCAACAGTCGTTGGCCAACACTTGTTGACAAGAGTAGGCGCCCTCCGGCGTGCTAGTCAACGAGCGTTGGCCTACAGTTGTTGACATGACCGCGACCGAACCGCGCCCGCGCCGCTCCGATGCCACCCGATCGGCCATCCTCGCCGCCGCCAGGGAACGATTCGCCGCCGACGGGTACGAACGCGCGACCATACGGGCGATCGCCGCGGACGCCGGCATCGACCCGGCCATGGTGATGCGCTACTACGTCAGCAAGGAGCGGTTGTTCGCCGCGGCCGCCGAGTTCGACCTGCGGCTTCCCGACATGACGGCCATGCCCCGTACCGAGGTCGGCATCCGCGTCGTCGAGCACTTCCTCACCCGGTGGGAGGAGGACGAGACGCTGATGGCGCTGCTGCGCGCCGCCGTCACCAACCAGGCCGCCGCCGACCGCATGCGGACGCTCTTCGCCGACCAGGTCGCCCCCGCGGTGGCCGCGCTTGGCGCCGATCCCGCGCAGGCGCGGGCGCGGGCCGGGCTGATGGCCGCGCAGCTGCTCGGCATGGCGCTGTGCAGGTACGTCCTGAAGCTGCCGCCCCTCGTCACCATGGCCCGCGCCGACGTCGTCGCCTGGATCGCCCCCACCGTGCAGCGCTACCTGACCGCCGACCGGCCCTCTTGACGCCTCTTGACGGGCGCCGGGGACCGCCGTACGTTCACAGCGCTCCCACGCGCTCGAAGGGAGACGCATGTCCCGGCGCACCCCGCTCGCCGTCCTCTCGACCATCGCGTTGGTCGTTCCCCTCGCCACCGCCGCCACCTCCTACGCCCGTACGGGCGGCCGAGACGCAGGCACGCCCATCTACCTCGACCGGTCGTACTCGGCCGATGAGCGCGCCGCCGACCTGGTCGGGCGGATGACGCTTCAGGAGAAGGCGGCCGAGATGAACAGCAGCCAGTCGGCGGCGATCCCACGGCTGGGGGTCGCGGCGTACGGCTGGTGGAACGAGGCGGCGCACGGCGTGCTCGCGGAGAGCACCCTCAACAGCTCCAACCCGCCCATCCTCACCAACACGACGTCCTACCCTGTGGACCTGTCCATGGGGTCCACCTGGAACCCGGACCTCATGTACCGCGATGCGAGCATGATCTCCGACGAGGCGCGCGAGGTCGTCCGGGACAACCGCCTCGACCTCAACTTCTACTCGCCGACGGTCAACCTGGCCCGCGACCCCCGCTGGGGCAGGGGCGACGAGACCTTCAGCGAGGACCCGCTGCTCACCGCGACGATCGCCGCGCAGTTCGTGAACGGCATGGAGGGTCACGACGAGCACGGGCGCCCGCTGCCCGGGTCCGGCGGCTACCGCAAGGTCGACACGACGCTCAAGCACTACGCCGCGAACAACAGCGAGTTCAACCGGCGCACGGGTTCGGCCGACATGGACGAGCGGACGCTGCGCGAGTACTACACCGCCCAGTTCAGGGACATCGTCCGCCAGGCCGCCCCCGCCTCGATCATGAGCTCGTACAACAGGGTCAACGGCGTGCCCGCCCCGGCCGATGTCCATCTCATCGACACGCTGGCCCGCGAGACGTTCGGTTTCGGCGGTTTCTTCACCTCGGACTGCGACGCGATCTTCGAGATCCAAGCCGGCCACCACTGGCAGCCGCCGGGCTACCCCCACCCGCTCGACAACATCGAGCGGCACGCGTTCGCCAACGCGGCCGGCGAGGACCTCGACTGCCAGCAGGGTTTCCACGACGCGTTCAACTACGGCAACACGCTGCCCACCGCGGTGACCCAGGGCATCGCCACGCAAACCGACACCTACAACGAGAACGACATGGACGTCTCGCTGGTCCGGCTGTTCTCCGCGCGGATCAGCCTGGGCGAGTTCGACAGCGAGAGCCAGGTGCCGTGGGTGGCGCAGGCCAGGGCCCGGCTGGCCCCTGGCACGTGGACGAACTCCGACGCCAACAACGCGGTCACCGAGACCCCGCAGCGGCTGGCCATGGCCCGCCAGGCCGGCGACCAGAGCATCGTGCTGTTGAAGAACGCCGCCACGACGAGGAAGGACGGCATCGCCGGCCGGCTGCTGCCGCTGCGCGTGCCGGCGTCCGGGCCGTACAAGGTCGCCGTCGTCGGGGCGTACGCCAACCCGGCGAGGATGTTCCTCGGCGGCTACTCCAGCAGGCAGGGCCCCGCCGGCGTGGCGAAGGAGGTCAACGGCTACCAGGGCATCAAGGCCGCGGTGCAGGCGATCAACCCCGACGCCACCGTCGACTTCCTGCCCGGCGTGACCGGCCAGGGGCTGGGCACGGTCGACCAGGCCTCGGTGGACGCGGCCGCCGGCTACGACGCCGTCATCGTCTACGCCGGCACCGACGGCACCACGGCCCGCGAGGACGTCGACCGGACGACCCTGGCGCTGCCCGGGGCCCAGACCGACATGATCAACCAGGTGGCGGCCAGGAACCCGAACACCGCCGTCTACCTGGAGACCGTCGGGCAGGTCGACGTCACGCCGTTCGAGCCGCACGTCGCCGCCCTGCTGTGGAGCTCCTACAACGGCCAGCGCAAGGGCGAGTCGCTCGCCGACGTGCTGCTCGGCGCGGCGAACCCGAGCGGGCACCTGCCGTTCACCTGGTACGCGGACGCCGCCCAGCTCCCGCCCGCCGGCGACTACGGCATCCGCCCGTCGGCGACGAGCCTCGGGCGTACGTACATGTACTTCAAGGGCGAGGTCTCCTACCCGTTCGGGTACGGCCTCAGCTACACGACGTTCAGGTACTCCGATCTCGAGGTGGACCGGCGGCACGTGGACGCGAACGGCACCGTGCACGTGACCGCGAACGTCACCAACACCGGCCAGGTGGCCGGCGACACGGTCGTCCAGCTGTACGTCACCACGCCGGACGCGCCGGCCGCGCTGGAACGCCCGGTCAAGCGGCTGCGCGGTTTCCAGAAGGTCTCCGTCGCGCCGCACAGGACCAAGCGGGTCGGCTTCTCCGTGCACGTTCCCGACCTGGCCTTCTTCGACCAGGACCGGGGCCGGTTCCGGGTCGACCAGGGGACGTACGGCATCCAGCTCGCCGCGTCGAGCGCCGACGTGCGGCGGCAGACGACGGTCAGCGTGGCCGGCACGCTGCGGCCGGCGCCGTCCGTGGTGACCGCCAAGCCGGTGGCGGCCGGCGACGCCGCGCTGGGCATCGCCGACCGTGTCTTCTTCCCTGCCGGCACGGTCGTCGACCCGCAGCTCACCGTGGCGATGACCGACGACACCCTGTACGGGTACATCACCAAGGGCGCCGGTCGCCCGCTGCCGCCCGGCTTGACCGTCCGCTACCGCAGCAACCGGCCGGACGTCGTGTCCGCCGGCCGCCGTGGCGTCCTGCGCACCGGCGATGCCGGCGTGGCCACGATCACCGCCACCGTCGCCTACCGCGGCGCCGCCGCGTCCACCCGCTTCGTCGTCTACGTGCGCTGAGGTGCGAGCCGGACGCAGCACAAGCCCGCGGTGGGGGCGAGCGTCGCGCTGAGCGAGCTCACGCCGAGACCCTGCAGGATGCCCGCGAGGAAGGCCTGGTTGATGCCGCAGACCAGCTCGGTGTGGCGGGCGGCCAGCCGCTGGAAGGGACAGTTGCGCAGCCTGACGCCGATGCCCGTGGCGCCGGGCCGACCGCCCTGCTCGGGCTCGAAGCCCAGCCGGTCGAGCAGCCGTTCCAGCCGCCCGCCCGCCCGCCGTGCGGCGTCCCCCTCGGCATGGCCGCGCCGGAAGGCCGCCCGCAGCGCGGCGTCGCGGGCGTCGGCGGGCGCCGCGTCGATCCCGTCGGCGAGGATCTCGCCCATGAGGTCGTAGCGCCGGTGGGGCAGGCTGAAGTCGATCTCGCGGTCCGCGGCTCGATAGATCTTCGGCGCCCGCCCCCTGCCGCGTGGCGCCGGCGCCTCGTAGGCCGCGGACAGCAGCCCGGCGGCGACGAGCTTGTCGAGGTGGAAGGCGGCGAGACCGCGGGAGATCCCGACCGCGTCGGCCGCCTGCTCGCGGCCGGACCCCCGGTCGCCGGCTCGGCGGACGTGTTCGTAGAGCGCCCGCCGCGTCGGGTCGGCGAGCAGCTCGAGTTGCCCCCAAGGGATGTTCACGTATCAAGATTAATACCAGCGAGGGTTGTTGAAAATCCGGCCGGTGGCGGGCATGCTAAATAAAACCAATGACAGCTCGTGAAAAGACTGGGGTAAAGCATGTCCGAAACCGGGCCGGCCAAGCGACCGGTGATGGGATTGGCCGGGCCGTACGGGCATCCGCTGCATCCCGCGATGGTCGCGCTGCCGATCGGGGCGTGGGCGGGCAGCCTCGTCTTCGACGTGGCCTCGCGCGTGGTGCACGATCCCGGGTTCCTCGTCCAGGGCTCGCGGTGGCTCATCGCGCTGGGCGTGCTCACCGCGCTCGCCGCCGCGATGGTCGGCTTCCTCGACCTGTTCGCGATTCCGGCCGGCACCCGCGCGCACCGGGTCGCGCTCCTCCACATGACGCTCAACATCGCCGTCGTCGTCGCGTACGCGGCGAACTTCCTGATGCGACCGTCGCCGCCGCCCGGCACCACGCACGGCGTCGCCACCGGCTACATCGTCGCCTCGGCCGTGACCTTCGCCGTCCTCGGGATCTCCGGCTTCCTCGGCGGCGAGCTGGCGTACAGGTACGGGGTGCGGGTGGCGGACGAGGACACCCAGGCGAGCGGCTTCGTCACCGGCGGGTCGGGGCCGGACGCCGGAAGGAAGAGAACGGGACAACGCTCAGGGTAAGTAGGTCGGCACTCCGGGTAAGAAGATCGGGTAGAAGGTAGGGAGTCCACATGGGCATCGCAGCATTGATCGCGTGGATCATCACCGCCGGCGGCGGCTTCACCCTGCTGAGCCTGTGGCTCAGGCGCGGCGGGTTGCGGCAGCAGGAGTCCGGCACGACGTCGTTCCGCTCCGGGCTGATCTTCGGTCACTTCCTGCTGGCCGCGGCCGGGCTCGTGCTGTGGGTGGTGTACGTCGCGACCGACACCGAGTCCCTCACCTGGCCGTCGTTCGCCATCCTCGCCATCGTGGCGGCGCTCGGCTTCACCATGTTCTTCCGCTGGCTCGGCGTCCGCCGTTCGGCCGCGACGACCGCGGCGTCGGTCGGCACC
>DASUWU010000126.1:0-22401 GCA_036378315.1 Streptosporangiaceae bacterium | reverse complement strand
GGCTCCCTGGCGGTAGACACTCCAGCCGAGCGCCGCCGCCCAGAACCCGCCCACCGCCGAGGCATCAACGGCCTTGATATTCACCTGAACAGGGCGCAACGCCATGGCGGCGATCCTACGCACCTCGCCCGCGACGCCCGTCCGCGGCTGCTGACCGGCATCGTCGACGCCTTCCCCGCCCGCCAAATATTCGACACGGTGTCGGTCTGGGCATGGCGCATCTCGAAATGGCAAGCCCTTGGGCGTAAATACAATGCCCGATTCCGCTGCGGCTTCAACGGACCCGCCCGCGCTGCGCACGAAGGACGGTGGGGTGCTCGTCTGGTACGAGGCCGACTCAGCACGCTTGAGACTTTCTTCATTACTCATCACGGTGGGTTACTTGCGATCCATGTGCAAAACCAGTACGGGTTCGATAGATATTGATCCAGCTTGTGGGAGTCCCGCCTCGGCGCGAGCCCCCCTTACGCCCGCCCCGGCGGCGCTCTCCCCCGATGTCCGCGGCTACCGCGGAAACCGGCAGGCCGCCGAGGAACTGGTCCGCGCAGGCTGGGCGTACGCGATCGCGATCGATCACCGCCCGCTGCTGGCGCAGTTGCGGCTGGAACTGGCCGCCATCGTCTACTGGCAGCGCCCGCGGCTCAGCCGGGATCTCGCGCGTAGCGGCCTGGACTACCTCTCCGACGGCGAGACCGCGGCCATGCTCCACCTGAGGTACGGTCAGGCCGCCGCACGCATCGGCGACGCCGACACCGCCCGCCAGGCGATCACTGCCGCCCATGAAGCCCGCGCACGCGACCACCACGACGACCTCATCGAAATCGGGGGTACGTTCGGCCTGTCGCGGGCGACTCAACATTTCAAAGCCGGCACCCTTTTCATCGAGATCCCCGAAGGTACCCGAGAAGCGATCCCCGAATTTGAGCAGGCTGTCGGCCTGTACGACGCCGGCCCTGGACCGGACGAGTACCACTACCACGGTTACGTGTCTGGCAGCCGCGCCGACCTGGCCACCGCCCTACTCAGGGACGGACAACTCGACGCGGCGACAGCGGTGCTCGAATTGGCGCTGACAGTTTCCCCGGAAAGGCGTGGCGACTCACTACTGCGGCGCCTGGAGCGTGTCCGGACGGAGTTGGCCGCGCCGCGCTATCGAGGCCAGCAGCAGGCCACCGAACTGGACGAGCGCATCGAGACTTTCTCCACCGAAACCATCGTCAGCGACCTCGCGACCTCCGCGGGCACCAACTAGCACCGGAAACCATCAGCCGTTTGTGAATCGTCCCCCCGAGTTGCCGCTCGTTCGGACGACTACGTCTCGCACATCCATCAGTAGACAGCCAAGAAGGTTTTTGCCGCGCCACTCAGAAGGGCGCTTCGCGCGCTCATCACTGGCAGCGAGACCCAATACCCCACAGCGCATCGGAAGGGCTAAAGGTTGTCCCGTAATGGTGATCGAGAAGTGCGGGCGGTGCTGACGGATCCCTTCGGGGCGCGGGCCCGGTCAGCCGGCCATGGCCAGGTTGCGCATCTGGGCGACGCCGAGGGTGGCGTGGTGGACGCCGCCGCGTTTGCGGCGGCAGTTGCGCAGGATGTTCCACCACTTCATGTGCGCGAAGGCGTGCTCGATGCGGGCGCGAACCAATCAAAGCGAAACAACCCAGCAGGTGGCGCGCCCAACCGACGCTGCACCGCGCGCCTATGATCCTCTAGCGATAATCATCTGATGCGCAGCCTTAGCGGCGGAGACGACATTGTTCCATTCAGGGACTGCCAGGTATTCGGAATCCGAAAGATCAGTACCGTAAAGGGAGAACAGTGCCTCGAATGCGGCGTTAAGTGTTGCTAGCGCCGACGCTTCGTCGCCAGTCTTTAGAATTATACCTATACTGCTTTCGGGATGGCACAGTACGCCTAGATCATCCAGGAGCTCAAAGGTTTCCGGAAAGTCGTCAAGAAATGTTGACGTCGGCGGCTGCCTCGTTCTCTATCTAAGAATTATCCGGCACGGAAGTCTCTATGAAGTAATCGAGTTCTGGATCGAGTTCGTGGCCTAGGATCTCAGCCACCCTCTCCCGAATCTCCGGCTTGACCGGATAGACATAGATCATGTCCGGATCGTATCTCTCGTTCCCAGTGTCAAAGAGCGGACGAAGCGAGGAGATGAGCTCTTCGGGAAAAGATATGCGATAGACAAGCGTTTCACCATCTCGCCTAAAAGCCGTCAATTCACGGCGGTACGGCCCACCAGGTCCGGCGCTATTTGACATAGTAAATAGCCTTCACAATTATATCGACATTACGCCCCGCATTACACCAGAGCTACAAGACGATCACAACTCGATGCAGGACCCACGCAGCTCAGGGCTCCACTCGTCGCCCGGGATCCGCGGGTTTCGTCTGCTCACCAGTACTAGGATCATATTCGCCCTCGTGCACACCACGTTTACTATAAATCTCCACCTTCCCCCTTTCGTAGTCCCATTCATAGATCTTACCCTTATTGTCCTTCCAGCGTCTACGCAGACCACCGCCGCCCTTAACGGGAGTCTTGCTTCTCGCCCGCTTTGCTTCTGGGTATGCCGGTAGCGCATCCGGAGCCGGGTAGTATCGCCTGTCCTTGCCCCCTGATACCGCATTGGCTATCGCGTGGCCTAGCGCTTTCCCAAGCGCCTGGAGGATCACTAGTGTGGGCCAGGTCCAGTTGTTCCAAAGGTCTTTGATTCCTCCCCCGATCGCGTTCCCGGCGTCTTCCAGGACGTGTTGAAGCGGTGCGAATGGGTTGGGGATGGGAAAGACCGGTATACCTGGGCTGTCTTGATCGGGAGCGCAGATGCCGAGGAGACAGCCCTGGACGGTGCTCTGGGCCGAACCCTCGTCGGGAAGACCGCCTGGCGACGATTCGGGGATGGCTCGGACTGCGGTGGAGACGTCATGGACGACGGGCCCGGCGTCGGTTATGGCCTTGTCGTAGATGGCTTGGACGGCTTTGTTGTGGTCGGCGACAACGTCACGGAATGGGCCGACCACCCGGGCGGGGACTTGAGGGCTGGACGAGACGGGGGGCGTCCGATGGCCGTTGTAGACGGGTCTAAGAGCCGCTCTTGGGACAGGCAGCGGGTGGTGTTTGGCGGCCCACGCCGCCCGCTGGCGGGCCGCCTCGGTCGCGGCGCGTGCTCTGGCCAGGGCGGCTGCCCGCGCGGCGGCCGCGGCCGCGGCCGCTGAGGCTGCGCTGGATCGGCCGCCGCCGGCGCCGCTAGATCCGCCGGAGTGGTGGGGCGGGTTGGTAATGATGAACGATCCGCCGACCGTGTTGTCCGGGGGGAGGCAGCCGGCGCCGCCGATGGTCAGGACGCTGAGGTCCCTGCCGTTGCAGGGGGCGTGGCCGGTGGGGTCCACATTGTCGAGGGGGTCGGCGTCGGCGTAGGTGTAGCGATTGGCCTGGACGGACGGGTCGGGGTCGAGGGTCTGGTCGTCGCGGCTGGTGAAGGTGCCGGTCCCCGGGTTGTACCAGCGGGCGGCCATGTCGACCTGGCCGGTCGCTGGGTCGGTCCAGTCACCCTGATAGCCGACGTTGCCGATCCGGGTGCCGCCGGTGGCGGTCACAGTGCCGAAGGGGCCGTAGGCGGTGGAACCGGCGAGCGCGGACAGGGCGGTATCGGCCGGGTTCATGCCGCCGACCAGGTCGCCGTGCCGGTCGGTCAGCGCGAGTTGCTTCGCCGCGCCCTGGGAGACGGCCTGCAGGCCGCCGTCCTGGTCGCGGGCGTAGGTGGCGGTGCCGTCGGTCACCGGGTCGAGCTCGAGGCCCGCGTAGCCGAACGTCGTACCGTCGCGGGCGGCGACGCGGTCGAGCCCGTCGTAGCTGTAGGTGTGGCCGGCGCCGCTGGTCAGCCGGTCGAACGCGTCGAACGTGAAGGACTCGGTCAGCCCCGAGCTGGTGCGGGAGGCGAGAGTGCCGCGCGGGGTGTAGGCGTAGGTGTAGTCGCCGTCGGAAAGCAGCCGGTTGCGAGCGTCGTAGGTGGCGGTCTTGGCGCCGTTGCGGGTGCGGTTGCCGGCGGCGTCCCATTCGTACGACGTGGTCGCGCCGCCCGCCGTCCACGAGGTGAGCCGTCCCGCCTGGTCATAGGTGTAGGTGTTGTCGGCGGCGCCCGCCGTGCCGGAAGTGGTCTTGCTCGTCAGGCGGTCGGCCGCGTCATAGCCGTAGCCGATGGACGCCACGGTCTGCCCGGCGCTGTTCGCCAGCGCGTCGGAGGACAGCCGGCCCAGGTCGTCGTAGCCGAACGTGCGGACCCGGCCCGCACCGTAGTCGACGGTATTCACGGCGCCGGCGGCGTCGTAGCCGACGGTCTGGGCGGTGCCGGTGACGGCGTCCGTGATCGTAGCCGGACGGCCGTTCACGTAGCCGAACCGGGCCGTGCCGGAGGCGTCGGCGCGGGAGGTCACGTTGCCGTCGCCGTCGTAGCCGAACGACGCGGTGCCGGACGGCCCGGTGGCCGACACCAACGCGCCGCGGTCGTTGTAGACGAAGGTGTCGTCGCCGCCCGGCGCGCCGGCGCTGGTGACCCGGCCCGCCTTGTCGTAGCCGATGACCCGGTCGGTGGTGGCCGACTCGGCGCCCGTACCGGTCTCCTTGGTGAGCCGGCCGGCGGCGTCGTAGGTGCGCTGGCGGGTGACGCCCCCCGGCGCGGCGATCCGCACCGGGTTGCCGCCCGCGTCGTAGCCGACCGTCCAGGTGCGGTCGGACGGCGCGGGGTGCGCCGGCGTGGACGGTTCGATCGTCGATTCGGGCAGGCCGAGCGCGTTGACCGTATAGACGGTGGCGTTGCCGCGGCCGTCCGTGTAGCGGGTGCGGTTCCCCGCCGCGTCGTACCCGAAGGTGGTGGTGATCGAGTCGGTGTCCGTGACCGGCTCGACCTGGCGGACGAGCCGGTTCGCCGCGTCATAGCCGTACGTGGTCGCGTGGTCCAGCGGATCGGTCGATGACGTCAGGTTCCCCGCCGGGTCGTAGCCGTACAGCCGGGTGCGCAGCGGGGTGCTGTCGGGTGCGAGGTTGGACTCGTCGCCGAGGCGGCCGAACGCGTCGAAGTCGCTGCGGGACGTACGCCCGAGACCGTCGCTGACGCGGACCCGCCGGCCGGCGAAGTCGTACCCGTACTTGGTGATCACCCCGGCGGGGTCCGTGGTCTGCGTGAGCTCGCCAACCTTGTCATAGGCGTTGAGCGTGGTCGCGCCCGTCGGCGAGACGGCTGAGGTGACGTTGCCAGCGTCGTCGTAGCCGTACCTGGTGGTGAAGTTGTCCGCCACGGGGACGCGTTCCACCTGGGTCGACGTGGCCTGCCGGTCGAGGTCGTCGTAGGTCGACTCGGTCCGCGCCCCGGTCGGGTCGGTGACCGACAGCAGGTCGCCGGTACGGGTGTAGGAGTAGCGCCACACCGCGCGGTCGTCGTTGGTGGCGGCGGGCTCGTCCTGCTTGACCAGCCGGTTCAGGCGGTCGTAGGTGTAGCGGGTGGCGTTGCCGCGCGGGTCGACGGAGTCGGTGACGTTGCCGAGCCCGTCGTAGTGCGTCTGGGTGACCGGGGTGAGCGCCGCACCGCCGCCCGGAGGGGTGTACGCGGGCGCGGTCACGGTGGTGGCGCGGCCCAGCCGGTCGTACGCGGTGCGGGCGACGTTGCCGAGCTCGTCCTTGGCCGCGACCGGGTCGCCGAACGTGTCGTAGCCCACCGCCTGGGTGGGGCTGACCGGCTGAGCCGGGTTGCCGCCGCTCTCGGCGGAGACGGCCGGCCCGATGGTCGTGGTGCGGCGGCCGGCCTCGTCGTTGACGTACGTGGTCGTGAAGGCGGCCTTGTCGGCGCCGGTGACGTTGCCGCGCGGGTCGGTGACCGACGTCGTCAGACCGCGCTGGTCGTAGGTGTAGGACGTGGTCAGCGTCTGCGACCCGTTGGTCTGGGTCTGGGTCGTGCGGTTTCCGGCGAGGTCGTAGCCGTAGGACACCTCCTCGGGCGCGGTCGGCACGATCCACGGCACGTTCGAGTACGACCCGGACGTGCTGACCTTGGTGACGTTGCCGTCGGAGTCGTACGTGAAGGCCGTGCGCCGGGCCAGCCCACCCGGGTCGGCGACCACGCTGTCGACGGCGCCGACCGGGTTGATTGCGTAGTCGGTGACGGCCTGGCCGTTGCCGGTGACCTGATGAGTGAGGTTGCCGGCGCCGTCATAGGTGTCGGCCTCGACCACGAAGTCACGCGTCGAACCGTCCGGGTTGTGGAAGCTCTTCAGCGTGACCGACTTGAGCAGGTCGTCGGCGTAGTAGGCGTACTCGACCCGCCGGCCCATCGCGTCGATGTCGCGGGCGAGCCGCCCGGCGAAGTCGTAGGCGTACGAGTGCAGCACCAGCGCGTCGCCCGGCGCCGGGTCGGGTGCGCCGTCCGGGTCGTCGGACCAGTCCCGCAGCCTGACCTCGGCCAGCGTGTTGCGCGCCGTGTAGCCGTACTCGTACCGGTTGCCGTTCGCGTCCACCATCGACGTGACGTTGCCGAACCGGTCGTAGCCGTAGCTCGTCTCGTTGCCCTCCGCGTCGGTGACGCGGTCCACCCGGCCCTGGTCGTCGTAGTCGTACGTCGTGGTGCGCGGCGGGTCGCCGCCGAGCAAGTCCTCGACCGTGGTGGAGGTGATGTTGCCGTCGGCGTCGTAGGTGAGGGTGGTCCTGCGTTGGTGCCTTGCGCCCGTGACGGCGTCCGTGGTGGCCGGCTCGGTGGTCGAGGTCAGGCGGGACAGCGCGTCCCACGTGTACGTGGTGGTGAGGCCGGACGGGAAGGTGTCGGACGTCTCGGTCTTGCTGGCGAGCCGGCTCAGTGCGTCGTAGACGAACGTGGTGACCAGCCCGGACGGTGCGGTGGCCTTCTGGAGATCGCCGTTGTGGTAGTAGAAGTACTTGGTGACGGCGCCGCGCGGGTCGGTGGTGCTCAGCACGAGGCCGGACGGCACGATCCCGCCGACCGCAGCCTCGGAACCGGTGGAGTAGACGTGCTTGACCAGGCCGCCGTCCGGGTTGGTCTGCGTGGCCAGCTGCCCGGTCGAGTGGTAGGTGTACTGGGTGCGGAAGCGGTTGTCTGTGGCGCTGGACGACCGCCCGTCCCGGAACTCGATGGGCAGGTCGTCGCGCGGGTCGAACGGGTCGGTCACCGCCGGATAGGTGAAGTACTCGGTGTGGCATTCCGTGGCGGTACGGCAGGTCTTGCGGGATGTCACGTTCCCGCGGGCGTCGTAGGTCAGCTCGACCGTGTCACCGTTCTCGTTGGTGATCTTGCTGGGGAAGCCGTGGTCGTCGTACTCGTACGAGCGGATCGCCATCCCGTCGAGGTTGTGACCCGTGAAAACCGGGCCGCCCGACTCGCCCGGGATCGTCGTGCAGAACTGCGGGTCGCCCGGATCAGGGGTGGTGCAGACCGTCGAGGGCGAGGGCGTCGGGGTGGGGCTCGGGGTCGCGTCGGTCTTGTCCTCGTCCCGGATCACCAGGCCGGTCGGCGCGCCCGACCGGATCATCTGGCCGGTGAGCGCGTCGTACTCCTGCAGGTACGGCCGGTTCGCCGGGTCGCGGAACTCCACGTCGCGGCGCAGGTCGGTGTCCGATCCGTACACCGTCGGGTTGCCGATCCGCCACGTACCGCCGTTGTCGTCGGTGTACTCGGTCACCCGGCCGGTGCCCGTGTCGTAGGCCGCCTGGGCAGCGATCCGGCCGGACGGCAGCGTCACCGTCGTCAGCTGGTCGGCGGCGGTGGTGCCCGCCTTGAAGTGCGCCGTGACCGCCGCCGGGCCGAGCGGGTGAGTGTAGACGGCGACGTCGTCGACCGAGCCGTTGAAGAACCGCTGCGACGCAGATCCCCAGCCCGTCCAGGACGCGGGGGTGGTGGCGTAGCCGGCGCCCACCTGGTTGAACGTCAACGCCGAGGTGTCGACGGTGGCCGAGTTGGACGTGGTGGCAGCCTGCGCCCCGTCCAGATACAACGTCTGGGTGGCGCCCATCGACGACAGCACCACGTGGTGCCACAGGCCATCGTTGACCCGCTTGCCGCTCGCCGTCATCGGGGCGATCGTGCCGTTCCAGAACTGGCCGTGCAGCAGCCCGTCCGTCCCGGCGTACAGCAGCGGTACGCCGATCGTCGACGCGGTGCCGACCGCCGTGTCCTGGTAGCCGATCAGCGGGCCGCCGCTGCCGGCCGGGTTCACCTTGACCCACATCTCGACCGCGGCGTCCCGGCTCTTCTTCACCGTGCCCTTCGGCAGGTCCAGGTATGAGCTGCTGCCGTTGAATGTCGCCGCGGCGTCCCCCGAGCCGGCGATCGCTCCCGGCGCCTCAAGCGTCACCGGGTTCTTGTACGTGCCGCTGTCCTTGCCCAGGTTGACGGCCACCTGGCTGCCCGCGCCGGACGCGCCCGCTGGCTCGCCGAGCCGCCAGTACGATTCTGGCCGGTCGTCCAGCACGACGCCGCGGTACTGCGACCCCTGCGCGTAGCCGTAGGAAGTGCAGCTCGAATCCGGCGCGCACACCTGGGTGAGCAGATCGCCGCTGTAGGTGTAGGTCCAGGTCAGCGCCGACCCGTTCAGCGGATCGGTCTTCACCGTGGCGACATGGGCGCCCGACCAGGTGAAGAACAGCGCCCGCCCCGCGGTGTTGGTCTGGCTGTTGGACACCTGAACCTTGGCCAGCTTGCCGGTGTTCGTGTCGTAGCTCAGCACCAGCGAGTGGACCGCCGCGTCGCTGATCTTCGTCAGCCGGTTGCCGACGAACGTGTACGTGCTTCCTGATCTGTCCTTCAGCGTCCACGTCGACCCGCTCACCGTGAGCGACGCGGTGCGGCCGCGGGGGGCGACGTAGGTCCCGTCAGGGTTCTTGCCGAACCGCACCTCCTGCCCGTCCGGGTAGTCGACCACCACATTGCCCGAACCGTCGTTGTCCGGGACCAGCTTCATGTCGAACTTGGTCGTCCAGCCCATGCCGAACGGCGAGTCCCGCCGCGGGTCGAGGCTGTTGTATGTCCGCACCACCCGCAGGTCAGGGCTCGACGCGCTGGTCACCGAGGCGTCCACAGCGGTCGTGGAGAAGTTGCCCACCTGCGGGTCGAACTCCCTCGCCTGCTCGCCGAACGGGGCGCCGGCGACGTGCGACGTCACCTCGGGTTGCGGCACATCGGTCAGCAGCGCCGAGCGCGGCGAGGGCACCTCGGTGGTGGCGTCCTTGACGAACGCCCGCCACAAGTACGTCTTCGACCACAGCAGCCGGCCCGCCGGCACCGTGTAGGCCGGGCTGGTCTGGTACGCGGTGGTGGTGCAGTTGATCGGGTTGTTCGCGCTGTCGGCCTCGCAGATCTCGAACTTGTACTGCAAGGAGGAGCCGGCCGGGGCGTCGATGTCGACCGCGCGCGCCCAAAGCTGCGGCGTCAACGTCTGCGCCGGGTAGCCGTTGGGCGGGAAGAGTGCCTGCAGCACGGGCGGGATGTCGGTGACCTCGAGCACGATCCGCGCGGGTGGGACCTGCTCGTCGGTGAACACCACCCCGCCGGTGCGGACCATGGTGAAGTCCAGGAAGTACTTCCCCGCCGGCAACGGCTTGATTTCCGCGTCCAACGTGGCCTTGGCGCCGCGCGCCACGTTGGCCGCCAGGCTTGCCGAGCGCTGCTGGACCACGGCCGCACCGGTGTCGGCGTTGTAGGCACGGTAGGCCAGGTAGTACGTGGAGGGGGTCCAGGTCTCGGCACCCAGGTTGGTGACTGTCACCTTCACCCTGCCGGACTGGTTCTGCAGCACCGGCGGGTTCGGAACCGGGTTCGGAATCGTGTACCTCGCGTTGTACGGCGAGTGCGTCACATACAGCCGCGGCGGGTTCGCCGTAGCGGAGCCGGCGAACCGCTTCCACGCCAGATCATCGGTGGTCGACGCCCGCAACGAGATCCCGTTGTTCTGGCCCGCGTCCACCCAGCTTTGCACCAGCTTCCGCCCGACCGAGCCCAGATCGAACAGCGACACCTTCGGCGGGCAGGCCGAGCTCGTCTGCCCGGTGGCGATGTGACCGTAGGCGAATGACTTCGACGCCATCGCCGGCCCCACCGACGGACCCGGATAGGGGAACCCCGATGTGCCCGACCAGGCCTGCGTCACCGGATGCACCGTGACCGGCCGGGCCCGGCACGACGGACCGTCGAAGTTGACCACCGAGAGCTGCGCTCCGAAGATCACGTGGTTCTGCAGCTGGGATGGCACGTCGGTGAACTTCAGATACGATGCGGCCGGCGATCCGCCCACGTCGCCGACCAGCAGCTCGCTGCCTCCCGACGTCGACGAATCGCCGTGCACCACCATGGCGGTGTCGGCGCCGCCCACGGCCACGCTCGGGTCCACCAGCACCGGGTACTTACGTGCCGGGTCGGTCAGCCACTTCTCGTCAAGGCTCACCCGCAGCGCCTGCCGCCCGTTCACGGTGGCCAGCTCGTACCGCACCCCGGTCGAGATCGCTGGACCGGAACCCCCGGTCGCCGAGTCCGCCATCATGCCGGCGGGGAACACCGCGCGCCGCCGCCCGGCCGCATCGGTCAACACCACCTCGTCGCCGGCCACCGCCGCCGACAGCCCCGTCAGCGACAGCGGGAAGACGAAGCTGTGCGGCGCGTCCGGCGAGGCCAGCACCAGCGTCTCCTTCACACCGCCGCCCTGCGCCTCCAGGCGTACGTCGACACCCGGCAAGGCACCGGCATAGGCTGCGACCTCGCCGCTCACCGTCCCCCGCGCAGCCTCGGCACCGGCCAGCCGGAATCCCACGGCATGCCCCGCATCGAGCGAGACGCGGGCCAGCTCGGCCGCGTCGGCGCGCGGCGCCACCCACACTCCCACCGCGTCCGCCGCGTTCCGCCACCCGGACGTGGCGACGTCGGCACCGGCCGGCACCAGCCGGCGGTCGATCGGCGACCAGCCACCATCCGGACGCTGATAGTTGATCGAGGCTTGCGCGGAGAACTCGGTCGTCTCCGTACCGTCCGCGTTGGCGAACACCCGCTCATGCGCGCCTCGCCGGGCGGGTATCTCGCGGCTCGTCTTCTCGTCGAACCCCCGCACCGACGCCGCCGGCGGACTCGGCGGCGCGACCACCTTCGCGGTGTTCCGCGCGGGCGCCGGCCGGGCAACCGCCTCATCGCGGAGCGGATACCTGCTGCGCAGCGTCCTTGGCACCGTACGGTTCCCCGGCTTACCGACCAGATGGCTCGCCCCGGCGGCCGCCGATCCCCATCGCTGCTCCGGTGCCAGCCGCGCATGATGCCGGCCGCGCGCCGCCGGGAACATCCCGTCACTACCGCCGGCAGTACCCGCCAGCAGCGCCATGCTGACGCCCATCACCACGCCCTTGGCCAAGGCCGAAGTTCGCCCGCCGAGGCGTTGGCTGAGCAGAGTTGATCGTCTGGAACCGGACACGGATCTCTCCATCTATTTCGGAGGTGCCGGCAGTGCGTGCCCGGTAAAGGTGGGGGGTCCATTCTTCGAATCGGTGGCGGCCGCCGCAGCGCCGCCGTCCGTTGTGTACAGGCGAGTCAGCTGGTCGCTGGTGCGGATCACGTACGACCACGTCGGGCCGCTCGCGATGGCGTAGGGAAACGCGGTCGGGTCGGTGGCCGACACGGTGGCATCATCCGTGGGGATCGCCCGCACCCAGTCGCGCCACAGACCCGAGCCCTGCGCGGTCTCGCCATTGCTGTAGATGATCCCGTCACCGGCGCGGGCGACCAGTTCCACCCGGCCGCTCGCCGGACTGAGCACTGCGGACGGTGACCCGGTGGCGGTGAAGGAGCCGACCGTGTTCCAGGTGCCGGGGAACGTGCCACTGGTGCTGTTCTCCTGGGCCTGGATCGACCCGTCCGCCGCCCGGGCGAATACCCAGATCCTGCCGCCGGGCAGGACCACCACCGCGGGCGTGCCGGCCAGCCCGGACCCGTTCAGGCTGGCGCAGCCCGTAAGCATCCGGTCTGACCACAGGGCGGTCTTGACGTCTCCCGTGGTGTCCCGGACGAACACCTCGACGCCGGTGGTGAGCGTCACCGCCACTGGGGTGCCGGTCAGGCCCGTCACTCCCGTGGACAGCCATGCGGTGTGCGCCGCGTTCGGGGCGGGTTGCTGCGACGCCCACAACACCCCGTTGCCGTCGATCGCGAACAGCACCAGCGTGCCGTCGGTCTGCCTCGCGACCGCCGTGGACGATGCCATCGCTCCGCCGATGTTCAACCAATCGCCCCATGCCGCCGGGTCCTTCGTCGCCTGCGTGTTCACCCACACATTGCTGCTCGTGTTGTGCGCGGCAACCTGCAGCCGGCCGTCGGCCTGCTCGGCGAGGGACGGCGCGCCGGAATAGGCCTCAAGCCCGGAGAGCACCGTCCACTGCACCGTGCTGAAGTTGCCGGGATCGCTCTGATGTCCGTGCACCAGCCGGCCGATATTGTCGGTGTAGGCGTACTCCAACGTGCCCAGCCCACCGGTGGCGAGCGGCGAAGCCTGCACCGCGGTGCTCGGCGAATACTGCTCGACCGGCACGCTGGGCGCCGCGCCCGGCGCGAGCTTCGACAGCTGCACCACGGCGCCGGATGCCGGCTGCCCGGGCGGCGTCTCACCCGGCGCGCCGATCACGGCTTCGCGTTTGCCGTCGCCGTCGGTGTCACCGAACGCGAGACCCGATCCGAACGCGTCGCCCGCGCCGTTCGCCCATTGCGCATCGGGCTGCGCGATCCGGCGACCCAGCTTCAGGCTCACCGTCGAGCCGGTGTCCCGCGGTCCGCCGCTGTACAGGAAGCCGGCCCCGGCCCCGGTCGCCGACCCGTACGTCTTGCCCGGCGCCCCCACCAACAGGTCCGCGTACCCGTCGCCGTTGGCGTCCCCAGTGGCCAGCACCGAACCGTACTTGTCCCCCGCGGTGATCGCCTCACCGGCGTTGACTTCGTGCACCCAGTAGGCGGCGGCCGTCTGAGCGGACGCCCCGGGGAACACAGCGATGTCGCCGCCAGCGGGATCGCTGCCCGGCGCCTCGTCCGGCACCCCCACCACGATGTCCGCGAACCCGTCTTTGTCGAAGTTCCCCACCGCGAGGGCCGCGCCGAAATGGTCGTTCGCCTCGCTCGTGCCGCCGGCGTCTCCTTGCACCCGCCCGAATCCGGCCGACTTGCCGGTCGACGCGCCGGGGACCACATACACCATGCCGGCGCCCGCCGGGGCGCTCCCGGGTGCCTCACCAGGCGCACCGACCACCAGATCGGCATTGGCGCTGCCCGTCACATTCCCGGCCGCCAGCGCCGAGCCGAACCGGTCACCGCTCTCCGTCGTGCCGCCGGCGTCCTCTTGGGTGACCGCCCACCCGCGCACCACACCACTGGCCGAGCCCTTGTAGACGTAGACAGCACCACCGTGCACTGACCCGGATGCGGGGGCCTCACCCGGTACCCCAATGGCCAGATCGGCAAAGCCGTCGCCGTTGAAATCTCCGGCTGTAAGCGTCGTGGCGAAGCCGTCCCCGGCCTCGTCGACGCCGCCGCCGATGGATTGGTTGAACCCCGTCCCGGCCGACAGCCCTGACGCCGACCCAGGAAACACAGCCAGCCCTCCCGACCCGGAGGCGGAACCGACCGCCTCGCCCGGCGCGCCGACCGCCAGGTCCGCGAAGCCGTCGCCGTTGAAATCACCCGTCGCCAGCGAAGCCCCGAACTTGTCCCCTGCCTCGTTGCTCGCTCCGGAGACATTGGACTGGGTCAACCGGACGCCGCTGCCGATGCCGCGCGCCGTGCCCAGGAACACCGACACCGCTCCGGCGGCGACCCCACCCACCGCGTCGTTCGGAGCCCCCACCGCTACATCAGCCTTGCCGTCTTTGTTGAAATCCCCCACGGCGACGGCCGCGCCGAATTTCACTCCGGCTGTCGAAGCGCCACCTGCGGCGTCCGCCGGCACCGTCGTGTGGTGGTTGTAGATGTCGGCGATCACGCATCCAGCCGCAGCCGACCCCGGTGCCGAGTTCAGACCGACCAATGCCATGGCCGCCGACGCAGCGGCGGCCATGCCGCCAGAAACGCGCAGGTAGCGGGAGGCTGACGTCCGAACAGAACGGCGAATAGACACGCGGACTCCACAGGAGAGATGGATTCGGAGTAGGTAGCCCCCGGAGGCGGGTCACCCCAAAACTGACACTGGTCAATCTGTCGTCCAGAAAACCCATGTCAAGTTGTTATTAGGTGTCTGACCGTCCTCTATTGGCTGGAAACTGCGATGACCGGCGCCTCGGACGACCCCGTCCCACGATGTCCGGAAATGGCCATGACCTGACTCGGCGCAAAGTCATGGGTAACTTTGACGGCGATCTTCATCGGTCACGGATCAACCCGGTGCGCGCTTAGCACGCGACTTCGCGGAAGGAAATGACGGTGGGCCCACGTGCACGGCAGGCTGCCATCGGAGCCGACCCGCGGCCGCCCGCGCGGCGCGGCGTGCGGGGGCTTGTCCTGACGGTGGCCCTGGTGGTGTTGTTCGCCGTGGCGCCGGAGACGTCCCACGCGACGGTGGCGCACGAGCAGACCTACGCGTACGGATCGCACGTACGGCAGGCGCTGGACGCGTACTGGAACGACCCGGCCGACGGGGCGGCGCAGCCGGGGATCGTGATCGTGCACGGCGGCTACTGGAACTCCGGCGACAAGGCCGAGTGGAAGGGCACCGCCGAGTGGTACGCCGGCCAGGGATTCGCGGTCTTCTCGATCAACTACCGTTACGACGCGGAGGCGTTCTGGCCCGGCCCGCGCGATGACGTGCTCGCCGCCGTCGAGTGGATCAAGACGCACGCCGCCGACTTCCGCCTCGACCCCGACCGGATCGCCATGATCGGGTCGCAGGGCGGCGGGCAGCTCGCCGCCCAGGCCGGCACGCTCGGCACCGGCAACGCCCGGGTTCGCGGCGTGGTCGCCCTGTCGGGAATCATGACCCCCAAGCGCGCCTACGACGAGGCGCAGACCACGGCGGCCACCGCCAGCCGCCGCAAGGTCCGCGACCACACCGTCGTCCTCGCCGGCTGCACCATCGCCGTCGGCGACCAGGCCTGCCTCACCCGGTACACCGACATGTCGGTCGCCGCGCAGGCCAGCGGCGACGACGCCCCCATGCTGCTGATCCACTCCTCGTCCGACATCGTCCCCGCCACCCACGCCACCGACGTCAAGACCGCGCTCGCGGCGCAGGGCGTCGCCGACGTCACCGTCCGGACCGTCTCCTCCACGTCCAGCGGCGGTGGCGGCCTGCTCAACGACACCGCCGTGCGCGACCAGACCCTCGCCTGGCTGCGCGCCCACACCCAGCCCCGTCCCACCGCGCCCGCCGCGACGGTGCTCAACCCGACCGTCCGGGCCCGCACCGTCGACAGTACGTCCGACGACACCGGCACGACCGGCACCACTGGCGGCACGGCGGCCACACCCGCACCAGACGCGCCCAGAGGCGCGGCGCCGCTGGCCGCGACCGCCACGCGCACAGAGGAGACCTACTCCTACGGCGGCAACGCGCGCCAGACCCTGGACGCCTACTACTACAAGGGCACCACCAAGCGGTACGCCCTGATCCTCGTCCACGGCGGCTACTGGTACGAGGGCGACAAAGCGGAATGGGCGGCCCACGCCCGCTGGTTCGCCGACCGCGGCTACGCCGTCTTCTCGGTCAACTACCGGCTCAACACCGACAGCGCCTGGTCGGCGCAGCGCACCGACATGGTGGGCGTCGTCGCCTGGTTGCGCGCCAACGCCGCCAAGTTCCCGATCAACCCCGACCACATCGTCGTCCTCGGCGCATCAGCCGGCGGCCACCTCGCCTCGTCCATCGGCACCTGGGGCGCGGGCAAGGGCCGCGTACGGGCCTTCGCCGCCCTCTCCCCCGTCGCCAACCCCTACCGGGCCTACAACGACGGGCAGACCTCGAGCGCGACCGCCAAGCAGCGCAAGCTCCGCGACACGGCCGTGCTGCTCGCCCGCTGCACCCCCTACAAGAGCGACGCCGCCTGCTGGAAGCGCTGGGTGGACATCGTCACGTTCAACCACCTCACCACCACCGACGCGCCGGCCTATCTCGTCCACTCCGCGGGCGACTTCGTCCCCGCCGCGCACTCCACCGAGCTGTGCGCCAGGATGAAGGCCAAGAAGCTGAGCTGCACCGCCGTCACCGTGTCCGGCAGCGCCCACGGCATCGACCTGCTCAAGGTGAGCGGAGTCCGCACCAAGGTCCTCGACTGGCTCGAGGCCCACGACTGATCCGCCGTCCACGCCCCGTCACAAGCTGTGCGGAAGGGTGCTCGCGGTGACGAGGGTGCGGATGGCCTGCAGGGCGACGGAGACGGTGGCCAGGTCGAAGCTGTCGCTCTCCCAGATCTCCGAGAGCGTCTGGCGGGCGCGCAGCATCGCGGCGGCGTTGTTCTCCGTCCACGCGGCCAGCCGCTCCTCCGTGCTGGCGCCCGACTCGCTCACCACCAGCACGTCGCGGGTGAGGGCCGCGTGCGCCGCGTACAGGTCGTCGCGCAGCGCCGAGCGCGCCATCGACTTCCACCGGTCGCTGCGCGGCAGCGCGATGACCCGCTCGCGCAGCCTCGCCAGCTGCAGCCGGTCGGCCAGGTCGAAGTAGACCTCGGCGACCTCCTCCACCGGCCGCCCGGTGACGTAGGAGATCTCGACGATGTCGAACGTCGAGTACGCCGGAACCATCATCGCGACGGTCTCGGCCAGCTCGTCCGGCACGCCGCGCTCCCCGAAGGCGGTCCGCCGCTCCTCGAACGCGGCGAGATCGCGCCCCACGAGCAGCTTCGGCATGGACGGCGCCAGCTTGGCCGCGCCCTCGGCGAAGAAGTCGATCGTGCCCCGCACGTCGAACGGCGGCCGCCGGTTCCGCAGCAGCCACCGGGTGCCGCGTTCGGTGAGCTTGCGCCCTTCGAGCAGCATGGCGATCCGCGCGGACTCGTCCACCTGGTGGTCGAGCTCCTCGACCGACGTCCAGAACCGCGGCATGTCGAAGACCTCGCGGGCCACCAGGTAGGCCTGCGCGATGTCGGGCGCCGACGCTCCGGTCTCCTCGTTCATCCGGAAGGCGAACGTGATCCCGCCGTGGTTGACCACGTCGTTGGCGACGCAGGTGGCGACGATCTCGCGGTGCAGCGGATGCCGGTCCATGTACGGGCGGAACCGTTCGTGCAGTGGGGTGGGGAAGTAGTCCACGAGCCAGCCGGCCAGGTAGGGATCGTCGGGCAGCGTCGAGGCGAGCAGTTCCTCGTCGAGCGTCAGCTTGGTGTAGGCGAGCAGCACCGCGAACTCGGGACCGGAAAGGCCCAGGTCCCTGCCCCGCGGGTCGCGGGCCTGCCGGCGCTCGGCCAGCGCCTTGTCGTCGGGCAGGAACTCCAGGCGCCGTTTGAGCCGGCCGCCGCGCTCGAGCCTGCGCAGGTACCTGGCGTGGACGTGCAGCATCTCCGGGGCCTGCGCCCTGGCCGCCGCGAGCACCACGTTCTGGCTGTAGTTGTCCCGCAGCACCAGCGACGCGACCTCGTCGGTCATGTCGTACAGCAGCTTGTCGCGCTGCTTTCTGGTCAGCTCGCCGTCCCTGACCACCTGGTCGAGCAGGATCTTGATGTTGACCTCGTGGTCGGAGGTGTCCACGCCGGCCGTGTTGTCGATGAAGTCGGTGTTCACCAGGCCGCCGGCCCGGGCGAACTCGATGCGGCCGAGCTGGGTGACTCCGAGGTTGCCGCCCTCCCCGATGACCTTGCACCGAAGCTCCGTGGCGTCGGCGCGGACGGCGTCGTTGGCCTTGTCGCCGGCGTCGGCGTGGCTCTCCGTCGACGCCTTGACGTACGTGCCGATGCCGCCGTTCCACAGCAGGTCGACCGGGGCGCACAGGATCGCGTGGATCAGTTCGTACGGGGTCATCACGGTGATCTCGGCCGAGATGCCGAGCGCCGCGCGCATCGGCGCGGTCACCCTGATCGACTTGGCGGTCCGCGGGAACACCCCGCCGCCGGGGGAGAGCAGCTTCGGGTCGTAGTCGGCCCACGAGCTCCTTGGCAGGTCGAACAGCCGCTTGCGTTCCTGGTACGAGGCGAGCGGATCGGGCTCCGGGTCGACGAAGACGTGCCGGTGGTCGAACGCGGCGACCAGCTTGATGTGCCGGGACAGCAGCATGCCGTTGCCGAACACGTCGCCCGACATGTCGCCGATGCCGACGACCGTGAAGTCCTCGTTCTGCACGTCGACGCCGAGCGAGCCGAAGTGGTAGCGCACCGACTCCCACGCGCCGCGAGCGGTGATCCCCATCGCCTTGTGGTCGTAGCCAACGGATCCACCGGAGGCGAAGGCGTCCCCGAGCCAGAAGCCGTACGCCGCGGCGACCTCGTTGGCGATGTCGGAGAACGTGGCGGTGCCCTTGTCGGCGGCGACCACGAGGTACGGGTCGTCTTCGTCGTGCCGGACGACGCCGGGCGGCGGGACCACCTCGCCGCCGACGAGGTTGTCGGTGACGTCGAGCAGGGCGGAGACGAACTGCCGGTAGCAGGCCACTCCCTCGGCGAGGTAGGCCTCGCGGTCGCGCGGGTCGGGCAGCCGCTTGCACACGAACCCGCCCTTGGCGCCCGCCGGCACGATCACGGTGTTCTTCACCGCCTGCGCCTTGGCGAGCCCGAGGATCTCGGTGCGGTAGTCCTCGCTGCGGTCCGACCAGCGCAGGCCGCCCCGCGCCACGGAGCCGAAGCGCAGGTGGACGCCCTCGACGCGCGGCGAGTAGACGTAGATCTCGAAGCGCGGCCGCGGCTGCGGCAGATCGGGGATCTGCTCCGGCGCGAACTTCAGGCAGACGTACGGCTTGTCCTGGTAGAAGTTGGTGCGCAGCGTCGCCTTGATCATCGCCAGCAGGGCGCGCAGGATGCGGTCCTCGTCGAGCGATGCGACGTCGTCGAGCGCGCCCTCGATCTCTTCGGCGATCGCGCCGCTGCGCTCGGCCTCGCCGCGGGCATGCCGGGGATGGAACCGCGACTCGAACAGCCTGGCGAGCAGCCGGACGATCGCCACGTTGCCGACCAGGACCCGCTCGATGTAGCGCTCGCTGAACGTCGTGCCGGTCTGCCGCAGGTAGCCGACGTACGCCCGGAGCACCATGGTCTGCCGCCAGGTGAGCCCGGCGTGCAGCACCAGCGCGTTGAAGCCGTCGCTCTCGATGTCGCCCCGCCAGACCGCGAGGAAGGCGTCCTGGAACAGCTCCTTGATCTTGTCGTCGGCGACCCCGGTCGCCGGCTCGTGCCGCAGGCCGAGGTCGTAGATCCAGCGCCGGGCCCCGCCGGCCGGGGTGATCTCGTACGGGCGCTCGTCGACGACTTCGACGCCCATGTTCTGCAGCAGCGGGAGTACGTGGGACAGCGAGATGGGCGGCCCGAGCCGGTAGATCTTGAGCCGGCGCTCGCCCGGCGCCGCGTCGAACGGCTCGTACAGGTTGATCGCGATCTCGCCGTCCTCGGCCAGCCGGTCGAGCCGGACCAGGTCGGCCACCGCCGTACGGGCGGGGAAGTCGGCCTTGTAACCCTCGGGGAACGCGTCGGCGTAGCGCCGCGACAGGGCGTTCGAAAGTTCCTCGCCGCACTGCGCGACGATCGCGGCGGCCAGGTCGTCGGCCCACGCGCGGGTGGCCGCGGCCAGCCTGGCCTCGAGCTCGTCCTGGTTCACGTCGGGCAGCGGCCGGCCGCGCTCGCCGCGCACCACGACGTGCAGCCTGGCCAGCAGGGACTCCGACACCTGGGCGCTGTAGTCGACCGCCACCCCGTTGAAGGCGGTCTTGAGGATGTCCTGGATGCGCAGCCTGATCTTGGTGGTGTAGCGGTCGCGCGGCAGGTACACCAGGCACGACATGTACCGGCCGTACGGGTCCTTGCGGAGGAACAGCTTGAGCTGGCGCCGCTCGCGCAGCCGCAGCACCCCGAGCGCGATCGGGACCAGTTCGTCGACGGAGATCTGGAACAGCTCGTCGCGCGGGTACGACTCGAGGATCTCGACGAGGTCCTTGCCGTCGTAGCTTTCCCGCGTGGTGCCGGCGCGGGCCAGCACCTCGTCGAGCTTGCGCTTGAGTATCGGGATGTGGGAGATCGACTCGGCGTACGCGACGTGCGAGAGCAGGCCGAGGAAGCGGCGCTCGCCGACGACGTCACCGCGCTCGTCGAACTGCTTGATGCCGATGTAGTCGAGGTAGTGCGGCCGGTGCACGGTCGCCCGCGAGTTGGCCTTGGTGAGGATGAGCAGCCGCTTCTCGCGGGCCCTGGCCCTGACCTCGGGCGGCAGCGCGGCGAAGCTGGCCGACTCGAGCGTGTCGGAACGCAGGATGCCGAGGCCGGTACCGGGGACCGGGTGCAGCGCCGTGCCGTCCTCGGTCAGCTTGTAGTCGCGGACGCCGAGGAAGGTGAAGTGACCGTCGGCGAGCCAGTCGAGCAGCTCGATGGTCTCGTCGATCTCCTTCTCCGGCAGCGGCGGCGGCTGCTCGGTCAGCTCGCCGGCGACCGCGCCGGCGAGGGCGCGCATCTTCGGCTCGTCCTCGACGGCGGCGCGTACGTCCTGGAGCACCCGTTGCAGGTCGCGTTCGAGCTCGCCGATCAGCTCCCGGTCGGTGGTGCGGCCGACCTCGATGTACATCCAGGACTCGTCGATGTCCTCGGGGGTGTCCTTGGCGCCGACGATGGCCTTGAGGTGGCCGGCCACGTCGCGGGTCACCCCGAGCTGCGGGTGCACGATGAGGTGCGCGGTCAGGCCGTGCCGGCTGAGCTCCATGGTCACCGAGTCGACCAGGTACGGCATGTCGTCGGTGACCACCTGGACGACGGTGCGCCCGGAATCCCATCCGTGATCTTCGACGGTGGGGGTGAAGACGCGTACCTTCGCCCGGCCCTGCGGGCGTTCCGCGCCGAGGGAACGGTGGGCGATCGCGGGCCCGTAGATGTCGGCGGGGTCGCGGTCGAGCAGATCTTCCGGCGCGACGTGCTGGTAGTAGTGGCGGAGATAGGCCAGGGCGTCGTCGGTGGCGCCGTGCCGCGCCCCCGACGTGTGGCCGCAGACCTCGGCCGCTCGGCGCAGCAGCTCGTCTTTGGCCTGCTCGAGCCTGTTGGCCGCCTGGGGGCCGCCTGCGCTCATGTCGCGCTCACCATCTCTTCTCTCCCCGCCCGCGTCAGAGCAGTGTCCGCAGGTCCCACAGCAGTGGGTAATATCGCAAATCAAGGCGTTTACGCAGATAGGGGGCGCCCGTGGAGCCCCCTGTGCCCGACTTCGTGCCGATCTGCCGTTCCACCATCTGGACGTGCCGCTTGCGCCACAGGCCCGCCATCTCGTCGTGCGTCAGCAGGTCCTCGGCGAGCTGCCAGAGATCGTCGTAGCGGTCGCGGCACCGAGCCACCTCGATCAAGGATTCCCGCAACGCCTCGTCGCCGTCCGTCGACAGGCCGCGGGCCGCGAGAAGATTAACGTAGGAGTCCCACAGCGTCGGCTCGGCGAGCCGGCGTTCGAGCCGGCCCCTCTCGTCGTCGGACAGTCCGCGGAAGCGCCGCACGAACCCAGGGTCCTTCGCGCCGGACAGGAATTCCAGCTCCCGGAACTGGACGGACTGGAAGCCGCTGGCCGGCGCGAGCTCCGCGCGGAACTCCAGGAAATCCTGGGGGGTCATGGTCTCGAGCACTTCGATCTGCTCGATCAGGACCCGCTCCGACGCGTGCACCCGCCGGAACAGGTGCCTGGCCAGCCAGACCTCCTCCTCGAACATCGCGGCCCTGATCTGCTCGAGCTCATGCAGGAGCAGCTTGAACCACAGCTCGTAGACCTGATGGATGGTGATGAAGAGCAGCTCGTCCCTGGCGACGGGATCGGTCTGCGGCACCTGCTGGGCGAGGAGCTGCGGCAGCCGCAGATAGCTCCCGTAGGTGAGCCGTCCGCCCTCTTCGCCGAAGCTCCGCCCGGACGCGGTCGCACCACGCCGTTGTGGTGTTGCGGTCACACCGAAAAGAGTAGCCGCTTCCTGTTTTGTCCGAACCCGCCACCGTGCGGTCAGCCCCCATCGGACGGCACAAGCGGCATCTTGAGAGATGGGACCGGCGCCGGCTTGCCGAACATGGCGCAGATCGCGGCGGTCTGGAGCGCCTTGGCGGCCGCGGCGATCTCCGAGTCCGAGCCGAACTCGGCCCAGGACTCCGTCGAGATAAGGATGGTCGCCGTGCGGCCGCCGGTGCGGTCGGTGGCGTTGGCGCTGAGGTAGCCGGGGAGGCCGCCGTCATGACCCCAGATCGTGCCGCACGGAGTGGCCCCGGTCTGGATGCCGAGCCCGTAGCCAGGCCCGTCCGGC
>DASUWU010000125.1:0-2692 GCA_036378315.1 Streptosporangiaceae bacterium | reverse complement strand
CGCACCGCTCACCGCTGTGGTCGTCGCCGACGCCGACGACCACATCGCCGGCGTCGCCTCCGGCGTCTACCACGCGGTCGTGCGCGTCGCGGGCTGCTCGCGACCGCCGTGGTCGGCACCATCGCGGGCGGCGCGCTCGACGTCGGCGGCTTGCGGATGGCGCTCGCGGTGACCGCCGGCCTGCTCGCCCTCGGCGGGGCCGTCGGCTTGTGCGGGGTCCGCAACCCCAGCCGCGACATCCGGGCCTCGATCTGCGCCGGAGGGCAGCTCATGGACGCCCCGGCTGCGGTCCCCGACGCGCCAAGCATCGCGGGCCTGCCGAGACCATCATCAGCCGTCACTGCCTGACGGGGCGCGAAATCCCGAGCCTCGTTCTTCTCCGTGACCCTCCGGTCGACAGTCTCGTCAGCCTCGCTGCCCCGGTGATGACGCTCGGGCCGGTCCGCGCAAGACCATCCCCTCCAAGAGCCTCCGCCCTGGGCGCCCACAGCCGCGCGACACGGGCACTGACTACTTCGCCCGGAAATAGTCGGGGGAGGTGGCCGGTTCTGTCCGCCGTTGAAGGGAGTATTTGTCCTGCAAATCGGGTGGATTTGGAGGGTGGATGCTTCGTTTGTCGGGTGGGCAGGTGGAGTCGTTGTTCGATCTGGGGTTGCCGGTCGAGGTGCGCGAGTTGCCGGCCGATCTGGCGGCGTTGGATGCGTTGCTGGCCGATCCGGCGTTGCTGGCGCCGGTGCGGGCGGCATGGGATCAGGCGGCGGTCGGGTTCGGGCGGCCGACGATCCCGATCGAGCGTCTGGTGCGGTTGATGGTGATCAAGCAGCGCGCCGGCTGGGGCTATGAGACGCTGGTCCGGGAGGTCTCGGACTCGCTGCATCTGCGGCGGTTCTGCCGGATCGCATTGAGCGAGCGGGTCCCGGACGAGTCGACGGTCCGCAAGCTCGTGCGCCGCCTCGGCCCGGAGGTCATCGAGGCGATCACGCGGGCGGTGATCGCTGGCGCCACGACCGGCGAGCGGCGGTTCGTGGCGCGGGCGGCGCGGATCGACTCGACGGTCGTGGAGGCCGACATCCGCTATCCCAGCGATCTCGGGCTGGCCGAGGACGCGACCCGGGTCCTCGCGCGCGCGGCGGGCGCCGCGGGCGAGCTTGCCGGGCCGGACGCGCCGCGAGTGCGCGATCGTTCGCGCGCGGTCGGGCGGCGGCTGCGTCGGCTCAACCGGACGCTGGCGGCCCGCACCGGCCAAGGCAAGCCGACCGCGCTGCGGTTGACCGGCGAGGCCGGCCGGCTGGTGGAGCGCTCGGTCCGCGAAGCGCGTCGCGTCGCTGAGCGGCTGCGGCGTCGCGCGCGCGGGCGCGGCGCCGCCGCCAAGCTCGCGGCCGCGCGGCGACTGCAGGAACTGGCCGACCGGGCCGACAAGATCGCCCGCCAGATCCGTCAGCGCCTGGCTGGCGAGAAGATCACCGACCGGGTGGTCTCGATGGCCGACCCGGATGCCCGCCCGATCCGCAAGGGCAAGCTGCGTCAGCCGACCGAGTTCGGCTACGTGGTCCAGCTCGCCGAGGTTTGCGAGAACACGCGCCGCGGCGCGCGCGGTCTGATCGTCCCGGTTGCCAGCGAGATCGGCTCGCCGAACGAGCCGGATCTGCTGCCCGCGACGGCGGCCGAGCTCGACCGCCTCGGGCTGCGCCCGCGCGAGCTCGCGCTCGACGGCGGCTTTTTCCCGGACGGCGTTGCCGAAGCCCTTCCCGGCCCGGGCCGCGTGTTCATCTCCGGTCGCCAATCTGCCGGCTCGCGCCGCACCGACCGGCGCTTGGCGCGCTTTCGGGTCGGCATCGAGGGCCGCATCAGCCACCTCAAGCGCCGCTACGGCCTCAAGCGCGCCCGCCTCAAGGGCCACGCAGGCGCGAAGACCTGGACGGCCTGGGCGATCCTTGCCTACAACCTCGACACGCTCGCCATCCGGGGCCGCTGAGAACATCCCAGCGGTCCGGGACCACCCGCCCGGAGACCACCCAAAACAGCGAAACGGCCGCGCCATCCACCCGGCGCGGCCGTTCTCATCGCGAGCCGTTTATCCGGGGCAAGTGACTAGGGCGCTCCACGGACGCGACGGGCGGCGCCCGGCGCGATCGTAAGAGCGAGCACCAGACCAAGGAGCCCACCGTCATGACCACCGATCGCTCTCGCGCGTACGCGCGCGTCATCAAGACACTCGCCGACCTCGGTCCCGCCAAGCTGCACGATCTCGAGCAGCGGCGGATCCGGAACGCCGCCGACGCCCTGGTCTTCGCGGGCTCGCACGACGACGAAGCGCTCGCTGCCCTCGACGACATCGAGGTGCTCGTCCAGGAACTCATCGGCTGCGGGCGTTGGACGCCGCAACGCGCCGGCCGTCTGGCCGATGACGTCGCCGCGTGCGGTCCGGCCCGGGTATACGGCCACGTAGCGTCAAGGGCGGCGTAGGTCGATCCAATCAGGCCGGCACGAGCACGCGACCCATGACCACACCGACGATCACAGAGGTCAGGCTCCCTGCGAAAGCGCTGCCTCGCATTCTGGTGACAGGTGCCGGTGGAGGCGTCGGCGGCATCGGACCTGGCGTCGTGAGCTTGCTGCGACAGCGGGATCTGCCGGTGCGAGCCTTGGTCCACCGCCAGGACGAGCGCGCGGATGCGCTGCGCGCGCTCGG
>DASUWU010000124.1:0-58587 GCA_036378315.1 Streptosporangiaceae bacterium | reverse complement strand
TGGCCGAAGCCGCCCTGGCCGGCTGGTTGCAGTCCGACGGATTCGTCGGCCAGTACGAGGGCACCAACCGGTCGCTCACCATCGAGGCCATGACCGTGACCGACGCGGAACTCGAGTGGGTAAGCCGTCAGCTGAACCTCGTCTTCCCTGGGGTCCATCGGCACGAACGGAAGGTAGAGACCAAGGACACGTCCCTGGACTGCCGTCGGACGCGCCTGTACGGTGCCGTGCTCAACGACTTCGTGACCAAGTGGGGGCTACGAGCGCGCGGCGTGGACATGCAGGTGCCGAGCCGGCTCTACGTGGCGCCGCTGCCCGTCGTCGCCGCGTATCTCCGGAGCATCTTCCAAGCAGAGGGTTTTGTGTCCGCGCGTGAGCGGTCCACGGCCGTCGAGGTCGACATGATCTCGGAAGGGCTGATCCGCGGCATGCAGCAGCTCCTGCTGCGTTTCGGCATCTACGCGCGGGTGGGCTTCAAGAAGGACGCACGCCCCGATCGGCACGGCTGCTGGACCCTCCGCATCCAGACGGCGGGCGATCGGCGGACGTTCGCGGACGAGATCGGCTTCGTCGACCCGGTCAAGGCGGAAAAGCTGCACAGGAGCTTCGCGAAGGGCGGGCTTGCCGCCCGCGAGACCAAGCATCTGGAAATTGCCAGGATCGAAAGTCTCGGCCCGCAGGACGTCTACGACATCCAGACCGAGAGCGGCGAGTACCTCTCCGGGAATCTGCGGGTGCACAACTGCTTCATCCTCTCGGTCGACGACACGATGGAGTCGATCCTCGAGTGGTACAAGGAAGAGGGGATCATCTTCAAGGGCGGGTCAGGGTCAGGGGTGAACCTGTCGCGGATCCGGTCGAGCAAGGAGCTGCTCTCCTCCGGCGGCACGGCCAGCGGGCCGGTGTCGTTCATGCGCGGCGCCGACGCCTCGGCCGGCACCATCAAGTCCGGCGGCGCCACCCGGCGGGCCGCCAAGATGGTGGTGCTCGACGTCGACCACCCCGATGTCGCCGAGTTCATCCAGGCCAAGGCCCGTGAGGAAGACAAGATCCGGGCTCTCCGCGACGCCGGCTTCGACATGGACCTCGGCGGCAAGGATATCGTCAGCGTCCAGTACCAGAACGCCAACAACTCGGTCCGGGTATCCGACGAGTTCATGCGCGCGGTGGAGTCCGACGGCGAGTTCGCGCTGCGCGCCCGCCGCACCGGCGAGGTCATCGAGACGGTCAAGGCCAAAGAACTGTTCCGGCTGATGGCGCAGGCCGCCTGGGAATGCGCCGACCCCGGAATTCAGTACGACGACACCATCAATGATTGGCATACAAACCCCGAGTCCGGCCGTATAACGGCAAGTAACCCGTGCTCGGAGTACCTTTCTCTCGACAATTCTTCCTGCAATTTGGCGTCAATCAACTTGATGAAGTTCCTGCAGGGGGAGAACCGTTTCGACATCGAGAGGTTCGTCAAGCTGGTCGAGCTCATCATCACCGCGATGGACATCTCGATCACGTTCGCCGACTTCCCCACAGACAAGATCGCCGAGAACACCCGGGCCTACCGTCAGCTCGGCATCGGGTACGCCAACCTGGGCGCGCTGCTGATGGCGACCGGCCACGCCTACGACTCCGACGGCGGCCGGGCCATCGCCGCCACGATCACCTCGCTGATGACCGGCGCCGCCTACCGGCGCTCGGCCGAGCTTGCCGCCGCCGTCGCCCCGTACGACGGGTACACGCGCAATGCCGAGGCGCACAAGCGGGTCATGCGCAAGCACGCGGCGGCCAACGACGAGATCCGTACTCTCGAGACGATCGACAAGGAGATCCACGCCGCGGCCACCAAGGAGTGGCGGGGCTGCCTCGAGCTCGGCGAGCGAAATGGGTACAGAAACGCCCAAGCCTCGCTATTGGCACCGACAGGCACGATCGGGCTCATGATGGACTGCGACACGACGGGCATCGAGCCCGACCTGGCGCTGGTGAAGTTCAAGAAGCTGGTCGGTGGCGGGTCCATGCAGATCGTCAACGGCACCGTGCCGAAGGCGCTCACGAAGCTGGGCTACCCGCAGGAGCAGATCGAGGCGATCGTCGAGTACATCGCCGAGCACGGGCACGTGGTGGACGCGCCCGGCCTGCGGCCCGAGCACTACGAAGTCTTCGACTGCGCGATGGGCGAGCGCTCCATCAGCCCGATGGGCCACGTCCGCATGATGGCCGCGACCCAACCGTTCTTGTCCGGCTCCATCAGCAAGACCGTGAATCTGCCGGAATCCGCCACGATCGAGGACATCGAGAAGGTGTACTTCGAGGGCTGGCGGCTCGGTCTCAAGGCGCTCGCCGTCTACCGAGACAACTGCAAGGTCGGCCAGCCGCTGTCCGCCTCCAACTCCAAGAAGAAGGAGGAGGACAAGTCCGAGGCCGTCGCCGCCGCGCCGGCCGAGGTGCGCCCGGTGCGCCGGCGGCTGCCCAAGCGGCGGCCCGCGACCGTCACCCGGTTCTCCGTGGCCGGCGCCGAGGGCTACATGACCGCCTCGTCCTTCCCCGACGACGGGCTCGGCGAGGTGTTCCTCAAGCTCGGCAAGCAGGGCTCGACCCTGGCCGGTGTGATGGACGCCTTCTCGATGGCGATCTCGATCAGCCTCCAGTACGGCGTGCCGCTGGAGACGTGGGTGGAGAAGTTCACCAACATGCGGTTCGAGCCGGCCGGCATGACGGACGACCCGGACATCCGCATGGCCAGCTCGGTGATGGACTACATCTTCCGGCGGCTCGCCCTCGACCACCTGCCCTTCGAGACCCGCGCCGAGCTGGGCATCTTCACCGCGGAGGAACGGGCCATGCAGGCCGCGGGCGAGGACCCGGCCACCCTGCACGCCGAGGAGGAGGTCGACAGGGAGACCCTCGCCCAGACCGCCGCGATCGAGAAGCCGGCCGCCAAGCCCAGGCCGCCGGCCGGGACGCAGCGGGTCGGCTCCAGCACCGAGGTGATCGAAAGCCATCAGGGCCGTACCGCCGACGCGCCGCTCTGCCTCACCTGCGGCACCAAGATGCGCCCCGCCGGCAGCTGCTACGTCTGCGAGGGCTGCGGCTCCACCAGCGGCTGCAGCTGATTTGGGCAGAGTTGCATCGAATGCAACGGTGCATATCTGAATATTGAGGCTGCTCGGCCCTAGGGAGAGCGGCCGTCTCGGAAGTGGCGAACGCCCGGGCCGTAAAGGGGCCGGGCGTTCGCCGCGACCAGGAGCTGATGTCCTGTAGTCGGAGCATGCATGACATCACCGTGGTAGCATCATAAGTACGCGACGTACTTGAAGTACTTAGCCGCGAATGGCACTCTGGAGGCACGCCGCGATGGAGGTTTGCCATGGCCGCTGTTCACTTTGACAGCTATACGGAGGCTCGCGCGCATCTCAAGGCGCTCCTGGACGCGGCTGAGACGGGGCGCGTGGCCACGGTGCGTCGTGAGTCGGCTACGACCGCAATCGTGGATGTCGAGAGACTGCGCCACTACCTCGCAGTGGTCAGTCCGTCTCGTGCGCAAGTGGTTCCGGAAGCCGGCGGCTGGTCGATCTTCATCCCAGGGCTGCCTCTCGCTGCTGACGGCGGGACCTTCGACGAGGCCGTCGCCGAGATGATCGACGCGCTGCGCGAGTACGCCGAAGACTGGCAGGACCATCTCCTCGATGCTCCGAATCATCGCGAGAACTGGGGGCTCGTCCAGCTGATCAGCCTGAGCGATGATGAGCAGTTGCGTGACTGGCTGGTGGGGAAGGCCAGGTGACCTGGCCGCGGCCCACGCGTGAGGACCACGACTGCTTCTGCCGGACGGAAGGGTGGCGTCCGGTGCGGAACGCCCGAGGGCGAACGGGGACCCATCACGTCACCTACGAGCTGGATCTCGCAGATGGCCGGATCCTTCGGACTCGCATCTCCCACCCGGTCGACCGGAGTACCTATGGCCCCAGCATCTGGGGCCATGTCCTCCGCGATCAGCTTCAGGTGGACGAGGCGACGTTCTGGGCCTGTGTCCAGGACAAGGTCGTGCCGGATCGTGGAACGCCCACGCCGCCAGCCGAGGCACTGCCCGCCGACCTCGTCCACTTGCTGATCTCCAGAGTCGGTCTCGATGAGGCCGAGGTCGCAAGGATGAGCAAGCAGGAAGCCGTCGCCAGGCTGCAGAAGTACTGGATCGAAGACGCCTGATCCGAGGAATACCGCACTCTCCGAATAAAAGCACTGCCCGAGTAAAACGAGCGAAGTCGCAGGAGATGCAACATTTGGCAGTAGGCGCGTCATGCGGTTGCTGCTGGTCATAGGGGTGGTGAGGCGCCGCGACCCGCGGCTTCACCGATCAGGAATCCTCCGCCACGTCGTCGGTTCTGGTAGCGCCTCGCCACCCCGCGGAAGGATTGACGTCCATGACCGACGCCAGACCGCTGGGCGCCGACGAGGCCGCGTTCATCGCGGCGGCCCGCTCGACGGACACAGCACGGTTCGGCCTGATCACGGAGCGCTACCGGCGTGAGCTGCAGGTGCACTGCTACCGGATGCTCGCGAACTACGAGGACGCCCAGGACATGACGCAGGAGACGTTCCTGCGGGCGTGGAACAAGCGGGAGTCGTTCAAGGGCCACGCCGCGCTGCGGACCTGGCTGTTCCGGATCGCGACGAACGCCTGCCTCGACTTCCTGGACAAGCGCAACGACCGCACACCCGTACCTGCCGACCTGCCGGACGCGGGCTCGGAAGTGCGCTACCTGCAGCCCTACCCGGACCGGATGCTCCCGGAGGACCCGCAGGAATCGGTGGTGGCGCGGGAGACGGTCGAGCTGGCGTTCATCGTCGCCGTCCAGCACCTGCCGCCGCGGCAGCGGGCGGTGTTCATCTTGCGCGACGTCCTCGGCTGGCCGGCGTCGAAGGCCGCCGACGCCCTCGAGCTGACCGTCGCATCGGTGACCAGCGCACTGCAGCGGGCGCGCGTGACGATGCGCGAGCAGCTGCCCGACCGCCGCCTCGACTGGCGGAGCCCCGCCACGCACGAGCTGTCGAATGACGAGCGCGGCGTGGTGAAGTCGTATATCGACGCCCATGAGCGCAACGACCTCGACGGGCTGATGGCCCTGCTGCGCGACGACCTGCGCTTCGCGATGCTGCCCGAGCCGGGCACCTTGATCGTCACGGCCAAGGACGCGGTGGACGGCTGGGTCTCCGGTGGGCTCTTCCAGCGCGGCCACGACGACTGGCGCTGCGTCGCCACGACGGTCAACCGCATGCCTGCCGCCGTGCTGTACCTCCGCACCCCCGACGATCCGGAGTACCGGTTGTTGAACATCGCGGTCCTGCACGTCGTCGACGGGAAGATCGCCGAGCTCACCGGGTTCGACGCCACCGACAAACCATGGCTGGGCCTGCCCGCGACGCTGTGATCAGACAAGTCGCCATCGTCGACGAGTCCAGCACACGGGCCGGGTCACCGAAGTCGTGCTCATCGCCTCGTCTCGTATCGGGTCAGCACCACGCCGCCGGGAAACGTGCGCGTCTCGACCAGGTTCAGGTTCACCCAGCTGACCAGCGCGGTGAAGAACGGCGTGCCGCCGCCCACCAGGACCGGCACGGTGACCAGCGCGTACTCGTCGATCAGCCCGGCCCGCATGGCCGCCCCGGCGAGCGTCGCGCCGCCGATGTCCATGGGGCCGCCGTCCTCGGCCCTGAGCCGGGCGATCTCGGCGACCGCGTCGCCGGTGACCAGGCGGGTGTTCCAGTCGACCTTGTCGATCGTCGATGAGAACACCACCTTCGGCATGTCCCGCCAGAGGCGCGCGAACTCGATCTGCGCCGGGGTGGCGTCGGGCCGCTGGTCGCCGGTCGGCCAGTGGGAGCTCATCGTCTCCCACAGCTTGCGCCCGTACAGCGACAGATCGCTCGCCCGCATCTGGTCGTACCACCACTGGAACAGCTCCTCGCTCGGCGACGAGTCCGGTCCCTCCCCTCCACTCCAACCGATGTCGTCGCCGGTCGCGGCGATGTAGCCGTCCAGGGTCACGTTCATGCCGAAGATCAGCTTCCGCATCGTGCCAGCCTCCAGTGAGTCGATCTCACACCTACAGACGGGCGCGGCGCGGAAACCTCATCGGTGCTCCGCGTAGGCCGTGACGCGAGGAGCCCGGCGTTCGCGGTGACCCGGTCGATGGCGGGCCGGCGTCAGTGGCCTCGTTCCGCGCCGCCGTTGACCTGGATGATCTGGGCGGTGACGTGCCCGGCCTCGGGGCTCGCCAGCCACCTGACGGTCTCGGCGACGTCGGCCGGGGCGCCGGGGCGCCGGTTCAGCGTCTGGGCGACGAGCCGGTCGCGCCGCTCGGCGGACATCCGCCCGGCGAAGAACTCGGTCTTGTCGATGAAGCCGGGCGCCACGGCGTTCACCGTGATGCCGCGCTCGCCCAGCCTGGCGGCGGTGTCGTAGACGTACGGGTGGAGGGCGGCCTTCACCGAGCCGTACGAGCCGATGCCCGATCCGCGGTAGGCGGCGATCGAACTCATCATGATCACTCGGCCGCCGGGGGAGGTGAGGAGGTCGGACAGCGCCTCGATGAGCAGCACTGTGGTGAGGACGTTCATCCGGAAGTTCGCCGTCCAGCTCTCGGCGAGGCCGGCCAGACCCGGCGGCCGGCCGCCGTCCTGGAGGTCGACGTTGCCGCCCGCGTTGGCGACCAGCACGTCCACCAGCCCGTGACGCTCGGCCATGAACGTGCGGACGCTTTCTGCGCCGTCCGGGTCGGAGAGGTCGACGGCGAGCGTGTCGACCGACCCGGCGGCGCCCGTCGCGGCGGCGATCGCTTCCGCCGCCTCCTTCAGGGCGCCCGCCCGCCGGCCCAGGATGACCACCTGGTCGCCGTCGCGGGCGTGCGCGGTGGCGATCGCCCGGCCGATCCCGGTGCCGCCGCCGCTGACAACGATCACGCGTGACACAGTCTCTCCCGTTCAGTCGCTTGCGTTCGGGCGTACCCCGGGCCACAAGGGCGGCCGCCCGGCGCTCGAGCCGGTCGCCGTGCCCCCGTCCGCATTGGGCGTCCGTGACGATGCGGCCGGGTGCCAATCGCCGTGCGCGGGGGTTTCCGGCGCCGCACGCGTCGCGGAGCGCGCGGCGCCGTGGGCCGTCATGCCCGCGGGTGGTGCCCGCCACACCGTCGTACCCGCCCGCCGCTGATTTAGCGCGGTGGGGTGGCGCGGGCACGCCGCCCGGTGCGGCGATCTCGGTGCCGCCCCCCGCGACCGCCGAAAGAAATGGCGGGCAAACAGTTTGTCGCGCATGAGCATTAATTCATGGTCATCGGCGGATAACGCGGCGTGTAACCCGGCTTTAGGGTGAATGTGGTAATAGTTGCGTGCGCACCCATCTGCGGCGACTCCCGAGAATCGTCCGCCGGCCGAACATGCCAATAACGAGAAGAATGCCGCCACCGCGCGGTCGAGGCTTCTACGGTGGCAGCACCTCCCGACCTCGCGTCCTGCCCCCCACAGCGGTCCGGGCGGAACGGAATGAATCCGGATCCATACGACTTATCACCCCACGTGGCGTCGAGAAAAGAGGACGTGGTGGCACAAACCCCCCTGGCGTCGCCGAGTCTGGCGCGCCCCCCGGCCCCGCCAGCGCGGCTGGGTCCCATGGTCGTGGTCCTGCTCTCGGCGTGGTTCATGGCGCAGTTCGACTTCTTCGTCGTGAACGTCGCGGCGCCGTCCTTCCAGCGCGAGCTCGACGCCGGCCCAGCGGCCCTGCAGCTCATCGTCGGGGGGTACATCTTCGCCTACGCCGGCGGCATGATCACCGGCGGCAGGCTCGGTGACCTGTACGGGTACCGGCGGCTGTTCGTCGGCGGCATGGTCGCCTTCGCGCTGGCCTCGCTGCTGTGCGGCGTCGCGGCCAGCGCGACGGAGCTGGTCGTGGCCCGCCTGCTGCAGGGGCTCACAGCGGCGGTGATGGTTCCTCAGGTCCTCGCGGTGATCACGTCGGTATTCCCCGCCGAGACGAGGCCGCGTGCCCTGGGCTGGTACGGCGCCGCCGGCGGGCTCGGCTCGATCGCCGGCCAGGTGCTCGGCGGGCTGCTGCTGACCGCGAACGTGTTCGGCCTCGGCTGGCGGGTCATCTTCCTCATCAACGTGCCGATCGGCGCGGTCGCCGCAGTGCTCGCCGTACGGCTGCTGCCCCGCCGCCTCGAATCCCACCGGGCGCGGCTGGACCCGCTCGGCGCCTTCGGCATCGCCGCGACGCTGGCCCTGCTGCTGGTCCCGCTGGTTCTCGGGCACGAGATCGGCTGGCCCGCGTGGACGTGGATCTGCATGGCCGCCGCGCTGCCCGCCGGCGCGCTCACCACCGCGTGGCAGCGGCGGCTCGGCGCGCGCGGGGGGCAGCCGATCCTGGACATGGCGCTGTTCAGGGTCGGCTCGTACGTCGCGGGGATCGCGGCGTCCGCGGCGTTCCTTGCCTACTTCGCCAGCTTCATGTTCACCCTCACCCTGCTGCTCCAGGACGGGCTCGGGCTTTCGGCCTTCCACGCCGGTCTGGCGTTCGCGCCGATGGGGGTGCTGTTCTGCGTGACCGCCTTGTTCGGGTCCAGGCTGATCACCAGGTACGGCCTGCGCGTCGTGGTGTTCGGCGGTGTGCTCACCGCGACCGGCCTGCTGCTGCTGGCGCTTCGGCTGCACCTCGCCGGCGTGCACGCCGGCCTGCCGTGGGTCAGCCCTTTGATCGCGCTGGTGGGTGCCGGCAACGGGCTGGTCCTGCCGCATCTGATCGGCGTCGCGCTGGTACGGATCAGGCCCCATCAGGCGGGCGTCGGCTCAGGGATCTTGACGACCGCCCAGCAGTTCGCCGGCTCGGCCGGAGTCGCGATCATCGGCACGGTCTTCTTCGTGGTGGCGAGCGCGCACGCGGGCCCCGCCGGTTTCGCCCGCGGGATGACCTCGTCGCTGCTGATCGACAGCGCCCTTCTCGTGGTGGTGATCGTGCTGGTCGGCTACAACAGGCGCGTCTCAGAGCGGGAACTGGTCACCGCGCCGGCCACCGCCGGCGGCGCCGGCGTGGAGGGCAACCGGTTGATGGGGTGATCGCCGGTCGCCCACAGGTGCTGGACGGCGTACGCCCGCCAGGGCCGCCAGGCGTCGGCGTGCCGGGTGAGCGACGACGGCGTCGCGGGCAGCCCGAGGGCACGGGCGGCGAGCCGGACGCCGAGGTCGGTCGCCGGGAAGGCGTCCGGGTCGCCGAGCGCGCGCATCGCGATCGTCTCGACCGTCCACGGGCCGATGCCGGGCAGCGCGGCGAGCCGCGCGCGGACCAGGTCCCAGTCCGCCCCCGGGCTGAGATCGACCTCGCCGGCGGCGAGCGTGGCGATCAGCGTGGTGATCGTCGTCCGCCGCGCCCGCGGGAAGGCGAGGGTCGCCGGATCGAGCGTGGCCAGCGTGGTGGGTTCGGGAAACAGGTGGGTGAGCCCGCCGCCGGGGTCGGGGATCGGTTCACCGAGCGCGGCGACGAGCCGCCCGGTGTGTGTGCGCGCCGCCGCCGTCGACACCTGCTGCCCGATCACCGCGCGCACCGCGAACTCCGCCGCGTCCGCCGTCCTGGGCACCCTGCGCCCCGGAGTCTTGCCGACCAGCGGTGCCAGCAGCGGATCGCCGCGTAGCAGCTCGTCCACGGCGATCGGATCGGCGTCGAGGTCGAGCAGCCACCGGCACCGGCTGATGGCCGTCGACAGGTCGCGCAGGTCGGTCAGGGTGAGCTGGCAGGAGATGTAATCGGGCAGCGGTCGCAGCGCCGCGATACCGGGCCCGTGCGGCAGCCGCAGGGTGCGCCGGTAGGCGCCATCGCGCCACTCCTCGACGCCGGGGACGGCGGTCGCGGCCAGGTGCCCGAACAGGTTGTCCGGGCACAGCGGCGCCCGGAACGGCAACCGGAGCGACAGGCTGCCCCGGGCCGCGGCCGCCGGCCCGTCGCGGCCGGCCGACCGGCGGCGCAGGTCGGTCGGAGAGAGCGCGAAGATCTCCCGCACGGCGTCGTTGAACGTCCGGATGCTGGAGAACCCCGCGGCGAACGCGACGTCGCCCATCGGCAGCGCGCTGGTCTCGATGAGCAGCCGCGCCGTCTGCGCGCGCTGTGCCCTGGCCAGCGCGAGCGGTCCGGCACCCACCTCGGCGAGCAACTGCCGCTGGATCTGCCGGGTGCTGTAGCCGAGCCGGGCGGCGAGGCCCGGCACCCCCTCGCGGTCGACGACGCCGTCGGCGATCAGCCGCATCGCCCTGGCCACCAGGTCGGCCCGTTCGTTCCACTCCGGCGAGCCAGGGCTGGCGTCGGGCCGGCACCGCCCGCACGCCCGGAACCCGGCCTGCTGGGCCGCCGCGGCGCTGGGCAGGAAGCGCAGGTGCTCGGCCTCGGGCGGCGGCGCCGGGCAGCTCGGCCGGCAGTAGATGCCCGTACTGGCCACGGCGAAGAAGAACCAGCCGTCGAACCTGGCGTCCCGCGACCGGACGGCCCGTACGCAACGTTCCCTGTCGGCGTGCATGCCGACAGCATCCGCCGGTGACATCCCCTCACGCTAGCGGAAATCCGACATGACTGCGCCGCGACGTCGGCGGATTCCGCGGCCAGGCGCGGGGGCGCCGCCGACGCCTGCTGCGCTCCCGCCGCCGAGCTATGCGGACGTCTCCGAGCGGTCGCCGCCCCACAAGGTGTGGAACGCGCCGGCACGGTCGACGCGGCGGTAGGTGTGCGCGCCGAAGAAGTCGCGTTGGGCCTGGGTCAGCGCCGCCGGCAGCCGTTCGGCCCGCAGCCCGTCGTAGTAGGCGAGCGCGGTGGCGAACCCCGGTGCCGGCACGCCGAGCTCGGCGGCGGTGGCGACCACCCGCCGCCAGCCGTCCTGCGCGGCGCCGATCGCCCCGGCGAAGTCGTCGTCGGTGAGCAGGGTGGCGAGGTCGGGGTCGCGGTCGTAGGCCGCGCGGATGCGGTCGAGGAAACGCGCCCTGATGATGCAACCGCCGCGCCAGATCGTCGCCATCGCGCCCGAGTCGATGCCCCACCCGTACTCGGCGCTGCCGGCGTGGATCTGGCCGAACCCCTGCGCGTACGCGATGATCTTGGATGCGTACAGCGCCTGCTCGATGTCCTCGGTCAGCCGATCGCGGTCGGCGGCCGTGCCGCGCCCCGTGCCGCGCGCCGGACCTGGCAGCCCCCTGGCCGCGCTCCGCAGGTCGCCGTGGCCGGACAGCGAGCGGGCGAACACCGCCTCGGCGATGCCGGACACCGGCACGCCGAGGTCGAGCGCGACCTGCACGGTCCAGCGGCCGGTGCCCTTCTGCTCGGCCTGGTCGAGGACGACGTCGACGAAGGGGTCTCCGGTGGCGGCGTCGGTGTGCGCCAGGACCTCGGCGGTGATCTCGATGAGGTACGAGCCGAGGCGCCCCTCGTTCCACTCGCGGAACACCTGCGCGATCTCGGCAGGAGTGCGTCCGGTGGCGTGCCGCAGCAGGTCGTACGCCTCGGCGATGAGCTGCATGTCGGCGTACTCGATGCCGTTGTGCACCATCTTGACGAAGTGGCCGGCGCCGTCCGGGCCGACGTGGGTGCAGCACGGTGTGCCGTCGACCTTCGCCGCGATGTCCTCGAGCAGCGGGCCCAGTGCCTCGTACGACTCCGCCGAGCCGCCCGGCATGATGCTTGGCCCGTGCAGCGCGCCCTCTTCGCCGCCGGAGACGCCGGTGCCGACGAAATGCAGCCCGCGCTCGCGCAGCGCCGCGTCCCTGCGCCTGGTGTCAGCGAAATGTGCGTTGCCGCCATCGATGATCATGTCGCCCGGCTCGAGCAGCGGCGCGAACTCTTCGATCACCGCATCGGTCGGCGCGCCCGCCTTGACCATGACCAGCACCCTGCGGGGGCGCTCCAGCGAGGCGACGAACTCTTCTGGCGTCTCCGCGGGCAGGAAGGTGCCCTCGTGCCCGAACTCGTCCATCAACGCCTTGGTGCGCGCCGCCGTACGGTTGTGCACGGCGACCGGATGTCCATGTCGTGCGAGGTTGCGGGCCAGGTTGCGGCCCATCACCGCGAGCCCGGTCACCCCGATACGTGCCTGCTCAGTCATGCTCTCCATCTTGCCGTCTCTCGGTGCCGCGCCGATCTTTTCTGCCGGAGCGGCGTTCCTTGCGCCCGGCGACGAGCGTGTCACCGGCCGTCCCTTTGACGATGTCGGCGGCGAGACGGGGCGCGGCCGCGGCCGACTCGGCGACCGTCGGGCCGCCGGTGGTGGCCGGCATGGCTGGCTTCCCCGGCTTCGCCGCCTTCCCCGGCTTCCCGGACGCACCGGACGTACCGGACGCCGTGGCTGTCAACGGCTTGTCGGACAGTGTGGATCTCGCCGCGGCGGGCGGGTCAGACCCTGCGTCGGCCGGGGGGATCCGGGGCTCGACGGCGGATGGCGCGGCCGGGCCGGAGCGGGCGGCGGGCGTGACGCCGCCGGCGGGCTCTGGGGCCCCGGCCCCGGCCGGGGCTGCCCGCCGGGAGAACAGCCGGTTGTCGAGGGTGAGCCGCCCCGCGCCGCCGGCGGCGAAGAACAGCCCGGACAGGCCGAGCACGAGCGCGAGCTCGAACCCGTTCCTGGCCGCCCCGTGCTCGTCGACGAGGAAGATCCCGTGGGTGCCGTTGACGAAGATGACCGACCCCGCCATGTCGACGAACAGCAGCAGCCCGGCGATCGGCAGGGCCAGCCCGACGATCAGGGCGGCGCCGCCGAGCAGCTCGACGAACGTCGCGTAGACGGCGGCGGCGGTGGGGAAGGGCACGTCCCAGGCCGTGAACTGGTCGCTCGTCGTGGTGATGCCCACCTGGACCTTCTGCCAGCCGTGGGCGATGAACACGGCGCCGATCCCGATGCGGGCGAGCAGCGCGACTATGTCGTACAGCGGCCGAGTGCGCATGGCCGTCATCCTTCCGTACGGGCGGGGGAGCCCCGTCCCAGGGATGATTCACCCGGCAAGGGGACCTGTCCACTTCGTTCGTCTCGGGAGTGCACGATGTGGACATCCTCTCGGGAAACGCGCCTCGATGGCAGAGACGCCGCTCGAAGGGAGAGACGCAGCGGCGAGTCGCCCGGTTCGGCGCGCCGGCCTTGCCATGATGGTGGGCCATGCGCATCGACCAGCCCCCAGCCGCCGCGGCGTCCGCCGACCCGGGCGCAGCCGGCGGGCGAGCCCCGTCCAGGCGGCCGGCGGCCGCCGGCTACGCGATCGAGCGGCAGCTGCGCGCCGCCGGCGCCGTGCGGATCGCCGGGGTCGACGAGGTCGGCCGCGGCGCGTGGGCGGGCCCCGTCGTGGTCGGCGCGGCGATCACCGATCTCAGCGCGCCGCCGGAGCTGGCCGGGCCCGGCGGGCGGTCGATCCCGCTGACCGACTCCAAGCTGCTCACCGAGCGCAGCCGGGCCGCGTTCGCCGAGATCCTGCCTGGATGGCTGGCCGGATACGCCATCGGGATGGCGGGTCCTGAGGAGATCGACGACGTCGGCATGACCGAGGCGCTGCGCCGGGCCGCCGAGCGCGCGCTCGACGCCCTGCCGGCCCGTCCGGACGCGGTGATCCTCGACGGCAAGCACGACCTGCTGGGCGCCGGCCGGCCGGTCAGGTGCGCGGTCGGGGCCGACCGGCTGTCGGTGTCGGTGGCGGCCGCGTCCGTCCTCGCCAAGGTGCACCGCGACCGGCTCATGGCCGAGCTCGGCGCCGGCTACCCCGCGTACGACTTCGCCGGCTCGGCCGGCTACCCGTCGCCGGCGCACCAGCGGGCGCTGCGCGAGCTCGGCCCGACCCCGCAGCACCGCCTGTCCTGGTCGTACCTCGACGACCTGCCGAAGTGGCGGCACCTCAAGAAGCACCGCGATCCGCGGGCCGGTGCCGGCCAGCTGACCCTCGGCCTTTAACGCTCCGTCCACGCATATTGGCCGAAATACTGCGGCATTCCGGGCTGAGCGGCGGGCACTAGAGAACGCAGTCACCGTGCGCCGGGGCGCGGTGCGGACAGGCGAGCCAGACCGGCGAGCAGACAGGCGAGCCAGACAGGCAAAGGGAGTGGATGGGTGGCCAATGGGTGGTCAATGGGTGGCCAATGCGGGCGGCTCACACTAGCGTCAGTTGACGGTGGAGGGTGCCCTCCGGGCTGAGCCTGCGCTATACACGCCATGATGCGACATTTCGGTGGATCCCGTTCCCGCCGCGGGGAGGCAGCCGCGGCGCGGGACCTATTCGAACGCGTCCGCTGGCGGTATTTCCGGATTCAACCGGGAGTGCGGCGGCTTACCGCGCTCCTCGTGCTCGCCGTGTCGGTCGCGGTCGCCACGGTGGCGGGCTGGCCGATCCTCACCGTGTTCGTGTTCGCCGTCGTTCTCATCGCGGTGGTGGCGTTCACGTTCCGGTCCCCGGTGGGCATGGCGACCATGGCCGTGGTCATCTGCTGGCTGGCGGCCGCCGTGCCGCTCGGCCGCCTCTATCCCGCGCAGGACTACCAGTCGATGCTCCTGGCCCTGCTCGCGCTGCCCGTGGCGTTCACGGCCTTCCGGCTCGGGGCGTACGCGCCGTGGCGTACCGCGCTGCTGGCGCTGGCGCTGGCCGGGCTTGTCGCGGTGGTCACCGCGCAGCAGTTTCCGCTGCTGCACGTCGGACCGGCCTGGGCGGCCGCGCTGGTCGTGCTCGCCTATCGCTGGGACCAGGCCCGGCGGGCGATGGCGGCCGAGGCCTACGAAGGCGGCTGGGTCCAGGAGGAGGACCCGGGCGGCCCGCCGGGCCCGCCCGCCTCGCTCGGGCAGGGCGGCCATCAGGGCTCAGCCGGCCCGGGCGGCGCCCGGCCAGGCGTTCCGGCGACCACGCAGGCGGCCTATGAGCAGCAGGCCGCGTACGAGCAGCGGGCAGCCTACGAGCAGCAGGACCCGGCCGGGGGCGACGGCGCCCGGCACGACGAGCAGCCGCGGATCTCGGTACGGGACGCGCTGGCCGAGCTGGAGGCCATGATCGGGCTCGAGCCGGTCAAGCGTCAGGTCCGCTCGATCGCCGCCTCCATCGAGGCCGCCCACCTGCGCGCCGAGGCCGGCGTGCCCACCGAGAAGCCGATGCGGCACTTCGTGTTCGTCGGCCCGTCCGGCACCGGCAAGACGACGGTGGCCCGCATCCTGGCCAAGGTGTTCTACGCGTTCGGGCTGCTGCCCACGGCGAACGTCATCGAGGCGCACCGCGCGGACCTGGTGGGGGAGTACCTCGGCGCCACCGCCATCAAGACCAACCAGCTCGTCGACTCGGCGCTCGGCGGGGTGCTGTTCATCGACGAGGCGTACGGCCTGGTCAACGCCGCGGAGGGGCAGCCGGACCGGTTCGGCAACGAGGCCGTCCAGGCGTTGCTCAAGCGGGCTGAGGACAACAGGGAAGACCTGGTGATCATCCTTGCCGGGTACGAGCAGCAAATGGAGGACTTCCTCACCTCCAATCCCGGCCTGGCCTCCCGGTTCGGCACCCGGGTGCGCTTCCCGAGCTACGCCACGCCCGAGTTGCTGCGCATCGCCGACTACCACGCCGAACTGCGCGGCGACCGGTTCGACGACGCGGCCAGGGCGCTGCTGCGCACCAGGTTCGACGAGGTGTGGCGGCGCGGCATCGTGGACGAGCTGGGTAACGGCCGGTTCGTCCGGTCGCTGGCCGAGGGGGCGGCGCGCGCCAGGGACGTCCGCGTCGTGGGCGCCGGCGTCGGCGCCGACGGCGGCGCCGCCCAGCCCACGGCGGACGAGCTGGTCACCGTGCGCGCCCAGGACGTCGACGCCGCGTTCGCCGAGGTGACCGAGCGCTACCGGGGGTACGCGGAGACCCCGACCCTGGAGGAGGCGCTGGCCTCGCTCGACGCGATGGTCGGGCTCGAGCCGGTCAAGCGGCAGGTCCGCGAGATCGCCGCGCAGCTCCAGGTGTCGCGGCTGCGCCGCAGCCAAGGCCTGGTCGCCCAGCCGCCGATGCGCCACTTCGTCTTCGTCGGGCCGCCGGGCACGGGCAAGACGACGGTCGCGCGGGTGCTCGGCCGGGTGTTCGCCGCCCTCGGGCTGCTGGCCCGACCCGATGTGGTCGAGGCGGGGCGCGCCGACCTCGTGGGCGAACACCTCGGCGCGACCGCCATCAAGACCAGCAAAGTGATCGACAGTGCGCTGGGCGGGGTGCTGTTCGTCGATGAGGCGTACTCGCTGGCCAACACCGGATATTCGGGGGGCGACGCGTTCGGCGCCGAGGCGGTGCAGACGATGCTCAAGCGCGCCGAGGACGATCGCGACCGGCTGGTGATCGTGCTCGCCGGCTACGAAGGGGAGATGGACCGCTTCCTGAAGTCAAATCCGGGGCTCGGCTCGCGGTTCGACGTACGGGTCGCCTTCCCCTCCTACGGCCCTGACGAGCTGCTCGCCATCGCGCAGTCGATCTCCGGCCAGGCGGGCGACACGTGGGAGGACCGGGCGCTCGACGACCTGGCCGGGATCTTCCAGCGGATCTGCGGCCGCGGGCACGTCGACGAGTTGGGCAACGGCCGGTTCGTCCGGTCGCTGTACGAGAAGGCGTGCGCGTCGCGCGACCTCCGCGTCGCCGCCCTCGGCGCCGAGGCGACCACTGGCGACCTGACCACGCTGCGCGCCGACGACGTGCGGGCCGCCTGGAAGGAACTCGTCTCGCGCCTCAGGTGACCGCTCGGGCCCTTCGGCGCTAACGATGCGTCGCTCATCCGCGTTCTGGTCACGCCCGTCAGCGCCACGACGGCATGGGCGGCGGACGCCAGCGTGACGTGGCGGTGCCAGCCTTCGTAGGAGCGGCCGGCGAAGTCCCGGATCCCGACGCTGGTGGCGATCCCGAAGTCCTGCTCGACGCGCTCGAGGAGTGCGGCAAGCCGCAGCAGCACGGGCGGCGCCGCCTCGGTCATGTTGGTCAGCCAGAACTCCGCGGGCCAGACGTCGCTGCGGCCCACGCCGAGCAGGCGCATGGCGCCGCGCGCCCGGCCGGCTCGCCAGGGCAGGTGGACGCGTGCCGAGGACACCAGCCTCATCCGCATGGCGTCGTGCGGGCCGGGCACCATGACCCCCTGCCGGGTGCCCTTGGTGGCCTTGATGATCTGGCGCGCGGGCTGGGTGGTGGCGTGGTGACCGTGCAGGGCCGGGTCGGCGACGGTCAACTCCTCGGTGCCGCTGATGCGGACGAGCATGGGGACTCCCGCCGACCGCAACCTGGCGACGACGGCCCTGATGTCGTTTCCCCGCGCGTCGAGGACGACCGGCCTGGCCGGCAGCCGGTACTGATCGGCCACCTCGAGGTAGGCCTCGACGAGGCAGTCGCCGAGCGTCTCCTCCCGCGCCTTGTCGGGGACGGACGCCCGATGCCGCCGGGGGAAGTCGCCGACCCAGCCCGGGGGGAGATGGAGCCGCCAGTTGACCGGGACGCTGGACTCGTCGGAGACGGCCCAGACACCGACCGCTCGCTGCGCCGACTCGATCGTGCCCTTCGCCGGGACGAAGCACCGGTCCACACCCACGGAATGCTCGCCCGACTTCGGTATGACCATGGGCCGGATCACCCACGCCTGCGGTGGTGTGCTCCGCACGACGTACTCCCCGAGCGCGCGGCGCACCGCGTGCCAGCTCCAGGTGGAGTTGCTGATGAAGTGGTGCAGGCTTTGCTCCGCCGCCCGGCCGCCCACGACGGCTGCGATATTTCGCATTGATTTGCGACCGTCCGCCATGAGCAGGCCACTGAGATATTCCCTGCCCTTCCTCCGCTGGTCGCTTCGCGGGAGCGAAGTAAAGAGCTCGGCGCACAGGTCGGCCACGATTCGCCGTTCCAGCGGGGGCAGCGCCACCCCGGGCCGTTCGTTGTCGCGGCGGACGGAACGCAGCCTGATGTCCGCGATATTCGCCATCGGTGTCAACCTCACTGAGCGACGGTTTTACCGCTACCTAACCTGCGTGCAGAACGCCAGTGGAGCCTAGGTCGGCAGGACACAAATGTCGGGGGACACGAGGTGACCCGCGCCGGGGCTCAACACGCTATGTAGCCGTTTGTACGCCGCATCTCCCGGATGGCGGCGAGCGGGGTGTGCTCCGGCCACATCGTGTCGGCGAACAAATGGGCGAAACGTGTGGCGGACGGCGCAACCCCCAGGTGAGCACGGGCATTCCTGGGGAGCGAAACACGGGGATACGGCGGTTCCCCGAGGTGGCGATTCCGAAACTCGCCGCCCGGCATCCGAACTGCGGTGTGGCGGACGACTTGACAAACTCGGCGGGCGACGCTTAACCCCCTCGCGCCAGTGAGTCACAGGATGGGAGAGGCACATCGACGGCTTCGCAGACGCCGCTGGTCTCTCGCCCGAGGGGGAGATGTGAGCACTCACCATCGACCGCCGACCTTGCCGGATCCGGTACGGAGACGCAGCCGGGCGGGCATTGCGCCGGCCGGCCTTTCGCCGGCCCTGACCGGCCGTTTCGGCGACGAGGAGAACACGTCGAACGACTCTCGCGTCAGCCTGACGTGGACCACGTCGGGGCGTATCGCGGGCGAACGGACCGGCGGCCTGACCATATTCAGGGGCGTGCCGTATGCGCAGCCCCCGTGCGGTCCACTGCGCTTTTCGTCGCCGCGTCCTGCGGCACCGTGGACCGGCATAAGAGACGCGACGACGTTCGCGCCGGTATTCGTTCAGGACGGCGCGGGGGACAGCGGCGAGGACGCCCTGTACGCCAATATCTGGACGCCGGACACGCGTGGTTCCCGCCCGGTCCTCGTGTATATCCACGGCGGTGGCTGGGCGGTCGGCGGGGGGAGCGTGCCGACATTCGACGGCGCCGCCCCGGCGCGCCGGGGCGACATGGTGGTCGTGACGTTCAACTATCGTCTCGGCCCCTTCGGCTGGTGCCTGCACGAGCGGCTCGCCGATCCGGAGACCGGGTTGTTCGCCAACTGGGGTCATCAAGACCAGGCCGCGCTGCTGCGCTGGGTGCGGTCCAACGCTCCGGCCTTCGGCGGAGATCCCAGGAACATCACGCTGTGCGGCACGTCAGCCGGCGGCGCCGGCGCCTGGCTGCACGCGCTCGACCCGGAGTTCCGCGACATCGTGCGGCGCGTCATCGTCATCAGCGCGATGCATCCCTGGCAGCCGGCCGCGTCGTTGACCCCCGACGACGCCCGCACGGTCGTGGAGCTCATGGCCCGGCACCTCGGCACGAGCGTGCCCGGCCTTCGCCGGGCGCCCACGGCCGCGGTGCAGCGGGCGTGGCGTGAGCTGTTCTCGGGCGACCCGGGGACGCGGCCGGTGAAAAGCGGCCGCGAATACCGGGGGCCGATCGCCGACGGCGTCCTGATCAGCGGTTTCAGCCATGAGCGGCCGACACAGAACGTGCCGATCATGACCATTTACATGCGCACCGAGGGGTCCTTCTTCACCTCGCCCGGCTCGCCGTCCTTTCCGCCTCCGCCGCCGCCGCCCACCGACGAGCGGGGGCTGCGGGCGGCGGTACGGGACGTCCTGTCCAAGGGAACGGCCGACGTGACCGACGACGAGGTGGCCGGCTGCCTGGCCGCGTACCGCGAAGCCGCGAAGGACGAAGGCCGCGACCTCGACCCCATGCGCCTGTGGACCGAGGTGTGGGGTGACGTGCTGTTCCGCCATCAGATCATGCGGCTCGCCGAGCGGCACGCCCGCGTGGGCACCACGCCGCAGTACGTCATGGAGTTCGCGCATCCCGCCCGCGCGCCGTTCTTCGGCACGCCGCACGACGCCTCGTCGAAGTTCCTTTTCGGCACGCATCGCCTCCCCGCGAACGCCCCGATCTTCGGTGCCGGACCGCGGGAGCGCCTGATTTCGGAGACGTTCATCGATCTCGTGGCGACCTTCGCGCGCGACGGCGTGCCGCGCAGCAGGAATACGCCGGACTGGCCGATCTTCGCGCCGGAGCGGACGAGGACGATGATCCTCGGCGGTGAACTGACAGCGGACGTCGCGGCGCCCACGAAGCTGCGGCAACTCCGATTCTGGGACCAGCTGGGCTGGATGCCCATGAGCCTGGGGAGCTGAAGAGATGACTTTCGAGCCCGGCCCGCAACGTCACGAGCCCGCCCCGTCCATAGAGCCGTCCCGGCCCTCCATCGGCATCCTCGGCACGGGCAGCTACCTGCCCGCGCACGTGGTGACCAACGAGGAGATCGGCGCGACGGCCGGCGTCTCCAACGAAGCCATCGTCCGGAAGACGGCCATCCATACCAGGCGGCGCGCCGGGGACGACGAGGCCACCTCCGATCTGGCCGCACACGCGGCCAGGGCGGCGATGGCGCGAGCCGGCATCGGCGTCGACGACCTCTCCTGCATCGTCGTGGCGACCTCGACACCGGATTCTCCGCAACCTCCGACGGCGAGCCACGTGGCTGACCTGCTCGGCGCGGCGGACGGCATCGCGGCGTTCGACATGAACGCCGTCTGCAGCGGGTTCGTCTTCGCCCTGTCGGTGGCCAGGGACCTGCTCGCGGGCGCCGGCGGCCACGGTCTCGTGATCGGCGCCGACCTGTACTCGCGGATCCTCGATCCGGCCGACCGGCGCACCGCGATCCTCTTCGGGGACGGCGCGGGCGCCGTGGTGGTGGGCCCCGCGGCGCCGGGCCGAGGCGTGATCGCCACGCGGCTGCTGAGCTTCCCCCGGGAGAAGGACCTGATCTGGGTGGCCGCCGGCGGCAGCCGGGCGCCGGCCTCGCCGCGGACGCTCGAAAACGGAATGCACTACTTCGCCATGAAGGGCCGGGCCGTCAGCGAGTTCGTCCTCGCGGGGCTGCCGAAAGCCATTCACGCGTTCCTCGACGATGCCGGTGTCCAGGACAAGGAGGTCGACCATCTGATCCTGCACCAGGCGAACGGCATGATGCTGGAACAGCTGAAGGACCTGGTGCACCTGCCGGCGGCGGAATGGCATGCGACGGTGCGCGACTTCGGCAACACGGCGTCCGCGTCGACCGCCATCACGTTGGACCACGCCGTCCGCGCCGACGCGATCGGGCAGGGCGACCTGGTGCTGCTCGCCGCGTTCGGCGGCGGGATGTCGATCGGACTCGCACTGATCCGATGGTGATCCCCGCACAACGACACCCGAACATGTCCCTGGAACCGAGGAGGGAGGCGGCGGCCATGGAGAGCGCCACCGTCGACGCGTACCTGCAGCGAATGGGCACCAAGCGCCCGGCGAGGCTCGATCTCGCCGCGCTCCGCGAGTTGCAGGAACGACACATCATGTCCATCCCGTTTGAAATGTTCGACTTCAACCTGAAGAAGCCGATCGCCTTGGGCGAAGGGGCGGTGCGCAAGTTTCTCGACCAGCACCGGGGCGGTGGCTGCTACGAGCTGAACTCGGCGTTCGCCACCCTGCTGCGGGCCCTCGGGTTCAAGGTCGCGGTCCTCGGCGGACGGGTGCTGCACAATGGCCGGCAGGCCGTGCACGGTGCGTTGAACGGGCATATGGCCCTGTGCGTCGAGATCGACGGCACCAAATGGCTGAGCGACGTCGGGTTCCGGTGGGCGAGCCGCCATCCGCTGCGTTTCGACGTTCGCGGCGAGCAGGACGATCCGCATGGCACGTACCAGATCGTCCACACCCACGAGGGCGACGCCGAGTTGGTGCAGAACGGGGTGCCCCGGTACCGGCTCGAAATGCGCGCGCGCGAGCTCGACGACTTCATGCCGACGCTGTGGTGGTTCATCCATGCGCCGGACTCGCCGACGGCCGACTCGCGGTGGGCCTCGTTGGTGCTGCCGAACGGCCGGGTCTCGCTGCTCGACCGTAGGCTCACCCGCTGGGAGAACGGCGCGAAGACACGAGAGGAACACCTCGCCGACGACGAGGATTTCCTGCGCGCCATGAAGGACTGCTTCGGCATCGAGCTCGACCGCGTTCCCGAACTGCGGACCACACAGTAAGCGCCGGCGCCCCCCAAGGAGCCAGGCAGAAACGGAGTTACGCCCGTGACCACGACGCAGCACGACGTTGTTCGAGGCTCGGCCGCCGAATGGCCGGCCGAGCCCGTTGACCTCGACGCCTACTTCGCGCGCATCGGCCACACAGGCCCCGCCGCCCCGACCGCGGAGGTCCTGCGGCGGCTGCACCGCGCCCATATGAGCACCATCTGCTTCGAGAACATCGACGTGGCCCTCGGGCGGGGCGTCCCCCTGGGCGTCGCCGACCTCCAGGCGAAACTGGTGGACGCGGGCCGCGGCGGCTACTGCTTTGAGCACAACCTCCTGTTCGCCGCCGCGCTCACCTCCATCGGCTTCCCGGTGACCCGGCTGCTGGCCAGGGTGCGGCGGGGCAGCACCCGCGCCAGATACCGCTCGCACGCCGCGCTACTGGTGCGGGCCGAGGAGACGATGTGGCTGGCCGACGTCGGCTTCGGCGACGAGGGTCTGGTCGAGCCCATCCCGTTCGTCGCCGGGGCGGAGCTGACCACCGGTGACTGGACCTGGCGCCTCGACGAAGAAGACGGCGAGTGGGTGCTGCGGTGCCTCCACGCCGATGGCTGGTTCGACGTCTACTCGTTCCGCCTGGAGCGGCACTGCCCGGTCGACTTCGACGTCGCGAACTACTACACGGCCACCCACCCGCACTCCACGTTCGTCGGCAGGTTGGTGGCCCAGCGCGGCGGCGACCACGCGCGCCACAGCCTGCTCGACAACGTCCTGGTCACCCGCCATGCCGATGGCAGGTCCGAGCGCCGCGAGCTGACCGCGGCCGAGACGGTCGAGGCGCTGCGATCGACGTTCGGCATCGCCGTCGCCGCCGGCGACGGCGCCCTGCTGCGGCAGTGGCTTTCGATCAAGGACGACCTCCCGGCCTTCGACGACCTGCTGTTGCGGGGATGGCCGGGAATCGCCAATCCCCATCCCATCAACGCGCCGGCCGGCAGGGCCCGGCTCGCGAAGGAAGACCGCTGACGAGAACCGCGAGGGAGGCCCGCGTCTCATGAACGTCATGATCAAGAACGGCGGACTCTACATCGGCCGGATCCTGGAGCAGGCCGCCGCCAAGCATCCCGATACGACGATCACGATCGACCACGACCTCGACGCGGCGCCGCACGTGGGCCGGCAGGCGACCTTCGCGGCGCTCGCCGACCTCGTGGACGAGATGGGAACCCGGCTGGGGTCTGCCGGCATCCGGCCCGGTGACCACCTCGCGATCTACAAGTCGTCCAACTTCGACATCTTCCTGCTTGCCTGCGCCGCCGCGCGCGTCGGAGGGGTCCCGGTGATGCTGTCGCCGGCGCTGGACGGCGCCACGGTCGGCGCGCTGCTCGGCCGGCTGCCGCGCCCCCATCTGCTGACCGACCGGGCGGCGCTCGACGGCCCGCTGGCCGGCGTCCCGCTGGGCGACCGCGTCCGCCAGGCGATCACGGTGGGCGACCGCCACCCGGACGCGGTCTCCCTGTCCGACTTCGCCGGGTCGCCGCGCCGGGCCCCGGTCCGGCCCGACCCCGACCGGCCGGCGCTGCTGACGCACACCTCGGGGACGACCGGCCTGCCCAAGCTGGCCGTGCACAGCGCCCGCACGCTGCGCGGACGCTGGCAGCCGCAGCGGCGGCTGGCCGCCCTGATCCGTACCAGGGAGACCTACGCCGCGCACCTGTCGTTCGTGCACTCACGCATGTTCCTGGCGCTGGCGGTGGCGCTGCCGAAGGGCATGCCCGCCCTCATCATGAACGACCCCGAGCCGGCCAACGTGGCAGATCTGTTCGCCAGGATCAGGCCCGGATTCGTCGAGACGCATCCCAACTCGTTCATGGATTGGCTGGAGCTCGCCGCCGACCCGCGTGCGCCGCTGCGCGACGTCAAATACTTCAGCAGCACCTTCGACGCGCTGCATCCCGGCGTCGTCCGCCGGCTGCTCGCCGCCACCGAGCGGCGTTCGCCGCTGTTCTTCCAGTTCTACGGCCAGAGCGAATGCGGCCCGCTGACCGCGCGGTGGTACACGAAGAAGACCGCGCGCCGCGCCGATGGGCGCTGCCTCGGCTTCCCGCTCCTCGGCACGACACACGTGCGTCTGGTCGGCCGCGACGGCAAGCGGCCGTCCCGGGAGAATCCCGGCTCGATCGAGGTACGCACCCCCGGGCGCGTGGTCACCTACTTCGGGGAGGAGGAGCGGTTCGCCGCCGAGCAGATTGGCCGCTGGTGGCGCACCGGCGACGTCGGCTACCGCACCGGCCTCGGCTGCCTGCACGTCCTCGACCGCGAGGTCGACGTGATCCCGTCCATCCCCAGCACGCTGGAGGTCGAGGACGTGCTGCTCGGCAGGCTGGAGGAGCTGTCGGAACTGGTTCTCGTGCCGGGCCGGCGGCAGGAGCCCATTCCCGTCGTGTGCACCCGCGCGGACCGGCCACTCGACCTCGATCGCTGGTCCGGGGCGGTCGCCGACCTTCCTGACATGGCCGCGCCGGTCCAGATTCCGCTGGCCGAGCTGCCGCGGACGGCGACCATGAAGGTGCGGCGCCTCGAACTCACCCGCGACATCCAGCGGCAGCGGCCGGCGTAACGCCGGCACCGTCACCGAGTACGACCGCGGCCACCGGAAAGGGAGTGCCTGATATGGCGGCAAGGCCAGCCGACCGCGGGCCGGCGGACGAAGCCGGCCAGGACCCGGCTCGGGAAGTCGGCAGCGATTCCCGCGAAGAAGACCTCGACGTGCTGGTGGTGGGCGCCGGTCCGACGGGCCTGCTCGCCGCCTGCGAACTGCTCAGGCGGGATGTGCGCGTGCGCATCATCGACCGGGCGCCCGAGCCGTCAACGGCATCCAAGGCGATCTCGATCTACCCGCGCGTCCTGGACATCCTGGATGATCTCGGCGTACTGGACGGGATCCTCCGGTCATCGAGCCGGATCGATCGGCTGACGTACTTCGCCGACTTCCGCCGGCTGGCGTCCTTCGAGGTGCCAGCCGAGTCCGCGGCCCGCACGCTGCCCCAGCACGAGACCGAGCGGATGCTGGCCGAACGGCTCCATGAGCTGGGCGGGAAGGTCGAGCGCGGCATCAGGCTGGCGAGCCTCGAGGACGCCGAACCCGCTGGGGCCGCCCGCCAGGTCACCGCGCTGCTGGCGCATCACGACGGGGCGGTGGAACGGGTCGGGGCGCGCTACGTGATCGGTGCCGACGGCGCGGGCAGCACGGTCCGCGCCGAGATCGGCGCCGGCTTCGCCGGGACGACGTACGAGATGGCCTTCGCCCTGATCGACGCGCGCATCGAGGGTCCGCTGCCCGATGACGAGATCATTTATTACCAAAGCGCCGCCGGCACGCTGCTGATCGTTCCGCTGCCCGGCGGCGTGTACCGGTTCGTGTCGGTGCTGCCGGCGGCCGCCGGCGACGAGGTCACGGTGCCCATGATGCAGGCCGTCGTGGACGAGCGCGGCCCCGGGAACATCAAGATCCGCGAACCGGTGTGGCAGGCGGTGTTCCGTGTCCATGCCCGCATCGCCGCGGACTTCCGGCGCGGGTCGGTCTTCCTCATCGGCGACGCCGCGCACGTCCACAGCCCGGCGGGCGGACAGGGCATGAACAACGGCCTGCAGGACGCGCACAACCTCGCCTGGAAGCTGGCGGCGGTGATTCACGGCGAGTCGCCGGCGTCCTTGCTCTCGACGTACGCGCCGGAGCGCATCACCGCGACCCGCCGGATCATCAGGGACACCGATCTCCAGACCCGCGCCTGGATGGTCAAAGGCCGCGGGAAGGTGCTGGTACGCAACGGGTTGTTCCGGCTGCTGGCCCGTTCCGGCTGGGCGTCGCGCGTCTACGCGCCACGGCTCGCCGGGCGCCGCCTGACCTATCCTCCCGCTCGGGAGACCCAGCGACCCGCCGGCTGGTCACCGTGCCGCCTCCGCGGCGGGCGCCCCGGCGGGCTGCGCGTCGGCGCGCCGGTTCCGCGCCGGCTGGCGACGAGCTACGGAATCGCGGGGCCCGCCGCCGACCCGCGCGCGTGGACCATCGTCATGGTCGACTCCGGCCGCGCGGCGACGTGGACCACCGATGTCGAGGCCATGGCAGGACGCCGGCCGCGGGTGCGCGTGGTCAGGATCCCCCGCGCCGACGTGGCGCGAGTCGCCCGCTGCCGCCGCCCCGGCTACTACCTGATCCGGCCGGACGGCCACGTCGCGGCACACGGTCATCCGCGGGACCTTCCGCGACTCGAAGCCGAACTGCGGGCCATGCTCAACCCGCGACACGGCTGAGCCGGCCGAGGCGCCATGGCCGTGGTTCCTCGGCGTGGCGGAGCGGCGGCGTCCTCCCGCGCCGCCGCTCCGCCGTTCCCATGATGTCGGGCCGCCCGCGCGCTCCCGGCGCGGGCGGCCGGGCTTCAGGACAGGTCCCTGGCCAGTTGCCTGCCGTCGTGGACGGCGCTGCCGCTGAGGAGGAGGCAGTCGCGCAGCAGCCGCCAGCGGGCGTGCCAAGTGTCGGGCGGCCGCTCGTCGTCGGCGGCGACGCAACGAAGCAGATCCGCGCCCACCGCCGGTACCCTGCCGGCCGTACGGCGGACTCGCGCGGCCAGCGCCCGGGCGCGGGCGGAAGGTGCCGGTGACGCCGTCGTGGACCACGCGGCGTCCGCCATCTTCTGGAGGGCCGAGGCGGCGAGCGTCAGCGCGACGGCGAGATCGGCGAGCCGCCCGTGCGGCGTCTGCCACGGCGGGCTCGGTGCCGCCAGGCCCGATTCGGCGGCGAAGGCGGCCGCCAGCTCGTCGAGGCAGGCGCGGACGTCGCCGTCGGGCAGGTGCGGTAGATGGCCGCTGAGCGTGTGGGTGCCGCGTTCGGCCGGAGGGGACGCGGGGGCGTCCGTGGCCGGGAATTCCAGGAAGCCGGCCAGCGTATGGGTGCCCTCCGGCGCCGGCTCGTCGGTCCGGCAGGGCCCGATGCCGTCCACCATGCCGCCCACCATGTCGCCGGCCAGGCCGTCCAGCGCCACCGGGGGGCCATCGGCCATGAACCTGCCGAGCCGGCGATCCGCGTCGTTCAGCACCCGGAGCCAGCGGCCGATGGCGAGACCCGGCTGGGCCAGCTGGTCGACGGCGCATTCCGCGCGCCGTACCTCCTGGCGGATGATGGGCACGGCACGCTGTGCCACCAGAAGCGTTCCGCTGTCGAAGATGTCGCGGACGGCGGCGCTGCGATCGAGCCGGCCGCCGATGCGATGTGCGGCGTGGACGAGCGCGGCGGCCGGGTTTCCGGCGTCCAGGACCGCGGCGGACAGGGCGGGCAGATCGAGCCGTTCCAGCTCGGTCGCGTCACCGATCGCCTCGGCCACGAGTTCGGGTCGGGTGACCTTCGCGTGCGCACGCGCGAAAGCCGCGCGCACGTCCACAATGGCTCGGAGCAACGCGTCGTCGGACACCGCCGTCGCCACCGGGTTCGCCGATGTCGCTCCGGCCGGGTCGGCGGGCCGCGCGAAATCCAATTGCGAAGTCATGTGATCACGCCTGTCGGGTCTCGAGATGTATTCGGCGAAATCGGCAGCCGATAACTGGCGTCGACCAGCCACGGCTGGACCGATTTCAGCGTATTAAGCGGGCGTCAGCCGAGGTCAAGCTCGCCAATCGAGATATGTCATGTCAGTACGACGAATTCGCGACCGCACGGACGACTTGACATACTGTGCCGCTGGCCCGATGGCGTACGACGGCATACCGGGCAGGCTAGGAAAGCGTGTATGCCGCCTATATCAACCAGCTTGGACCCGCCGCGGATATCCAGTACGGGACCTTTCCCCGACCCCGGCCAGGCCCCACCGACGTGCTCGTGGACGTCATCGCCACGACCGTCAATCCGGTGGACACCTTCGTCCGCTCCGGCGTGTTCCGCACACCCATTCCGTTCCCGTTCATCATCGGCCGGGATGCCGTCGGGACCGTCGCCGAGTGCGGTCCAGGCGTCCACGGATTCGCGGTCGGCGATCGGGTCTGGTGCAACAGCCTGGGACACGACGGCAGGCAGGGCGCCGCGGCCGAACACGTCGTGGTGCCCGCCGACCGGCTGTACCGGCTGCCGGACGGGGTCGATCCCGGCCAGGCGGTGGCGACCGTGCACCCGGCGGGGACCGCGTATCTGGCGCTGTTCACCCATGGAAACGTGCGCCCCGGCGAGACGGTCGTCGTGCTCGGGGCGGCGGGAAACGTCGGCACCGCCGTCATCACGCTGGCCCACCATGCCGGGGCGCGCGTCCTCGCCGTCGCCAGGCGGCGAGACGCGGAGCATTGCCGCGCGCACGGCGCGGCGGAGGTCTTCGACTACACGGACGACGACCTGACCGACCGCATCAAAGAAACGAGCCCGGAGGGCGTCGACGTCTTTATCGATACGTACGGGAACAACGACCTGCCCATGGCGGTGGAACTGCTGGCGGCGCGCGGCCGGATCGTGCTGCTGGCGGGCGTTCAGGCCCGGCCGGCACTTCCGGTTGGACCGTTCTATATGAAGGACTGCTCCATTCATGGGTTCGTCATCTCGCACGCTACGACGGCCCAGCTGGCCGAGGCGGCGATCACGATCAACCGGTTGCTGGCCGATGGCCGGCTGCGTCCACGGCACATCGAGATGCTGCCGCTCAGCGAGGCCGCGAAAGCCCATCGCCGGATGGAGGACGGCGAGTTGCACGGCCGGCGACTCGTCCTCCGCCCGGATTCGTACGACGGGGATCAGCCGTCCTGAGCATGCGCCGCGACCATTGAAGGAGCCATGGGAATGGCGAGGAGGCCCATATGCCCACGATAGTCATCGCCGGTGGCGGGATCGCGGGTCTGGCCACGGCACTGAGCACCGCACGGCACGGACACCGCGTCACCGTATTGGAGCGATGCGACACGTTCTCCGAGCTCGGCGCGGGCATCCAGCTCGCGCCCAACGCTTTCCACGCGCTCGATCGGTTGGGCGTGGCCGGCGGCGTCCGGCGCCGTGCGGTCTACGTCGACGAGCTGCGTTTCATGGACGGCACCACGGGTGAGCGCGTCGCCGCCATGCCGCTCGATGAACGTTACCGGCGGCGCTTCCGGAATCCGTACGCCGTCGTGCACCGGACGGATCTGTACCAGCCGCTGCTCGACGCGTGCCGCGACGCCGATCTCGTCGACCTCCACACCGACAGCTCCGTGATCGGCTACGAGCAGGACGGCCGGCGGGTGGCCGCGCTGCTCGATGACGGGCGGCGGTTCAGCGGCGATGTGCTGGTCGGCGCCGACGGCATCAGGTCCGCGGTCCGCCGGCAACTGCTCGGCGACGGCGAACCCAAGGTCTCCGGTCACACGATCTATCGGTCCGTGATCCCCATGGAGACGGTCCCTGACGAGCTGCGGTGGAACGCGGTGGCGCTGTGGGCCGGCCCCCGCTGGCATTTCGTGCACTACCCCGTCAGCGGGGGGCGGTGCCTCAACATGGCGGCGACCAGGGACGACGCGGCCAGGAGCGCCGTGGTCGGCGAGCCCGTCGACCAGACCAGGGTGCTCGAGGAGTTCACCGAGCTCGCTCCGCCGGCCAGGAAGCTGCTCGAGCTCGGCCGCGGCTGGCGGACGTGGGTCCTGTGCGACCGGGACCCGGTGGACAGATGGGTGGACGGGCGGGTCGCCCTGATCGGCGACGCCGCGCACCCCATGCTGCAGTACGCGGCGCAGGGGGCGTGCATCGCCCTCGAGGACGCCGTCTCGCTCGGCGCATTGCTGGGGGACCTCACCGGCGACGTGCCGCGGCGGCTCGAGACCTTCAACGAGGTCCGCGGGGAGCGTGCCGGCGCGGCACAGATCGTGGCCAGGGAGATGGGCCGCCGGCTCTATCACCCTGCCGGGCCGGCCGCGAAGGACCGCAACGCCATGCTTTCCTCGCTTTCTGTGCCCGACCTTTATGCCAAGGTGGAATGGCTCCACGGGTTCACGGTGCCGGCCGAAGCGCATTCGGAAAAATGGCGACAGGCCGGTTGACCGACCTGACATATTGGCTCCGAGCCATTCGTCACAGCGCATCGCGCGCTGCCAGACTGTAGGCATGAACCAAGTCATCACAGCCCAAAAGACAGATGTGTTCCGCGTCCATGCGCAGATCCCCATCTCGGCCTCTCCTGAAAAGGTGTACGACACCGTGACCGAGTTGGCGAACAGCGGCGCATGGAGCCCGGAATGCCAGGGCGGGTCCTGGATCGCCGGCCGGCCGCGCGAGGTCGGCGCGAAGTTCCGCGGAGAAAACCACCGAGGAAACGACGTGGTCGCCTGGGCGCCCGTGGTGCGCGGCCCTTGGACCACCGAGGCCGAAGTGGTCGAGGCCGTCCCTGGACGCACCTTCAGCTGGGCCATCTGCGACAGCGGGGGCAACCGCCAGGACAGCGTCTGGTCCTACGACGTCGAGCCGACGAAGGACGGCTGCGTCCTGACGCACCGGTACCGGCTCGGCCGGCTCACGGAAGGGCTGGCGAAGATCCTGGAACCGCTGGACACAGCCGAGCGGAAGCGGTTCGTCGCCGAATGGAACGCCAAATTGGCGCACGACGTCACCGTCACGCTCGAGCGCATCAAGGCGGTCATCGAAAACGACGGCTGACCGATTCAAGCCCGGCCGGCCGAACCAGGTGACCGCCAGACGGGTCCGGACACCGCGTGCCGTGCCATCCCTTTCGCCATCCGGAGGAAATCAGTGCACGATCTCCTAACGGACCTTCGATTCACGCCGGCGCAGCAGCAGCCGGAATGGGAAGACACAACGCGGGTCGAGCACATCCGCGGAGAACTGTCGGCGAGTCCCTCGCTGGTCGATGCCGAAGACGTGCTGGCGTTGCGGTCGCTGCTGGCTCAAGTCGCCGACGGGGACGCTCAGGTGGTGCAGGCCGGCGACTGCGCGGAGGACCCGGCGGAATGCGGCCGGCGGGATATCGTCCGCAAGACCGGGCTGCTGCACATGCTCGCCGGCATCATGCAGATGAACTCCCGCCGGCCCGTGGTCCGCGCCGGCCGCATCGCCGGGCAGTTCAGCAAACCGCGGAGCCGCCCCACGGAAAGGGTCTCCGGGATCGAGCTGCCGGCCTACCGGGGTCATATGGTGAACTGCCCGGAACCCGACCCCGACGGCCGGCGCCCCGACCCGGGACGGCTCCTCACCTGCTATCGGGCGGCCAGGACGGCCATGGCCCACCTGGGGTGGCACCGCGCCCCCGGGACCACCCGGATCGACCCCCGGGTCTGGACGAGCCACGAGACGTTGGTGCTCGACTACGAGATCCCGCTCGTCCGCCGGTCCGGCGACGGCCCGTTGCTGCTCACGTCCACCCACTGGCCGTGGATCGGCGAGCGGACCCGCCAGGTCGACGGCGCCCACGTGGCGCTGCTCGCCCAGGTCGCCAACCCGGTGGCCTGCAAGATCGGACCGGCCGCCACCGCCGACGAGGTGGTCGCGCTGTGCGGGCGGCTCGATCCGCACCGCGAGCACGGCAAGCTCACGCTGATCGTCCGCATGGGCGACACCGTGGTCGCGGAACGGCTGCCGGAGATCGTCGCCGCGGTTCGCGCTTCCGGGCACCCGGTCATCTGGCTCTGCGACCCCATGCACGCCAACACGGTCGTCCGGCCGGACGGGTCCAAGACGCGCTACCTGGAGACGATCAAGCGGGAGGTGGGCGCGTTCCAGTGCGCGGTACGCGCCGGCGGGGGAGCGGCCGGTGGCCTCCATCTGGAGGCCACCCCCGACGACGTGACCGAATGCGTGGCGAACGACTCGGAGTTCGAGCGGGCCGAATACAAGTACACGAGTTTCTGTGATCCGCGGCTGAACCCGCGCCAGGCCGCCGAGGTGGTCTCGCTGTGGGCCACCTGACCGGCGCCGGTCGCCACCGGGTGAGCAGCCGTATCCACATGGAGGAGGGGAAGATGGCGAGCCGCACAGCCATGGTCACCGGCGCGGCGGGCGGCATCGGCGCCGCGGTGGCGCAGGCGCTCGGCGCGGACGGCGTCACGGTCGCCGCCGTCGACTGCGACGCCGCCAAGCTGCGGGCGACCGTCGACCGGTTGACCGGGCTCGGTCTGCGTGTCGAGGGCTTTCCCGGCGACGTGTCCCACCGTTCGAGCGTCGAGTCGGTCGTGGACGCGGCCGAGCGGCGGCTCGGGCCGCTGGAGGCGCTGGTCAACGCCGCCGGGGTGCTCCGCGTCGGGAAGGTGACCCGCTTCGCGCCCGAGGACTGGGCGACGATCTTCTCGGTGAACGCGACCGGCGTCTTCAACATGTGCCAGGCGGTCGCCACCAGGATGATCACCCGGTCGCGCGGCGCGATCGTCACCGTGGCGTCGAACGCGGCCAGGGTGCCGCGCGCCGAGATGGCGGCCTACGCCGCGTCCAAGGCGGCCGCCGCGATGTTCACCAAGTCCCTCGGCCTGGAGGTGGCGCGGCACGGGATCCGCTGCAACGTCGTGGCGCCGGGTTCGACGGACACCCCGATGCTCAGGTCGATGTGGCACGACGACAGCGGCGCCGACTCGACCATCGACGGCCGGCTCGACGCCTTCCGCGTCGGCATCCCGCTCGGCAGGCTGGCCACCCCGAAGGACATCTCGGAGGCGGTCGCCTTCCTGCTCTCCGACCGGGCCGCGCACATCACCCTGCACGAACTGACCATCGACGGCGGCGCGGCGCTCGGCGTCTAGGCCACCGGGAAGGACATCATGGCCGGGATACCAGCCATCGAAGACTACGGCCTGCCGACGCGGGCCGAGCTGCCGGAGAACACGGCCGGCTGGGCGCCGGACGCGCGTCGCGTCGCGCTGCTGGTGCACGACATGCAGCGTTACTTCCTCGCGCCGTTCCCGCGCTCGGGCCTGCGCGCCGCGCTCGTCGAGAACATCGCGCGGCTGCGCGAGCGTGCGCGGCAGCTCGACATACCCGTCGCCTATACCGCCCAACCGGGCCGGATGACCGAGGAGGATCGCGGCCTCCTCAAGGATTTCTGGGGGCCCGGCATGCGGATGGATCCGGGTGACCGCAGGATCGTGGACCCGCTCGCCCCGGGTCCCGAGGACCGGATCTTCACGAAATGGCGCTACAGCGCCTTCTTCCGCTCCGACCTGCTGGGCTGGCTGCGGCGGCAGGGCCGCGACCAGGTGCTGATCTGCGGGGTGTACGCGCACGTCGGCGTCCTGGCCACCGCCGTGGACGCGTTCACCAACGACATCGAGGTGTTCCTGCCGGCCGACGCCATAGCCGACTTCTCGCTCGGCTACCACCGGCTGGCCATCGACTACGCGGCCGAGCGGTGCGCCGTCGTCGGCACCACCGAGTGGCTGCTCGACCGCCTCGGCGCCGGCGTCGCTGAGGAGGCAACCCCATGACGACCGATCCGCTCCGGCACGTGCTGCGGCCGCGGCCGCCCGCGTTCGCCATCCTCCACCGCCCGGAGGCCACCGGCCAGGACCGGCTGGACGTCCTGGTCGGCGAGGTGTCGACGCCGGCGACGCTCGCCGACATCCCGCTGCCGGACCCGACCACATCGGCGGGGGAGCGGCACGAGACACTGGCGATCGTTCCCTACCGGCAGATCACCGAGCGCGGTTACGCCGCGGTCGAGGACGCCGCGCCGCTGACCGCGATGACGGTCACGGAGCAGGCGCAGGTGCCGGTGGCCGACGTGCTCGCCCGCATTCCGGACGTTCCGCTGCGGCTGTCGAACGGGCATTTCGACGTCACCGACGACAGGTACGCCGAGACCGTGCGGAAGGTCATCGGCACCGAGATCGGCCACGGCGCGGGGTCCAACTTCGTCATCAAACGGTCGTACGTCGCCGACATCGTCGACTACACGCCGAGCAGCGCGCTGGCGCTGTTCGGGCGGCTGCTCCGGCAGGAGTCCGGCGCCTACTGGACGTTCATCGTGCATCTCGGCGACCGGACGTTCGTGGGCGCCTCGCCCGAACGGCACGTCAGCCTGCGCGACGGGGTCGCCGTCATGAACCCCATCAGCGGCACCTATCGCTACCCGCCGTCCGGCCCGAGCCGGCGCGGCGTCCTGGACTTCCTCGAGGACCGCAAGGAGATCGACGAGCTCTACATGGTCGTGGACGAGGAGCTCAAGATGATGGCGAGGATCTGCGACTCGGGCGCCCAGGTGGTCGGTCCGCGTCTCAAGGAGATGGCGCACCTCGCGCACACCGAGTACTTCATCAAGGGGCACAGCGACCGCGACCCGCGAGACGTCATCCGCGAGACGATGTTCGCTCCCACGGTGACCGGCAGCCCCCTGGAGAACGCCTGCCGTGTCATCCGCAGGTACGAGTCGCGGGGCCGCGGCTACTACAGCGGCGCGCTCGCCCTCATCGGCCGCGACGCCGGCGGCGCGGCGACGCTGGACTCGTCCATCCTCATCAGGACCGCGGAGGTCGACGCGAGCGGGCGGCTGGACATCGGCGTGGGAGCCACGCTGGTACGCCATTCCGACCCGGCCGGTGAGGTGGCCGAGACGCGCGCCAAGGCGGGCACGCTGCTCGCCGCCCTCGGCGCCGACGAGCCCCGTCAGTTGGAGGACGACCCCGAGGTCAGGGCCGCGCTGGCCAGGCGCAACGAGCGCATCGCCGGCTTCTGGCTCACCGAGGAGTCGGCGCGAAGACACCCCGACCCGGCGCTGGCCGGCCGCCGCGCCCTGGTGGTCGACGCGGAGGACACGTTCACCACCATGCTCAGTCACCAGCTGCGCTCCATCGGCCTGTCGGTCACGGTCCGCCGCTTCGACGAGGCGTACGACCTGCACGGCTACGACGTCGTCGTGATGGGTCCCGGCCCTGGCGACCCGCGCGATGCCGGCGACCGGAGGATGGTCGTCCTCCGGTCGGCCATCGACGATCTGCTCAGGGCGCGGCGACCGTTCCTGGCGGTCTGCCTCAGCCACCAGCTGCTGAGCCTGCGGTTGGGCCTGGACCTGGTCCGCCGCGACGTCCCCAACCAGGGCGTGCAGCGCCGGATCGACCTCTTCGGCTCGCCGGAACGCGTCGGGTTCTACAACACCTTCGAGGCCCGCAGCGAGAGCGGCGCGCTGAGGCGTGCGGACACCGGCCGGGTCGAGGTCAGCCGCGACCCGGCCACCGGAGAGGTCCACGCGCTCCGCGGCGCCCGTTTCGCCTCGCTGCAGTTCCACGCGGAGTCCGTCCTCACCCAGGGCGGCGTACGGATCCTCGGCTCGCTGATCAGAGGGGTGCTTGACGGGCCGGCCGGCCCGGGCGACTCGGCGGTGTCGATCGGGTCGGCGCGGCCCGGCCAGCCGGCCGTACGGTAGAACGGCGGCGCCCCGACAGCGCGGTGGGACCGGTCGCCCGGAGGGGGGAGGGCGGCCGGTCCCACGTCGACCGCCTACGGACCGGCGGCAACGTCGCGGCGGTGCGCGCCTACCGGAAGGCGATGACCGCGGCGACGGCCGGGCCGAAGGCGCCGCCCAGCAGGTAGCAGAGGTTGACGAGGCTGATGGCCGTGGCGCGATGGTTCGTGTCCGCCGCGCCGGCTGCGGAGATCGTCAGGGTGGCCTGGCCGGCCACCGCGCCGAACACGGCGATCGCGGGCACCGTCAGCAGCAGCGGCAGCCACGCCGTGGACACGGCCACCAGCGGTGCGACCGCGCCCGCGCAGATGAGGACCACGATGATCGTCCTCGGGGCCAGCCTGGCGGCCACGAACGCCAGCGCCCACGCCGCGACGGAGCCCAGCAGCAGGGCGAGCAGCTGGGCGACGCCGATCCGGTTGACCGTCCACCCGACGTCCTTGGCCAGCATCTTGGGGAAGACGTACAGCAGGGTGAAGTAGGAGGTGGACAGCGCGAGCGCGAGCCCACCGGCGAGGACGAAGCCCGGCACGCGCAACAGGCGGACCGGCACGAAGCCCTCTGGCGCCGCCCTCATGCGCAGGGCGAGCATCGCGAGGAGGATCACGAAACCGATCGCGGCCGGCACCGGAAAGCGGGGGATGAACACCAACGCGCTCACCGCCGCCAGCACGAGCGCGAGCCCAGGCAGGTCGCGCTGGACCGCCGGCTGGGGACGCCGGTCCTCGCGCAGCGCCCGCACGATGGCCGGCACCGCGGGCAGGCTCAACGCCGACAGCGAGAGCGCGCCGTGCCACGACCAGTGGTCGGCGATGAGTGCGCCGGTGAGCGGCCCGACGGCGCCGAACACCCCGACGCTGGCCATGATCAAGCCCGTGCGCCGCGTGGTGCCCGCGAGGTTCATCGCGATGGTGAAGGCGCCGGCCGATCCGATCGCCTGCGCCGCCCGGCCGACCAGGAGCTCCGGCAGCTGGGGGCCGACGAGTTCGAGGCAGGAGCCCACCAGGATGAGGGCGGCGCTCGCCGACAGCGCCCGCCGCATGCCGTACCGGCGGAGCAGCGCGGCGGCCAGCGGGGTGCCGACGGCGACGCCCCAGCCGAACGTCGTGGCGATCCAGGTGGCCGTGGCAACGCTCGTTCCCAGGCCGCCGGCGATCCTGCCCAGGACAAGGGTGGGGCTGTTCGCGCTGAGCGCGATGGGCCCCGCCAGCAGCGCCAGCCAGAGGGCCGCCGGGCGTTGCGGTTCGACGACGTCGGCGGGCTCGGGCCCGGGACGCCTGCTGCGGGTCCGCGTGGAGCCGCCTGCTGGCTCTGACATCACGCCTCCTCGGGGCGGAGTACGGCTCGTCGCTCTTCACTATACGGTTTAGAGCAGTATTGAGACTAGTCGGTTGAATAGCTACACTGATCGGTGTACCCTGGGGATGTCAGCTCAACACGGCGGGAGCGCGAAAGAGAGACCCCGACGGCCACGGAGAACAGCATCAGGAGGTAGGTCATGTCTGACCCCACGGTCCTTGCCATCTCGGGCAGCCTGCGCGTCGACTCCTACAACACCCGGCTGTTGCGTACGGCGCAGAGTCTCAATCCGGGTGGCATGAACATCGAGTTGTACGACGGGCTCGGGGAGCTTCCGCTCTACAACCAAGACCTCGACACCGACAAGCCGCCACGGCCGGTCGCCGAGCTGCGCCGGCGCATCGCGCGGTCCGCCGGCCTGCTCATCGCCACGCCCGAACACAACGCCAGCGTTCCCGCGGCGCTCAAGAACGCCATCGACTGGGCCAGCCGGCGCATCCAGGACTCGCGCCTGACCGACAAACCCATTGCCATCATCGGCGCGTCCCCAAGTCCCTTCGGGACCATCCGCGCCCAGTACGAGCTGCGGCAAATGTTCGCCTCCATCGGCGTCCATGCCATACTCAAACCCGAAGTCGCCGTCCCCAACAGCCACCAAAACTTCCACAACGAAACGCTTACCGACGAATATGGCCGCGCCCTGCTCAAAGAACTTCTCACCAACCTCGCGACCACAATCCACCACAAGAACAACGCCGGCGGCTGACTGCGCGAAAGCGCAATGCGATAAGGAGCTCGATTGGAAAATAAGCACCAGAAGGCCCAGGTCACCCACTACGTGATGCCCGACAAGCGGGCGGCCATCGTGCGCGCGGCGCGCGCCGTTTTCGGCCGGGAAGGCTATACGCGGGCCAGCGTCGATGCGATAGCCGCCGAGGCGAGGGTGTCCAAACGCACCATTTACAACCACTACACGGACAAGGAACAGCTTTTCCTGTCCGTGGCGCTCGCCGGCGCCGCGGACGTCACCAAGGCCATCGGCGAGATCATGGAACGGCATCTGCGCAAGATCGTCGACATCGAGGAGGACCTGATCGCGTTCAGCCTCGACCGGGTGGCGGCGATCAGGGCCTTTCCCGACCACTTCGCGCTCGTCCGGACCATCGAGGCCGAGGTCACGCGCCTTCCACCGGACATGCTCGAGGCATGGAAGGAGGCCGGGCCGCTGTCCGCGCACATCCGGCTGGCCCCCTACCTCCGTAAGATCGCAGAACGCGGGAGCCTGGTCATCGACGACGCCGAAGAGGCGGCGAACCATCTCACGCTGCTGACGGTCACCGACGTGAACCAGCGGTCCTTCTACGGTGCAATTCCGTTGCCGCAGGAGCAGGTGGACGAAATCGTCACCAAAGGCGTCCGGACCTTCCTGCGCCTCTACCTGCCTCCTTCGGGTACTCGGTGACGTTCCTTGGCGCGGTGGTGCCGGAACGCGGGTGTTGACTCGGCCTTTTCGGGCACCGTCATGAACGGTAGCGACGCGCGTTGCGGCAATCCAGCCCCAGGGTGGTGTCGAGCAGGCGGTGGTCCGATTCCACTCATGCACTATACGCACTAGGGCAGTACCAACACTGTGGGGTTGAATGAGTATACTCATGGGTGTAATGACGATCTGAAATTGCGGTTGGAACTCGCCAGCCATGTCGTAACTACGGTGCCATCGGCACTGTCGGAGGGGGTCATGAGTAACGACAGCAGCGGCGTAGGGGCCGACATATTGGCAATCCTCGAGCTACTGGCCAGCGACGCATCGCAAGAGCAGATCAGCCTGCGGCTCAGCGCGACGTCCCCGGCGTCCGGCGACGACGAGCGGTCAGAGGAGGTCTATCGCGCCGGCCAGCTCGGCCTGCGCATCTGTACGCAGCTGGACCAGGCTCGCCGGCGCGAGGGCGCCCTGCACTTCCTGATCGATACGGCCGTCGAGCTGACCACCCATTGTGATCTGGACTCGATCCTCCATGCCATCATCAGGCGCACCCGGCTCATCGTCGGGGCCGACGTGGCCTTCGTCTGCCTGCGCGGCGATGACGGGGCGATCCGCATCCGCGCCGCCGACGGGCACGTCACGGCGGCCACCATCGGTCTTCCGTTGCCCGACACGGGCACCATCGGCGCGGCCGTGCTGCGGAACAACGCGCCGTTTTGGACCGCCGACTATCTCGCCGACCGGCGGATCACCCACGATGAGCGGATCGACGAATCGGCCAGGGCCGAAGGGCTCCATGCCGTCTTAACGGTACCGCTGAACCGGCCGCACGGCGCCCGGCCGGACGGCGTCCTGTACGCCGCCGACCGGAAGGTCCGCAACTTCACCGCGGACGAGGTGGGACTCGTGCGTTCCCTCGCGTTGCTGGCCGGCGCGGCGATCGAGAAGGCCAGGCGCATCGACCGCGCCGGCACGAGCATCGCCGCGTTGGAGGCCGCGACCGCACGTCGCGAGGCGGAGCTCGCCCGCGGCCGCGAGCTCATCGAAAGCCGCGAGCGTGTCGTCCGGTTGCTGCTGCGCGGCTGCGACATGGAGGCATTGGGTCGCGAGGCGAGCCGCGACCTTGGAACGACCGTACGGATCCGCACGTCCGGCACCAGCGTCGCGATTGCCGTGGGCGACGCTCCGGCGCTGGGCGAAAAGAACATCGAGCTGATCAGTTCGCGGGCGAGCTCGGTCGCGGGCGCCGGCTGGCTCGACAACGGCCTGTACGCGGTCCCGTTCCTCACCGACTGCGCCGACGCCGGTCACTTCCTCGCCTACAGCGACCGCGGCATCACCGACGACGAGGAGCAGCGGCTCCTGCCCTACGTCGAGGGCGCGGCGCTGCTGCACAGGCAGGCGCACGAGACCGTCATCGACAGCGAGATCAGGGATGAGCTGCTGGACGACATGCTGGCCATCCCGCAGCGTCCTCGCGAGCAGATCCTCCGTCGGGCGCGGCGGCTGGGCGTGGATCTGGGCCGTTCCCATGTCGTCGCCATCGCCCATCCGGAAGGCGATGCCCGCGGCCGGGCGGGGTCCTGCGCGACGTCGTACGCCCGCCGTGTGAACGGCCTGAAGACGGTGCGCGACGAGAGGACCATATTCCTCGTGCCGGCGACGGACGGAGGCGACGCCGCCCGCACGGTGGGCAGAGAGCTGTCGCTCATGCTCGACTGCCAGGTGACGGTGGGCGCGTCCGATCCCGTGACGGAGCCGCAGCTGGTCCCGGCGAAGTTCCAGGAGGCGCTGCGTTGCCTGGAGGCGTTGCGGGCGCTGGGCGCCATCGGCCGCACGGCGTCGCCGCGCGAGCTCGGGTTCGCCGGCTGCCTGCTGTCCGACAACTACGACGCCGAGGAGTTCATCAACTCCGTCATCGGCCCGGTACTCGAACACGACCGCGAACGTTCCACCGACCTCATCGACACCCTGGAGGCCTATTTCGATTCGGGTGGCAGCCCCACGCGCGCCGCGAGCCAGCTCTTCCTGCACCCGAACACGGTGGCCCGCAGGATCGACAGGATCGGCGAGCTGCTGGGTCCGACCTGGCAGGACGGTTGCAGCGCGCTCGAGATCCAGCTCGCCGTCCGGCTGTTCCGGATAAAGAACGCCCTGCCCGACTCTCGCACCACGTCCACCGACGGTCCGCCGGCCGTCTGCGCCAACTGACGCGGCCGGCCGGTGCCGTGGTGGCCCGCACGGCGGGCCGGGGGTGGCGTGCCCGACCTCAGTGACGGCGCGTGGGCCAGTTCGTCGGCTTCCAGTCCTGGCCGTCCCGGCTGTCGGCGACTCCCCAGCCGGTGAGCCCGAAGATGGCGAGGACGACCAGGATCCCCACCACGACCAGCATCCCCATGAGCCGAGCATCCGCCGCCGCGTCCTTGAACGCCAGGACCAATCGGCGGTGCCGCACCTGGTCCAGCCGTCATTCCGTATGGAATGCGTGGAATGAGCTGAATGAGATGTCGGTCCGATCGGTAATGAACATCCTGCCCGGTGCGTGGGTGATCGCGTACGGCGGGCGGCTGGCCATGACGACGGCCTGCGGGGTCACCCCGCAGGCCCAGAACACGGGGACGTCGCCCGGCGCCATCTCGACCGCGTCGCCGAAGTCGGGTTCGGTCAGGTCCGCGATGCCGAGTCCGGCCGGGTCGCCCACGTGGACCGGAGCTCCGTGCATCGTCGGGTAACCCGCCGTCACCTCGACGGCCCGCTCGACGAGGGCGTCGGGGACCGGTCGCATCGAGACCACCAGCGGCCCGGCCAGCCGCCCGGCCGGCGCGCACGGCCGGGTCGTCACGTACATCGGCACGTTGCGGTCCTGCTCGAGATGGCGGACGGGGACGCCGGCGGCAAGCAGCGCGCCTTCGAAGGTGAAGCTGCAGCCGTACAGGAAGGCGACCATGTCCTCCCGCCAGTACGGGGTCGCGTCGGCGACCTCGGCCGTGAGCTCGCCGCCCTCGTACACCCGGTAGCCGGGCAGGTCGGTGCGCAGGTCGGCGCCCGGGGCCACCTCGCGCGGCACCGGATCGCCGGGATCGGTCACGTCGAGCAGCGGGCAGGGCCGCGGGTTCCGCCGCGCGAACAGCAGCGCGTCGAAGGCCAGGTCACGGGGCACGGCCAGCAGGTTGGCCTGCGCGAAACCGGTGCACCACCCGCTCGTCGTCGGCGCGGCGGCCCCGGTGCGGAACCGCGCCCGAGCCAGCTCGGGCGGCAGCGCCGGCGGCCGGTCAAGGGAAGCCATGCCCAAGGGTATGCGGGCCTCACCGCATGGGGCGCCGGTCCACGAGGAGGCTCTGCGCCGCGCTCCCGAGGTCGCCGCGTTCGTCGTACAGCCGGGTGCGGCACAGCCCGGCGCCGTCCGGCCCGATGGTCGTGGCCGCGTCCAGGCAGACCCACTCGCCGGACAGCGCGCGCACCAGGTGCAGCGTGAGGTCGACGTTGATGAAGACGTGGGTGTCGAAGGGGAGCGCCGAACTGATGCCGCTCGCGGTGTCGGCCACCCCGACCAGCCGCTGCAGCGGCGTCGGCTTCTCGTCGGGGACGACAGGAACCACGAGGCGGGTCCACATCGTGGCCGGGCCCGGCGTGGTGACCGCACCGGTCACGAAGCGCCATTCGAGGGCGTGGTGGTAACCGAAGTCGGTGAACGGTGACGTGCCGTCCTGGCGGGCCGGCAGCGCGTACGGGGGCGGCTCCTCGGGCGCGGCGAGGCCTGAGGTGTCGGCGCGCCGCATCCGCCAGCCCCGCGCCCTGGCCACCGGCTCGCCGTCCGCGAACAGCTCGGCCGTGAGGTAGCGCACCCGCCGTCCGGCGCGGCCGAGTTGGGCGCGGACCTCGACCTCGCCGACCGGCACGGGGCGGAGCAGGTCGACGGCGAACTGGGTGAACTCCATCGCCGGGGGCTCCGGCCCCGGCCCGGCCTCGCCCGCGGCCTCCAGGCGCTCCATGGCGTGCGCGAGCAGCGCGGCCGGCGGGCTGCCGTGCTGGTGCCGGGGGTCCCACGGGCCCTGGGTCAGCTCGGTCGCCAGATAGCGACCCCTGCCGAGCGGGAGGTAGAGGCTGTCCGCCACGGTCAGGCTCCCTCTGTCGTACGGATCCGGTCGAGCGCGTGGGACACGATCTCCACCATAGACCGAACCGCATTCGGTCGGTCCTCGACGATGGCTTCGATCGCCAGCCCGTCGGCCGCCGCGCCCAGCATGTGGACGAACGCCTCCGTGGCCTGGTAGCCGGAGATGCGCAGCAGTTCCCGGGTCAGCGCGCGGCACCGGTCGGTCCAGGCGCGGGCGAGCGGGCGCAGCGCCGGGTCGCGGCCCGCCTGCAGGTAGAGCTCCCACAGCGCGAGCTGGCGCCGCCGCTCGGCCTCGTCGTGCGGCAGGAGCGCCGCGGCGAACGCCTCGGCGGCCGCCCGCGCCGGCACCCGGGCCGTGCCCGCGGTGGCCGGTCCCGGGGGCAGGTCGGGTGCGAGCCGCCGGATCCGCTCGGTGAAGCGCGCGCCGGTGGCGGCGATGTCGCGGTCGACCATCCGCTCGAACGCGGCGGCGATCAGCTCGTCGCGCGACCGGAAGTAGTACGTGGTCGCGGCGAGCGGCACGCCGGCCCGTTCGGCCACGGCACGGTGGCTCACCTTGGCGAAGCCGCCCTCGGCCAGCAGCTCGGCCCCGGCGTCGAGCAACGCGTCCCTGCGCCGCCGTCCGCGTTCTTGCGCCGGTTGCCTCATCGCCGCCGCCCTCGCCGTCCTCGGCTCCACCTCTCAGCTCGCGGTCCTCAGGACGTGCCCGCGAGGTTCAGGACGACCGCGCCCGCGATGATCAGCGCGATGCCGAGCGCCTTGACGGCGGTGAGCGGCTCGCCGAGCCAGAGCATGCCGATCACCGCGATGGCCGCGGTGCCCGTCCCCGACCAGATCGCGTAGGCCACGCTCACCTGGAGCTGCAGTTTGAGGGCCCAGGCCAGCAGCACGAACGAGGCGACGTAGCCGACGGCGACGACGATCGAGGGCAGCAGGCGGGTCAGGCCGTCGGACGCCTTGAGCGACGCGGTCGCGGCCACCTCCGTCGCGATCGCGCCGGCGAGCAGCAGCCAAGCCATGGTTCCCCCAGATTGGTACGCTTGTACCAGTTTGTACCGCAACGATATCACGGCACGCCGCCCACGACCTGCCGCCGGTCCGCCGCCGGCCTGGTCAAAGGCGCTCTGTAAGGCGAGGCGCGCCCCGGCGGGGCGGGTGAGGTCAGCCGCTCAGCTGGGGCAGGCTCTCGGCGGCGATCCAGCGGTCGGCCGCCGCGTCGTACTTGGCCACAGGTACCGCGTCGGGCGCCGCCTCGGTCAGCCGCCACAGCTGCGCGCCGTGCGGTACGGGCAGGGGCCGCCCGGCCGGTGCGATCGCCGGCCGGTCCGCCGCGCCCCGGATCGCCGCGGCAGGAGCGGGAGCCGGCCGGCCGACAAGCGCGTCGACCGTGGACGCCTGCTGTGCGGTACGGCGCATCTCGTCGAGCCTGGCCACCGTCACGGCGTCGACGCGGACCTCGCTGGGCAGTCCGCCGTTGATGACGAGTGACCAGCTCGGATCGGGCCACGCCGCGGCGATCTCGGGAAACGTCGTCCTGCGATGCAGGCCGGCTCGCTCGCCCATCGCCCGCGCCATCGCCGCCGCCGAGGTGAACGCCGGCACCCTGGTCTCGCCGTCGACGACCACGGTCGTGAACTCGGCCAGGCTCGGGTCCTCCACGGCCTGCCCGGTCGCCGGCAGCACCAGCTCGGCGGCCAGGAACTGGTCGTAGCAGGCCGCCGCGTCGCCGCCGCGCAGCGCCTCGACCAGGCGGGTCTCGGCCTCGCTCGGCTGGTACGGCGCGGGCGGGACCGGCATGTCGGGCGGCGGCTGGATCTCGGCGGCAGGCGGTACCTCCGGCGAGGGCGTGCCATCGGGGGACGGCGGCGGCGTCGGTGCGGCGATGATCCGGTCGTGGCCTGCCCGGTGCGCCGGCCCGCCGTCCGCGGTGCCGCGCCGTTCGGCGATCCTGGTGGGATCGGCGGCCGGGATGCCGAAGTCCACCAACTCGATCAGCCCGTACCCGTCCCGGTGGAACGACTCGTAGACGAGGTCGGCAGGGCGCCGCACTCCCTGCACGTCGCGCAGCGCGGTGACCATCATGTCGGCGAGCTCGGCGTGGGCGCCGGCCGGTGGATCGAGCGCGACCTCGGTCCACCAGTTCGCCGGGGCCCAGTCGGGGGTGGGCGGGCGCCAGCCGGCCTCGGCCAGCACTTCCTCGTCGGCCGGGGTCAGCGCCAGCGGCCCGTCCAGGAAGTTGTTGCTGACCGCCTCCGCGTACAGCCGCTCCGGCTCGCGCATCGCCTGGACGTAGTGGCGGCTCTCGTCGTGCTCGCGGACGATCAAAATGGTGTCGCGATCGAGACCCGCCAGCTCACGGGCGAAGCGTACGGCGAACTCAGACCACTCCACCAAGATCACTCCCTCGTCCGCGTCCGACCCGTCACCCCGCCCCGCCGCGGTCGGCATGAGAGCCGATAATCGCCCGGGCCGGGGCCGGGTCGCAAACCCGGTTGTCAGCCGGCCGGCGGCTCGTGACGGAGGGCTCGCAGCGCGCTGCGCAGCGCCAGCGCGTCGTCGCCCGCCCGATCGAGCGCCTCGATCAGCAGATGCAGGATCGCGTGCCGCTCATGGCCCGCGTCGAGCATTCGTTGTGCGGTCTCCCATAGTCCAGGTGGGTCACCGTCCCAAAGGCGCTCGGCCAGCCGCTCGTGCGCGTCCAGGTGCTCCATGGCGGCGCCCGGATGCTCGAACTCGAGCAGCCGCCGCCGGTGCGCCCGATCGGCCGGGTTCAGCGTGGCCAGGTCGAGCGCGTTGTGCGTCCCGCTGAGGAAGGGGAAGGCGAACGCCCGGCGGCCCAGCGCCTCCAGGTCGCCGTCCGGCAGCAGCCGCTCGACCAGCTCGCGGCGCAGCCCGAACGTCGTCGGGTCGCGGTAGGCCTCGGCGAACCTCACCGTGGCGTCCCAGACCGCGTCGAGCGTGGCCCGGACGCCCTCGTCGGGCAGCTTGGTGCGCCGGCCGGCCCACCGCACCCAGGCGGCCAGCACGTGCGGCATCGCCTCCTGCTCCGCCGCCGACAGCATCACCTTGCGCGGCAGCCAGTCGAGCAGGAACCGCTGGCACTTGATCGGGCTGACCCGCAGCGGCCGGCCGAAGTCGCGCGCGCAGCCGTAGTCGATGATGATGTCGACGCAGTGGCTGGCCGCCGAGCGGTCGGACAGCTCCTCGGCCTCGTCCGAGGCAAGGAACTGCGCCGCCATGGTCGCCCTGCGGTCGCGCCCGAACGTCGGCGGCTGCGGCCGGCCGAGACCCGGCGGCAGCGCGCGCACCCTGGCCCTGACGAACGCGTGGTAGGAGCCGAACGTGTCGCTCACCGGCGAGGCGACCGGCGGCGCGTCCAAGCTCTCGTCCCACGACCTGTACATGCCGTAGCCGCCGTACACGAGGTCATCGGTGACGTCGAGCGCCGCCTCGAGCAGGTCGCGGGTGCGGCCGGGCTCGAGCTGCTCGAACCGCATGAGCGGATTGTCCCTCGCCTCGCGGCGGCAGTGGTCGAGCAGCTTGTCGACCTGGGAGGACACCCAGGCGTCCCGCACCATGCCGCCGCTGGGCGGCCGGCCGCGCGCGTCGAGCGCCCGCGGGTGCGCCCCGTAGTTGTGGTCGACGAGCACGACCAGCGCGTGCCGTTCCGCTCCGCCGTAGGTGTAGACGCACACGACGGAGTCCTGGTCGCCGTACACGTCCCGGGACGCGTAGCACTCGGCGGGGGCGACCATGCCGACCCGGGTGGCCCAGCCGGGACGGGCGACCCCCCGGTCCATCAGCTCCAGGGCGACCAGCTCGGCCTTGGCCGCCTGCCGGGAGGTGCCGAGATAGGCGATGCCGACGAGCAGGGCGAGCGCCGCCGGCGTGCCCTTCTTGGCAGCATGATCGACAAGGGCCTCCCCGATGACCTCCTCGACGTCGGCGTCGTCGAGCGGGCGTCCCCACCACGCGCCGAGGATCTCGCTGACGATCAGCTCGGCGTCCAGCGGGCTGCGCACGGCGAGCAGCTCACGCGCGTGCACGAGCATGTCATCGAAGATCGCGAAGACTTCTTCGGACGGGGGTCTGGGTTCTCCCGCCGGCCGGGGACGGCGGCGGCTGCGCGGACTCACTGCGTCTCCCGCACAGCGCTCGCCGCGCTCTGGCCGCGGCCTTCCCTCGTCGCGTGCTCGCTCGTCCCTCGCTCCGCGCGCTCCTCGGTCCAGGCCGCGTCGCGCGGCTCGCGCGTGCTCTGCGTCTCCCGCACAGCGGTGGATAGAGCCCCTCGGTCGGGAGGTCGCTGCCCGCGCTCGCTGAGGGCGCCTCCCGCCGACTGGCTCATGAGTCCCACTTTCGCAGATTCGGCGGGTCTCGTCGCGGGAAGCAGCGCTGAATTCGCGGCGGAAGACCGCACCGGGCGAACCGCGTCCGCGGCCACGCCCGATGCGGCGCGGGGGGCACCTGCGGGCGTGGCAACGAGCAGCCGTCGCGGGGGTGAGCCGTCCATCGTCAAGCGCTCACCCTACCGTTCGGCTGCCGACGGTTCGCAGGTAGTTACCGTTTCGGCGGCGGAAATCGGCCGGAGGGCGGCTCCGACTTCGCCATCGCGGTGAGGCGCTCTCTGGCGAACCGCTCGACGAGCGGGGGAGTCACCTCCAGGCCGAGATGGCGGGCGCAGGCCCAGGCGTCGGAGACGCAGCGGGCGACGGTTTCGGGGGAGAAGCCCATGAACTCGACGGTGAGCCGTTGGGCGATGGTCTGGCGGACCTCGGGCTGATGGCCGGCGACAGCGGCCTGGCGCCCGGCAACTGCAGGCAGCATGCGTTACACCCCTCGCGCCGTGGGGTTCAGGTGAAGGGCAGGTGGGCGCATCGCCGAGCCCACCGGCGCCTGTAGCTCATTTCACCTGTTCTGTACGGCGTGTCAAGGGGTCGTCCTGACCCGTTTTCTGCTCATCGAACCAGCCGGCGTGGTGCCGCGCCGCCCACGCGGGCGTGACCCGCCCGGTCAGCATTCCGGCGAGCGCGTCGCCGTCCCGCAGCGCGTACCACATGTGGCCCAGCGTCACGACGAAGATGACCGGTGTGAGCCAGTCGTGCACGAAGGTGGCGCCGGTCCGCAGGCCCACGGGAAACGGCTGCGGGAACGTGAGCATCAGCCCGGTGCCGAGCATGACCAGGATCGCGCCGCCGACGAACGCGGCGTTCAGCTTCTGGCCGGCGTTGAACTTGCCGATCGTGATGATGCCGCGGCCCCGCCGCACCGCCCGCCGGTCGCGCCGCCGCAGCCATTCCCAGTCGTGCGGCCGGAACCTGTTGAGCCGCCGTACGTCCTCGCGGAACGCCTTGGACAGCCAGCCGACCAGTGCGGGAACCGGCAGCGCGACGCCGGCCCAGATGTGGATCGGCTTGATCAAATCGCGCCGCCCCACCGCGTTGGCGAGCTCGGGGACGTAGAGGAACGCCGCGGTCCCGAGGCAGACGAACAGCAGCAGCGCGGTGGCGTGGTGGACGGCACGCTCGGCCCGCGTGAACCTCGTGATCATCGTCGCCACGCCGCGTCACCCGTAGCCGTTGGAGGCGTTGATCCAGGCGTCCACGTCGTAGCCGCGCACCTCCCAGTACCCGGGATGGACCCGGTCGACGGCCTCGATGCCGGACAGCCACTTGATCGACTTGTATCCGTACATCGGCGCGACGTACAGCCGCACAGGACCGCCGTGGTCGTGGCTGATCGGGCTGCCGCCCAGCATGCTGGTGGCGACCAGCACGTCGCGTCGCCGCGCCTGGTCGAGGGTGAGCGACTCGGTGTAGGCACCGTCGAACGAGCGGAACCGCAGCGCCTTGGCCGCCGGGTCGAGCCCGACCCGGTCGAGCAGGTCGGCGAGGGCCACGCCCTGCCATGCCACGTTCGGCACCGTCCAGCCGGTGACACAGTGGAACTCGGAGGTCATCCTGGTCGCCGGCAGCGCCTGCAAATCGGCGAAGGTGAACGTGCGCGGCGCCTTGACCAGACCGCTCACCGTGAGGGTGTAGTCGGCCGGGGTGCGCCGCTTGACCTCGTCCACCACCGAGTAGAAGCGGAACCCGCCGCCCACGGCGGGCACGATGCCGGAGACCGACTTGCTCACCGGGGCGAGCGCGCGGTCGACCGCGCGCTGGAGCGTACCGCCGGCCACGACGCCGACGGCGCCGAGGCCGAGCATTCCCACGACGACCCGCCGCCCGACGGGTGCGCCCTTGGATTCGGCGTCCTTCGTCACTTTTCCATTCGAACACCATCGGGGACCGGATCGCCACGAGCCGGGCCACGACGTAAGGGATCGGTCATACCTGCCGTCCCTTCCACCCGTCCCCATCCCAGCCGACGGACGGATGCGTGGGCCGGCGTCGGAGATGATGAGATGTGAGCAGGAGGTACTACAGATGGCGCTCTCACTCCCGATCGAGCCGGCGGCGAACGAGCTGCTGAACCGCAATCCCGTCGCGCTGCTGACCGCCATGCTGCTCGATCAGCAGGTCGCCATGGAATGGGCGTTCCAGGGGCCGTACACGATCGCCAGGCGGATGGGGCGGGACGATCTGGACGCGCACGAGATCGCCGCGTACGACCCGGAGCGGTTCGCCGCGCTGCTTTCGGAAAAGCCGGCGGTGCACCGCTACCCGGGGTCGATGGCCAAGCGGGTGCAGGCGTTGTGCCACTTCCTCGTGGAACGCTACGGCGGCGACGGCGGGGCGGTGTGGCGGGACGCCGCGTCCGGGGCGGAGCTGCTGCGGCGGCTGGGCGAGCTGCCGGGGTTCGGCCGCCAGAAGGCGCAGATCTTCGTCGCGTTGCTCGGCAAGCGGTTCGACGTGACGCCGCCGGGCTGGCGGGAGGCGGCCGGGTCGTACGGCGACGAAGGTTCTCACCGTTCGGTGGCCGACGTGGTCGACGACGACTCGCTGCACCAGGTGCGCACATTTAAGAAGGAGATGAAGGCCGCCGCCAAGGCCAAGGGGTGAAATCCAAGTAAGCTGGCTGCTGCCGGCCGGTGGGCCGGTGGCCGGATGCGGTCAGGGGGCGTTCGGTGCTGGGGGCGATCCGCGGAGACGGCCGGTCGGCACGCCGTACGCGGGCCTGGCGGCCTATCATCTCGTTTCTGTCGAACGGGACTACCGTCGGCGCCGAACGATCGAGATGATAAAGACCTGACTCTGAGCGGTGTTGTGTTGGAGACGGGAGCGCTAGCGTGCTCCCATTCACTCATAGTAATGAGCATGTGTCTCGTGGTAGGTCCGTGCGCAGGGCGGAGGTCTCGATAATGAGCACCGATACTTCCGTACCTCAGCCGAAGGTGTCCGGGTTCGCGGCCGCTGACGTCGCCATGTTCGCCGGTTTGATCAAGGAGGCTCCGATCGGCTTCGCGTTCTTTGACGGGCAGCTGCGCTGCGCCCGCGCCAACGAGGGATTCGCCGAGGTCGTCGGCGCCCCCTCCGGTGTGGAGATCGTCGGGCGCCGTCCGTCCGAGACGCTGCCGGAGCCGCTTGGCCAGCTCTTCGAGGACTCGCTGCAGACCGTCCTGGCCCACGACCGGGCGCTGGTCGACGCCGACCTCAGCGTCGGCGCGGAACGGCACCTGTCGTCCTCGTGGTTCCCCGTCCACGACGACGCGGGTGAGATCACCGGCGTGGCGCTGTTCGCGGTCGACGTCACCGACCGGCGGCGGGCCGAGGACATGGTCCGCCGCAAGGAAGAGCGCTACCGCTCCCTGGTGGAGGCCAGCTCCCAGGTCGTGTGGGTGACCGACGCGCACGGCCGGGTGGCCGAGGACGCGCCGGAGTGGCGGTCGATCACCGGCCAGACGATCGACGACTACCTCGCCGGCGGCTGGCTCGCGGTCGTCCACCCCGAGGACCGGTCCCGCATCGATGCGGTCTGGCGCGAGTGCGTGGCGAGCAGGCGGACGTTTCAAGACCACTACCGGGTCCGCACGAAGACCGGCACCCACCGCCAGTTCGAGGTGCGGGCGGTGCCGATCTGGCGGGGCGACGAAGTCATCGAATGGGTCGGCGCCAACGCCGACGTCACCGGCCAGCGCGAGGCCGAGGAGATGCGCGGCCGGCTCACCGAACAGCTGTCGGCCGCGGCGCTCCGTACCGCACGGCTGCAGCAGGCGACGTCGATGCTGGCCGAGGCGCTGACGGTCAGCCAGGTGGTGCAGGTGATCACCGAGGTCGGCCGGTCCGCGATCGGCGCCGACCGGTCGGCGGTCGCGCTGCTCGACGACGACAAGCTGCGACTGCGCATCGTCACGCCGAGCGGTGAGGCCTCCGGCCTGGGGCGTGAGGAGATCCGGGTCGGCGAGCCGACCGTGCTGTCGGTCGCGGTCCGCGAGGGGCGGCCGTTCCTCGCCGAGAACCCCGACAGCCTGCGGCTGCAACTGGGCCGCGGCGAGATGGAGGTGTTCCTGCGGTCGACCGACGAGCGCGCCTGGGTGGGGCTGCCGCTGCTGGCGGCCGGCGCTCCGATCGGCGCGCTGCGGTTCTCCTTCACCCGGCCGCGGGAGATCACCGAAGAGGAGCGCGTGTTCCTCGAGGCGCTGGCCGGCCAGTGCGCGCTCGCCGTCGAGCGGGCGTTGCTCTTCGAGCGCGAGCACCGGACGGCTGAGACGCTGCAGCGCAGCCTGCTGCCCGACTCGCTGCCCCAGCTTCCTCGCATCCAGCTCGCCGCCCGCTACCACCCGGCGACCCGGCACGTGCAGGTCGGCGGCGACTGGTACGACGCCTTCCGGCTGCCCGACGACCGGCTGGCCATCGCGGTCGGCGACGTCATGGGCAAGGGGGTGCTGGCCGCCGCGGGCATGGGTCGGGTGCGCAACGCGCTGCGCGCGCTGGCGCTCAACGACCCGCGCCCGGCGGCGGTGCTGTCCGGTCTCGACCGGCTGTTCAGCGCGACCGAGGACGAGGAGCAGTTCACCACCGTGGCGTACGCGGTGTTCGCGCCGGACACCGGCGACGGCGTCTTCAGCAACGCCGGGCACCCGCCGCCGCTCATCGTGTCCGAGACCGAGCCGGCGCGGGTGAGCACCCGCGAGCCGGGCACGCCGCTCGGCTGGCCGAGCCAGCGGCAGCAGACAAACTTTTCCATCTCACCCGGCAACACTGTTGTGTTCTATTCCGATGGACTGGTGGAGAACCGTAGGCGAGGGGTGGACGCGGGGCTCGACGAACTCGTCGGGGTCGCGGCGGACGCTTCACCGGAGGTGGTGGGAGATCCCGAGCGGCTTGTCGACTACCTGGTCGATCGCATGCTCGCGGGCTATGAGCAAGACGACGATGTGACCGTACTCGCCCTGCATGTTCCGCCGAAGCCGGCGTAGTCACGTACGAAGGACCGCTCGGCTCCCCCTAAGGTGGTGTGTGACCGGGCAGAACTCCGCCGTGTGGAATGCGCGGCCGTGCCAGAATGCTGACCCGTAGTGAGGACTGGGTACGCTGCGATTCGTGCGGAGTTGTTCGGCCCCGTCCCGAACGGGCCACGTCCGACAGGGCATAGGGCAACCTTGCCACACTGTTCGTTCGAGAGGTATTTGTGTCGCCTGCCAGTTCGACCTCGAAGCCGTCCGAGCTGCACGAGCACGTCATTCAGCAGTTGATCGAGCGTGGACGGACCCAGGGCTACCTCGAAGCCGACGACGTGCGCCGCGCGTTCGAGGACGCCGACATCCCGGTGTCCAAGGCCTCGACGATCTTGCGGAGTCTCAGCAAGGAGGGTGTGACCGTCATGGTGAGCGCTGCCGACTCCGCGGCGCCCAAGCGTTCGCGCAAGCGCGCGACGTCGGCGGCGCGGAAGTCCGGGGTCGACGCGGGCACGGCGACCCGCGCCGCCGCCGGTCCCGACGAGACCGTCCCCCGAGGCGGCCCCGGTAAGAGCGTCTCGGCGGCCAAGGAGCAGCCGGACACGGTGACGGCCGTGGTCGACGACGGGCCGGCGGTGCCGGCCAGATCGGCCAAGGCGGCCAAGAAGAAGGCGGCGGGCAAGCCGAAGAAGGCCAAGGTCGCCCCGGCGCCGGTTGCCAAGCCCGCCAAGGCGGCGAAACCCGCGCCGGCGAAACCCAAGACGAACGACGGCGGCCAGCCGCAGGAGGCCGAGTCAGGGCCGGGGCGCCTGGCCGTCCCGGTGGCCGTGCCGGACGTGGAGATCGAAGACGTCGACCTCGACCAGGACCTCAGCGACGCCGACCTCAGCGACCTGGAGGCCCCGGTCGACCTGGACGTCGACGCCGACGACCCGGTGGACGCCGACGACGGGCCTGACGGCGACGACGGCGACGCGATCGCCGACGCCGACGCCGACGCCGACGGCGAGCCCGAGCTCGAACCCGAGCCAGAAGCCGAAGCCGAGCTCGACGGGGTCGCCCCGGAGGACGGGGTGGCGGCCGCGGCCGCCGCCGCGCAGCCGGGCGACGCCCCTGCCACGTCCGACGAGGAGGCTTTCGTCCTCGGGGACGACGACGAGGACGCGCCGGCCCAGCAGATCGCCGCCGCCGGCGCCACCGCCGACCCGGTCAAGGACTACCTCAAGCAGATCGGCAAGGTCCCGCTGCTCAACGCCGAGCAGGAGGTCGAGCTCGCCAAGCGCATCGAGGCCGGCCTGTTCGCCGAGGAGAAGCTGGCCGAGGCCGGCGACACGATGTCCGACGAGGACAGGTTCGACTTCGAATGGATCGCCGAGGACGGCCGGCGCGCCAAGAACCACCTGCTCGAGGCGAACCTGCGGCTCGTCGTCTCGCTGGCCAAGCGCTACACCGGCCGCGGGATGCTGTTCCTCGACCTGATCCAGGAGGGGAACCTCGGCCTGATCCGCGCGGTGGAGAAGTTCGACTACACCAAGGGCTACAAGTTCTCCACGTACGCCACCTGGTGGATCCGGCAGGCGATCACCCGCGCGATGGCCGACCAGGCCCGGACGATCCGCATCCCGGTGCACATGGTGGAGGTCATCAACAAGCTGGCCAGGGTGCAGCGGCAGATGCTCCAGGACCTCGGCCGCGAGCCGACCCCCGAGGAGTTGGCCAAGGAGCTCGACATGACCCCCGAGAAGGTCGTCGAGGTCCAGAAGTACGGCCGGGAGCCGATCTCGCTGCACACGCCGCTCGGTGAGGACGGCGACAGCGAGTTCGGCGACCTGATCGAGGACTCCGAGGCCATCGTGCCGGCCGACGCGGTCAGCTTCACGCTGCTGCAGGAGCAGCTGCACTCGGTGCTCGACACGCTGAGCGAGCGCGAGGCCGGTGTGGTCTCCATGCGGTTCGGCCTGACCGACGGACAGCCCAAGACGCTGGATGAGATCGGCAAGGTCTACGGGGTGACCAGGGAGCGCATCCGGCAGATCGAGTCCAAGACGATGTCCAAGCTTCGCCACCCGTCCCGCTCGCAGGTCCTTCGGGACTACCTGGACTGAGCCCTGGGACGCCGACGGCCACCGAACCTCGGTGGCCGTCGGCGCTTTATGCGTTTTGATGTCGTGATATGTCGGGGCTGTGGCTTCCGGGGGAACCCCGCGCTCTTGGTCAGCGCTCGTCGTTGGGGGCGATGGCCGGAGTGGCGCGCAGCCGGTCGGTCTCGTCTACGATCTCGGCCCCTGCCTCGCGGAGAGCCTCGCTGTACTTGCGCCCGTGGTGGGCACAGAACAGCAGCTCGCCGCCACCCGCCAGCATGACGCGGACGTAGGCCTGGGCACCGCAGCGATCGCAGCGGTCGGCGGCCGCCAGCGGTTTGGTCGGGGCAAGAGCTCCAGTCACGGCACCTTCCTCATGTTCGGGGTCGGTACTTAGGACAACATCTAACCCGACGCCGTCGTTCCCAACCCGGTTCCAGATACGCCCATAGCGGAATGCCCTCGGGACAGGGGCTCCGGGCCCTTTCCCGGCCCCTTCCCGGCCTCAGCCCGGACCCACTTCCCACCGGAAGATCCGGGCGGCCAGCAGCGCCGCCACCAGGGCGAATCCCAGCAGGATCGCCACCTGCGGCAGCACGCTCGCCGGACCCTCGCCGCGCACCATCACATCCAGCATCCCCGAGTTGAGATGCTTGAGCGGAAAGATATTGGCGATGATCTGCAGCCATCTGGGCGTGATGTCCAGCGGAAAGAACGACCCGCCGAGGAAGGCCATCGGCAGGACGACCAGCTGCGTGACCGTCTGCGCCGACTCCTGGGTCGTCGCCCACGCGCCGATGAGCAGTCCGATCGACAGGAACGCCAGCGTGCCGCAGAGCACGAGCGGAATCGACATCCACCACGAGTCGGACAGCTTGAGACCGAAGAACGAGCTCGTCGCCACGCCGATGAACAGCGCCGTCTGTACCAGCGCGATGCCGAGGCTGACCCCGATCCGGGCGCCGAAGACCCCCGTCGTGGCGACCGGGGCAAGCCGGATCCGTCGCAGCGTGCCCTTGGTCCGCCAGGTCACCAGCGTGGCGGACGCGCCGAACATGGCGGCGGAGGCGATCGCCCAGCCGAGCAGGCCTGGCGTGTAGAACTGGATGGGCTTGAGCGACTTGTCCTCGACGCGCTGCCCGGCGATCTGGAACGCCGGCGGCGCGCCGCTGCGCGACAGGTCCTGGATAGCGCCCAGCACGAGCTGCGACTTCACCGGGTCGGCGGCGGTGTAGTCGACCACCACCCGGTTCCCCTGCTGGCTGATCGCCGCCTCGTCGTCGCCCTTCTTGACCTTGTCGGCCGCCTGGCCGGCATCGGTCACCTTGGTGATCTTCAGGACGGTGGTGAGCGCCTCCCGCTGCGCGGGCGAGGCCTGGTCGATCGCGGCCACGTTGCCCACCTCGAGCACCTTGGCCTTGCTCGTCGACTGGTTCTTGAACAGGCCGCCGAACAGCAGCAGGAAGAACAGCGGGAACAGCACGGTGAAGACCAGCGCCCGGCGGTCCCGGACGAACCCCAGGAACATCGCCCGGACCAGGCTGCGAAAGGCGATGGCGTTCACGCGCGGTACTCCCGTCCTGTCAGTTCCAGGAAGACGTCCTCCAGGGTGGCGCCCTTGACCTGCACGCCGTTCAACGCGCCGCGGTCGGCGAGCGCGGAGATCACGGCCGTAGCGTCCCTGGTCGCGATCACCAGCGAGACCCCGTCGTCGGTCACCTTCTCGACGCTCGGCAGCCCCTGCGCCTCCTCGGCGGGCAGGACACCGCTTTCCACGCTGATCCGCACCGGCGCGTCCAGGTCGCGGACGAGGGCGGCCGGGGCGCCCATGCGCAGGATCTTGCCGTGGTCCATGATCGCCACGCGTTCGCAGAGCGTCTCGGCCTCGTCCATGTAGTGCGTGGTGAGCACGATGGTCCGGCCCTCGGTGTTGATCTCGCGCAGGACGTCCCACAGGTTGCGCCTGGCCTGCGGGTCGAGCGCCGCGCTCGGCTCGTCCAGGAAGACGAGCTCGGGGTCATGGACGAGCGCGCAGGCGATCGACAGCCGCTGCGCCTGCCCGCCGGACAGCTGCTCCACCCTGGTGTCGGCCTTGTCGGTGAGGCCGACCACGTCGAGCATCTCGTCCGCCCGCCGTGGCGGCACCCCGTACAAGGCCCCGAACGTCTGGATCTGCTCGCGCGCGGTCAGCCGCTCGAAGAAGGACGAGGCCTGCAACTGGACGCCCATCTTGCGGAGCAGCTCGTAGCGGCGCGGCCAGGGCGACATGCCGAAGACGGCCACCTCGCCCGCATCGGGTTCGCGCAACCCTTCGATGATCTCAAGGGTGGTGGTCTTGCCCGCGCCGTTCGGCCCCAGAATGCCGAAGAACTCGCCCTGCGGGATCTCCAGCGACACGCCGTCGACCGCGTGTACGTCCCCGTAGGTCTTGCGCAGGCCGGCCACCACGATGGTGTCTGCCATGACGGATACCCTAGGGGTGGAGCATTGGCCGGATCACCCTACGTTGGGATCATTTCCGCATCCTCCGCAATGTGGAGGATGCGGCTGCTCGCTCGTCCGGCGGAGGCTCGGGTGGACCAGGGCCGCGCCAGGCGGCCTCCGGCCGTCCTGGGCCGTCCGGGGTGGCCATGCCAGGCGGCGAGCCTGCGGGTGAATTGTCGCCGGGCAGGGGTACCCTGCCTTCGATGTTCCCGCCACGTCCCGGCCTCGCCGCCTTCGGCGGCCGGCCGGCCCCACCCGGCTTCGGCCGCCAGCCCAGCCCCCACGCGTGAGGAGCACCCGTCCTTGACCGCCCCGACCGCAGCCACCCTGTCCGGTGGCGCAGCCGACGATCCGCACGGCTACTCCGCACGGCACCTGTCGGTGCTCGAGGGGCTCGAGGCCGTACGGAAGCGGCCCGGCATGTACATCGGGTCGACCGACAGCCGTGGCCTCGTCCACCTGCTCTGGGAGATCGTCGACAACTCGGTCGACGAGGCGCTGGGCGGGCATTGCGGCCGCATTGAGGTCGTCCTGTACGCGGACGGCTCGATCGAGGTCGGCGACGACGGGCGCGGCATCCCCGTGGACGTCGAGCCCAAGACGGGGCTGGCCGGCGTCGAGCTGGTGATGACCCGGCTGCACGCCGGCGGCAAGTTCGGCGGCATCTCCTACACCGCGTCCGGCGGCCTGCACGGCGTCGGCGCCTCCGTGGTCAACGCGCTGTCCGCCCGCCTCGACGTGGAGGTCGATCGCGACGGCCACACCCACTTGATGAGCTTCAAGCGCGGGCTGCCCGGCGAGTTCGCCGGCCCGGGCCCGGACGCCAAGTTCAAGAAGAAGTCCGGCATCCGGCAGACCAAGCGGGTGGCCAGGAAGGTCACCGGCACCCGGGTGCGGTTCTGGCCCGACCGGCAGATCTTCCTGCGCGACGCCACCATCGCCAGCGACCTGGTGCTCGATCGGATGCGGCAGACGGCCTTCCTCGTCCCCGGCCTGTCGATCTCCGTACGGGACGAGCGCGGCGACGAGCCGGTCGAGGAGACCTTCACCTTCGCCGGCGGCATCAGCGAGTTCTGCGAGTACCTCGCCCCCGACCAGGCCGTCTGCGACGTGATCAGGATCCAGGGTCGCGGCCATTTCACCGAGACCGTGCCGGTGCTCGACGACCAGGGTCACCTGACCCCGACCGACGTCGAGCGCGACCTCGAGGTGGACGTGGCGCTGCGCTGGGGCACCGGATACGAGACGATCACCCGCTCGTTCGTCAACGTGATCGCCACACCCAAGCACGGCACCCATGTCGCCGGCTTCGACCGCGCGCTGGTCCGTACGATCAACGAACAGCTCCGCGCGACCAGGCTGCTCAAGAACGGCGACGAGCCCGTGCTCAAGGAGGATGCGCTCGAGGGGCTCACCGCCGTGGTCACCGTACGGTTGCCCGAGCCGCAGTTCGAGGGGCAGACCAAAGAGGTGCTCGGCACCTCGGCCGCCACCAGGATCGTCTCGCAGGTCGTGGGCAAGGAGCTGCGCGAGGCGTTCGAAAATCCCAAGCGCGGCCAGCGCCAGCCCATGCGCGCGGTGCTCGAGAAGGTCGTGTCCGCGGCCAAGACCCGCATCGCGGCGCGCACCCAGCGCGACAACCAGCGCCGCAAGAGCGCCCTGGAGAACTCGGCGCTGCCCGCCAAGCTGGTCGACTGCCGCACCACCGACGACCGGAGCGAGCTGTTCATCGTCGAGGGCGACTCGGCGCTCGGCACCGCCAAGCTGGCCCGCGACTCGGAGTTCCAGGCGCTGCTGCCGATCCGCGGCAAGATCCTCAACGTGCAGAAGGCCTCCATGGCCGACATGCTCAAGAACGCCGAGTGCGCGGCCATCATCCAGGTGCTCGGCGCCGGTTCCGGCCGCACCTTCGACCTCGACCAGACCCGTTACGGCCGCGTCGTCCTCATGTCGGTCGCGCCGGACGAGCCCGTGCTGTTCACCGATCTCGACGGAAGGTTCGTGCTGCGCAGGATCGGTCCCGCGATCGACGGACAGCTCGAATCCGGGGGGCAAACCGATCTTGGGGGAACGGTCAGCGTCGATTTGAACGGCCGGTCCACCCGAATCAGTCCGGTGAAACAGTTCATCCGGCACCGACACTCGGGTCCGATGTATCGGATCAAGACCGCGTACGGGCGGACCGTGACGGTGACCGGTGGGCACTCGGTCTTCACGTACGAGGAGGGGCGTCTCGCCCTTAAACCGGCGAGCGACCTCAAAGTGGGCGACATGGTCGTCGCGCCGCGGCGGCTTCCCAGACCGCCGGAGCCGCAGCCACAGATCGATTTGGCGATGCTGCTCAAGCGCAGCGGACAGGACAACGCCATCCGGATCGAAGGCGAGGCCGTCCGGCGGCTCATGATGGAAAAGC
>DASUWU010000123.1:0-25081 GCA_036378315.1 Streptosporangiaceae bacterium | reverse complement strand
TCCTCCGATACGAATACGGCTTTTGCAACCTCCGCCCGTTTCATTCCTTTTGCTTCGCGGAGTCGCTGCAGCTCTTTGGCGAGGAATTTGCGCGGGGTCATGTGAGCGTTCGTCATGGCGTGGTACAGCTCCGGGACCTGTGGGGGTGGGCCGCCGTGGGTGGCGGCACCTGGCATTTGACTGCCCAGCGTACGTCGCCGGCGTCAATCTGTAGGCCAGAAACTCGACGGATTGGACGGACGGGCGAGAGACGACGTGAAATGACGGCACCTTGCATATCGCATTGGTGCATGGTGCTCTCTCGATCGGCCCCTCGGTGCGGAAGGAACACGTCGTTCTATGGTTGAGAACGCCATTCCTGGCGAGGCGCGGCTTTCCCTGTACATCTCGAGCCGCTATCTCCAGGAGCTCGGCGTCGCGTTGCGGCTCATCGGCATCGCGAGCCGGTACGAACGGCCGGGGATCGGCGGGCTGCCGCTACCCCGGCTGTGCGTGCCGCACCCAGGAAGGCTCGGCACGGCGATCTACGCAATCCCCAGGAGCGCGTGCGGCGCCGCGCCGCAATGGTGGTTCGAGTGGACTTCGTGCCGCGGCGGGTGGCGACGACGTATCTGTTCCGTGACCGACCTGCCGTACGCCGCCAGAGTCATTGCCGAGCAGCTGCGCGGGGACGCATGAGCATCGCGACGGAATTCCCCCGGCCCGAGCGCCGGACGGCGCGGTACGCGGCCCTGCCGTCGGCGGCCGGCGCCGCGCGCCGGGAGACGGTGCAGACGCTCAAGGACTGGGGACTGGTCGACCTGATCGACGTCGCCGAGCTGCTGGTGAGCGAGCTCGTCAGCAACGCGGTGAAGGCCACGGGGACGCTGACCGTACGCCCGACCTACGCCGAGTTGCGGCGGCTGCCGACCGTCACGCTGGAGTTGCGGCGCGACCGCGGGCCACTGATCATCTCGGTGTGGGACGTCGATCCGACTCCGCCGGTGGTACGGGACGCTGACGAGCAGAGCGAGGGCGGCCGGGGTCTGCATCTGGTCCAGGCGCTGAGCTCGCGGTGGGGCTACTACCCGGTGGACGACGGAAAGTGCGTGTGGTGCGAACTCCTGCCGCGGATCTACGCGTGACCGCGTCGAGCAGAGCCGCGGCCACCCGCTCGCGACCCCGACCATCGATCAGCGCGTGGCCGCGAGCGGCGAGGTCGGCCCGGGCGGCCGGATCGGTCAACAACGTACGGAGGACGGCGACGGCGTTGGCCGCGGGCGTGGTGATCCCGCCCAGGCCGGCGGCGACGCCCCGGCCGACCGCCGCCTCGTAGCCCAGCCGCTGGTTGTCGGCCACCCAGATCAGCGCCGCCGGGACACCGAGGCACAGCAGCTCCCACGTCGCCGTGCCGGCCGCGGTCACGACCAGGTCGGCGGCCGCGGCCAGCGCGGGCAGCCGGTCGGTCGGCGCGATCGGTGTGACCGACTGCCCGGGCCTCAGCCGTACGGCGGTGAGCGCGCCGGCCGTGCCGGGCCGGGCCGCGACGACGGTCGCGTCGAACGGCGCGCCGGTGGCCGCCGCCCACCGCAGCACCGCCGGCGCGGCGTCGGCCGCGTCCGTACCGCCGAAAAAGCACAGTAGCCGGGGGATCCCCGGCCCGATCCCGCGTGGGCGTACGGGGCGCAGGTCGCGTACGGAGTCGCGCAGCAACACGTACCGGGCGCCCGCCAGCCGCACGCCGTCCGCCGGAAGATCCATGGCGGCGCGCTCGGCGTCGAGATTCTGATCGAGGTAGAGGTCCGCGTGCTGCCCGCGCGGGTCGCCGTCCACGATCGCGAGCACGGTCACCCCGGCCTGCCGCAGCCGCTCCCCGCACGCGGGCTCCGTCACGTACGAGTCGATCACCATCGCGTCGAGCCCGAGGTCGCGTGCCACCCCGGCCAGCTCGTCCGGAGGGCCAGGGGCCGGGCGCACTGATATGCCCCGCTGGTCGAGCAGCGTCCGTACCCACGCGGGCCCGTCCACAGCTCCGAGAAACTCCACCTCGCAGCCGCGCGACACCAGTTCCTCGGCCAGCGCGACGCACCGGACGACATGGCCGGCACCCATGAGCGCGCCGGCATCGCACCGAAAGCCCACCCGCATGCCCCGCCCCCGCTCTGATCTTCTTCCGCCACCACGACGCCACCGTGGGGAGAGTACGCCGCCATCGCCGCGGTCCTGCGTGGAACAACATCGACGAAGACGAAATGGACCACGCCCTGCGCACGGCTGCGGGAAACAGGTACCCAGCTATGCGGGAAACAGGTACTCAACCATGCGGAAAATCGGTACTCTCGCCACGTGAGCTGGTTGTACGTGCCCAGGATCGTCGATGGCCTGCTCGACGAGCTGCTCGGATCCTTTCCGGCGATATCGCTGGTGGGGCCGCGGGCGGCGGGAAAGACCACCACGGCGGTCCGGCGCGGCGGCACCGTCCTGCGCCTGGACCGGCCAGAAGTTCGCCGGTCGGTGGCGGCCTCGCCCGATGCGATGCTCGCTGGCCTCCGGCCCCCGGTCGTCCTGGATGAGTGGCAGGAGGTGCCGGACCTGCTCGGCGCCGTCAAGCGCACGGTGGATGAGAATCCCGCCCCGGGCCGCTACATCCTGACCGGATCGGTCCGTGCCGAACTGGAGAACCGGGTCTGGCCGGGCACCGGCCGCCTGCTGCAGGTTCCCATGTACGGGATGTCCGTCCGCGAGGTCATGGGCCGCGCCGGCTTGGCCCCGTTCATCGATCGGGTCATCGCCGGCGGCCCGGACGCGATCACGGCACCGGGTGACGCGGTGGACCTCCGTGACTATCTGGATCTGATGCTCGCGGGGAGCTTCCCCGAGCCGTCGCTGCGGATGCCGGTGACCGCGCGGCGGCGGTGGTTCGCCGGCTACGTCGAGCAGATGATCACGCGCGACGTGCCCGCGGTGGCGCCCCGGCGGGACCCCGAACTGCTGCGCCGCTATCTGTCGGTACTGGCGGTCAACACCGCCGGCGTCGTCGCGGAGTCGACGTTGTGGTCCGCTGCCGGGATCAACGCCAAGACGGCGCATGCCTACCAGATGCTCTTCCAGCGGATGTTCGTCCTCGACCTGGTCCCGGCCTGGTTCTCCAACCGGATCAAGAGGCTCGTCAAGGCCCCCAAGCGCTATCTGGTCGACCCGGCGCTCGTCGCGGCCGTCCTCGGTCTCGGCAGAGAAGCGATCCTGTACGGCCCCGACATGATGGGCCGCCTCCTCGACACCTTCGTCGCCGCCCAGATTCGCGCCGAACTCGCCGCGAGCGGCTACGACCCGCGCCTGTACCACCTGCGCGAAGAACAAGGGCGTAGGGAAGTGGATCTGCTGATCGAGACGGCGGACGGGCGGCTGATCGGGATCGAGGTCAAGGCCGCCGCCGCCGTGACGGCCTCCGACGCCCGCCATCTGGCCTGGCTGCGCGACGCGACCGGGGCCGCGTTCGCCGCCGGCATCGTCCTGCACACCGGCCCGCACGTCTTCCCCATCAGCGACCGCATCGTCGCCGCGCCGGTCGCCTCGCTCTGGTCGTAGCCGCCGGCCGGTCAGGCTTCGGTGAGTTCTTTGTGGCGGACGGCGGCGTTCAGCGCGCGGATCTCAGGGTGGCGGTCGAGCCAGCCGATCAGGCCGCGGTACGGGATCGGGGCGTCGCCGAACGTCCGGACGGCGGCCTGGATCAGCTCCCAGTCGGCGGGGGTGTCGAGCGTCACCCGCAGGTGCTCGGCCGCCGGCAGGAAGGTCAGGCCCATGACGTTGAACGCCGCGGGGTGCGTGTAGGCGTACGAGGTCACGTGGGTGCGGTGGTAGCCGGTGGCGAGCCCGTCGACCCGGGCCAGCGCCGCCGCGCCGATCACCTCGGCGTCCAGCCCGCGCGGCAGCGTCGGGCGCAGGATCGTGCTGATGAAGTCGAGCCCCGGCACGGCGCGGAAGGCCGCGCCCACCGCGTGCACCAGCGCGGGGTCGAGCAGCGGGCAGTCGGCGGTGAACCGCATCACCGCGTCCGCCGGGTGCGCCGCCAGCGCCCCGACGAACCGGCCCAGCACGTCGTCGACCGGGCCGCGGTGGCAGGCCACGCCGAGCCGCTCGCACTCGACCACCACCGCGTCGTCGCCCGGCTGCTCCGTCGTGGCGACCACGAGGTCGTCGAGCACGGCGCTCTCGCGCGCCGCGCGCACCACCCAGCCGAGCACGCTGCGCCCGGCCAGCGGCAGTAGCACCTTGCCCGGCAGCCGGGACGAGCCCGTCCGAGCCTGAATGATCCCGACGAGGCGGATGGACACGGCATTTCTCCAGGTCGGCGCGGGGACACGGACAACCGGCTACGCTACCGCAGTGCGCTGACGCTGGGTATGCGCGGCGCTTCGGGGGGTAATCGTACAATGCAGCTCGACGGGTCATCGATCCTGCTCACCGGGGGCACCGGATCGTTCGGGCAGGCGTTCTTGCGGCACGCGCTCACCGAGCTCGATCCGCGGCGCGTCGTCGTGTTCTCCCGGGACGAGCTCAAGCAGTACGAGATGCGGCGGCTCTTCCGCGACGATCCGCGGGTGCGCTGGTTCATCGGCGACATCCGCGACCGCGACCGGTTGCGCCGGGCGATGCACGACGTCCAGTACGTGGTCCACGCCGCCGCGCTCAAACAGGTCGACACCGCCGAGTACAACCCGTTCGAGTACGTCCAGACCAACGTCCATGGCTCGCAGAACGTCATCGAGGCGGCCATCGACTGCGGCGTGCGCCGGGTCGTCGCCCTATCCACCGACAAGGCGTCGAGCCCGATCAACCTCTACGGCGCCACCAAGCTCGTGGCCGACAAGCTGTTCGTCTCGGCCAACCACTACGCGGCGCACCACGAGACGCGGTTCTCCGTCGTGCGGTACGGCAACGTGCTCGGCAGCCGCGGCTCGGTGGTCCCGCTGTTCCGCAAGCTGGCCGCCGACGGCCGCAGCCTGCCGATCACCGACAAGCGGATGACCCGGTTCTGGATCACCCTCGAGCAGGCCGTGCGGTTCGTGGTCGACTCGTTCGCCCAGATGCAGGGCGGCGAGCTGTACGTGCCGCGCATCCCCAGCATGCGCATCGTCGACCTCGCCGAGGCGGTGGCCCCGCAGGCGACGGTCCACGAGATCGGCATCCGGCCGGGCGAGAAGCTGCACGAGGAGATGATCGCGGCCGACGACAGCCACAGGACCGTGGGTCTCGCCGACCGGTTCATCGTGATGCCGACGATCGCGACCTGGGGATACGTGCCGCCGCAGGGCGGGCAGGCGGTCCGCGAGGGGTTCTCCTACCGCTCCGACACCAACGACCTGTGGCTGACCCCGAGCGACCTGCGGGCGCTGCTCGCCCCCGCCGCCGGCTGAGGGCGCGGACGCATGCTTCCGTACGGTCGGCAGACCATCGACGAGAGCGACGTCGCCGCCGTCACCGCGGTGCTGCGCGGCGACTGGCTCACCACCGGGCCAGCGGTCGCCGCGTTCGAGGAGGCGCTGGCCCGCTGGACCGGCGGGGTGCCGTGCGCCTGCGTCACGTCGGGGACCGCCGCGCTGCACACCGCCTACGCGGCGGCCGGCGTCGGGCCGGGCACCGAGGTGGTGACGACGCCGCTGACGTTCGTCGCGACGGCGGCGACCGCGGTGGCGCTCGGGGCGAGGGTCGTCTTCGCCGACATCGCCGACGACACGGCCACCCTCGACCCCGAGGCGGCCGACGCCGCGACCTCGCCGCGCACCCGCGTCGTGACCGCCGTGGACTACGCGGGCCATCCCGCCGACTACGACCGCCTGCGCAAGGTGGCCGAGCGCGCGGGGGCGCTGCTGATGGCCGACGCCGCGCACGCGCTCGGCTCGACGTACCGCGGGGTGCCCGCGGGAGCGCTGGCCGACCTGACGACCTTCTCGTTCTTCCCCACCAAGAACGCCACGACCGGCGAGGGCGGCGCGGTGGCCGCCGCGGAACCGGCGCTGCTCGACCGGGCGCGGCGGTTCCGCGACCACGGCATCGTCCGCGACCGCGAGCGGCTTAGGGCGCCGGGCGAGGGCGGCTGGCACCAGGAGGCGCAGTCGTTCGGGCTCAACTACCGGCTGCCCGACATCCTGTGCGCCCTCGGCACCAGCCAGCTGCGGCGGCTCGCCGCGTTCAAAGCTCGCCGGGCCGCGCTCGTGGCGCGCTACAACGCGCTGCTCGCCGGCGTGCCCGCGCTGCGGCTGCCGGCGGCCCGCCCGGAGGCCGATCCGATGTGGCATCTGTACGCGGTGCGCGTCCTCGACGGGCGGCGCCGCGCGGTGTACGACCGGATGCGGGCGGCCGGCATCGGCGTCCAGGTGAACTATCTCCCCGTCTACCGGCACCCGGTCTTCGCGGATCTCGGCTACCGGCCCGGGATGTGCCCGGCCGCCGAGGCCTTCTACGCCGAACAGCTGTCCCTGCCGCTGTTCCCCGGCCTCACCGAGGCCGACCAGGACCATGTCGTGGCCGCACTGCGGGAGGCGCTGGGATGTTGACGCGCGGGATGCATCTCATCGGGGGTGAGCTGGTGGCCTGCTCGGACCCGGCGGCGCCGGCCGCGGGCGGGCAGGCGCTGCGCGAGCTCGTCGAGCGGGCCGTACCGCCGAGCGCGCACGTCCTGGTGGCCGGCCCGCATCGCGCCGACCTGGTGGACCGGCTGGCCGAGCGCCAAGCCAAGGTGACCTGCCTGGTGCGGTCGCGGCCCGACGCGGAGGAGCTCGCCCGCCGGTACGCGGACACGGCCGCCCCGGTCACGATCCTGTGCGGCGCGCTGGACAAGCTGTCCCGGGACCTTACGGGTTCGTACGACGCGATCATCGCCGCGGGCGGGCTGGGCCGGCTCGGCACCCCGGACGGCAGCCCGCTCACCTGGGCGGAACGGCTGGCCAGGCTCACCGACCTGCTGGCGCCCGGCGGCACGCTCGTCCTCGGCGTGGAGAACGAGCTCGGCGTCCACCGGCTCGTCGCCGCCGAAGCGCCCGGCCCGACCGAGCCGTACGGTCCGTACGATTCGCCCGAACCGTACGAGCCGCCCGGCGGCGTCCGGGGAACGGGACAGGAGCCGGTGCCCGCCGGTCCGGGTGAGCTGGCCACGGCCCTGGCCGGCCTGGCCGTCGACCGGTGTTACGCCGCCTACCCGGATCCGGCGCTGCCGACCGTGCTGCTGCCCGCCGAGCTGCTCGACCGGCGCCAGGACCCGCACGAGCTGCCGGCGCTGCTCATCTCGGCCGCCCTGTCCGGCGACCCCGGTCCCGGGGAACGGGACCGCCCGCCGGTGCTCGCCGACCCGCGGCGGCTCACGGCGAGCGCGCTGGCGCGCGGTCTCGGCGCGGCGCTCGCCCCCGGCTGGATCGTGGTGGCGCGCCGCGGCCTGGTCGCCGGCGAGTTGCCGCTGGCGCTCGGGGCCGACGCGGCCGGCGCGGCGCGGTGGTCGGCCCTCTGGGAGCTGCAGCGCGACGAGGGGCAGCACGGGTTGCCAGGCGGAGCAGGGTGGCGGCGCACCGCGGTCCGCCCGCGCGGCGTCATGGCCTGCGGCCGGGTGACGCGGGACCCGGCCAGGCTGGCCGGGGCCGTCCCGCCCGGCCGCTCGTTCGACGAGCTGCTGCTCGCCGCGTGCGCGCGCGCCGACCTGCCCGGCCTGCGCGGCCTGCTCGGCTCGTACGCGCGCTGGCTGGCGGACGGGGCGGCCGCCGGCGGCGACGGTCCCGATCGCCTGCCGGGGCACCTGGTCTTCGCCGACACGACCAACGTCGTCGTCGACGGCGATCGGCGGTTCGCGCTGCTCGATCCGAGCTGGGAGCTGGCCGAGCCGGTGCCGTTCAGGACGGCGCTGGCCCGCACGCTGCGGCGGTTCGCGCTGCGGCTGGTGTCCGAGGGGCATCCGCATCCGTGGCCGTCCACGCTCGACCTCGACGGGATCGCGCTCACGTTGCTGGCGATGGCCGGGCATCCCGGTGACCGCGGACTGCTCGGCGAGGCGGTGCGGCTCGAGGCCGAGATCGTCGCCGCCCGCGAGGGTTTGCCAGGACATGAGGAGGCCCGGCTGATCGCGGAGCTGGAGCACGGCGTGCCGTGCCGGCCGCCGAGCCATCGCGACGCGCTGCGCGCCGCCCGCAAGCTCGCCGACGACCTCCGCCAGGAACGCGGCCGGGCGGAGTGGCTGGACGACCGGTTGCGGGAGGCCGAGGCGACGATCGCCAAGCGGCAGGCCGAGGTGCGCGCGCTCCGCCGGTCGGCGAGCTTCCGCGTGGGCCGGATGATCACTTGCCCGGTACGGCTCGCCCGCCGCGCCGCGCGGCGGCGACGGAGGCACGGGAGGGCCGCGACGTGAAGCTCGATGCCGACGCCAGGAGCTTCGACCTCTTCCTGATGAGCGCGTCCGCGTACTGGCGCAACAACCTGCCGGCGGCGCCGGGGTCGAAATGGATCATCGTCGAGGCGATGCACCACGAGTTCCGGGTCATCCTGCGCACCCTGACCCTCGCCAACGCGGTACGCCGGATCACCCCGGCCCGGCTGCTGGTCGTCACCGGCACCGACGCCGACTGGCACGACGCGCTGTGGGACGAGTTCGACGCCGGGCGCATCAGGCGGCTGGCCGAGGCGTTCGGCGCGAGCGAGGTGCTCGACGTCCACGACCTGGCCGACCGCGTCGTGGCGGCCCCGGCCGGCGAGCCGTTCACGTTCTCCGCCGGCGGGCGCGCCTGCCGGCTCGGCGCGCCGGCCCCTTGGCCGCCGATCACCCCGGGCGTCCTCGACGCGTACGTCGACGCGACGGCCTGCCGGCTGGACCTCGTCCCGCGGCTGGACGGCGAGCGGCGCGGCGGCGCGCGGTACCGGCGGCGGCGCGCCCGCGCGGCCGCGTTCGCCGGGATCTACGACACCCTGTGCCGGGAGCTGGCGCCGATCGCGCTGGTGACCAGCCACGTGGACTACGACCAGTGGGGCCTGGCCGTCGAGGCGGCGGTGCGGGCGCGGGTGCCGGTGCTGCACGTGCAGAGCACCGGCTCGCTGAAGGCGTACGCGCACTTCCCCGAGAACGCCGCTGGAGAGATGAGCTACCGCGCCGAGCTGACCAGGCAGATCGGCGCGTACTTCGATGACCATGTCTGGGCCGGCCGCGACATCCTCGGCCCGTCGGCCGAGCTGGTCGCGTGGCGGTCGCGCGGCAACCTCGGGCGGCCGAGCTGGTGGCGCGGCGGCGCCGAAGCCGCGTGCGAGCTGCGCAGCTCGGCCGAGCGCCGGCAGTTCCGCGAGTACACGATGGAACGCCACGGGCTCGACCCGGCCCGGCCGGTCGTCACCGTCTACAACCACGCCATCTCCGACGCGCTCGGCACCAACAGGGAGTGCTTCGGCAGCCTGGCCGAGTGGGTCGAGGAGACCGCCAGGTACGCGGCCTCGATGACCGGCGCCAACTGGCTCTTCCTCGATCACCCCAACCAGTTCCGCTACGACTCGACCGGGCATTTCGAAAGCCTCGCCGAGGAGTACGCGGGGCACCGGCACCTGAGGTTCCTCGCCAGCACCGACCTGACCAAGAACGCGCAGTGGAGCCTCACCGACCTCGCGATCACCGTGCGCGGCAGCGTGAGCAACGAGCTGCCCGCCTTCGGCACCCCGGTCATCCAGGCCGGCTGGTCGGAGTGGAGCGCGTGCGGTCTTTCGACGGTCGTCCTCGACAGGGACGCGTACTGGAAGGCGCTCGGCGCGTCGATCGAGGCGCTGACCCGCGGCGAGGAGGTCATCGCGCCCGAGCAGGTGGAGCGGGCGCGGCTGTGGCTGTGGTTCTACCGCAGCGCGGCCGACGTGCCGTCGCCGCTCGTCCCCGCCTGGGACATCAGGCCCGAGGACGACCTCATGCGCGCGCTCGACATCAACCTGCGCGCGGTCGAAAGCGACGGCGACCCGGTGTTCGCCGCGGCCCTGCGGATGTGGTCGGAGCGCGAGCCGTTCCTGACCCGGTTCGACCTGAAGGCGCGGGACGCGCTCGCCGGGCTGGTGACCCGGACCAGGGAACGGCCGTGGTGAGCACCGGCGACTACCTGGCGACCCGGTACGACGAGCGCGGCGGCCGCGCCACCCCGGTCGAGCTGTCCACCGGCTCGGACCCGGTGTTGCGGCTCGTGGACGGGTTCACCCGCGGCCGGCGGATGCTGGGCCGCTTCACGACCTCGCCGGCGGCGCTCGGCCTCATCGTCGAACCGGCGGCGGATCCGCTGCGCTTCACCATCCAGTTCCTGCTCGACAAGATCACCCCCGAGTGGTGGGCCGAGCAGGGGCACCCGGCCGAATCGGCGCTGCTGCCGCGGGTGTTGCTGATCCGCGCGCAGCGCCGGCTGCGCGGGGCCGTCGTGCTGCGCTCGCACCCCGAGCATCGGCCCGTACGGGGCGAGTTCTCCTTCGAGCTGGCGCCGTCGGAGATCCCCGACGGCGGTGGCCTGGTGCTGCTGGAGATCTGGGGCTATCGGGAATGGCCGGTTGCCGCGGCGCGGCCGGCGCGAGCCGACCTGGCGCCCGGCGGCGTGGCCGGAGTCGGCATCACCACGCTCACCGTGCGGCCCGCCGAGCCCGGCTCCCTGCGGTCTTCGGGACGGCCGCGGGTGGCGGCGGCCGCGACCGGCGAACCGCTCGTGGTCAACCCCGCGAGCGGCCCGACCCGAGTCACGCTGGTGCCGGTCGAGCCCCGGCGGGAGACCGGCGACGCCGCGGGACCGGCCGCACCGCCTCGACCGACCAAGGGAACGCGCCGGGCCGTGCGGCGGGCACGGCGGACCGTACGGAAGGCGCGACGAGCCGTCCGGCGCGCACGGCGGACGGCAGGGCGCGCCGTCCGGCTGGCGTCCCGCTCGGCTCATGGCGGTGTGCGCCGCCTGCGCCGCCTGCGTCGCCTGCGTCGCCTGGCCATGCCGGCCATGCCGGCCATCTCGCCCAGGCCGCACGGCCGGGGCGCCGCCGTCCCGCCCGTACGGGCCATGAACGTGGTGGACGGCGGCGCCGTCGAGGTGGACCTGCGCCGGGGCGGCGACCGGCACGAGATCACGATCACCGTTCCGGCCTCGCCGCACCCGGTCCTGGTGTGGCTGGACACGGAACAGCGCTGACGCCCGCCACGCGCAGCCGGTTAAAGGTCTGGGCATATCTGGCCGGCACCCGCCATCGGCGTGGGCCGTCCGGGTCATCTTCACGAGGGGAGGTGCGTACCGATGCGGGTCATCGACCTTGGCGAGCTGACCGCGCTCGAGGATCGGCACTGGTGGCACCGGCAGCGGCGCGCCATCGTGGAGCGCGAGCTGCGCAGGTTCCCGGCCACCGGCCGCGTGCTCGACATCGGCGCCGGCTACGGCGGGCACACCATCGCCATGCGGGCCATGGGCTGGATCGCCACCGCGGTCGACTCCTCGGCGGCGGCGGCCGAGGTCGCCCGTGACCGCGGCGTCTCGGTGGTCCGCGCCGACGCCCGCGACCTCCCCGTCGAGCCCGGCTTCATCGACGTCGTGGTCGCCTTCGACGTCCTGGAGCACATCGACGAGGACCACCTCGTCATGCAGGAGATCGCCCGGGTGCTGCGGCCGGGCGGCGGGACGGCGCTGGTCGCCGTGCCGTACGACAGCTACAGCCGGGAGTCGCTGACCGGCATCGCGGAGAAGGCCGCCCTGGCCGTCGACTGGGTCCGGAGCTGGAACGTGCTGCTGCGCGGGTTCGCGGTCCGGCGCCGAGCCGTGCCGGGTTCTGCCTGCCGGCACCTGCCCTGGCCGGTCAACACCGCGCTGTCCGCGGCCGTCGCGGCTGAGCGCGTGCTCCCCGTACGGTCGCTGCGCGGGACCTCGCTGATCATGCGCGCGCACCGCGAGTAGCGCCGGGAAAGTCGCCTGGAAGCGGCCGTCACCCAAACAGATCCCACGTGATCGGCGTCCCCTTCGCCACGTCCACGCGGACCCTGCGGCCGAGCACGGCGCCGATCGCGTCCGGCGGCAGGCCGCCCGCCGGGCGGATCGAGCGGACGTTCGCCCCCGTCACGGCCTCGCCGGCCCGGATGTCGGCCACGGCGTACAGCGAGCGGCGGAAGCGCAGGCCCTCGCGTTCGCTGACGCACGGGCCGATGCGGGCCGAGCCGAGCGCCTGCCAAGCCCGTTCGGTCTCGATGACCAGCTCGGCCAGCTCGCCGGGCTCGAGCGAGAAGGCCGCGTCGACCCCGCCGCCGGCGCGGGAGAGCGTGACGTGCTTTTCGACCAGGCAGGCGCCGAGCGCGACGGCGCCCACGGCGACCCCGATGCCCATGGTGTGGTCGGAGTAGCCGACGGCCACGTCGAAGGCCTCGGCGAGCAGCGGCAGCGCGCGCAGGCCGGCGTCGCCGGCGGCGGCCGGATACGACGCCGTACAGCCGAGCACGACGAGCCCGGCGCAGCCGGCCTCGCGGGCCGCCAGGACGGCGGCGTCGATCTCGCCGGCCGTGGCCATGCCGGTGGAGATGATCATCGGCTTGCCGGTGGCGGCGGCCGTCCTGATCAGCGGCAGATCGACGATCTCGGACGACGCGATCTTGTACGCGGGGGCGCCGAGCGACTCGAGGAACTCCACAGCGGTCGGGTCGAACGGGCTGGAGAAGGCCACCAGGCCGTGCTCGGCGGCGCGCCGGAAGATCGGGCCGTGCCACTCCCACGGCGTGTGCGCCTTGTCGTACAGCGCGTAGAGGTTCTCCCCGCCCCACAGGTCGTGGTCGTCACCGATCCGGAACGCCGGGCCGTCCACGTCGATGGTGATCGTGTCGGCCCGGTAGGTCTGCAGCTTGAGCGCGTGCGCGCCGCTCCCGGCGACCGCGTCGACGATCGCCAGCGCCTTGTCGAGGTCGCCGTCGTGGTTGCCGGACATCTCGGCGACGACGAACGGCCGCCGGCCGGGCCCCACCTCGTGCCCGGCGATCCGCACCACCCGGCTCATGGCCGCGGCGCCCGGCGCAGCTCGATCTGGACGACCTCGCGCGGCGTGCCGTCGATCGTCCGTATGTAGGCGCCGATCTCGACGAAGCCGCAGCGCCGGTGCAGCCGCCGCACCGCCGCGTTCGACGCCAGCACGTCGCCGCGCAGCACGGAGACGCCGATCTTGTCGAAGGCGAACGACGCGGACTCGCGTTCGATGCCGATCCACGCCGGCAGCAGCTCGCCGCGCCGGTTGAGCCCCTCGATGTCGAGATAGAACCCCCACGTCGCGGCGTCGGAGACCGCGTCGGTGACGAAGGTGACCACGCCGGACGGTGCGCCGCCGTGCTCGTAGATCAGCAGCCACCTGGCGGGGTCGGCGCGCATGGAGCTCCACCACCGCTCGTGCTCGCCCGGGCCGATCTCGTGCCTCGTGAAGCTGGCGCCGCGCACGTGGGGATGGTTCCGCCAGCACAGCACCATGTCGCGATCGGCGTCGGTCGCCTCCCGGAGCATTCCGAACCCGACCTCCTCGCTGTCACCGTCCCCCTGACGCTACACTGCGTCTTCGAGTGAACGCAGTAAGTAGCCAACGGTGATGGAAAGTCGCGGGGGACTGATGATCGATACCGACAGGCTGCGCAAGGTGTTCCGCGCCTCGCTGGGCCTGCCCGATGACGTTGACGTCGACGCCCTCGAGTACCAGGCGATCGACAAGTGGGACTCGCTGGCCCACATGACGCTCGTCGCGGCGCTCGAGGACGAGTTCGGCGTCATGCTCGACACCGACGACGTGCTCGCCGTCAGCTCGTTCCCGGCGGCCCGCGACGTGCTGGAGAAACTTGGTGCCGCCTGACCTGCCGGCCGACCCGGCCGACCCGGCCGACCCGCCACCCGGGCCGCGCGTCGCCCTGATCACCGGCTCCTCCCGCGGCATCGGCCGCGCGGTGGCGCACGCGCTCGCCGCGTCCGGCCACACCGTGATCGTGCACGGCCGGCACGCCGAGTCCGCGCGGCTGGCCGCCGGCGAGCTCGCCGCCCGGTACGGCGTACCGGCCCTCCCGGTGCACGGCGACGTGAGCGTGCCGGCCGACATCAAGGCGATGATGCGCGAGATCGCCGGCCGGCACCGGCGGCTCGACGCGCTCGTCGTCAACGCCGGCATCCACGACGCCGCGCCGCTCGGCATGGTGAGCGAGCCGGCCGTCCATCGGCTGTTCGCGGTCAACGCGATCGGCGCCACCCACACGCTGCAGTCGGCCATCGGGCTGCTGCGCCGCGGCGACCGCCCCGCGGTGGTGCTGCTGTCGTCGGTCATGGGGACGAAGGGGGCGCCGGGGCAGGCCGTCTACGCGGCGAGCAAGGCCGCCGTCCTCGGCCTGACCGCGGCCGCGGCCAAGGAGCTGGGCCCGGCGGGGATCAGGGTCAACGCCGTCGCACCCGGCTTCATCAGGACCGACATGCTCGACTCGCTCGACGAGCAGGGCCGCAAGGAGCGGGTGGCGGCGACCGCGCTCGGCCGCCTCGGCGAGCCGGCCGACGTGGCCGACGTGGTCGCCTTCCTGCTGTCCGGCGCGGCCCGCTTCGTGACCGGCCAGGTCGTCGGCGTCGACGGCGGCCTGGCCATCTGAGCCGGTGGAGCGACGAGTGAACGGACCGCCCGGCACGCCCCTGGTGCACACCGACGCCAGGCTCGTGGTGGGGCCGACCGGCGAGGTGCTGGGCGGGCGGGCGCTGCACGCGCGGATCGACGCCACCGCCATGGCGTACGCGCGCGGGCCGCACGGACTCGTCCTGGCCCGCATGCCCACCGACCTGCCCGCCGTGCTCCGCTATCTCGGCGCGGTCGCCGCCGGGCTCCCGATCGCGCTGCTCGACCCGGCCTCGCCCGCGCTGGCCGACCTGGTCGCGCGGTTCAGGCCGGCGCTGGTCGTCGGCCTGGCCACGCCGGGCCCCGTGCCGCCGGCGCCGCCCGCCGGCTACCTGCGGGCGACGGTGCCCGAGCTGGGCGCCGTCTGGCGCCGGGCGCCGGCGGCGGTCGAGCCGCCCGCGCCCCACCCCGACCTCGCCCTCCTGCTGGCGACCTCGGGCTCGACCGGCAGCCCGCGGCTGGTCAGGCTGTCCCGTACGGCCGTACTCGCCAACGCGCGGTCGATCGTGGCCGCCCTGCACCTCGACGGCGCCGAGGTGGCGCCCACCAGCCTGCCGCTGTTCTACGTATACGGGCTTTCGGTGCTGAACAGCCATCTCACCTGCGGCGCCACCGTCGTCCTCGAGCCGCGCGGGCTGCTGGACCGCGGCTTTTGGGAGGCGGCCGGCCGGCATAGGGCGACGTCGCTTGCCGCCGTCCCCTACCAGTTCGCGATGCTGCGGCGGCTGCGGTTCGCGCCCGAGGACCACCCGTCGATCCGCTCGCTCACCACCTCGGGCGGCCGGCTGCCGCCGGACGTGGCGGTGGAGTACGGCACCCGCATGGCCGCGGCCGGCGGCGGGCTCTACCGGATGTACGGGATGACCGAGGCGGCCCCGCGGATCGCCGTGCTGCCCCCGGCCAGGCTGCTCGACAGGCCGGGCTCGGTCGGCCTGGCGGTGCCGGGCGGCCGGCTGTCGACCGACGGCGGCGGGCAGGTCGTCTACCACGGGCCCAACGTGATGATGGGGTACGCGGACACCGCGCCCGACCTGGCCCGCGGCGACGACATGGGCGGTGTGCTGGCCACCGGAGACCTCGGGCGGATCGACGACGAGGGGTTCCTGTTCCTGACCGGCAGGACCAGGCGGATCGGCAAGGTCTTCGGCGTCCGGATCAACCTCGACGACGTCGAGCGGATGGTCGGCGAGGTCGCTCCGCTGGCGGCGGTCTGCCACGGCGACAAGATCGTGATCTGGACCGAGGACGCCGCCGCCTGCCGCCGCGTCCCGGCCGAGCTGGCCGACCGGCTGCGGATCCACCACTCGGGCTTCGAGGTCCGCGCCATCGACCGCCTCCCGCTGCTGCCCACCGGCAAGATCGACTACCCCGCCCTGGAGGCCTTGTGAGTGTGACGGCAGAGGGCGTGTTCGGCCGCGCGCAGGCGGACAAGGAGGCCTGGCTGCTCCCCGAGCTGACCGGCCTGATCGAACACCATCGCGCGCACTGCCCGCCGTACGCCAGGATCCTGGACGCGATCGGGCACCGGCCGGGCACGCCGTACGCGGCGGTGGCCGACCTGCCGTGGCTGCCGGTCCGGCTGTTCAAGACCCACGAGCTCAAGAGCATCGGCGACGGCGAGGTGGTCAAGACGCTCAGCTCGAGCGGCACCACCGGCGCCGGGGTGAGCCGCGTCTTCCTCGACCGGGCGGCCGCGACGGCGCAGACGCGCGCGCTGTCGCGGACGATGCGCGCCGTGTTGGGGCCCGCGCGACTGCCCATGATGATCGTCGACTCGCGGTCGATCATCACCGACCGCACCGCCTACAGCGCGCGCGGCGCCGGCGTCCTCGGCATGGCGACGCTCGGCCGCGACCACGTGTGGGTGCTCGACGAGCGAGGCGAACCCGACCTCCCCGCGATCCGCGACTTTCTCGCCCGCCACGGGCAGGCACCGTTCCTGATCTTCGGCTTCACCTTCCTGGTCTGGCGGTTCCTGTACGAGCCGGCCGCCGCGGCCGGTTTCGACCTGTCCCACGGCGTCCTCGTGCACTCCGGCGGGTGGAAGCGGCTGGCCGCGGCCGCCGTCGACGGCGTGGAGTTCCGGCGGCGGTTCGCCGACGGCACCGGGCTGCGCCGGATCCACAACTTCTACGGCATGGTGGAGCAGATCGGGACGATCTTCCTCGAAGGGCCGGAGGGCGGCTCGCTGTACTGCCCCGACTTCGCCGACGTCGTCATCCGCGACCCCGCGACCTGGCGGGAGGCGCCGGCCGGCACGCCCGGCCTGATCGAGGTGGTGAGCACCCTGCCCACATCTCACCCCGGGCACGTCCTGCTCACCGAAGACCTCGGCGTCGTGCACGGCGTGGACGACGGCGACTGGCCCGGCAAGCGGTTCTCCGTCCTCGGCCGGCTGCCCAGGGCCGAGGCGCGCGGCTGCAGCGACACCATCGGCAGAGGGGGTGCCGCATGAGCCTCGCCGCCCGCTTCCCGGCCACCGGGCCGACCGGCATCGACGCGCTGCTCGCCGAGCTCGCCGCCGTACCGGCCGGCGGCCCGCTCACCGTCGGCGACGAGCGCGTCATCGACTTCCTCTCCGGGGTGTCAAAGCGGCTGCTCGACCCGGCCGTGACGCGCCGCCATCCGGAGCTCGGCCCGCTGGGGTTCTTCCTGCGCCGCGCCGAACTCCTCCGCGCCCTGCCCGCGCCGGCCGACGGGCGCCGGCAGCCGCGCGGGCTGATCTTCCATGTTCCGCCGGCCAACGTGGACACGATCTTCGCCTACTCGTGGGCGCTGGCCGCCCTGACCGGCAACCACAACGTCGTGCGGCTGTCCGCGCGGGCCGCCGGAGCCGCCGAGGCCGTGCTCGCCGCGCTCAACGAGGCGCTGGCCGGTGCCCATCCGGCGATCGGCCAGACGCAGCGCATCGTGACGTACGGCCACGACGCCGAGGTCACCGAGCGCCTGTCGGCGGCCTGCGACCTGCGGGTGATCTGGGGCGGCGACCGCGCGGTGAACGACGTCCGCCGCCACCCGATCCGGCCGCTCGCCCGCGACCTGACCTTCCCCGACCGCGCCTCGTTCGCCGCCGTCTCGGTGCCCGGCTGGGCGGCGGCCGACCACGACGCCCGGCGCGCCGCCGCGGCGGCCTTCGCCGCCGACGCGTACTGGTTCGACCAGGCGGCCTGCGCGTCACCGCGCGCGGTCTACTGGATCGGCCCCGACCTCGCCGCCGCCCGCGCCCGAGCCGAGTTCGACGCGCTGCTTGCCGCCGCCGTCCGCGACCGCGGCTGGGCCATCGAGCCGGCCATGGCGGTGCAGAACCGCGTCGGCGCCTACGGCGCCGCCGCCGACGGGACGGCCACCGCGATCGGCTTCGTCTCCGACATGGTCACGACCCTCGACCTCGCCGTCCCGGCCGCCTACCCCCGCGCCCGGCTCGGCACCGGGGTCTTCGCCCACGCCACGCTGGCCCGCCTCACCGACCTCGCCGGCGTCGTCGACCGCCGCGACCAGACCCTCACCTACTTCGGCTTCTCCGCCGAGGAGCTGCGTGACCTCGCCACCGCGCTCGCCGGTCGCGGCATCGACCGCATCGTCCCCTTCGGCGCCGCCCTGTCCTTCTCTCCCGTCTGGGATGGCTACGACCTCCCGCGGGAGTTCACCAAGATCATGACGATCAGGTGACGCGGGACCGTTCGGTGGGATAGCGCTCGTACGCCTTGCTCTCCACGATGTCGCGCAGCCGGGCCATCCCCTCCCAGACGTCCACGAACCGGGTGTAGACGGGCACGGGACCGAGCCGGATCCGGTCGGGGCCGCGATAGTCGGGGATCACCTTGGCGTCGATGAGGGCCCTGGTGACCCGCCACGCCTCAGGATGGGACAGTGACACGTGCGCGCCGCGCCTGGCCGGGTCGCGCGGGGTGGCTACCGCGAAGCCGGGCAGCCACGCGTCGGCCAGCTCGATGAGGTACGACGTGAGCGCCACGCCCTTGGCCCGCAACCGGTCGATCCCCGCGGTGGCGAGCAGCCGCACGCCTTCCTCGACGGCGGCGACGCCGATGATCGGCGGGGTCCCCGTCGTGAACCGCGCGATGGTCGGCTCCGGGTCGTACGAGGGGCCCATCTCGAACTGGGCGCGCTGCCCGAACCAACCCCAGATCGGCTGCCGCGCCGCCGCCTGCAGCCCGCGCCGCACGTACAGGAACGCCGGGGCGCCGGGGCCGGCGTTCAGGTACTTGTACGTACAGCCGACAGCGAGGTCGGCGCCGGTGGCGTCCAGCTCGACCGGCACCGCGCCGGCCGCGTGGCACAGGTCCCACAGCACCAGCGCGCCGCGCCCGTGCGCGAGCTCGTTGACCTCGGCCATGTCGGCCAGCGCCCCGGACCGGTACGCCACGTGCGACAGGCAGACCAGCGCCGTGTCGTCGTCGATGGCGGCGCGCAGCGCGTCCGGCGTCGCGCCCTGGTCGATGTCGGTGTGGACCATCCGCAGCACGAGGCCGCGCTGCGCCGCCACCCCTTCGAGCACGTACCGGTCCGTCGGGAAGTTGTCGTCGTCGGTGACGATCACCGACCGGCCGGGACGGGCGTCGATGGCCGCCACGGCCAGCTTGTAGAGGTTGACCGTGGTGCTGTCGGACACCACCACCTGACCTGCGGCCGCGCCCAGCAGCGCGGCGCCGAGCAGGTCGCCGACCCGGGCCGGCCGCTCGATCCAGCGCGACCACGACCCGACCAGCCCCTGCCCCCACTCGACCTCGACCACCTCGGCCAGCCGCCGCCGCGTGGCGGCCGGCAGCCGCCCGAGCGAGTTCCCGTCGAGGTAGACCAGCTCGGGGTCGTCGTGGACGAACTCATCCCGCAGCCCGGCCAGCGGGTCGGCCGCGTCGAGCCGCTCCGCCCGCTCCCGCGACAGCGCCGTCATCGCCGCGAGCTCAGGCGTCAGCGAAGTCGGCTCTGTGGGCTTGGGGGAGGCTGTCGGTCGCGGGCTTGAAGGACGGCCAGCCTGGAGTGTGACATTCGGCGGCATGCAGCGCCGTGCGGACGTTGGCTGAGAACAGTCGCAGCGCGTCCCGGAACGAGTCGGCCTCGACGCCCATGACGATCGACATCGATCGGTCGGCGAGTCTTGCCACGATGTCGGGGTCGACGATTCCGGAGTCGGCCTCGCCGAGCTCGCAAAGAGCGTCCATGACCCGATCCGTGAACGCGTCGAACGCGTCGTCCGTGTCGTCGGCACCGCTACAGACGAAGCCGAGATCCACCTGCAGGTAGTGCACCCTCATTTGGCCTCCCAACATGTGGATCGTCTCAGCTGCCCGAGGAGGTTACGCAGATAATTCCGGTCCGTCGGCCTCCCCGGCCGGCGTCAGGTGTGGTGGTGGCGACCGCGGCGGCGGCGGAAGAGTCGCCAGATGGCGAAGAGGGCGAGGATGCCGGCGGCGACGGGGGCGGCGCGCTTGGCGACGGACGGGCCGGCGACCTCCAGGAGGTCGATGGCGTCCGCGGTGCGCCGCTCGCGTACCGCCGTCCGGCGGGGCGCGGTCTCGGGCTGGTCCGCCGGGGCGGTGACCCGATCGGACGTGGCTGCGGCCGGGGTGTCCTGTGGCGCCGGCGCCGGCTGCTCCGGCTGAGCGCCCGGCGCATCAGCATGGCCCGTGTCGGCGGGCCGCTGGATCTCTTCGCTGAGCGCGTCGGCGAACCGGCCGACCAGCTTGCCGCCGACCTCGGAGAGGATGTTGCGCCCGAACTGGGCGGGGCGGCCGGTCACGTTGAGCTTGGTGTGCACGGTGACCCGGGTGGTCCCGCCCTCGTCGTGCAGACGGGCCTGCACGGTCGCGGACGCGGTGCCGGCGCCGCGTGACTCCTTGCCGGAGCCTTCCATGGTCACGGTGCGGGATGCTTCGTCCTTCGCCGCGATGCGGGCGGTGCCCTTGTAGGTAATGGTCATCGCGCCCAGCTTCACCTTGAGCCGGCCGGTGAACTCATCGCCGTCGATCGAGTCGAGCGTCGCGCCCGGCATGCACGGTGCCACCCGTTCGACGTCGAGCAGCACCGCCCACGCCTGGTCGACCGGCACGGGAACGGTGAACTCGTGGTCGAGTTCCATAAACACACGCCTTCCTCGTCGGGGGCCCGCTGCGACCCTGACGACGATCATACTTGGGGAACGATCAGGCAACCGTTCCCGCTTCGGGCGATGGCGGGAACGGTTGCCTGGTCACGCTGCCGGCGGCGGGCTACACGGAGGCCGCCGCGGTGAGCGCGCGGGCGGTCAGCACGCGCGCCAGGTGCCGCCGGTAGTCGGACGAGCCGTTCAGGTCCGACGGGGGGTCCGTTGCCTCGGCCGCGCTCTCGGCCGCCGACCGGAACGCGTCGGCGGACGCGGGGCCGCCGGTCGCGGCCGACTCGACCGACGACGCCCTGATCGGGTACGGGCCCATGTTGGTGAGCCCGACCCGCGCCTCGGCCACCTCGCCGTTCGACCTCCGTACCGCGGCGGCCACGCCGACGATCGCCCACGCCTGCGCCGTACGGTGGAACTTCTCGTAGTGGAAGCCCCAGCCGTCGCCCAGCTTGGGCAGGCGGACGCCGAGGAGCAGTTCGTCAGGCTCAAGCGCCGAGGTCAGGTAGTCGACGAAGAAGTCGGACGCGGAGATGTCCCGGGAGCCGCGGGGGGAGCGGGCCACGAAGGTGGCGTCAAGGGCGACCATCACCGCCGGCAGGTCGCCCGCCGGGTCGGCGTGCGCCAGCGACCCGCCGAACGTGCCGCGGTGCCGTACGGCCGGGTCGGCCACCGTCGCCGTCGTCTTCGCCACCAGCGGCGGGACCAGCGGATCGCGGATGACGTTGTAGTGCGTCGCCATCGCGCCGATGAACACGTGGTCGCCCTCGTCCTTGATCTCGCGCAGTTCGTCCACCCGGTCGAGATCGACGAGCACCTCCGGCAGCGCGAGCCGCAGCCGCAGCAGCGGCATCAGGCTCTGCCCGCCGGCCAGCACCTTGGCGTCCTCGCCCGCGCCGGACAGCGCGGCCACGGCCTCGTCGATCGACGCCGGCCGGACGTAGGAGAACTCCGGGGGGATCATGACGCGCCTCCTCGAGCGTCCTGGATGGCCTGCCAGACCCGTTCCGGGCTGCAGGGCATGCGGATGTCGTTGATGCCGTTCGGCCGGAGCGCGTCGACGACCGCGCCGACCACGGCCGGCGTGGACGCGATCGTCCCGGCCTCGCCGACGCCCTTGACGCCGAGCGGGTTGGTCGTGGCCGGCGTTTCCGTCCGGTCGGTCTGGAACGTGGGCAGGTCGGCGGCCGACGGGAGCAGGTAGTCGGCCATCGTGGTCGTCTGCAGGTTGCCGTCAGCGTCGTACACGCCCTCTTCGTAGAGGGCCTGCGCGATGCCCTGGGCGAGGCCCCCGTGGACCTGGCCGTCCACGATCAGCGGGTTGATCACCTTGCCGACATCGTCGACGGCGACGTACGAGCGGATCTTCACGAATCCGGTCTCGGTGTCGACCTCGACCGCGCACAGGTGGGTGCCGTGCGGATAGGAGAAGTTCTCCGGGTCGAAAGCGGCATCGGAGTCGAGCGAGGGCTCCATGCCGTCGGGCAGGTTGTGCGCCAGGTTGACGGCGAACACGACGTCCTGGATCGGCATGGACGTCTCGGGCGCGCCGCGCACGCTGAACTCGCCGTTCGCGAACTCGATGTCCTGCTCGGACGCCTCCATCAGGTGGGCGGCCGCCCGCTTGGCCTTTTCGAGGACCTTCTCGCAGGCGTTGACGACGGCGACGCCGCCGACCACCAGCGACCGGGACCCGTAGGTGTCGAGGCCCTTGTACGCGGAGGCCGTGTCGCCGTGCAGGACCCGGACGTCCTCCCACGGAACCCCGAGCTTGTCCGCGATGATCTGCGCCATCGTTGTCTCGTGGCCCTGGCCGTGCGGCGACGTGCCGATCACGGCCTCGACCTTGCCGGTCGCCAGCATGCGTACGCTGGCGTGCTCCCAGCCGCCGGCGCCGAAGTTGAGCGACCCGAGGACGCGGGACGGGGCGATGCCGCACATCTCGGTGTAGGTCGAGACCCCGATGCCGAGCTGGACCGGGTCGCCGCGGTCGCGGCGGTCGGCCTGCTCGGCGCGCAGCTTGTCGTACTCGAACGCCTGCAGGGCCTTCTCGGTGGCGGCCTCGTAGTTGCCTGAGTCGTAGGTGAGTCCCGCGATGGTGGTGTACGGGAACTCCTCGTGCTTGATCCAGTTGCGCCGCCGCACCTCGATCGGGTCGAGGTTCAGCTCGACGGCCAACTCGTCCATCAGCCGTTCGATGGCGTACGTCGCCTCGGGCCGCCCGGCGCCGCGGTAGGCGTCGGTCGGGGTCTTGTCGGTGAAGACGCCGGAGCAGGTGAACGACAGCGCGTCCATCTTGTAGATCGCGTTGTACATGAACGCGCCCAGCAGCGGCACGCCTGGCCCGACCAGCCGCATGTAGGCGCCCATGTCGGCGAGCAGGTTGACCCGCAGGCCGCGCAGCCTGCCGTCGCGGTCGGCGGCGATCGCGACGTCCTGGATCTGGTCGCGGCCGTGGTGGACGGTCAGGTTGCCCTCGCTGCGCGACTCGGTCCACTTGACAGGACGGCCCAGCTTGCGGGCCGTGAGCAGCATGATGACCTCTTCGGCGGTGCAGCCGATCTTGGAGCCGAAGCCGCCGCCCACGTCCGGCGCGATGACCCGGATCTTGTGCTCGGGGATGTTCGTGACGACCGCGAGGAGGGTGCGCAGGATGTGCGGGATCTGGGTGGCCGACCACATCGTGAACTCGTCGCCGACCGGCGCGCACACGACCGCCCGCGGCTCCATCGCGGAGGGGATGAGCCGCTGCTGGATGTAGCGGCGCTCGATGACGACGGGTGCGTCGCGCCACGCGGCCTCGTTGTCGCCCTGCTCGAAGACCCAGGTGTAGGCCTTGTTGGTGCCCTTGTCGCTGTGGACGAGGTCGGCGCCCTCCTTGATCGCCTCCTCCATGTCGAGCACGGGGGGCAGCGGCTCGTAGTCGACCTCGATGGCCTCGAGCGCGTCGGCCGCGGTGTAGCGGTCACGGGCGACCACGATGGCCACCGGCTCCCCGACGAACCGCACCTCCTCGATCGCGAGCGGCAGGTAGTCGGGGAGCACCATGTCTTCAGTGACCGGCCACGCGCACGGCAGCGAGCCCTGCTCGTCGGCGAAGTCGCGGCCGGAGAAGGCGGCGACCACGCCGGAGACCTCCTTGGCCGGGCTCACGTCGATGTTGGTGATCCGGGCGTGCGCGTGCGGGCTGCGCAGGAACGCGACGTAACACATGCCGGGAAGCTGGATGTTGTCGGTCCACTGCGTCTTCCCGGTGATCAGCCGGGCGTCCTCGATGCGCTTCCTGGCGTTGCCGATCTCGGGGGCGGTGGTCATGAGGTCACCTCCTTGGCGGCGCCGCGCATCTCGTCGGCGGCGTGCCGTACGGCCCGCACGATGTTCTGGTAGCCGGTGCACCGGCAGAGGTTGCCCTCGAGCCCTTCCCTGATCTCCTCGTCGGACGGATCGGCGTTCTCGCGGAGCAGGTCGAGCGACGCCATGATCATCCCAGGGGTGCAGTAGCCGCACTGCAGGGCGTGCTCTTCGTGGAACGCCCGCTGCATCGGGTGGAGCTGCCCGTCGATGCCGAGGCCCTCGATGGTGGTGATCTCACGGCCGTCGGCCTGAACGGCCAGTACGGAGCAGCTCTTGACGCTGAGCCCGTCCATCAGGACGGTGCACGCTCCGCAGTTGGTGGTGTCGCAACCGATCGGGGTGCCGACCTTCCCCAGGCGGTCGCGCAGGTAATGGACGAGCAGGAGGCGCGGTTCGACGTCGTCCTCGTACGTCACACCGTCGACCTCGACCTTGATGTGTGGCATTCGATCTCCCAATGGGCGCTGGGGTGGGCCCCAACAAAGAACTCCGGCGGGGCAGGCGAGTAGGGCTTCGGCGGCAAGGAGGAAACGCGGCTCGGGCCCATCGGGGTCATCACGCCGTCGCGGGATGAGCCCCTGGCCAGCACGAACGCGGCGGAGCGCGGGGATCGGGGGATATTGCGGGTGTCTTCATCAGGGGCACACCTCCGTCGCTGGAGGGCGACCCTACGAAACTATTCCTTGGTTGAACCGCGTACCAGTCCCCTCCGCTTCATTTCCGGGCAAAGGGTGACCAACGTTGTGCGGTGTGCATCAGTGGACATGGTGCGACGCGACAACGTGGGGGCCGGTGGGCTTTCGGGGCTTCTCCTGATATGCGGCCATAGGGAGAGTCTTGCCAGGTCAAGGCAGTACGCCGGGCCCGTGCGGCTTGACAACGCTCGGTGATCAGGGTTCGCTATTCGCATGCAAGCGCGCTCCGCCTCTCGTGACCACGTGGTGTACTGCCGCGTGGCCAGCGCGCTGTGTCCTTCGTGTCGCTGTCGCTGAACCGACTCCGGCC
>DASUWU010000122.1:0-45828 GCA_036378315.1 Streptosporangiaceae bacterium | reverse complement strand
GCGGATCTACGACACGGCCGCGTTGATTCGCTCCTACCTGCGCGCCACGGGCCGGCGCCGGCCGATCCTGCCCGTCCGGTTGCCCGGGGGCGCCGCCCGAGCCGTACGGGCCGGCGCCCAACTGGCCCCCCAGCACGCCGTAGGCAAGCGCACCTGGGAAGACTTCCTGTCCGAGCAGGTGCGCCAGTAGCGAGGCGTCGCCAGCGGCGGACCAAGAGCATTCGCGCGCGAGCGCCGTCATCTCCTTACCCGCACCGATGTTTCGCAGATGTCCTGCCGACCCCTTTGTTGGGGCGATAAATAGGCGAACCCGAGTGGATGCGGATAACGCGGCAATCCGCATCCACCGGTGGATGGCCGCCGCATGATCGCCGCCGGCGACGCGGCCGTCACCCCCTTTCCTGGGGCGACCATGCGGCGGCGCGCGGTTAACGGAAGAGGAGGTCCCAGTGGCTTTTCTCGTCGGCGTAGATCGCGCCGGACGGTGCGCGGAACATCTCTGCGCCGTCGCCGCGGATTCCGACCGGGCGGAGCCGGTTGGTGATGTAGCGGTCGACGCAGCGGTTGGGAACTACGTCGATCTTGTAGCCGTTCCAGTGGCTGAAACGGCCATGGGCGTGGCCGCGTTCGGTGCCGCCGGAGACGGTGATCCGGCAACCGCTGCGCCGCTTGAAGGCGATCAGGCCATCCACGCTCCCGCGGCGGATGTGGTCAAGGGACGTGCAGACGGGCCGGTAGCGGTTCGAGCAGTGGCCGGTCGAGCGCCACCTGATGCCGTTCAGCCGCAGCGTGCTCCGCGCGATGCCCTGCGGAAGCCGATCCGACTCGCGCGTCATCGTCTGCGGCGCCGCCGCCTGTCGTGGCGGCTGGACCGCCGCGACCTTCTGCTGGTGCCGCTTGTGCGTTTTCGGCCGCGGCTGAGACGTTAAGGGCAATGTCTTGAAGGCGACCACGATAGTAATCGCGGCGAGTAGGCAGCTTGACAGCCATACGGCACTCCGGACTGCGAGATTGCGCGGCATCGGTTCCCCCCTGTCGACGTGGCCGTGGGGGGGTTCGATCACTTCGGCCGATCTCGCTCATGTCGAAAGAGGTCCTGCCCATTGGATGATCAAGCTAACGCGCACCAGGTAATCAAATGATGACAACTTGTTAGATCACGTGCTTGCGGGCGAATGCCATCTCGGCGGCCATCTGCCGTATCCGCTCTTCCACAACAAGGGAGCCGTGACCCGCGTCGTATCGGTAGACCTCGTGTGGTTTCCCGAGATCTGCCAGCCGGGCCAGATAATTGTCGATCTGCCGGATCGGGCAGCGCGGGTCATTCTCACCGGCCAGGATCAGCACCGGCGCCGTGACCTGCTCGACATAGGTGATGGGGGACGACTCCCGATACCGCTCAGGTACTTCGTCAGGTGAACCGCCGAACAAGGAGCGGTCAAAGGCGCGCAGCCCTTCCATCTCGTCCTCGTACGCCGCGATGTAGTCGGCCACCGGCACCGCGGCGACGCCGACCGTCCAGTCGGCCGGCTGGGTACCCAGCCCCAGCAGGACGAGGAACCCTCCCCACGACCCGCCGGTGAGCACCAGCCGCTCGGGGTCGGCGAGGCCCGAGGAGACGGCCCAGTCGCGCACCGCCTTGATGTCCTCGAGCTCGGTGAGCCCGACCCGGCCCTCGATGGCGTCGCGCCAGGCTGAGCCGTACCCCGTCGAGCCGCGGTAGTTGACCCGGACGACCGCGAAGCCGTGGTCGACCCAGGCCGCGGCGGCCGGCGAGAAGGCGTCGGTGTCCTGCGCGGTCGGCCCGCCATGGACGTCGAAGACGGTGGGATAGGGGCCGCCGGACACGGTGGACGTCTCTGGGCGGGAGACCAGGGCGTGGATCTCGCCGCCTATCCCGTCGACCCAGACATCCTCGACCGGCACCGACGGTGGCGCCGGCGGACCGGGCGGAGTCAGCACGACGGCGCCGGAGGTGGATCGGACCACCGGCGGCTCCGCCGCGTTCGTCCAGAAGTATTCGACCGTGCCGTCGGGCCTGGCGGTCGCCGCGCCGATCACGCCGCGCGGGGTTTCGATCCTGGTGAGGGTCTCGGTGCGCAGGTCGTAGCGGTACAGCTCGTCGCGCGCGTGATACGAGTGCGAGACCAGCAGCGCGGACGCGTCCGCATACCAGTCGGCGCCGATCTCGCCCGGCAGCGACACGACGATCTCGCGCTCGGTGCCGGCCACCGGATCCCAGATCAGCGGCTCGGGACGGCCCCGCCGTTCGTGCTGCACCAGCAGCCGGGGGTCGCCGGCGACCGGGGAGAAGTCCACGCCGTAGACGCCCTTGCCCGCGCCGTCCCACAGCTCGGCGACGGTCTCGCCGCCGAGCCCGACGACCCGGAGCGCCATGTGCCGGCTGTCGCCGTGCTCGCTGTGGTTGATCGCGACGAGCGTCTCGTCTTTGGACAGCCCGACGAGATGGGCGTCCTCGCGGTGCTCGTACAGGACCCGCCAGGCGCCGCCGGGCGGGCGGACGTGGATGCTCGTACCCTCGGTGGTCGTGCGGCCGACCAGCGCGAGACCGCTCGCTCCGATGGCGAGCCCGGCCGGATAGGACGGGTCGAGGCCATCAGCGGCCGGCTCGTCGGGACCGCCGTCGAACGGCTGGCGCATCCAGACCCCGTACTCGTCGCCGTCGGTGTCGGCGAACCACCAGATCGAGGCGCCCGCGGGGTCGAGGGCGCCCATCCAGGTGCCGTTGGCACGGTCGGTGACCTGCCGCCGGGTGTCGGTCATCCGGTCCCAGGCGTAGATCTCCCACGTGCCGGTGACGTTGGATCGGTAGATGCACCGGTGCGGCGCGTCGTCCGCCCAGCCGGGGAGGCTCACCCGAGCCGCGCGGAACCGGGCCTGCCAGCGCTCGTCGTCGACCATGACGCCAGTATGGCGGCTGCCCGAAGGCGGCTTCACCAAGTACGGCCAGCACGCGGGCGAGCCGGTCGCGCCCATCGGGTCGCCGTGTCATCTCGACGACGTGTCATCTCGAACGACGTGGTCGCCGCGGTGTCACGGGACGCGCTCCCAGCCGCGCCTGGGCGGCCGGTTGCCGAGCCGGACGTCGCGGCTGCGGTAGACGATGTACGGCCGGGTCAGGTACCCGACGGGCGCCGTGAGCATGTGGACGAGCCGGGTGAACGGCCAGATGCAGAACAGCACCAGTGCGCTGAGCGCGTGCAGTTGGAACAGCACCGGCACGCCGTCCATCAGCTCGGCCCGCGGCCGGAGATAGAACACCGACCTGAACCATGGCGACACCGTCTCCCGGTAGTCGTAGCCGCCGCCGGCCAGGTTGGCGACCACGGTCGCGGCGAGGCCCAGCACGATGACCAGCGTGAGCACGGCGTACATGAGCTTGTCGTTCTTGGTGGTGGCGGAGAACACCGGCCCGACCGTGCGCCGCCGGTAGATGAGGATCGCCAGCCCGACCAGGGTGCAGAACCCCGAGACGGTGCCGAGCGCGACGGCCACCACGTGGTAGGAGTGTTCGCTGATCCCGGCGGCCGCCGTCCAGTTCTCGGGGATGACGAGGCCGCCGACGTGGCCGAGCAGCACGACCAGGATGCCGAAGTGGAACAGCGGGCTGCCGACGCGCAGCAACCGGTTCTCGTACAGCTGCGACGACCGGGTGGTCCAGCCGAACTTGTCATAGCGATAGCGCCAGTAGTGGCCGATCACGAAGATCGCGATCGTGACGTACGGCAGGCCGACCCACAGCAGCAGGCCGAGGACGCCTATGTCACCGGCCCCTGCCGCGGCCGCCCCTCCGGCCCGCCCGGCGAGATCGGTCGCGGGCGCCCCGACATTGGCGATCATGGGCGAGCCTCCTTCGGCCTGGCCTGTGCACCGTGTCCGATCGACGCGCCCGGCAGGACCGGTGCCCCCTGTCCCGCCGGACCCCGCTCTCCCGCCGAACCCCTTTCGTACAGGCCCGGGTCGACGCCGTACGGGGCCAGCCCGACCTCCTCTTCCGGCGGGCCCGCCGCGGCGAGCCGGGCGACGGCGTCGCGGTCCCGGCCGGTCGCCGGCGGCAGCGTCGCCGAGATCGCCTCGATGACGTCCACCCACGGCGAGCCGGCCTCGTCCAGGGCCAGCCGCAGCAGCTCAAGACCGGCGCGATGCTCGGTCAGCAGCCGGCGGCCCTGCTCGGCGTCGCCCGTGGCGGCGAACTCCAGCACCACAGCCAGGTGGTCGGGCAGCTCGCCGTCCCCGAGCACCAGCCCGGCGGCGCGGTAGGCGTGCTTGAACCGCAACAGCGCCATCCCCCGCTTCCTGGTGTCGCCGTAGGCGTAGTACGTCAGGTAGAGGCAGCAGCGCTTGCGGTGGTCGAAGGTGGCGACGTAGTCGGCGGCCAGGGCGGCCGGCGTGGTGGTGTCGAGATGGTCGAGGAAGCGCCCGAGCGGCCCGCCGACCGCCGCCGGCAGCGCGGCGACGGCCTCGCGCAGCAGCGGCCGCCGCGCGAACGTCTCATCGTCCGGATAGTCGAGCAGCAATGACGCCGCCTGCCACGCGATGGTCAGCTCGGCCTCGCTCAGCGCCCGGCTCCGCACCGGCCTCCTGCCCCGCGCCCTCATGCTCGGGCTCACGGCTTGGGCTCGGTTTCCGCGGCGCCGGAGTCGGCCGGCGGATGCATGTCGCCGGGGCCCGGCGCGTCGTGCCGCGGCGGGAACAGCCCGGCCGGCATGCCCTTGCCGTCCCAGTTGAGGAGGTTGACGCGGGCGTGCTTGTCGGCCGGGTCGGCGGGATGGTCGGCCGTCTGCCGCTGCCGCAGCATGTGGAAGTTCTCCACGGCGACCGGGGTGGCGCCTCCCGAGGTCTCGCCGAACGGGCCCCACCCGCCCATCCCCGGGCCGCCTTCGTAGTCGAGGCTGCATTCGGTGGCGAGCTCCTCGAGCCGGTGCGCCTGGTCGGCGAGCTCGGCGTGGGCCGGCGGGATGACGTAGCGCTCGTCGTACTTCGCCAGCGCCAGCAGGCGGTACATGTCGTACATCTCCTCGCCGTCCATGCCCACCCGGCGCGGGATCGTCTCGTCGGGTTCGCGGCCGAGGTTGATGTCGCGCATGTACGACCGCATCGCGGCCAGGCGGCGCAGCACCGCGTCGACCGGCGCCGGGTCGCCCGCCGTGAACAGCCCGGCCAGGTAGTCCACCGGGATGCGCAGCGCCTCGATCGCGGCGAACAGGTTGCCGGCGCTCTCGGCGTCGTGGCCGGTGTCGCGGACGACGTCGACCACCGGGGACAGCGGCGGGATGTACCACACCATCGGCAGGGTCCGGTACTCGGGATGCAGCGGCAACGCCACCCGGTACCTGTTGATCAGCGCGTACACCGGCGACCGCCTGGCCGCCTCGATCCAGTCGTGCGGGATACCGGCCCGCTCGGCCGCCGCCGCGACCTCCGGATCGTACGGGTCGAGAAAGACCTCGCGCTGCGCCTCGTAAAGACCGGTCTCGTCGGGGGTGGACGCCGCCTCAAGCACCCGGTCGGCGTCGTAGAGCACCAGGCCGATGTAGCGCAGCCGCCCGACGCAGGTCTCCGAGCACACCGTCGGGATGCCGACCTCGACGCGCGGGAAGCAGAACGTGCACTTCTCCGCCTTGCCGGTGCGGTGGTTGAAGTACACCTTCTTGTACGGGCAGCCCGACACGCACATCCGCCAGCCGCGGCAGCGGTCCTGGTCGACGAGGACGATGCCGTCCTCCGTCCGCTTGTAGATCGCGCCGGACGGGCACGACGCCGCGCAGCTCGGGTTCAGGCAGTGCTCGCAGATGCGCGGCAGGTAGAACATGAACGTCCGGTCGAACTCCAGCTTGACCTTCTCGGAGATCCCGGCCAGCAGCACGTCCTGGTCGCCGTACTCGACCGAGCCGCCCAGGTCGTCGTCCCAGTTCGCGGACCACGAGATCTTCATGTCCTTGCCGGACAGCAGCGACTTGGGGCGCGCGACCGGCGTGTGCTCCTGCAGCGGCGCGCTGGTCAGCGTTTCGTAGTCGTACGTCCAGGGCTCGTAGTAGTCGCCGATGCCCGGCAGCTTGGGGTTGGAGAAGATCGTGAGGAGCTTGCGCAGCCGGCCGCCGCCGCGCAGCGCGAGCCGGCCGCGGCGGTTCAGCGTCCACCCGCCGCGCCACCGGTCCTGGTCCTCGTACCGGCGCGGATAGCCCTGCCCTGGGCGGGTCTCGACGTTGTTGAACCACACGTACTCGACGCCGCTGCGGTTGGTCCACGCCTGCTTGCAGGTGACCGAGCAGGTGTGGCAGCCGATGCACTTGTCGAGGTTCATCACCATCGCCATCTGCGCCATCACGCGCATGTCAGTACGTCACCTCCTGCGAGCGGCGGCGGATCATGGTCACCTCGTCGCGTTGGTTGCCGGTCGGCCCGAGGTAGTTGAACGCGAACGACAGCTGGGCGTACCCGCCGATGAGATGGCTGGGTTTGATCAGCAGCCGGGTCAGCGAGTTGTGGATGCCGCCGCGCCGGCCGGTGGTCTCGGCGCGCGGCACGTCGATGAGCTTGTCCTGGGCGTGATGCATGTACACCGTCCCGGTCGGCATCCGGTGCGAGACGATCGCGCGGGCGACGACCACGCCGTTGCGGTTGACCGCCTCCACCCAGTCGTTGTCGCGCACCCCGATCGTCGCGGCGTCCCGCTGGCTGATCCAGATGGTCGGCCCGCCGCGCGACAGCGAGAGCATGAACAGGTTGTCCTGGTACTCCGAGTGGATGGACCACTTGTTGTGCGGGGTGAGGTACCGGACCGTCAGGCCGAGCTCGCCGGTCTCGCCCACCTCCGGCTCGCCGAACAGGGCGTGCATGTTGAGCGGCGGCCGGAACGTCGGCAGTTGCTCGCCGAGCTCGGCCATCCAGTCGTGGTCGAGGAAGAAGTGCTGCCGGCCGGTCAGCGTGTGCCACGGCTTGCCGCGCTCCACGTTGATGGTGAACGGCGAGTAGCGGCGGCCGCCGCTCTCCGAGCCCGACCATTCCGGCGAGGTGATGACGGGAACCGGCCGGGCCTGGGTGTCGGCGAAGGTGACCTGCTTGCCCTCGTGTTCGGCGGCCAGGTCGGCCAGCGCCGTCCCCGTCCGGCGCTCCAGCGTGCGGAAGCCCTGGACGGCCAGGTGCCCGTTCGTGGTGCCCGACAGCGCCAGGATCGCCTCGCAGGCGTGCACGTCGCGGACCAGCGATGGGCGCCCGTCGGCCGGGCCGCCGCGCACCGTGCCGTTCTTGTGGCGCAGGTAGTCGACCTCGCGGCCGAGCTCGTACGTCACTCCCTTGGTGGTGGCGCCGCGGGTCTCGGCGAGCGGGCCGAGCGAGGCCATCTTGGCGGCGATCGCCGGGTAGTCCCGTTCCACCTCGACCAGCTTGGGCATGGTCAGGCCCGGCACGGGCGCGCCATCGCCGGCCGCCCAGTCGGCGACCCGCCCGTGCGGCGTGGCCAGCTCGTCGGGGGTGTCGTGCAACAGCGGTAGCGCCACGACGTCGGCGCGCACGCCCAGGTGGGTCTCGGCGAGCCGGCTGAACGCCCGCGCGATGGCCTGGAAGGCGTCCCAGTCGGTGCGGGTCTGCCAGGGCGGCGCGATGGCCGGGTTGAACGAGTGCACGAACGGGTGCATGTCGGTGGTGTTCAGGTCGTGCTTCTCGTACCACGTCGCGGCGGGCAGCACGATGTCGGAGTAGATGGTGGTGCTGGTCATCCGGAAGTCGAGCGACAGCAGCAGGTCGAGCTTGCCGGTGGGGGCCTGCTCCCGCCAGGCGACCTCGCGCGGCCTGGCCTCCGGCGGCGCCTCGTCCGCCCGTACGGCGGAGTCGGCGCCGAGCAGGTGCTTGAGGAAGTACTCGTTGCCCTTGGCAGACGAGCCAAGCAGGTTGGCCCGCCACACGGTCAGGATCCGCGGGAAGTTCTCCGGCGCGTCCGGATCCTGGCAGGCGAACCGCAGCCGCCCGGCCGCGAGCTCGGCGACGACGTGGTCGGCGGTCGGGGTGCCGGCGGCCGCCGCCGCGCCGGCGAGGTCGAGGGGGTTGCGGTCGAACGTCGGGTACGACGGCATCCAGCCCAGCCGGGCCGCCTGGGCGATGACGTCGGCCGTCGACCGGCCGGCCAGCGCCCCGCTCCCCGTGGCCGCCGCCAGCGCGTCGGCCCCGAACTGGTCGTAGCGGTACTGGTCGGTGTGCAGGTACCAGTAGGCGGTACCGATCATCTGCCGGGGCGGCCTGGACCAGTCGAGCCCGAACGCGAGCTGCGACCAGCCGGTGATCGGCCGGCACTTCTCCTGTCCCACGTAGTGCGCCCAGCCGCCGCCGTTGACGCCCTGGCAGCCGGTCAGCGTCGTCAGCGCCAGGAAGGCACGGTAGATCGTGTCGGAGTGGAACCAGTGGTTGGTGCCCGCGCCCATGACGATCATTGAGCGGCCGCGCGACTCGGCGGCGTTGGCGGCGAACTCGCGGCCGATGCGGGCCGCCGCGGCCGCGGGCACGCCCGTGATCGCCTCCTGCCATGCCGGGGTGTACGGCTCGGCCGCGTCGTCGTAGCCGGCCGGCCAGGTGCCGGGCAGGGCGAGGTCGGGCCTGGCCACCCCGTACTGCGCCAGCATCAGGTCGTAGACGGTGGTGACCAGGTGCCCGGCCACCCTGCGCGCGGGGACGCCGCGGCGCAGCACGCCGGGCGAGCCGTCGGGGGCGTCGAACCGCGGCAGCTCCACCACGACGCCGGAACCGCCGCCGCCCTGACCAGCCTCATCCGCCGCGCCGGTCGCGCCCGCCGCGCCCGCCGCGTCCGCCATGGTCAGCACCGGGTCGGCGTCTCCCAGGTCGAGGTTCCACCGGCCGGCGCCCGACTCGCCGTACCTGAACCCGAGCGACCCGCCGGGCACCAGCGGATGGCCGGTCACCGCGTCCAGCAGCACGGTCTTGAACGCGGCGTGCTCGCTGCCGGCCTCGGCGCCCGGCAGGTCGGCGGCGGTGAGGAACTTGCCCGGCACGTACACCTGTCCGCCCGCCTCGCCGGCGTCCCCGCCGCCCGGCCGTGGCTCCAGGCGGACGAGGAACGGCAGGTCGGTGAAGCGCTTGACGTAGTCAACGAAGTAGTCGACCCGCCGGTCGACGAAGAACTCCTTCAGCACGACGTGGCCCATCGCCATCGCCAGCGCCCCGTCGGTGCCCGGGTGCGCGGCCAGCCACTCGTCGGCGAACTTGACGTTGTCGGCGTAGTCGGGCGAGACCGCCACCACCTTCTGGCCGCGGTAGCGGGCCTCGGCCATCCAGTGCGCGTCCGGGGTGCGGGTGACGGGCAGGTTGGCCCCCCACATGATCAGATAGCCGGCGTCCCACCAGTCCCCCGACTCCGGGACGTCGGTCTGGTCGCCGAACACCTGCGGCGAGGCCACCGGCAGGTCGGCGTACCAGTCGTAGAACGACAGCATCACGCCGCCCAGCAGCGACACGAACCTGGCGCCCGCCGCGTGCGACACCATCGACATGGCAGGGATCGGCGAGAACCCGGCGATCCTGTCCGGTCCGTAGGTCTTGATGGTGTGCACGTGCGCCGCGGCGATCATCTCGGTAGCCTCGTCCCAGGTGACCCTGACCAGGCCGCCGCGGCCGCGGGCCGACTTGTACCTGGCGGCGCGCTCCGGGTCGGACACGATGCGCGCCCAGGCCGCCACCGGGTCGCCGGTCTCGGCCTTCGCCTCCCGGTACATCTCCACCAGCACGCCGCGCGCGTACGGGTAGCGCACCCGGGTCGGCGAGTAGGTGTACCAGGAGAACGCCGCCCCGCGCGGGCAGCCGCGCGGCTCGTACTCAGGCCGGTCGGGGCCCACCGAGGGAGAGTCGGTCTGCTGGGCCTCCCAGGTGATGATGCCGTCCTTGACGTACACCTTCCACGAGCACGACCCCGTGCAGTTCACCCCGTGCGTCGACCGCACCACTTTGTCGTGCGCCCACCGGTCCCGGTAGAACGCGTCGGCCTGCCGACCGCCGATCTCGTGCAGCGTACGAAGGTCGGGGGAGACCTCGCCCCGGGTGAAGAACCGCCGGGTGCGCACGAGCGCCTCGGCGACCGCGCCGTCCATGCCCGGCCCGCCGCCGTTCTCGCGCCCGCCGCCGCCGCGAAGCCCGCCACCGGAACCGGTCATCGTTCTCCCCAACCCGTCGCTCCGCCCGCGCCGGCGGGCTCGTCCTCGCTCGTTCGTTCTTGTCCCTATCCTGGGGCACGGTCCGGCCGTATCGTGAGGCGCCCCGGCCCGAGCGTCAGGCACCGCCCGGCACGGCCGCCGGCACGCGCCGATGCCGCACCTCACGCCGTACCACCGTTCCGGTGAACAGCGCGGCCGCCGCGGCGACGAGCGACAGCAGGGCCAGCCCGGCGGCGTAGGAGCCGTACGACCCGTAGATGGAGCCCATGACCAGCGGCGGGACGAAACCGCCGAGCCCGCCGGCCGCGCCGACCACGCCGGTCACCGCACCCACCCTGTTCGCCGGGGCCAGCAGCGCCACCAGCGCGAACGTGGCGCCGCTACCCGCACCGAGCGCGGCGGCCATGGACAGGAACGCGATCGTGCCGAGCGGCAGCAGATCGGGGGCGAATGACTGGACGGCGGCGCCCGCGCTGACCACCGCCAGCACCGCGACGAGCACGCGCACGGCGCCGACCCGGTCGGACAACCAGCCGCCGACCGGGCGGAGCAGCACCGCGACCAGCACGAAACCGGCCATCCTGTTCGCCGCGTCCGCCTGGCCGAGCCCGTACTCGGTCTTGAGGTAGGTCGGCAGGTACACCGAGAAGGCCACGTAACCGCCGAACGCCACCGCGTACAGGACCGACGCCTGCCAGGTGACCCCCAGCCTGAGGGTGTCGCCGAGCCGCCGGCCGAGCGACTCGGCCGGCACCGTACGGCCCGGCGCCTCGCGCAGGATGAGCGCGGCGGCCACGGCGTAGACCGCGAGCAGCACCGCCGTCACCACGAACGGCGCCGCCATCCCCCGCCAGTCGACCAGGTGCACCGTCGTCAGCGCGCTGATGGCGGTGCCGCCCATGCCGGCGCCGAACACGCCGATCGCGAACCCGCGGCGCTCCGGCGGGAACCAGGCGTTGACGAACGGCACCCCGACGGCGAACGCCGTGCCGGCGATGCCGAGCACGAACCCCCCGCCCAGCAGCGCCGGCAGCGCCGAATGGCCGGCCAGCCCGAGATACAGCACCGGGACGATCGTCACCGTCGACACCAGCGGAAACATCACCCGGCCGCCGAACCGGTCGGTCAGCGCCCCCACCGGGATCCGGCCGACCGAGCCGACCACCACAGGAACCGCGACAAGCAGCGCCTGCTGGAACGAGCTGAGCTGCAGCGCCTCCTTGAACCGCGGGCCGAGGGGGCTGAGCAGCGCCCAGGCCCAGAAGTTCAACCCGAAGCCCAGCGTCGCCATGGCCAGCATCGTCGCGGGCCCGCCGGTCCGCTGCCGGCGGCCACGCCGCCGCCGCGCCGGCTCAGCCGTGCCCCCCGCGCTCCGTCCCGGCATACGGTCGGCCGGCATTCCCCGCGATCCACCCATCCCTTCGCACCCCGCTCGAATTCGTGCCCCGCACGCGATCAGCTCTGTTTCCCGTTGTGGGTTCGAGCACACCTTTCCTGAGGAGATCGCCCGGGGCAACGGACCTTGGTCCGTGATCTTTGCCCCTTCGGCGGTTGAACCGCCGGACCGGCCGGCGGCCGCCGTCAGGGAAGGCGGCCGATGCCGGCGGCGAGGTAGAGCGCCCCGGGCGGGGACGCCGGCGTCGCGGGCGCTCCGAGCTCCGACGGGTCGATCTTCACCAGCTCCGCCGCGCTGCTGAGCGCGGCTTCCGGGTCGAGACCAGCGAAGAAGCCGCGGATCTGCTCCGTGCTGCGGATGACCTCGTCGCGGTGGCCGTTGTGGTTCGCCAGTACGTGCGCCAGGCCGCCGGCGCCACGGCTGCCCGGCTCGGCCGCGGACGCGACGTGCGAGATCACGATGAACGTCTCCGAGGGGAGGTGCGCGCGGAAGCTCGCCAGGGCCTTGCGGACGTTCTCGTCCGACACGTAGCCGAGAACCCTTGTGAAGAGCACCGCCATCGGCTGGCCGACGTCGAGCACGCCGCGGGCCCGGGTGATGATCTCCTTCGCGTCCTCGACCATGTCGCTCTTGATGAACATCGTCCGGCCCGGCTGCGCCAGCAGCACCTTGCCCTGTGCCACCAGCTCGGGTGCGTGGTCGACGTACACCACGTTCAGACCCTCGGCCATCCTGTGCACGCCTTCGGTGTCGGGAAGCCCGGCGCCGACGTCGATGAACTGCCGTACGCCGTGCGCGATGAGCCGCTCGACCGCCCAGTGCACGAACATCCGGTTCACGCCGTCCAGCTCGGCGCTGCGCGTCCTGATGCGCAGCGCCTCCTCGATCCGGTCGAGCAGCTCGACCGTGGTGGCCGGGGGATCGTCGTGCGATCGGGCGAGGTCCTCTATGTACTGGTCGAGGTCGCGCGCCTCCACCAGGCTGTAGCCCTCTCCTTCGAGGGTCGCCTCGAGGTCGGCGTCGGCCACCACCTCCGTGGCGGTGTTCCACCGCCTGGACCGCTCGAGCGCGACGCAGTGCCGGTAGAGCAGGGTGAGCCTGGGCAGGCGATAGCGCGCGAGCCGCCGCGGCCGCTCGGTGAGCAGCAGAGCACGCAGCATCCACTGCTCGACGTCCCTGGTCAGTAACGCGATGTCCTTCTTGGGGCGGCGCTCCTGGCTGCCGGTGCGCGGCGGGTTCGCCGTCGCCTCGTCCCACAGCTCGGCGAACCTGCGGGCCAGCTCGCGGTCCAGCTCTTCCCAGTTGTCGTCCGCGTTGTCGTCCGCGGTGCCGGCGGCTGCCGTCTCGTACGTCGCCCGCCGCAGGTCGAGTTCCTTGGTGGAGGAGTCGCGCAAGAAGCTGAGGGCCTTGTGGTAGCGCCTGCGGAAGCCCCAGGACGCGATGTGCCGCGCCTTCATCACCATGCGGAAGTAGAAGCCGACGCCGATGACCAGCAGGACGAGGAGCGCCCAGCCGGAGTCGCGGAGGACCCGCAGCCAGGTGTGGGCCGGCTCGCCGCCTTTGACGTTGTAGAGGAAGTCGAGGACCGTGACGATGGTGACTCCGGCGACGGCGAGGCTCAGGCTGAAGTTCCCGCGCTGGAGCACGTCGAGCTCGCGGACCCGGCGCTCGTCGAAGGCGTGGGCGATCGACGCGAGCAGGTCCTCGTACTGCCGCTTCACCCGGCGCGCGTCCGTGACCACCGCCGCACCGCGCCGGCCCAGGCGGCTCAGCCGGCTCTTCTGCGTGACCGACTCGGCGATCCCCTGGTACGCGGCGGGCAGCGGACGCTCGGCGAGGCCCTGGTCCACGCGGTCGGCGAGCTCGTCGGCCAACTCGTCGGCGTCGGTCTTCTTCGCCATCACCTGGCTCTCCAGCTCGGCCAGGTCGGCGACCCCCTGGAGCACGGTCTGGTGGACCAGGGCGATGGCGCGGTGGGCGGCCGCCAGGTCGCGGCCCTTGCGCACGGGCAGGTGCAGCGCCAGGGCGTCCCACATCCTGCTGGTCTGCTGGGCGACGCTGTCGTAGACGCGTACGTGGGTGCCCCACACGTTGAGCTCGTCGGCGATGCGGTGCATGTCGGTCGCGGCCAGCGCCTCGAACTCGGTCAACGACGTGACCACCTGCTGGTGGCGATAGTCCTTGGGCTGGTCGCCGCGGTGCGGCTGCTGCCGGCCGAGCACCAGGAGATAGACCGGGCGGACGGTGAGCTGGGCGCTGCCCGCCCCGTCGACCTCGGCGCCGTCGCCCTTGACCGATCCGTCTGGGTCCCGCCCGAAGAGCCGGAGGGCCAGCATGTCGCCGTTGATGACGCTCGCCGCCACCCCGCCGTCCTGGGGGCCGCGACCCAGCAGCGGGCGGACCAGGCGCTCGGCGAACGAGTCGTCGAGCAGATAATCCGCCGGGTCCTTGCGCGGCTCGGCGAGCGTCACGACCCAGAAGATCGGCGGTGCGTGCTCCTGGCGCCACACCAGCGTGGTGGCGGGGCCGAAGTGCCGGTCGACCAGGTATCCGGTGGCGGCCGTCGCGCGCAGTTCGAACGTCTTGCGGAGCTCCTGGACGGCGGCCGCCTCGATGCGCTTCGGTTCCTCGGCCGCGTCCGCCGGGTGCCACGGCGGCCGCGTCGCCCAGAAGCTGAAGCCCAGGTGGATCTGGAATCCGTCGTCACGGTCGCTGACGAACTGCACGTCAAGCGCGGTCCAGTGCCTGCGGTACGGGCGGTCGGCCGCCTCCCCCGGGTCCGCCGCCGGCAGGATCTCGCCGGTACGGTCGGGGTCGCACAGCACCCGGAGCCGCAGGCGGGTGATGTGCCGCTCGCGCTCCAGATCGGCCAGCGCGCCGACGTCGTTGAGGTCGCCGATGAACTTCCGCAAACTGTCGAGCGCCTCGTCGCCGCGGAGCCAGCCGTTCGGGCGCACCGCGCCGTCCTTGGTCACCGCCAGCCACGCGCGGCCGGCCCCGCCTGGACTTCCCAGCAACGCGCGCACGAGACGGTCGAGTGCGCGCTCGTGGGCATCGTCGAGCCCCCATTTGCGCCAGGCGGTCGCGATCATGGCCAGCTGATGCAGGTCGGGTCCGCGGAGGAACCACATGAGCGCGTCGCCACGGCGCCGGCGATCCTGCCGATCCTGCCGATCCTTTCGCCCGCGCCAGCTCATGGGCGGGTCGCCGCGGCGCAGCCGACCACGTGAATCTGTGCGTACACGGTGACCCCCGACCCTGACCGATGAGATGCCGGCTGAACGAGACGCCGTCCGTTACGTCTCCTCCACAGAGAGTTGGACGCCGGCATCGGCCACTATGTTCCGTACTCCGCGCGGCCACGTCGGAAAGTTGCGCGGGGGGCGTACCGGAGGCGGTCAGGCGAGCGCGCTGCCCTTCTTCCACTTCTTCCAGGGCATCTCCCAGAACGACCAGCCGTTGTCCCAGGACAGGCCGCGCTTCGTGCCGGTGATGTCCACGACGTCGCCGGGCTGGACGTTCTTGTAGAACCAGATGGCGTCCTTGGCCGGTTGTCGTACGCACCCGTGGCTGCAGTTGGCGTGCCCCAGGCAGTAGGTGGCGCCCGGGGTCTGGTGGAGGTACTCGCCGCTGTTGGAGATGCGGACCGCGTAGTAGATCAGCTCGTCGTAGTAGCCGGGGTCGCCCGGCTTGCGACCGGGCGAGATCATCCGCGTGGGGTTGCCCTTCTCCATGGTCAGATGGGTGCCGCTGGTCGTGGTGTACTCCATCGTGCTGCCGTCGCCGCCGCTGACCGGCACGGTCCGCTTCTTCTTGCCGTCGATGCGCACCACCATCTTGTGCGTCTTCAGGTTGATCTTGGCGATCCTGGCCGAGCCGATGCGGAAGGTACGGGTGAAGTTCTTGGTCCCGTACAAGCCCTTGGCAGCGCGCACGCCGGCCAGGTGGGCGACGAGGGTGACCTTCTGGTGGGCGGGCCAGTAGGTCTTCGTCCGGTAGATCACCTGCTGGTCGCCGACCCAGCGCCAAGCGCCGGGGACCGGCTTGGTGGCGCGGACCTCCAGGGCCTTCTCCACGCGGGACTTGTTGCGGACCGGCTCGTCGAAGTTGAGGATGATCGGCATCCCGACGCCGTAGGTCTTGCCCTGGTTGCCCTCGAGGATCCAGTCAAGCGACGCGGAGATCGTCTGGCTGGGCTTGAGGGTCTTGAACGTGCTCGTGGCCTGGACGGGCTTGCCGGCGGGATTGACGGCGGTCGCGGTCACGCTGTAGGAGGTCGACGGCGCGAGCGCCCACTTCGTACGCCATTCGGTGCGGTCGGGGTTGAACGAGCCGGCGAGCCGCTTCTTGCCGCGCGCCTGGACGCTGACGTCACCGAGCCGGCCGCCGGCGGCCTTGACCACCACCCCGTGGTCGGGACGTACTTTGCCGGCCCCGTCGACCGGCGTGATCGTCACCCGCGCGTCGGCCTGTCCGCGCGCCGCGGCCGCCTGGCTGTCGGCGGGCGCCGGCGAGCCGAGACCGACCTCGGACCCCGCGGCGACGAGACCGGTCAACAGGAGCAGGCCGGCGAGGAGGCCACCGGCCGAACCGTGGATGACGCGCACCTGTCCTTACCTCCGGTAGGCCCGATCCGGACAGCGGCACCGCCCGCAGGAGCCGGTCACGTGGCGGGGCTCACCGGGCTCGCCCGGCATGCCGTCGAAACACCCAAGCCGGGGTTGGACCGACCCGAAACGTGGCTGCGCACTAGTTGTCATTGTAGGTGCAAACAGTGGCACTCGCCCGAAGCTGTCCGTATCGTCACCTTTTTGTAGCTGATAAGGCCGGATGGGGCTCCGCGGCATTTCCCGCGCCCTGCCCTGCGCCGGCGGCCCGGCTGATGAGGTGCCGGCACGAAGCCGGCCTTGGCCCGCCGTCGAGTAATTCGCCGAACGGGGGTTTCAGCAGGTCAGCGGGGTAGTGCGGCCGGCGCAGGCCGGCTCGGTTCGCCGAGGAAAACGCATGACCTGCGCTTTCGTCCATTTCCGCCGGCACGTCGCGACATCGCCGGTCGGCATTAAATCGCTGGCCGGTTGCGCCGGTTCCCCGACCGGCGTCCTGAGACCAGCGGAAATGCCGTTGCCGACAAATACACCGCCCGCCGATACCGCGCCCATGCTCCGGACCTGGTACCGGATCGGCGGCACCGGGACCGGCCCAGGTTTGGGGTGGAGATCCGCGGGCAGGGGGCCGGAACACAAGGGAGGCCGCGGTCCTCCATGTGCGCTTCGAGGCGTCCAGCGGCGCCGGGCGTGTCCAGCGGTGCGGGGCGCGCCCCCGGAAGAGCCGGGCGAAGCGGGGCGGCGACGCCGGGCCGAGCCGGTGCCCGCGCATCACGGACCGCCGCTCATCCCGCCGGGCCCACCCGATCGCACCCATCGGGAGCCCACCACCGACATCGTGGCCGCGAGGAGAGATCACGCAATGAGAAAGCTCGTACGTCTCCACCAGATGCCGACCAGGCTGGCGGCCGGCGCGTACATCATCAATTCCGGTCTGTCGAAACGCGACGCGGACGAGAAGCAGGCCACCGGCTACCACGGCATGGCGACCAACACTTATCCGTTCCTGGGCAAGATGGACCCGGTCGCCTTCACCCGGCTCCTCTCCCGTACCGAACTGGCGCTGGGCGCGGCTCTCGTCACGCCGTTCGTCCCGTCGCTGGTCGCGGGAGCCGCGCTCGCCGGGTTCGCCGGTGGGCTGCTCGGGCTGTATCTCAGGACGCCCGGAATGCGACGTGAGGGCGACATCCGCCCGACCGAGCAGGGCATCGGGCTCGCCAAGGACGTGTGGCTGATGGGCATCGGCCTGGGGATGGTCACCGAGGGGATCAGCGACCTCAGGAACAGGCGGAAGTAGTCCGGACCGACGCGAACAGGCGGGCGCCCGCCCCCGGCCGCGTGCCGGGGGCGGGGGCGGGCGGCGTCTCAGCCGGGCGAGTGGGTGGCGTGGGTGGTGTGGTGGGCGGCGCGGCGCATCCGCGCTGCCATGGCGATGAGCACGATGCCCGCCATGATCGCGTAGATCCCCAGGATGATGGCGATGGTGACCACCCCGATGGTGGGCCAGGCCAGGATGATCAAGCCGGCGATGATGGACAGCAGCCCGGCCAGGCCGAGCAGGAACTCGCCGTGCATCTGCCGCCGGAACCGGATGGCGGCGGCGATCTCGGTGACACCGGTCACCACCGCCCACGCGCCGAACAGGATGGCCAGGACGACGGCGGTCATGCCGGGCCAGGCCAGGGCCACCACGCCTGCCGCCACGCCGAGCACACCGCCCGCGATACGCGCGCCGCGGTGCGGCCTGTCGGCGTGCCGGAACGCTTCGACCAGCATGGACACCCCGTTGATCAGCGCGTACGCGCCGAAGACGATGGCGAGGGCGAGCGCGGTGATCCCTGGCCAGACCAGAGCGATGACCCCGAAGATGACGGCCAGCACTCCCCGCACGGCGAGCATCGGCCATGCCCGCTGCGGTTCGATTAGTCGATATGCCGGTTTTGTCGGATAACCGTAGCCGTGTGTAGCTGTCACGGTCGTACCTCACGCTTGTTGTTCTTCCCCCCGAGAGTGAAGCGTCAGGTCCTGAGCCGTTGATCACGACTAAACCGATATAGGCCCTTCACCCCCATTTATCGGGCTCTGTCCCTTGGTGAGGTACCCACTCTCGGCGGCGACACTCGTCAAACACCACCGCCATCGTGCGGCCTGACCTGGGAACTTCCGGGCCGCGATCACCGCGGCTCGCCTTGCGGTCGATCCCCGCCCATTGGGGCGCGAGGCCGGGCCGGTAGCCAGGGAGCCGCCACGGCGGCCAGGGCGAGGAACGCCGCGATCGCCAGGAACACGTGGCCGTAGCCCGCCGTCAACGCCGCCGGCGTGGACGCGTGCCGGCCGGCGAGCGTGGCCAGCACGGCGAGACCCAGCGACCCACCGACCTGCCGCGTGGCGGTCAGCAGCCCGGAGGCGATGCCGGCGTCGGTCCGCCCGGCACCGGAGGTCACCGTGGAGGTGATGGAGGTGGTCAGCAGGCCAAGACCGCCGCACATGAGGATCGCTGGCCCGAGCAGCCCGGACACGTAGCTCCCCGTCGGAGTGATCTGCGCCTGCCACAGGAAGCCGGCGGCCGCGGCCGCCGCGCTCGCCGCGACCAGCCACCTGGCGCCCAGCCGCGGGAGGACACGCGGCGCGAGCTGCGCTCCGGCGATGATCGCGAAGGTGTGCGGGACGAACCCGAGCCCGGCCCGGACGGCGCTGTAGTGCAGGACGTTCTGCATGTACAGCGACAGGAAGTACCACATCGGGATGAAGGACGCGCCGAGCAGCAAGATCACGAGATTGCCCACGGATATCGCCCGGGATCCGAACAGCCGCAGCGGCAGCAGCGGCGCCCTCGTCAACCTCCGTTCGACGACGACGAACGCGCACAGCGCCACGCAGCCGGCCGCCAGGCCGCCCAGCGTCCGCGGGTCGGCCCAGCCCTCCGTCTGGGTCTGCACGATGCCGTACACCACCGCGGCCAGGCCGCCGGTCGCGAGCACCGCGCCCGGCACGTCGAGGCGGCGTTCACCGTCGCGGGTGCTCTCGCCGATGACGTACGCGGCGAGCACGACGACCACGGCACCGATCGGCACGTTGATCAGCAGGATCCAGCGCCACGACAGGTAGTCGGTGAGCAACCCGCCGATCAGGCTGCCGGCCGCGCCGCCGGCGGCGGCCATCGCCGACCAGACCGACAGCGCCCAGGTCCGCCGCGCCGGCTCGGTGAACGTCGTGGTGAGGATCGTCAACGTGGCCGGCGCCAGGACGGCCGCGCCCAGGCCCTGCACGCCGCGCGCCGCGATCAGCATGCCGGGGGTCGTGGCAAGCCCACCCACCAGGCTGGACACCGAGAACAGCACGAGCCCGAGGAGGAAGATCCGCCGGCGCCCGTACAGGTCGGCGAACCGGCCGCCGAGCAGAAGGAAGCCGGCGAACGTCAACGCGTACGCGGTCACCACCCACTGCAGCCCGACCGGGTCGAACCCGAGGCTCGTACGGATCGCGGGCAGCGCGACGTTCACCACCGAGACATCGAGGACGACCATGAACTGGCCGCAACAGGCGACGGCGAGCACCAGCCACGCCGGTGGCGCGGCCGCCGGTCGCCCGCGCCGCGTCTTCGATTCGGTCAGCAACATCTCCACCCCGGATCCGTCGAGCACTCACCCGATCTCAACAATCGCCGGCCGCATCAGCCATCCCGCCTGGCCGCATCCGGCACGAAGATCGCGGCATCCGGGCGCGGGCAATGGGGTGTCGTGGCGGCGGCGGGATTTCAGAAAGCGGCCGTGATGACGGCTCGGGCGTGATGCCGCCCGCCGAGCCTTCCGGCGCAGGCGGAGGCATCCGATGTACGACTCCGCCGCCGGACGGCGGCCGGGGCACTCGTTGACAGCACATCCTGACTGTGCAAAAAAGTCCCCCATGTCCGGGTCGGAGACATCGGATATCTCTGCGGAACTCCGCGGTACCGCCGCAGCGCCCGCGGGCCGGCGCCACCCCCACCCGAGAAGGCGCCGAGAAGGGAACGACGTCATGGCGCGAGGGAGACTCCCTGGGATCCTGGCCGCGGTTCTCGCGACGCTGATCGCGACTGCGGTAGTCGCCCTCGGGGCCGCCGGCCCCATCGGGGCGGCGCGGGCCGAGTCCAACGGCGGCGTGCGGGTGATGCCGCTCGGTGACTCCATCACGGACGGCCTCACCGTCCCCGGCGGCTACCGGATCGGTCTGTGGCAGAAGTTCGTGGCCGGTGGCTTCACCGTCGACTTCGTCGGGTCGTTGTCGAACGGCCCGGCGCAGCTGGGCGACCACGACCACGAAGGCCACTCCGGCTGGCGGATCGACCAGATCGACGCGAACATCGTCAACTGGCTGCGCACGTCCAACCCGCACACGATCCTGCTGCACATCGGCACCAACGACATCATCCAGAACGTGAACCTCTCGGGCGCCCCGGCCCGCCTCGGCACGCTGCTCGACCACATCACCAGCACCTCACCGGACGCCGAGGTGTTCGTCGCCACGATCATCCCGCTGGCCGGTGCCGACTCGGCGGTACGGACGTTCAACGCCGCCATCCCCGACCTGGTGCGGACGCGGGCGAACGCGGGCAAGCACGTGCACCTGGTCGACATGTTTCCCGCGCTGACGACCGCCGACCTCGCCGACGGCGTGCACCCCAACGCCGGCGGCTACGCCAAGATGGCCAACGTCTGGTTCAGCGCCCTCCAATCGGTCCCCGGCAGCATCGGCTCGACCACGCCGCCGACCTCACCGCCGCCGACCTCGCCGCCGCCCACGTCCCCGCCGCCGACCGGTGCCTGCACCGCGACGTACCGGCTGGTCAACAGCTGGGGCACCGGCCTGCAGGGCGAGGTCACCGTACAGAACAGCAGGACCCAGGCGCTGGCCGGCTGGACCGTGGCCATGACGCTCGGCGGCGGGCAGACCATCGGCAACCTGTGGGGCGGCACGCCCACCGCGACCAGCGGCTCGATCCGGGTGAGCAACGCCTCCTACAACGGGTCGGTGCCCGGCAGCGGCTCGACCAACTTCGGGTTCATCCTGAACGGCACCAACCTGTCCGCGCCGGCCATCACCGGCTGCACATCGCCGTAGCCGCGGCCCGCGAAGCTCGACGGTTCCCGTCCACTCCCACCCCTCTCCGGATATCTCCGACTCCGAGGTGCCCGATGCGAAACCGTACGTCGCGAGCAGTGGCAGCGGCGGCCGCGATGGTGCTGGCCGGCATGGCGGCCTGGGCGGGTTCGGTCGAGCCCGCCCGGGCCGCCGGCGCCACCCTCGTGGTGAACGTCGCCGCGCCGTTCCGGCCGGTCACCCACGTCGCCTCCGGCGGCCTCTACGCGCTCGCCGAGAACAACCGCCCGGCGGACTCGACGCTGTTGCCCATCAAGATGAACACGCTCACCCAACCGGCGCCGCGGGTCGGCCAGCGTCCCAACGGCCAGCCGCCGGGAGGCGATTCGCTGCTCGTCGCGCCGCAGGCCGATCGGGTGGGCGCCGCGGAGTACATCCGCATGCCGGACATCTACCCCGACTTCCCCTACAAGTGGGTGAGCTGGGCGGACTGGCTGTCGCGGGTGGACACGATGGTGAGCGACCGGCTGGCGGCACGTACGGTCAGCGATATCGCGGGCTGGGAGCTGTGGAACGAACCGGACTGGACGTGGGACACCGCGGCGGCGGGTGACTTCAACGCCGGCTGGGTCCGTACCTATCGCGAGGTGCGCGCCAGGGACGCGCTGACCCCGATCGTCGGGCCGAGCAGCAGCACGTACAACCCCACGTTCCTGCGCTCGTTCCTCACCTACGCCCGCGACCACGGCGCGCTGCCCGACATCGTGTGCTGGCACGAGCTCGCGCACAGCTCGGCGAGCGTAGCCGCCGACGTCGCCGGCTACCGCGCTCTGGAGGCGTCGCTGGGCATCAGCCCACGGCCCATCGCGATCAACGAGTACGCCTGGAGCGACGAGGCGGACGTGCCGGGCCGGGTGGCCAGCTACATCGCGAAGTTCGAACGCGCCGGGGTCACGACCGCCGACCGCCCGTTCTGGTTCGAGTACGGCACGGTCAACGGCCTGGTGGTCAACAACGACCAGCCCACCGGCACCTGGTGGCTCTACAAGTGGTACGGCGACATGGCCGGCAACATGGTCACCACCACCCCGCCCGGCCAGTCCGGCCTCGACGGCTTCGCCGCGTACGACCCCACCCGCAAGATCGTCAGCGTCGTCTTCGGCGACGAGGCGGGCGCCAACTCGGTCCGGGTCGCCGGCCTCTCACCGCTCGGCTCCCAGGTGCGGGTGCAACTCGAGTCGACCCCGGCGTCGGGACGGTTCACAGCGGTCGGCGCCCCCACCGTGATCTCGACGACCACCGCGACGGTCAGCGGCGGTCAGCTCACCGTCGCGGTGCCGGACATGGCCGCCGGCAACGCCTACCACCTGACCATCCAGCCGGCCGGCGGCGTTCCGGCGTTCCAGCAGCGCTACGAGGCGGAAAACGGCTCCGTCTTCCGCGCCCAGCGGCTGGCGGCGGCGAGCGCCTCCGCCGGCGGCTACGTCGGGCGCATCGACAACTCCGGCGACCCCCGCACCGACAGCTACGTCGACTTCATCGTGAACGTGCCGGCCGCCCGCGGCTACACCATGACCATCGGGTACGCCAACGGCACCGGCGCCACCTCCACCCAGGGGCTCGCCGTCAACGGGGGCGCCTGGACCACCGTCGCCTATCCGCCCACCGCCGGGTGGGGCCGCTTCGGCCCCACCGTCACCACCAGGGTCGCCCTGCGCGCCGGCTACAACGTCATCCGTCTCGCCAAGGGCGCCCCCGGCTTCGCCGGCGGCACCGGCTTCGCCGAACTCGACGACATCCAGCTCACCTGACCCGGCGGGCGGCGGCGCCGCACGGCTTCGCCGCTCCGGCCGTCATTCGCTGTGCGATCCTTGGAGGCGCCGGCGACGGCGTGTGCGCGTGATGGGCCCGGAACAGGAACCTGGATGACTGCCAGCTACGAGGATTCGAGACGTTACCGGGCGTCCAGGGATGCTGTCTTCCACGCCTGCTGCGACGCGATGCAGCCCTGCGGTTTCCTGGTCACCGCGTCCGATGCTCGGTCGGGAACGATCGAGGCCGTTTCGTCGGACGGCCAGTTCGCGGAGACCGAGAGTTCGAGCCTCATGGGCCTGATCTTGAAGGACGTGCTCGCCAAGTTCAGGGAGAGGCTATCCATTTCGGTGGCCGCTGACGGGCTGGTTCACATACACAGCGAGTCTCAGCCCAGAACGGTGATTTTCGACCAAGGCAGGAACAGGGCCAACGTTATCAGGATCTGGCGGAAACTGGATCAATATCTGTTGCCGCACCAAGGGGTCGTCACGAATATCCATAATGACAGCAGCGTCACCATCACCGGCAATACCGCTCCCGTGCAGCAGGCAAGCCCCGGGGCGCAGCAGCAGAGCGCGAGTCCTGGGGCCACGCAGGTCACCGGCGTTCTTGATGACGAGGAAATGGACAGGGTGCGCGAGTTCCTGCGCCAGTTCGACGCCGGCGCCCACCTGCTCCGCCTGGCTCCGGAGCAGTCCGACGAGATCCGGGCGGAGATCGCCACTATCCGCGCCCAGGCCGGATCACCCAAGCCCAGACATCACATCATCCGCGAAAGCCTGCGATCGGTGCGGGCGATTCTGGAGCAGGCGGGCGGAGGAGCGGTCGCCGTCGGCCTACTGGAGCTGCTTCACCACATCAATATGTGACGGCTCGTGCCGATGTGCCCTCGCTACCGCCAATGAGATTGGCGATTTACCTCGCGGTCGGTCAGGATTCCGGCTTGGCATCCGGGTGCGCGGCGACGAACTTGTCGTAGACCTCATCAGCGATCTTCCCGCGAGCACTGACCTCGATGCCCTCACGTGTCGCCCATTCACGGACGTCGCCGTTGGAGTAGCCGCGAAGGCGGGGAGCCGAGGTCTCCCCCGTGCTCTTGCGAGACCGGCCGGCCTGCTTGACGACGGTCGCTTTCTCCAGAAATGGCGCCAACAGCTCGAGCGCCTCCTGGAGCTTCTTGAAGTTGCCGTCGCCCAAGTCGAGAGTGTAGAGGGCCCCGCCGACCTCGAAGTCTCGCTTGGCGACGTCCTCGCCCTCGTAGCCGTCGACGTCATCAACCATGATGACCTTGGTGGCCATAGGCCCTCCTTCGCGCTGTTCCGGCGCCCCAGCATAGTGGCCCGCCCGCCGGCGTCCGGGGGAGGACGAAGGTCGCCGACGCGGCTCGTGCCGGGGCGAAGGCGGACACCAGGCCCGGGTCGTTGAACGACGTGATGCGGCTGATCCGGGCGCCGATCAGGGTCAGCACCTGGACGCCGTACGGCGCGTACGCGGTGTCCGCGGCGCGCTCCTCAGCGGCGCGCAGGTAGACGACGACGGCGGGCTGGCCGTTGGCGCGGGTGGGGACCATCCGCCACGTATCAGCGCGCATGACCCGGCTCGCCAGGAAGCCGGCGACGGCGCGCCGGCCGGTGAACCAGGTCGGGATCGGCGGCATCTCCAGCTCGACGTCGGCGCGCAGCAGCTTCACCAGCGCGTCGGGGTCGGCCCGGGTGAAGGCATCGACGTAGCCGTCGAGCAGGGCCCGCCGGACCTCCTCGTCCGGCTCGGCCAGATCGTCCTCGACCGGCCCGGCCGCGGCCAGCCGGGCCCGGGCGCGGCGGAGCGCGCTGTCGACCGCCGCCGTCGTCGTGTCCAGCATCTCGGCGACCTCAGCCGTACGGAACGCCAGTACGTCGCGCAAGGTCAGGACGGCCCGCTGCCGTGCGGGCAGGAGCTGGAGCGCGGCGATGAAGGCGAGCCGCACCCCACTCCGCCCGGCCACGATCGCCGCCGGGTCGCCGGCCCCGAACAGCGCGTCGGGCGCCGGCTGGAGCCACGCCACCGCAGGCTCCCTGGCGGCCAGCGCCACGCGGTGATCGTCCGAGGGCACGCCGAGACCCGACGGCAGCGGCCGCCGCGACCTGCTCTCCAACGCCGTCAGGCAGGCCATCGTGGCGATCTTGTACAGCCACCGCCGTACCGAGGAGCGGCCGGCGAACCGGTCGAACGCCCGCCACGCCCGCAGGTAGGTCTCCTGCACCAAGTCCTCGGCCTCGTGGATCGAGCCGAGGAGTCGGTAGCAGTGCGCGAGGAGCTCCGGGCGGTACGGCCCGGCCGCGGCGGCGAACTCGGCGTCCAGCTCGGCGGCGGACTCGGCGGCTGGCGACATCGCGGCTTCTCCCTGCGGGCGATCGGGTCCACTGTAAGTGGCGGGTGGCGGCGCGGCCGGACGCGGCGGAGGCCGGCGCCCGTTCAGTCGATCGGGCGCGGCCCGCCGCCGGTGACCAGGTATTCGGCGGCGCTGTCCCGGTCGGCGACGACGTCGAGGACGACCTTGGCGACCTGTTCGGGGGTGAGGACGGGCTGCAGGCCCTCGATGAAGGCGTCCCGGTCGACGCCCTGGCGCGCCGCGTAGCCGTCGACCCCGACGAAGCCGAGGCCGGTGGCGGGGGTGAGCTGCGGAAGGAGCGCGACGAACCGGAGGTCGAGACCGGCCCGCCGCGACTCGTCGGCCGCGTACCCGCGGATGTACCGGATGGCGGCCTTGGCGCTGGCGTACCCGCCGCTGAGCGGGGATCCGGCCAGGGCGGCTCCGCTGGACATCGCGATCACCACGCTGCCCGGCGCGAGCGGTACCCGCAGCGCCGCCGCCGTCCAGGCGAAGACGTGCCGGGTGTCGGCGTGCCAGTTGCGGCTGAAGGTCTCCCAGGTCTGCTCTGGCAGCGGCGCCATGTGCGGCGTGGCCCCGGCGTTGAGGACGAGCAGGCCGGGACGGTGCTCGCGGATCACGTCCCGGGCCAGTGCCTCATCGGTGGCATCGGCGGCGACGGGGGTGAAGGCCGCGCCGAGCTCGTCGCGTACGGCGCACAGCCGCTTCTCGTCGCGGGCGATGCCGACGACGCCGGTGCCCGCGGCGACGAGGGCGGCGGCGATCGCGCGCCCGAAGCCACGGCTGGCGCCGGTGACGACGGCGGTCTCGCATGGATCGGTCTGGACGGCATCGGTCTGGACGGCATCGGACTGGACGGCGTCGGACATCGGAGGCTCCGTGGTGATGATGGTCTGGATCCGGTCGGCATCTAGACCGGCCGCCGGATCGAAAACCGTCGCCCTCCGGCCGCCCGGCGAGTGACGTCCGTCACACCGACATCTCGTGGTGACCGGCGGCCCGGCCCGTCAGGCGCGGGTCAGCGCGCGGCCCATGGCCAGCCGTGACTCGGCGTTCTGCAACGCCACCACCGAGATCGCGTGCAGCAGGGCCGGCTCGGGCCAGCCCGCGTCGCGCAGCGTCCGCAGGTCGGCCGGCTCCATCTGCCAGGGCCGGCTGCTGAGCTTGCGGGCGAACGCGTCCAGCAGGCCCTCCCGGTCGTCCCGAGGCGCGTACTCGCTCAGCTCGTCGGCCCGCCCGCCGTCGCAGCACTGCTGCGCGGCCGCGCCGGCCAGCAGCATGCGCTCCCTGCGGGTCAGCGGCTCGCCGGAGTCGAAGACGTACTCGCGCCAGGCACGCCAGGCCTCGCTCAGCGCGGGAAAGCCGGGGAACGTCCGGAACTCGGCGGCGACGGCGGGCCAGCGGTCGCGGGCCGGCCGCGGCGCCGGCTCCTGGGCGCGCTCGGGCTGGAACACCGGAAGCTCCGAGGCATAGTCCAACTCGATGCCCGACGCGTCGGCGACCCTGGTCAGATAGTTGAACATCGCGACCACGCCGGCCGCGGCCTCGACATCCTCGGCCCCGAGGCCGGCGGCCGCGAGCCCGGCACCGATGTCCGGGGTGATCGACCATGGCCGGCTCGTCACGACGGCGGCGAACCGGGCCAGCGCGGCGCCGCGCGCGGGCAACAGGTCGTCCTCGCCCTTGAGCACGCTCTTGGACAAAGCGGTATCACCGCTGGCGACACGCAGAAACTCCGCGTGAACCGACGTTCAATAGAAGCACTGGTTCGCCCGCGAGGTGACGCTACTGATCAGCTCGCGGTCGGCCCACCCCAGGGTGGACTGGTGCAGCCACCCGGACACCGCGAACGTGCGCCGCATCAGCTCCGCGTCCAAGCTGTGCGCCCTGATGATGCCCGGAGCGTCGTCGTGCGGGGGACGGTAGACCTCGGGAATCGGCCGCGCGGCCATCGCCGCGTACACGTCCGCGAGCTCACCGGCCGCCTCGCGCCGCGGGATGGTGCCCAACCACGCCATGCGGGAAGCGTAAACCGCGCCGATCCAATCCGACTAGAGCCGACCCCCACCCGGGCGCGATGCCGACCACGTCCGCGACGACAAGGCGCCGGGGGATGCCGTTCAGCGTCCCGGCCGGTCGATGGTGATGCGGAAGACGGGGAACCGCGCCGCGATCCGCTCGAACTCCTCCACCGGGGCGTGCCGGTCGACCGGAATGTGCGGGCGGGCTCCGGGGGCCTTGTCGACGTAGCGGCGCAGGATGGGGGCGCGGTCGCCTGGCGGCACCTCCTCCAGACGTACGGCCAGCCGGCCACCGTGCCGCAGCACCGCCCGGCCGCCGGCGGCGCGGACGTTGCGCACCCAGTTCGCGTTCTCGCCGAGGAAGGCCACGAGGTAGTACCCACCCTCGTAGTCGGCGATCACGAGCGGGAAGGAGATGACGCGGCCGGTGAGCCGTCCCGGCACCTCCAGCGTCACCCAGTTGCGCGCTCCGAGCACGCCGCTGCCGAACTGTGCGGCGCTGATGCGGTTGAGCAGCCGGGCCACGCGGTTCGGGTGCCCGCCTTCGTAGAGCCGGCGCCGCAGGGCGTCGAACCTGTGCGGGTGCTTCACCTCGGTCGTGCGTTTCACCTCGGTGATGCGATCGTGAACGGTCATGTCGTCACACCTTCCTCGGGGGAGTCCACCGGAGGCCATCACTGCTCACGAGCAAATAGGACGCGCCAGCCGTGACCCAGAGTCCGAGAGTCCCCGCGCGGAGGGCCTTCGGTCCCCACCCCGCGGACGTGCCCCGATGCCTGCCCCGGCGGCCGCCGGCGCGGGCGGGTCCGTAGTCTGGCGGGCATGGCCGATCTTGTACGTCTCCGTCCGGTAGAAGAAGTCGATCTTTCCGTGCTCGAAAGGTTCACGTTGGAGCCCGAGGCGACCGGCCCCCTCGAGTGGTACGGCTGGCGCGGACTGGACCGCTTCCGCCGGGGCTGGACCGAGGACCGGCTGCTGAACGACGAGCGCGGCGTCCTCATGGTGGTGAAAGGCGCGGCCCCACTCGGGTTCGTCAGCTGGCGCCGGGCCTGGCCCGCCACGCTTTCGTACTGCTGGGAGATCGGCATCGCGCTGCTGCCAGAAGCGCGCGGCAAGGGCCACGGCACGCAGGCGCAACGGCTGCTGGTCCGGTATCTGTTCGCGCACAGCACCATCAACCGCGTCCAGGCGGCCACCAACATCGACAACCTCGCCGAGCAGCATGCGCTGGAGAAGGCGGGCTTCACCCGCGAGGGCATCCTGCGCGGGATCGGGTTCCAGAACGGCCGCTGGCGCGACGGCGTGCTCTACAGCATCGTCCGGGACGACATCATCGGGGCGGCTCCGTCCGACCCGACCGCGTCCACGGAGGCCGGGAAAGCCTAGGGCCCGTCGCCGTCATTCGCGGGCCGCGGCGGCGGTGGCCGGCGGGGTACGGAGCAGGGCACGGGCCGGCAGGGCGGTGACGGCGAGCCCGCCGGCCACGATCGCGACGCCCATGACCAGCGCGGTCACGGGCGGCACGTACGGGGCCCCGCCGGTGGTGCCGCGGGCGAAGGGCGACAGCGTGACCGCCAGGATGGCGGCGCCGAGCAGCAGGCCGGCTGTGGTGACCAGCAGCGCCTCCCAGCGCATCATCGACAGCACCTGGCGGCGGGTGGTGCCGGCCAGCCGGAGCAGGGCGACCTCGCGGCGCCTGTCCAGCACGGTCATCACCAGGGTGTTGGCGGCCGCGATGGCCGCGAACCCGCCGAGGACCGCCACCATGACGTTGTTGACCCATGCGTTGACCTCGGCGTCCCTGTCGATCTGGGCGGCGTACCCGCGGCGGTCGGTGACCACGAGGGACGGGGCCAGCCCGCTCAACGCGCGCCGTACCGCGCCGCCGTCGGCGCCCGGCGCGTCGTGGATCAGGATCTGGCCGTCCAGCTCGGCCGAGACGTGACCGGCGACGGTCTCGTGGGGCAGCAGCACCTGGCCGACGCCCAAGCCGCGACGGTACGTCGCGACGACCGTCGCGCGGATCTTGGCGCCGTCGCCGAGCCTGAGCTCGATCGGCCGGCCCACGGTGACGTGGGCCGCGGCCGCGACCATGGAGTCCAGCGCGACGGTGCCCGGGCGCAGCGCGGCCACCTCGCCCCGCACGACGCCGAGGTCGAGCACGGTGGGCAGCGCGGCCGGGTCTCCGCTCACGCCGATCGCGCTCGCGTCGGAGAACACGTCGCTGCCGTGGTAGAGCACGCCGGTGCGGACCACGCCGATCGCCGCCCGGACGCCGGGGACGGCGGCGGCACGCCGCGCCGTGTCGTACGGGATGCCGGGTCCCGCGCTGCTGACGACCTGGTCGGCGACCACGCCGTCGCGGGCCTCGGCGGCCGCGGCATGCCGCATGGTGCTCTGCGTGAACAGCAGTGTGCCGGCGAAGGTGACGACGAGCACGATCGGCGTCACCGCCGAGGCCAGCCGGCGCGCGTTGACCCGCGTGTTGGCCGCGGCCAGCCGCCCGGGCGCGCCCGCCGTCCGCATCGGCAGCCCGAGCAGCACCGACGCGCCGGCGGCGACGAGCGGGCCGAGGAACGCGACAGCGACCATGAACAGCATGACCACGCCGAGCGCCGCCTCCGCCGCCTGGTCGCCGGACGCTCCCGCCGCGACCTGGGCGACCACCAGGGCGCCGGCCAGCGCGCCGACCCCCAGGATCGTGCGGGCGATGCCGGGGCGGGTACGTTCCACCGCCGCCTCGCCCAGCGCCTGGCTCGGGCGGGCCTTGGCCGGCCGGCGGGCGGCGGCCCATCCACCGGCCAGCGCGGCCAGCAGCCCGGCGCCGACCGCGCACAGCGGCGGGACCCAACCGACCGTGAGGTGCAACCCGGACGGCAGCGCGCCGCGATGCTTGAGCTGGTCGAACCACCAGGTGGCCAGCGCCGTGCCGGGGAGCACGCCCACGCCGCCGGCGATGGGCGCGACGATCATCGCCTCGGTCGCGACCATGCGGCGGATCTGCCGCGGCGTGGCACCCACGGCGCGCAGCAGCGCGATCTCCCGGGCCCGCTGGCCGATCGCCAGCGCCACCGTGCCGAGCACGACGAAGACGGCGACCATGGTGGCGATCCCGCCGAACGAACCGCCGAGCCCGGTCAGGAGGTCCCGTGCGTCGGCCAGGTCGCGATGCTCCGCGGTGCCGCGTCCGGCACCGGTGTAGATCTTGGCGCCGCCGCCCACGGCGGCTCGAACCTGGCTCTCGAGCTGCTCGACACCGACTCCGGACCGCGCGAACACGGCGATCGCGTCGGCCTGCCCTTGATGTCCGGACAGCGCGGCCGCCTCGGCGTCGGAGAACCAGATGCCGGGGCCGCCGCCGGCGGCGATCCCGGCGACGCGGTACGTACGGGTGCCGCGCGGGGTGGTGAGGGCGATGGCGTCGCCGACCCGCAGCCGCGCGGCCCGAGCCGTCGCGGCCTCGACGACGACTTGGCCGGCGGCTGGTCCGCCTCCCTGGACGAGCCGGGAGGTGATCCGTGCGCCGGACCAGTTGCGGCCGGGCAGCGACGCCGCGGCCCGCGGCGGGAAGGCAGCCTGCGGCCGGAAGGCGGCCTGCTCCGGGACGGCGGCCTGGACCGGGAAGGCAAGGTCGGGGACCGCGGCGGCCACGCCCGGTCGAGCCGCGATGGTCCGCGCGAGCGACGCGTCGACCCGCGCGGCGTCCGGCAGCGGCTCGGACTCCCGTTCCGTGTCCTCGCCGTGGCCCCTGACCACCGTGGCGTTCTGATCGGCGGTCACCACGACGGGCACGCCGGCGTACCTGACCGGCCCGAGGCTCGCGGTGACGCCGGCCTGCAGCAGCAGACCGCAGGCGGTGACCACGATCGAGGCGAAGAGCAACGCGAGGAACGTGCCGGCGAACGAGGCCGGCCGGAACCTGACCGACGCGCGCGCCAGGCCGTTGGACCTCATGCCGCCGCCTCCCGCCCGGAGGTGAGCGCGACCAGATGGTCGGCGACGGCGGACGGGTCGGGGCGGTACAGCTCGCCGGCGAGTGCCCCGTCGGCCAGGAAGAGGACGCGGTCGGCGTACGAGGCGGCCACCGGGTCGTGGGTGACCATCACGACCGTGCCGCCGAAGCGGTCGACCGCCTGCCGCAGCAGCCGCAGCACCTCGTGTGCGGTGCCCGTGTCCAGCGCGCCCGTCGGCTCGTCGGCGAAGATCACTTCGGGTTCGGTGATGAGCGCGCGGGCGATCGCGACGCGCTGCTGCTGGCCGCCGGACAGTTGCCCGGGACGGCGCCGGGCCTGGTCGGCCAAGCCGACCCTGGCCAGCAGTTCCATCGCCTGCCGCCGGTCCGGCCTCCCCCCGGCCAGCCGCTGCGGCAGTTGGACGTTCTGCAGCACGGTCAACGAGGGCAGCAGGTTGAACGACTGGAAGACGAAGCCGACCCGGCTGCGGCGCAGCTCCGTGAGCCGTCTCTCGCTCAACCGGGTGATCTCCGTGTCGCCCAGGAAGACCGAGCCGGCCGTCGGCCGGTCCAACCCGGCCGCGCACTGCAGGAAGGTGCTCTTGCCGGAGCCGGACGGCCCCATCAGGGCCGTGAACGTTCCCTTCGGCAAGGCCATGTCGATGCCGCGCAGCGCGTGCACCGCGGAATCGCCGCGGCCGTACGTGCGCCGTACACCGTGCAGTTCGACGGCGGCCCGGCTGGTGGGCGCTCCCATGGTCTCCTCGCCTCCCGTACGTGGGTGTCGCTTCGAACGTACGGACCGGGCACGGCCGACAACATGGTGACCGCTGCCGTCATGGACCTGGGGCAGACCCCACCTCGCCCGTCCGGGCCTCCTCACCGGGGGCGCGACCGGCACGGCGGCACGCGCGCCCATCAGGTGGACCGTCCCGTGGCCCCCCGCCGGCGGCGGAGCCGGGCACGATGGGGTGTCCGCTCGGCCCAATGCGGCCGTTCCTTGATCTGTGGAGGATGGAGAATGCCCATGCCAACCGGCGCGCCGACCGCGGTCGTCACCGGTGCGGCGAGCGGGATCGGCTTGGCGCTCGCTGAGGCGCTGCACGCCAGGGGCGCCCGCCTGGTCGTGGTCGACATCGACGCCGACGCGCTGGCCGCGACGGCGACCCGACTCGGCGCCACCGGCGTGGTGGCCGACGTCGCCGATCCGGCCGCGCTGGACGCCGTCGCGGCGCAAGCCCCGCAAGCGCGCCTCATCTGCCTCAACGCCGGGATCGTGGGTAAGTCGCTCGGCGCCCCGTGGGAGGTGCCGCCCGACGAGTGGGACCGGGTGTTCGCCGTCAACGTCGGCGGCGTCGTCGGCGGGCTACGCGCGTTCGTACCCAACCTGCTGGCGGCCGGTGAGCCGGCCCACGTGCTGATCACGGCGTCCCTGGCCGGGCTCGCCGTCTTTCCCGGCGGCGGCGCGTACGGGCCGTCCAAGCACGCCGTCAGCGCCATCGCCCAGCACGCGGCCATGGCGCTGGCCGGCACGCCGATAGGGGTCAGCATGATCTGCCCCGCTCTGGTCCGTACCGGCATGTCCCCCGAAGGGATCGACCCGGCGCTCGTCGCACGCGACGCGCTGCGCGCCGTCGATGACGACCTTTTCGCCATCGTCCCGCCGCAATGGCAGGCGGCCGTCATCACCCAGGCCGACCAGGTCGTATCAGGGGACCTCCCGGATCCTCCAACACCCGCCGGTTGACCCGCGGCCCCCCTGCGCCGGCCCGAAGGTCACAGCCGCCGGGCGTCCGCCGGAACGAGCAGCGGCTCGGCGAACCGGCAGATCTCCACGGCCGCGTCGAGCTCGGTGCTGGTCGGCTCGGCCCCTTCCGGCCCGGGATGCGGACCCGGCCAGGCGTGCCCCACCCCGAACAGCGTCCAGGCGGCGACCCGGGTCCCCCCGACGCCACCGCTCACCGTCGTGCGGCTGAACATCTCGGTCTTGTGCGTCTCGCCCGGTCCGGGCGGGCACCGGTCGATCTCGCGCCAGCGCCCGGCCGTCTCGGCCAGCGACAGCGTGCGGCCGCGCAGTTCCCCGTCCGGCCCGCGACGCCGCGAGTAGCCACCCTCGATCGGTGAGAGTTCGTCGGCCGAGCCGTGGATCAGCAACGCCGACACGGCGTGCGTCGGCCGAAGGTCGCACAGGTCGGCGGGCAGCCCGCCGGCGACGGCCGCCAGCACCGCCACCTGCGCGCTCGCCTCCAGCGCCAACCGGTGGGCCATGAACGCTCCATTGGAGACCCCAGCCACCACGGTGCGATCCGGCGATGTGCCGCACCGTTCGGCCGAGTAGTCGATGACCGCGCGAAGGAAGGCGACGTCGTCCACTCCCGCCTCCTCAGCCGTCGTGACACCCCGGCCGTCCGCCCAGCACCCTCCATAACCATCCGGATAGGCGATCGCCCAACCCCATGTGTCGGCCTGCTCGTCAAAGGTGGTCCACTCGCGCATCGTCCACCCGCCGCCGTCCGGATTGTTGCCGTGCAACACCAGGACCAGCGGGATCGGCCGCGCATCCGATGCCCGGCGTGGCAGCCGGATCACGAAAGTGCGCCCCCTCCCGCCGATCTTCAGCTCGCCACCGACCACATCGCCACTGCTCGCCATACGCCCTACTCCCGGACATTCCCCGGAGCGGGCCGCGCCCCGCTCTACCGGCCACACCTGACAACCGACTCTTGCACCAACCAAGACGGCATTTAAGTCGCCCGACGGCCGGCTGGTTGGGTCGGCGTCACGAACGCCGGCTCCGCGGCGGTCGGGTGGCGATGGCGAGCAGCGTGCCGGCGATGATGAGGACGAGCCAGTCGATGGCGATGCCCGCGACCTCGAAGCGGTAGTCCAGGTCGGCCCGATAGGCGGCGGCGTACCCGAGCAGGGCGAGTGGGGTGGCGATGCCGCCCGCGATGAACACGATCTTGGCGGCGCGTTCGAGTCTGCTGCGGGTCGCCATGGCCACGCCGATGGCGAGGAACGCCAGGGCCAGCAGCAGGTAGCCCACATTCTCCAAGGCGATGAACACCCCGTGCGGGTGGAACTGTGACCACAGCCCCAGCCCGTCGGTCTCGCCCTTGAGCAGGCTCGGCTGTACGACGGTCAGCTGGATGGCGTAGTCGGAGACCAGGACACCGGCCGCGATCGCCGCGAGCACCGTCGCGACCCTGGCCGCCTCCGCGGCGTACGCTGACGGGCGCCTCGGCAGACCCATGAGGAATACCACGGCCAGCAGCGCGAGCAGGATCGCCGGGTACTGCCACCAGAAGTCGCGGGGCACGAACTCCGCGCCCCCGGTGTAGGGGTAGGCGACGCAGTCGGTGCGGCAGTACGGCCCCCCATGCGGCGGCGTGAACACGCCGATGGCCAGGGCCACCACAGCGGTGGCGGCGGTAAGCACCGCCACCACGAACGCCCACGGCCCGTGGGTGACACCACTCGCATCGGCCGGTACCCGATAAGACCCGGCTGGCGCGCGGCCGGTCTTAGCGCTCATGCCAGCACGATCGACCCCACCGAACCCCTACGCCAGGGCCATCAGACCCGCTGCCATCGGTCCGAAGTCCCCGGGATCGTCCGGCCCAGGCTGGCAAGCCCGAGACCCAGCACTGTCAAGTTCCGGGACCCAGCACGGAGCATCGCTCCCTACCAGTGCCAAGATCGGAAAAGGGGCTCCGGATCGCTCCGGAACCCCTGCCGACCTGGTCAAACTTGGTCGGGGTGGCGGGATTTGAACCCACGACCTCTTCGTCCCGAACGAAGCGCGCTACCAAGCTGCGCCACACCCCGGCGGCTGGGAAGGAGGAGCGGTTCGCCCCCTCTTCCAGCGCCTTGACGAGTTTAGCGGATCGTTGGGGTGCGGTGGTCGCTCGAGCGAGGCGGGCCTTCAGGAGTCTGCCCTCGAGAGGCGCGTCAGGCAGGGCGGGGAAGGAGGGTGAGGAGCGAGGCCTCGGGCGGGCAGCAGAAGCGGACGGGAGCCATGGGCGAGGTGCCGAGGCCGGCGGAGACGTGGAGCCAGGCGCCGGCGTGGCGGTGCAGGCCTTTGACGCGGGCCGGCTCGATGCCGCAGTTGGTGACGAGAGCGCCGTGGAAGGGGAGGCAGACCTGGCCGCCGTGGGTGTGGCCGGCCAGGAGGAGGTCGTAGCCGTCGGCGGCGAAGCGGTCGAGGTTGCGTGGCTCCGGGGAGTGCATGACGCCGATGTGGAGGTCGGCGCGGGGGTCGACCGGCCCCGCGATCTTGTTGTAGCGATCGTGGTTGATGTGCGAGTCGTTGATGCCGCCGAACTCGATGTCCAGGCCGCCGGCCTTGAGGCGGCCGATGCGGTTGTTGAGGTCCAGCCAGCCGGCGGCGGCGAGGGAGGCACCCAGCTCACGGTACGGGAGATCGGGGACGCGGCGCTTGTTGTAGTCGGTCTTGCTGGTGCGCCACAGGTAGCGAGTCGGGTTCTTGAAGACCGGGGAGAAGAGGTCGTTCGAGCCGTACACGAAGACGCCGGGACGGTCGAGCAGCGGGCCGAGCGCGTCGAGGAAGGCGGGGATCGCGTCGGGGTGGGAGATCGAGTCGCCAGTGTTGACCACGAGGTCGGGGTCGAGGCGGTCCAGCGCCCGCACCCAGCGGATCAGCCGGTCGCGGCGTGGCGTCAGGTGCGCGTCGGAGATGTGCAGGATCTTCGCCGGCGACCGGCCAGGCGCCAGTATGGGTACGTCGAAGCGGCGCAGCCTGAACCAGTTGCGCTCGACCACCGAGGCATAGGACAGGCCGGCGACACCGGCGGCCGCCAGTCCGAGGGTGAGTGCCTGCGCCTTTCGCACCGTCCCATGCTGCCAGAGCCGGCACGGTGCGGCGACCAACATCGGTAATCCGGCCGTGGCGCTCGGTAATCGACATGAGACGCCCCGCTGGCCCGGCATGATTGAGTCCATGAGTGCCCTGAAGGACAGACTGCGGAACGATCTGTCGGCCGCGATCAAATCCCGTGACGATGTACGGACCCGGACGTTGCGGATGGCTCTGACGGCGGTCACCAATGAGGAGGTGGCCGGCAAGAAGGCGCGGGAGCTTTCCGACGAGGAAATCGTGAAGGTGCTCGCCCGCGAGGCCAAGAAGCGGCGCGAGGCGGCGGCGGCGTTCGCGGACGCGGGCCGCGCCGAGCAGGCCGCGGCCGAACGGGCCGAGGGCGAGGTGATCAACGGTTATCTGCCCGCCCAGCTGTCCGACGAGGAGCTGGCGGCGTTGGTGGCGGCGGCGATAGCCGAGACCGGAGCGGCCGACCCCAAGGCGATGGGCCAGGTCATGAAGGTCCTGCGTCCGAAGGTGGGCGACCGGGCCGAGGGCGGCCGCGTCGCCGCCGAGGTCAAGCGGCAGTTGGGTGCCTGATCAGGCCAGCCCTGATCGGGCCAGCCGGTGCCGCGCGGTCGTGCGGGGCGGGGCTCGGGCTAGTTTCGGCCTCTGCCTCCGCCACCGCCGCCGCCCCCGCCGAAGATGGGCGGGAGGCGGCCGAAGCGGCCGCCCTTGCCGTTGCTGAGGAAGACCGTGACCGTGCTGCCCTGCTCGGCCTCCACTCCACCGTTGGGCGAGGTGAAGGCGACCGTGCCCTTCGGCAGGTTGGATCGCACCTGACCGGACGAGACCTCCACCTTGAAGCCGGCGGCATCGAGCTGCTGCCTGGCGAGCTTGAGGGTCAGGCCCTTGACGTCGGGGACCTGGACGTTGCTGACGTCGCCGAACTTGTCGACGGGCTGGTTGAAGTCCGCCACCGGCTTGCCCTGCAGCGCGCCGATCATGCTCTGCCGCCAGACCGGGGCGATGTTCGCGCCGAAGAAACCGGTGGGCAGCTTGTTGATCCACGGCTTCGCGGCGTCGCCCGTCCAGACCGCGGCGGCCATGTTCGGCGTGTAGCCGGCGAACAGCGCGCAGGTGAACTCCTCGCAGGTGCCGGTCTTGCCGGCGGCCGGGCGCCCGATCCCCATGCCTTTGGCGGTGCCCTTGGTCAGCACGCCGCGCAGGATGTCGTTGACCTCGTCGGCGATGTCCTGGTCGAGCGCCTGGTGGCACTCGTGCCTGGGCAGCGGGATCTCGTGGCCGTTGGCGTCCTTGACCTCGGTGATCGCAAGCGGGGCGCAGTACTTGCCGCGCGCGGCGAACCCGGCGTAGGCGGCCGCGAGGCTCGTCACGTCGATCAGGTTGGTGCCGAGGACCTGGGAGGGGATCTGCTGCAACGGCTGCCCGCTCGACTGCCGCATGCCGAACGCCTCGGCCATCTTGATCGCGTCGCACACGCCGACCCGCTTCTCCAGCTGCGCGTAGAACGTGTTCACCGAGTGCCAGGTGCCGTTGCGCAGGTTGAAGGTGCCCGCCTCGCTGTCGCCCGCGTTCCTGGGCGACCATGAGCCGATGGGGCGGCCCTTGCAGTCGGTGAACCCGCTCACCTTGACGCGGTTCGGCGACTTGATCGAGGTGCCGACCGGGATGCCCTTCTTGATGGCGGCGGCCAGCGTGAAGACCTTGAACGTCGAACCGGCCGAGTAGCCGGCGCCGCCGCCATGCGCGGCGTTGGCGGCGAGGTTGATGACGGTCTGGTGCTGCTTCTTCTTGTTGCCGAACTTCCGGTTCACCACCATGGCGCGGACCTTGCCCGTGCCCGGCTCGATCATGGTCTCGGCGGCATCCCTGGACGCGTGCGGCCCGACCTGGTCGTCGACCGCCTGCTGGGCGGCGTGCTGCGCCTGCCAGTCGAGCGTGGTCCGGATCGTGTAGCCGCCGCGCTGGAGCTGCTGTGCGGCCGCGGCCACCTGGCTCTTCTTGCCGCCGGAGAGGATGTCGATCATCTCGTCGCGGACGTACGTGCAGAAGAAGGCCGCCTTGCTCGCGTCACATCCGCCGGACGGCTTCGTCTCGTGCAACCGCACCGGGCTCGCGGCGGCCTTGTCGGCGTCCTTCTTGCTCACCACGCCGAGCTCAGCCATCCGGGCCAGCACCGTGTTGCGCCGCTCCCGCGCCGCTCCCGGGTGAAGGGTGGGGTCATAGGCGAACGGGCTGTTGGTGATGCCGGCCAACAGCGCGGCCTGGGCGAGGGTGAGCTTGGACGCCGGCTTGCTGAAGTAGCGCTTGGCCGCCGCCTGTACGCCGTAGGCGCCGGCGCCGAAGTACGCCACGTTGAGATAGCCCTGCAGGATCTCGTTCTTGGACATCTTCTGCTCGACGTACAGGGCGTAGCGCAGCTCGCGCAGCTTGCGCCCGACCGTCTGGGCGCGTGCCGCCTGCTGCTCCTCGGGGGTCTTGGCGCTTTCGATCAGCAGGTTCTTGACGTACTGCTGGGTCAGCGTCGACCCGCCCTGGCGCACCTCGTTCGCCTCCGCGTTGGTGGCCAGCGCGCGGATCGCGCCTTTGATGTCGAGGGCCCCGTGCTCGTAGAAGCGGGAGTCTTCGATCGCGACGATCGCCTTCCGCATGATCGGCGCGACCTGGCCGAGCTGCACCGACTCGCGGTACTCGTCGAAGAAGGTGGCCAGCGGCGAGCCGTCGGCCGCTTGGACGACCGTCTTCTCCGGCGGTGGCGAGGTGTTGATGTCGATCGGCATGGTCTCGAAGTTGTTGGTGGCGTCGCGGGCCGCCAGCCCGGCGCTGCCCACCATCGGCAACGCGATGAACGCGACCAGAACCCCCGCCATGATCCCCGCGCCGACCAGCCTGGCCAGCAGCACGACCGCGTGGTCGCGCTCTCGTGCGCGTTTTCGCACGCCCTGCACCCGTCCCTGCACCCGTCTAGGTTACGCGTCCCCGATATTCGCCGCCGACCGCCACCACAACCTGTGGAAAAGTCGGCGTACCTCGGCGTTCGACCACCAAAGCGCGGCGTGATCACGCGACCGTCGAGCCCGCCCCGGCCGGTGGGCCCATGCCGATCACCCGGCGCAGGGCCCAGGTGACCACGCCCGGGCGCCATGCCCGGTCGCCCCCACCGGGCCCGTACGGCCTCCAGCGCCACCGCCGGAGCCGCCGTCGCCGGCGTCGCGGCGCCGCGAGACGCCCGTGAGCTGGGCGGACGCGTCTCGCGGCCGCCCTGATGCCGCGCACCGCGATGGAGACGTGCTGTCAGGAGAGGTGTCAGAGGGTGACTAGTCCTCTGCGGCTCCATGGCCCAGCCGGGCTATATCCAGAATGGGTCCATCGGGGACTGTTGGATCGCCTCTCGCTTCCGTAAGTTCTTCCCCACGGCTTTCGAATGGTGGCCTGACGTCCGCGCCCGTCTGGCCGAGGAGCGCAGTTGACACAGACCCTAGGGGAGTGGGGCCAAGATGTGGATCACGGATTGGACCGCGCGCGCCGCCTGCCGTAACGCGGATCCCGATGCCCTGTTCGTGCAAGGAGCCGCCCAGAACCGGGCCAAGCTCATCTGCCGCGGGTGCCCAGTCCGTACGGAGTGCCTCGCTGACGCCTTGGACAACCGCATCGAGTTCGGTGTCTGGGGCGGGATGACCGAGCGGGAGCGACGCGCGCTCATGCGTCGCCGTCCCGACGTCAAGTCCTGGCGCACGCTGCTGGAGTCAGCCAAGGAGGAGTACGAGCGTTCCACGGTGGACGAGCTCGTCGCCTCCTGACGCGTCGCGGATCGTCACCCGAGAACCCGTACCCGTACCAACCGCCCCGCACGAATCCGGCACGACACGCACCCGATCGCGCGGTACATCCCGGCGAGTCGCTCATGGGCTCGGGGAGTTCCGACGTCCCATGGGGATCCTCATGAGGACGGATGACGGATCTTCCCGGGCCCATCGACCGGCGCGCGCCTTGCACCTCAGCGCGGCGTCTCAGGCGGGCCCAGGCGCGCCGGCCCACACCCTCGGTTCAGGCGGCGGCGGACGCCGCGGGCCGGGTCACGAGATCGGTGGCCACCTCACGCAGGCCGTCCAGGTCGTGGACGTCCTCGGCGAGCGCCCCGATGTCGGCCACGCGTACGGCGGGGTGCGCCGTGCAGAAGTGGTCGCGCAGCCGACCCTCCCGCGCCACCACCTGCATGCGCTCGGCGTGCAGCCGCAGCAGCGCCGCGGTCAGCCGATGGTCGCCACGCTCGTCGAGCGTCTCGGCCGCGGCCAGGCTGCGCGACTGGGACAGCCCGTCCGGCAGCGTCGTACGGTCGGCGCGGTGCACCCGGTTGACGACGAGGCCGGCCAGCGGCATCCGCTCCGCGGCGAGCCGGTCGACGAAGTACGACGCCTCGCGCAGCGCGTCCGGCTCCGGCGCCGCGGCGACGAGGAAGGCGGTGCCCGGCGTCTGCAGCAGCCGGTACGTCTGATCGGCGCGCTCGCGGAAGCCGCCGAACATCGTGTCCAGGGCCAGCACGAACGTCTGCACGTCCTTCAGCAGCTGGCCGCCGAGCACCCGGGTGAGCGCGCCGGTGACCATGCCGAACCCGGCCGTCACGACCTTCATGCCCAGCCGGCCGCTCGCCCTCGCCGGGGCCATCAGCAGCCGGATGAACCGGCCGTCGAGGAACCGTCCCATGCGTTCCGGCGCGTCGAGGAAGTCGAGCGCCGACCTGGACGGCGGGGTGTCGACGACGATCAGGTCCCACGAGCCCGACCTGTGCAGCTGGCCGAGCTTTTCCATCGCCATGTACTCCTGCGTTCCTGACAGGCTGGACGACAGGGACTGGTAGAACGGGTTGGCCAGGATCTGCCTGGCGCGCTCCGGCTCGGCGTGCGCCTCGACGATCTCGTCGAACGTACGCTTCATGTCGAGCATCATGGCGTGCATCTCGCCGCCACCGGAGCCGACGCCCTCGATCCGCCTGGGGCTGTTGTCGAGCTCGCTGAGGCCGAGCGACTGCGCGAGCCGCCGCGCCGGGTCGACGGTCAGCACGACGACGTCGCGACCGCGCTCGGCGGCTCGTACGCCAACGGCCGCGGCGATCGTGGTCTTGCCCACGCCGCCGGAGCCGCAACAGACGATGATGCGGGTCCGCCGGTCGTCGATCAGCTCGTCGATGTCGAGCCACGGTGGAGTCCTGACGGTCATCACGCCGCTCCCTGCTCGTGCAGGGCCTCGGCCAGGTCGTACAACCCGGCCAGATCCATGCCGTCGGTCAGCAGGGGCAGCGCGTACCGCGGCAGGGACACCGTCGCCAGCCTGCTCTTCTCGCGTTCCTGGAGCGCGGTGCGCCTGGCGTGGACGGCGGCCTCCGTCGCCAGCATCCGGGCGATCTCCTCCGAGTGGCGCTCGAGGCCGGCCGCCTTGACGCCGCGGGTGATCTCGTCGAGATCCAGTCCGTCGCGCCCGGCCGCGGCCAGCTCGGCCGGAGTCAGCAGCGGCGGGCGTTCCATGTTGACGACGATGCCGCCGACGGGCAGCCCGGCCTCGGTCAGGTCGCGGATGCCGTCCAGCGTCTCCTGGACCGGCATCTCCTCGAGCAGGGTCACGAAGTGGACGGCGGTCTCCGGGCTGCGGATGACCTTCATGACCGTCTCGGCGTGGTTGCGGATCGGGCCCACCTTGGCCAGCCCGGCGACCTCGGTGTTGACGTTGAGGAACCGCGCGATCCGGCCGGTCGGCGGCGCGTCCATGACGACCGCGTCGTACTGGAACGTCCCCCGCGCATCCCTGCGCCGTACGGCCTCGCTGGCCTTGCCGGTGAGGATCACGTCGCGCAGCCCGGGCGCGATCGCGGTCACGAAGTCGATGGCGCCGAGCCTGGTGAGCGCCTTCCCGGCCCGCTTGATGTTGTAGAAGACCTCAAGATATTCCAGGAGCGCCGCCTCGGCGTCGATCGCCAGGGCGTACAGCTCGCCACCGTCCCTGGCCACCGCCACCTTGCGCTCCTCGTACGGCAGCGGCGGGCAGTCGAAGAGCTGGGCGATGCCCTGCCGTCCCTCGACCTCGACCAGGAGCACCCTGCGCCCGCCCGCGGCCAGCGCCAACGCCAGCGCGCCCGCCACCGTGGTCTTGCCGGTGCCGCCCTTGCCGGTGACGACGTGCAGTCGAACGCCCTCCCAGTCGACGTCCGCGGCGACGCCTTCGGCGACGCCCTCGGTGGCGTCCGGCCCTTCGTGGGCATCTCCCATGGAACGCATGCTCACCCGTACGAGGTTATCGCTCGTCCAGGCCAGGTTTCGGCGCCGCCCCCGCGGCGAACCAGGTGATTCCCGACACTCGCCCGCGATTAGGGTGGGATGAAACGGCCGGACGGTTCCGACCGTCATATCAGCGAGCCACACACTCATAAGAAAGGTGGCTTGTCATGGCAGCGGTCATAGTCGTGCTGGCGATCCTCGCCTTCCTGGTCTTCATCGGCCTCGTCGCGGCGGTCAAGGTCGTGCAGCAGTTCGAGCAGGGCGTCGTCTTCAGGTTCGGCCAGGTGCAGATGAACGCCGTACGCCAGGCCGGGCTGACGATGATCACTCCAGTCGTCGACCGGATGCAGAAGGTCAACATGCAGACGGTGGCCATGGGGGTGCCCGCCCAGGAGGGCATCACCCAGGACAACGTCAGCGTGCGCGTCGACGCGGTCGTGTACTTCCGGGTGATCGACCCGGTGAAGGCGATCGTGAACGTCCAGAACTACGGTTACGCGGTCTCGCAGGTGGCGCAGACCTCGCTGCGGTCGGTGATCGGCAAGACCGACATGCAGCAGCTCCTCTCCGAACGCGAGCAGATCAACTTCGAGCTGCGCCGGATCATCGACGAGATGACGGAGAACCCCTGGGGCATCAGGATCGAGCGGGTCGAGATCAAGGACGTCTCGCTGCCGGAGGGCATGAAGCGGTCGATGGCCAGGCAGGCCGAGGCCGAGCGGGAGCGGCGCGCCCGGATCATCACCGCCGACGGTGAGTTCCAGGCGTCGAAGCGGCTGGCCGCCGCGGCCGAGGTCATGTCACAGGATCCGGCGTCCCTGCAACTTCGCCTCCTGCAGACGGTCGTCGAAGTGGCCGCCGAGAAGAACAGCACGCTGGTGATGCCGTTGCCGGTCGAGATGTTGCGGTTCTTCGATCGCGCGGCCGGCGGCGACCCGAGGGTCCCGCCCAGGGAGAGGGTGCCCGACCTCCACGAGCGCCTCGCCAAGGCCGACGAGGAGCTCGCCAAGGCGAACGAGCCGACGTCGATCGAGTCCGCCGACGAGGTGCCCCCGGTGCCCGGCATCGAGGCGGGAGTCGACGGCGCGGCCGAGCCCGCCGGCGGCCCGGCGAGCGCCGACACCACAGAAAGCCCCGACGGCGCGGGCGACACGGCGCCGGCGGAGCCGGGCACGCAGCACCCGTAGCGCACACCCTGCGGTTCATGCCTTGCGATGCGTGCCCGCGGCGGGCCGGCTCCGTGGCGGCCTCTCCCACGGCAGCCTCTCCCCAGGCGTGCCCCATGATCCACCAGTAGGGTTCGGGGCATGAAGAAATGGGAGTACGCGACCGTACCGCTGTTGATCCACGCGACCAAGCAGATCCTCGACAACTGGGGTGAGGACGGCTGGGAGCTCGTCACCGTCATGCCCGGCCCCAACCCGGAGAACCTCGTCGCCTACCTGAAGCGAGAGAAGGCGTGAGCACTCCGGAGGAACGGCTCGCCGCGCTGGGTCTCGAGCTTCCCGCCGTGGTCACGCCGCTGGCCTCGTACGTACCGACCGTACGTACGGGGTCGCTGGTGTACACGGCGGGCCAGCTCCCGATGGCGGGCGGCGAGCTGGCGGCGACCGGCAAGGTCGGCGCCGAGGTCACGGCGGAGCGGGCCGCCGAGCTGGCCCGCACCTGCGCCCTCAACGTGATCGCGGCGCTGAAGGCCGAGGTCGGCGAGCTGTCGCGGATCTCCAGGATCGTCAAGGTCGTCGGGTTCGTCGCCAGCGCTCCCGGCTTCCACGGCCAGCCCCAGGTGGTCAACGGCGCCAGCGATCTGCTCGGCGCCGTCTTCGGCGACGCGGGCAAGCACGCCCGCAGCGCGGTCGGCGTCGCGGTGCTTCCGCGCGACGCCCCGGTCGAGGTCGAGGCCATCGCAGAAGTCGCGGAGTAAGCGTCATCCGCCGCATCGGAGCGTACGTACCGGCCATGGCCGGCGCGCGGCGAAAGCGTCCGAACGGCCCAAACCCGGGCGGCTCTTGACGGCGGGGCTCGACTATCTTCGAATGGGCGGCCATGAGGATCACGCGATGGTGAGCCGGTTGCGACTGCCGGAGGCGTTCGCCGGACCGGCCAAGGACGTTCTCGAGGGCCGCGCCCCGGTGGCGCGGGCCAGGGACGCCGCTACCGTCGTCATCCTCCGTGACCATCCGCGGCACGGGCTCCAGGTGTTCATGCTGCGCCGCGTCGCCTCGATGGCCTTCGCGCCCGGAGCGTACGTCTTCCCCGGCGGCTCGGTCGATCCGCGCGACGGGGACCGGACGATCGGCTGGGCGGGGCCGGACGCCGCGGCATGGGGCGTGGCCTTCGGCGCCGACGATACGCTGGCGGGCCAGCTGGTCTGCGCGGCCGTGCGGGAGACGTTCGAGGAGTCGGGCGTCCTGCTGGCCGGGCCGACCCCGGGCTCGGTGATCGACGACACCCGGGGCGACGGCTGGGAGGCCGACCGGCAGGCGCTCATCGACAGGACCATCTCCTTCGCCGACTTCCTCGACCGGCGCGGCCTCGTGCTCCGCTCCGACCTGCTGCGGCCGTGGGCGCACTGGATCACGCCGGTGATCGAGGCGCGCCGCTACGACACCCGGTTCTTCATGGCGGCCATCCCGCCCGGGCAGCGCGCCCGCGACGTCAGCACCGAGTCGGACAGCGTGGCCTGGCTGCGCCCCGCCGAGGCGGTGGCCCGGGCCCGCGCCGGCGAGCTGGCGCTGCTGCCGCCGACGCTGGTGACGCTGCTCGAGCTGACCGAGTACGAGTCGGTGGCCGCGGTCCTCGGCGCGGAACGGGACATCGCCCCGCGCCTTCCCGAGGCCGCGATCGTCGACGGCGAGGTGTACCTCGTCATGCCCGACGAGCTGCCCTTCGACCCGGTCGCCGCGTACGGAGGGACGGGACCCCGGTGAGCGCGGCGGCGATCGACGGGATGGGCACCGACCGGGCCATCTGCGTCCTGGCGCCCAACCCGTCGCCGATGACGCTCGACGGCACCAACACCTGGGTGCTCGCCGAGCCGGGCGCGGAGCGGGCCATCGTGATCGACCCGGGCCCCGAGCACGAGGGGCACCTGCGGCGGATCGCCGACACGGTGGCGGCGGCCGGCCGCCGGGTCGACCTCGTCCTGCTCACCCACGGACACTTCGACCACGCGGAGGGCGCCCGCCGGTTCGCCGAGCTGTCAGGCGCGCGAGCCGTACGGGCCCTCGACCCCGCGCACCGGCTCGGCGAGGAGGGGCTGGCCGAGGGCGACGCGGTGACCATGGACGGCCTCGAGCTCCG
>DASUWU010000121.1:0-14435 GCA_036378315.1 Streptosporangiaceae bacterium | reverse complement strand
TGGCGCCGCAGGACACGGCGGCGGTCGCCCCGACGCTCGACCAGCTGAAGCAGAAGAAGATCCCGGTCGTCACCATCGACACCCGCCCGGACAAGGGCGACGTCTACATGGTGGTCAGGGCGGACAACCGGGCGTACGGCCAGCAGGCCTGCGAGTTCCTCGGCGCCCGGCTCAAGGGCAAGGGCAAGGTCGTGATGTTCGAGGGCGACCTCGCGTCGGTCAACGGCAGGGACCGCACCGAGGCGTTCAACGCCTGCATGAAGCGGAAGTACCCGAACATCAAGGTCTTCGGGCTGGCCACCGACTGGAAGGGCGACGTCGCGGCCAACAAGCTGCAGACCGTGCTCGCCGCCAACCCCGGCATCAACGGCATCTACATGCAGGCCGGCGGCGCGTTCCTCGCCCCGACGATGCAGCTCCTCAAGCAGAAGAACCTGCTCGTGCCGCCGACCGACCCCAAGCACATCGCCATCGTCTCCAACGACGGCATCCCCGAGGAGCTGACGGCCATCGCCGCCGGGCAGATCGACGCGACCGTCTCGCAGCCGGCCGACCTGTACGCCAAGTACGGCCTCTTCTACGCCAAGGCGGCGATCGACGGCAAGACGTTCCAGCCAGGCCCGACCGACCACGGTTCCACGATCGTGCGGGTGCGCCCCGGCGTGCTGGAGGACCAGCTCCCAGCCCCGCTCGTCACCAAGGACGGCGCGACGCCCGGCTCGCTCAAGGCCGACGACCCCAAGCTCTGGGGCAACCAGCTGAAATGAACGGCGACATCGAGGTCGCGGCCGCCCACGGGGTCACCAAGCGCTTCGGCGGGACGGTGGCCCTGGACGGCGTGTCGCTGGCGGTCAGGGCCGGCGAGATCCACGGGCTCGTCGGCCGCAACGGCGCCGGCAAGTCCACGCTCGTGTCGCTGCTGACCGGGCTGCTGGCGCCCGACGCCGGCCACGTGTCGTTCGGCGGCGAGCCGGCCCCGCCGCTCGCCGACCGGGAGGCGTGGCGGCGGCGGGTGGCCTGCGTCTACCAGAAGTCGACCGTCATCCCGTCGCTGTCGGTGGCCGAGAACGTCTTCCTCGGCCGCCAGCACCGCCGCCCGGGCCTGCTCACCCGGGGGCTGATCTCCTGGGGCACGATGCGCCGCCGCGCCCGTGAGCTGCTCCAGGCCTGGGACCTGGACGTGGACGTCGAGCAGCCGGCCGAGCGGCTGCCGGTCGAGCAGCGCCAGCTCGTCGAGATCGTGCGGGCGCTCTCGCACGGGTCGCGTTTCATCATCCTCGACGAGCCGACCGCCCAGCTCGACGGGCAGGCGATCGGGCGGCTCTTCGGCCGGATGCGCCCGCTGCGCGACCAGGGCGTCACCTTCCTGTTCATCAGCCACCACCTCGAGGAGGTGTACGACGTGTGCGACACGGTCACCGTGCTGCGCGACGCCAGGCACGTCGTCACCGCGCCGGTCGCCGAGCTGGGTGAACGCGACCTCGTCGCGGCCATGACCGGCGCCGCGACCGAGCTGATCGCGCCGGCCGCGACCAGGGCGGCCCCGCCGGAGTCCGGAGACGGCGGCGCGGCCGCGTTGCGGGTGGCCGGGCTCGGCCTGCCCGGCTTCTTCCAGGACGTGTCGTTCGCCGTCCGGCCCGGCGAGATCGCCGGTCTCGCCGGGGCCGGCGGCTCGGGGAAGATGGCGCTCGCGGAGGCCGTGGTCGGGCTGCGCCGGCCGGCGACCGGCACGGTCGAGGTCGCGGGGCGGCGGCCCCGGCCGGGCAGCGTCGCCGCGGCGCTGGCCGCCGGCGTCGGGTTCGTGCCGCAGGACCGGCACCGCCAGGGCCTCGTCCCCGCCCTGTCGATCGCCGAGAACGTCACCATGACGATCATGGCCACCACCGACCGGCTCGGCCCGCACGGGTGGTACGTCAGCCCGCGCCGGCGGGCCGCGATCGGCGCCAGGGCCATCGACGACCTGGCCATCAAGGCGGCCGGACCCGAGCAGCCGGTGGCCGCGCTGTCCGGCGGCAACCAGCAGAAGGTCGTCATGGCCAGGGCGCTGGCCGGCGGGCCCAAGGCGCTGGTGCTGCTGCAGCCGACCGCGGGGATCGACGTCAGGGCGAAGGAGACGCTGCTCGCCGCGGCCGAGGACGCCGCCCGCGCCGGGGCCGGCGTGCTCGTCGTCTCCGACGACCTCGACGACCTGCGGCGCTGCGACCGGGTGATCGTCATGTTCAAGGGCTCGGTGGTCGCCGAGCGCCCGCGCGGCTGGGGCGACCACGACCTCATCGCCGCCATGGAAGGGATGGCGCGGTGAGCCTGCGGATCGCCAGGCTGCGCGACCTGGCGCTGGTGCCGGCGATCCTCGGCATGATGGTCGTCGGCTGGATCGTCAGCCCCGCCTTCCTGCACTGGACGAACCTGCAGAACGTGCTGCAGCAGCAGTCGGAGATCTCGCTGCTGGTGCTGGCCGAGGCGCTGGTGCTGCTGTGCGGCCGGATGGACCTGTCGCTGGAGTCGACGTTCGGGCTCGCGCCCGGCGTCGCGGCCTGGCTGGTGCTCGCGCCGGGGGTGGCGCACGGGCTCGGGTGGCTGCCCGGCGGCTGGGCGGTGCCGGTCACGCTGGCGGTCGGGCTTGCCATCGGTCTCGTCAACGGGCTGCTGATCGTACGGTTCGGGCTGAACGGGTTCATCGTGACGCTGGGCATGCTGATCGTGCTGCGCGGGCTGCTGACCGGGATCAGCGGCGGCAAGACGTTCTTCAACCTGCCGCCGTCCATGACCTACCTGGGCAGCGCGGCGTGGCTCGGGTTGCCGGCGTCGATCTGGATCTGCCTCGCGCTGTACGCGCTGGCGATCGTGGTCGCCGGCTACACGCGGTTCGGCCGGGCGCTGTACGCCATCGGCGGCAACCCGGACGCGGCGCGCGCGGCCGGCATCCGGGTGGACCGGGTGCTGTGGACGGCGCTGGCCGCCGCCGGCGTGCTCGCCGCGCTCGGTGGGCTGCTGCTGACCGGCCGGCTGGCGTCGGTGGCCGCCGCCCAGGGCAGCGGCGCGATCTTCACGGTGTTCGCGGCCGCGGTCATCGGCGGCGTCTCCCTGAGCGGCGGGCGCGGCACGATCTTCGGCGCCTTCACCGGCATCCTGCTGCTCTACCTGATCCAGAACGTGCTCACGCTGGCCGGCGTCCCCGCGCAATGGATCGGCGCGCTGAACGGTGCCATCATCCTCGTAGCCCTGATCATCAGCAGGATCACCTCGGGACAGGTGCAGAACTAGATGGCCACTGCGCGACGTACGGAGCACACGGACACGAACGTCCTGGGGCGGAGCGGGGTCGAGGTGAGCGCGCTCGCGCTCGGCGGCGCGCCCATCGGCGGCATGTACGAGCCGGTACCCGCGGACACGGCGGTCGCCACCGTCCGGCGGGCGCTCGAGCACGGCCTGACCTATGTCGACACGGCGCCGCACTACGGCCTCGGCCGCGGCGAGGAGCTGGTCGGCCGCGGGCTCGCCGGCGCGCCGCGCGCCTCGTACGTGGTGTCCACCAAGGTCGGCCGGCTGGTCGTGCCGCTCGGCCCGGGCGAGCCGCCCGAGCCGGAGGGCTTCGCGGAACCGCCCCCCTACAAGCGCCGGTGGGACTGGAGCCGCGACGGGATCCGGCGGTCGCTCGCCGAGTCGCTCGACCGGCTCGGCCTCGACCGCGTCGACGTCCTGTACATGCATGACCCCGACGACCACGAGGACGAGGTCTACGCGACCGGCTTCGCCGCGCTGGCCGAGCTGCGCGACGAGGGCGTGGTGCGGGCCATCGGCGCCGGGATGAACCAGACCCCCATGCTCACCCGGTTCGTCGACCGGCTCGACCTGGACGTGGTGCTGTGCGCCGGCCGCTACACCGTGCTCGACAGGACGGCGGAAGCCGACCTGCTGCCCGCCTGCCTGCGCCGCGGCGTGTCCGTGGTGATCGGCGGGGCGTTCAACTCCGGGCTGCTCGCCGACCCCAAGCCGGGCGCGACGTTCAACTACGCCCCGGCCGCCGAGCCGCTCATCACCCGTGCGCTGGAACTGCGCGACCGGTGCGCCGCGTACGGCGTGCCGCTGCGCGCGGCGGCGCTGCGGTTCCCGCTGCGGCATCCCGCGGTGGCGAGCGTGCTCGTGGGCTGCCGCACGCCGCAGGAGGTGGACGACAACGTCGCGATGTTCGGCCATGACATCCCGGAGGCACTCTGGGCCGACCTCGCGTGATATGGAGGAGTACGTGCGTGTTGGTCTGTTCGTCACCTGCGTGAACGACACGCTCTTCCCCGGGACGGGGCGGGCCGTCGTCCGGCTGCTCGAGCGGCTCGGCTGCGCGGTCGAGTTCCCGCTCGACCAGACCTGCTGCGGGCAGATGCACTTCAACACCGGCTACCGCGACGACGCGCGCCGGCTGGCGCGGCGGTTCGCCGGCACGTTCGCTCCCTACGACGCGGTGGTCGTGCCCTCGGGATCGTGCGCGGCGATGGTCCGCGAGTGGTACCGGACGCTGGGCGTCGCCGCGCCGGCGGCGACGTACGAGCTGACCGAGTTCCTCGTCGACGTGCTGAAGGTCGAGGACGTGGGCGCGTACTTCCCGCACCGGGTGACCTACCACCCGACCTGCCACTCGCTGCGCTCGCTGCGGCTCGGCGACCGGCCGGCGCGGCTGCTGGCCCGGGTGCGCGGGCTCGACCTGGCCGAGCTGCCGGCCGCCGACGAGTGCTGCGGGTTCGGCGGCACGTTCGCGATCAAGAACCCGGCGGTGTCGGCGGCGATGTGCGCCGACAAGGTGCGGAACGTGACCGGCACCGGCGCCGAGGTGCTGTGCGCGGCCGACAACTCCTGCCTGATGCACATCGGCGGTGCGCTGGCCCGCCAGCGCACCGGGGTGCGCGTCGTGCACCTCGCCGAGATCCTCGCCGCCACCGAGGAGGACCCGACATGAACCAGACCTTCGTCGGCATGCCGGCCTTCCCGAAGGCCGCGGAGCAGGCGGTCGGGGACGCCCAGCTCCGGCACAACCTGCGCAGGGCGACGCACACGATCCGCGCCAAACGGGCCGGGGTGGTGGCCGAGCTGCCCGACTGGGCCGAGGTGCGCGCCGCCGGCAAAGCGATCAAGGACCGGACGCTCCGGCACCTCGACCGCTACCTGGAGCAGCTCGAGGCCGCGGTCACCGCGGCCGGCGGCCAGGTGCACTGGGCGGAGGACGCCGCCGAGGCCAATCGCGTCGTCGTCGACCTGGTCCGGGCCACCGGCGAGTCCGAGGTGGTCAAGGTCAAGTCGATCGCCACCCAGGAGATCGGGCTCAACCGGGCGCTGGCCGCGGCCGGGATCACCGCGTACGAGACCGACCTGGCCGAGCTCATCGTGCAGCTCGGCGACGACTGGCCGTCGCACATCCTGGTGCCGGCGATCCACAGGAACCGCGCCGAGATCCGGGAGATCTTCCTGTCGAAGATGGCGGACTGGGGCCGGCCGGCGCCCGCCGACCTGCCCGACGAGCCGCGCGCGCTGGCCGAGGCGGCCAGGCTGCACCTGCGCGAGCGCTTCCTCACCGCCAAGGTCGGCATCTCGGGGGCGAACTTCGCCGTCGCGGAGACCGGCACCCTGGTCGTCCTCGAGTCGGAGGGCAACGGCCGGATGTGCCTCACCCTGCCGGAGACGCTGATCTCGGTCGTCGGGATAGAAAAGCTCGTCCCGACCTGGCGCGACCTCGAGGTCTTCATGCAACTGCTGCCCAGGTCGTCCACGGGTGAGCGGATGAACCCCTACACCTCCATGTGGACCGGCGCTGCCGAGGGCCAGACCTTCCATCTGGTGCTGCTGGACAACGGGCGCAGCGACGTGCTGGCCGACGAGGTCGGGCGGCAGGCGCTGCGCTGCATCCGCTGCTCGGCCTGCCTCAACGTGTGCCCGGTGTACGAGCGGACCGGCGGCCACGCCTACGGGTCGGTCTACCCGGGGCCGATCGGCGCGATCCTCACCCCGCAGCTGCACGGCGCGGGGGTGCGCCCGGCCGAGATGTCCGAGCTCGACGCGTCGCTGCCGTACGCCTCCACCCTGTGCGGCGCCTGCTACGAGGTCTGCCCGGTCGCGATCAACATCCCCGAAGTGCTGCTGCACCTGCGCGGCAAGGTGGCCGGCGCCCGCGGCCACGGACACGCCGCCGAGCGAGCCGCGATGCGGGCGGCCCGCTGGGTGCTCGACTCGCCGTCGCGGTTGGGCGCCGCGCAGCGGGCGGCCGGCCGGCTGCGCCGGCTGACCCCGCGCCGGCTACCGCGGCCGCTGTCGGCCTGGTCGGACACCCGCGAGGTGCCCACCCCGCCGGCCGAGTCGTTCCGCGACTGGTGGAAGGCCAACCGATGAGCGCGCCGCAGGCGCGCGGCGCGCGGGAGCGCGTGCTGGCGCGGGTACGGGCGGCGCTGGCCGACGTGGCGCCCGACGAGTCGCCCGACGATGTGGTCGTGCCCCGCGGCTACGACGTCACCAGGGACTTCGACGCGATCGAGACCCTGGTCGACCGGCTCACCGACTACCGCGCCAGGGTGCGGGTGATCGCCGCGGACGCCCTGGCGGGCGAGGTGGCGGCGGCGGTGCGCGACCGGCGGGTCGCCGCCCCGGCCGGCGTGCCCGACACCTGGCTGGCCGGCGCGGCGGCCGTGGTCAGGGACGACCCGCCGCCCAGCCCCTATGACCTCGACCGGGTGGACATCGTGGTCACCGGCTGCGCGGTCGCCGTCGCCGAGACCGGCACGATCATCCTCGACTGCGGGCCGGACCAGGGCCGGCGGGCGCTCTCCCTGGTGCCGGACCACCACCTGTGCGTGATCAGGCCGGACCAGATCGTCGGCACCGTCGCCGAGGCGCTGCGCCGGCTCGACCCGGCCCGCCCGCTCACCTGGATCAGCGGCCCGTCCGCCACCAGTGACATCGAGCTCGACCGCGTCGAGGGCGTCCACGGCCCCAGGACCCTCGACGTCCTCATCCCTGGGCGGGACGGAACGTCCGGTACAGGACGGTGATGTGGCCGGCCGATGACCGCCAGGCGCTTTCCGGCGCGCGGAAGTAGATGGCGTAGGTGGCGTTCCCGAAGCGGACGAAGCGGTCCAGGGCGTGGATCTTCGTCTTGTTGGTCGCGGTGAAGGTGAACTCCCAGTCGGTGGCCGGCTGACCCTGGTAGGTCAGATCCTCGATGCGCTTCTGGGCGTACCCGGCGAACAGGTCGGTGCGGCTCTTGGTGTCCGCCTCGGCCCGGTAGGCCTGCTGGTTGGACGAACCGGGCCAGGCCGTCGTGTCGACCTGGATGAACGTGTTGCGGTCCGGCGCGTTCCAAAAGGTGCTGTTGCGGTTCTGGCTGCGCGTCCACCCGGCCGGCACGGCAAGGGTGAAGCCGCCGGGCCCGCGCACGCTGGTGTATCCGGGCGGCGCCGGCGCGGGGGAGCGCGACGTCTTGCCGGTGCTGCCGTTGCCCGAGGTGAGGTGGGGCAGGAGCAGCACGGCGCCGACGGCGACGACGGCGATGGTCAGGCCGGCCGCGACACCGCCCAGCACGAGCCGCCTGCGCCGGGGGCGTCCGATCGCGGGGGCCGCCTTGCTCCGGGTGCCGTCGTCGGCGGAGTCGAGGGTCTCGGCCTGCGCCGCGTAGCGGCCGGGGGAGTGCCTCCCGAACGTGCCCGGGGCGTCGGCGGCCAGCGCCGCGTTCTCCAGCGACGGCGGATCGTTGACCGTGTCGGCCGAGCCGGGGTCGAAGGGGATCGGTCCAAGGACCGGTCCTGGCGCCGGTGCCGGAGCCGGTGCCGGCCTTGGCGGCCGCGGGTAGCGGGGCGGATCGGCCGCGGCGACCTCGGCGAGCAGCGGCAGCGCGGCCGCGGCCGGCATGCGGCGCGCCGGGTCGCGGACCAGCAGGCCCTCGATGATGGGCCCGAGCCGGCCGGCGCGGCGCGGCGGCGCCGGGTCTTCGGTCAGCGTCGCGGCCAGCGCGGCCATCGCGTCGCCGCGCTCGTACGGCGAGCGGCCCTCGACCGCGGTGTAGAGCGTCGCGCCGAGCGACCACAGGTCGGACTCGGGGATGGCCTTGTCGCCCTGCGCCCGCTCGGGGGCGATGTAGGCGGGCGAGCCCATCACGAGGCCGGTCTGGGTCAAGGTGACCTCGCCCGGCATCTGCGCGATGCCGAAGTCGGTGAGCACGGCCCGCCCGTCTTCGGCGATCATGACGTTGCTCGGCTTGACGTCGCGGTGCAGGATGCCGGCGGCGTGCGCGTGGGTCAGCGCCTCGAGCAGCTGCATGCCGATCTCGGCCACCCGGCGGGGCGGCAACGGGCCGTCGGAGTCGATGATGTCCTGCAGCGGGCGGGCGTGGACGAACTCCATGATGATCCACGGGCGGCCGTCCTCGCGGACGACGTCGTGGACGGTCACCACGCCCGGATGGTTCAGCCGCGCCGATGCCCGCGCCTCGCGGAAGGTGCGCTGGTAGATGATGTCGCGCTCGTTCGCCTCGAGGCCGGGCGGCAGCAGCACCTCTTTGACCGCGACGTCGCGGTCGAGGAGCTCGTCGTGGGCGCGCCAGACCGTGCCCATGCCGCCGCGGCCAACCACGGCGGTGAGCCGGTAGCGCCCGCCGACCAGGCGACCCTGGCCTTGACCCTCGCCCATATCCTCGATGGTCCCCGATGCCGGTTACTCCCCGCCTACGGTGTGTCCCGCCGGGGGGCGTTCTGCACTCTACTGGGCCGGACGGAACGACGCGAAGACGGTGTGCAGGCGGTCGATCGTCGCCGCCCAGCCGCTGTCGGGAGCGGAGACGAGGATCGCGTACGCGTGCCCGCCGGTCACGAAACCGCGGTCAAGGACGTGCTTCGTGGCGGCGCCGCTGCCCCAGGTGAACTCCCAGTCGGCTGACTTGCTGCCGTCGCCCGTGTCGGGCACCGGCGGCTGGTCGCCGGTCGGCCCCAGCTTGATCCGGTGGTAGCCGGCGAACCGGGCGGGCGCGTCGCGTTCCTGGTTCTGCCAGTCGGCCAGCGCGCTCGGGTGGGGGTGGTCGGTCTGGTCGATCTGGACGTAGCTCTGCCGGTCGGGCGAGTAGAAGAAGACGCCGCCGCTGCGGCGCTCCGGGCCGGTCCAGTTCGCCGGCACGTCGACGGCGAACCCGGTCGGGTCGGTGTGGCGGCGGAAGCCGGCGGCGACGGCCGGCGATGACGACCGCCCGGCCGTCTGGCTCGCCGTCCCGGTCCGGGTGGCCGGAGCGGCGGGGCTCTGCGGCGCCGCGGCCCGGCCGGACGAGGTGGTGGCCGGCGAGCGCGATCGCCGCGCCGCGCCCGAGCCGTCCTTCTCCGCGTTCCTGCTCACCAGCGCCCAGATGCCGAGGGTCAGCAGCGCGGCCAGCGCGATCGCGAGGATGACGAGGGCGGTCCTGCCCCACGCCGGCCGCCGCACGGGCTCGGTCGGCTCGGGGGCCGCGACGCCGCCGTCGTGCTTCGCGGGCGCACCGGCGGTCGCCACGGCGGACTCGACCGTCGGCTCCGCGTCCGGCAGCGGGCCGGGAGCGGCGGTCGACCCGGCGGGCGACCCGGCGGATGAGGCGGCGGGCGGCTCACCGGCCGCGGCGTCGCCGGCCGGGGCCGTGTCGGCGGGGGCCGTGTCGGCGGCCGCCTGCTCGATGTGGGCCTGCCCAGGCGGGATCTCGTCGGCCGGGATCTCCTCAGCGGCGGTTCCGTCGACCGGGGTGCCGTCCGCGGGCGCGTCCGCCGGCGCGTCGGCGGGCGGCGCCGGCCGGGGGACATCGGCGCCCGGCGCCTTCAGGACGGTGGTGGGCCGGCTGGGTTCTGGCACCGGCGCCAGCGGCAGGGTGGTGCGTCGCGTGATGGCCAGCCCGCGCACGACCTGGTCGAGCAGCGCCCCCGCCTCGAGCGCCGACATCCGCGCCTCCGGATCCTTCCGGAGCAGCCCGTCGATGATCGGACGCAGCGACCCCGCGTGCGCCGGCGGCTCGGGATCTTCGGAGATCACCGCGATGAGCGAGGCCATCGGCTCGGAACGTTCGTACGGCGACGAGCCGCCCTCGACCATCGCGTACATGGTGATGCCGAGCGACCACAGGTCGCTGGCCGGGCCGGCGGTGCGGCCGCGTGCCCGTTCCGGCGCGATGTACGCGGGCGAGCCCATGACCAGGCCGGTCTGGGTGAGGGTGACGTCGCCGGCGGCGGTGGCGATGCCGAAGTCGGTGAGCACCGCGCGGTCGCCGGGCGCCACGAGGACGTTGCTCGGCTTCACGTCGCGATGCAACACCCCGGCCTCGTGCGCGGTGTGCAGCGCGCCGAGCATCTGCCTCGCGATCTGCGCGGCGCGGCGCGGCGGCAACCGGCCCTGCTCCTTGATGACCTGGTCGAGCGACGGCGCCGTGATGAGCTCCATGATGATCCACGGCCGGCCGTCCTCCTGGACCACGTCGAACACCGTGACCACGCCGGGATGGGCGAGCCGCGCCGCCGTCCTGGCCTCGCGGAAGGTGCGCTTGTGGTGGACCTCGCGTTCGTCGGCGCTCAGCCCCAGCGGCAGGATGACCTCCTTGACCGCCACGTCACGGCCGAGCACCTCGTCGTGGGCGTGCCAGACCGTGCCCATGCCGCCGTGACCCACCGGGGTCAACAGTCGATAGCGACCTGCCAGCAGCCGACCGTCGCCGTGGTCGTGAGGCGGTGCGGGGTCTCCCCCGCCGGCTGACACGTTCGGCATATACGCGACCTTACCGGCCAAGGACAGCGCCTGTTGACGCACGCACCGGCCTGTCGGCTGATGCGTCCGAAGTGCCCCGATGTGCGCCGCGCGCTGCCGCGAGGGTGGCCGGAGAAAGGACGCGAAGAAGCCGCGGCGGACATGTCGAGAATCCCGCGTCGGCTCCGACGTCTCCGGCGAGAAGCACCCAACCGAGGAGGCTCCCATGGAGAGAGCGGGACGACGCGAGTGGATCGGCCTGGCCGTGCTGGCGCTGCCGACGCTGCTCGTGTCCATCGACGTGTTCGTGATGCTGCTGGCGCTGCCGCACATCAGCGCGGCGCTCGGCGCGAGCGCTACCCAGACGTTGTGGATCATGGATGTCTACGGATTCATGATCGCCGGCTTCCTGGTCACCATGGGCACGGTCGGCGACCGGATCGGCCGCCGGCGGCTGCTGCTGATCGGCGCCGCCGCGTTCGGCGGCGCATCCGTGCTCGCCGCGTACTCGACGAGCCCGGAGACGCTGATCGCAGCCCGCGCGGTGCTGGGCGTCGCGGGGGCGACGCTGGCGCCGTCCACCATGGCGTTGATCAGCAACATGTTCCGCGACCCCAAGCAGCGCGCCACCGCCATCGGCGTCTGGCTCGTGTGTTTCATGTCCGGTGCCGCCATCGGGCCGCTGGCCGGCGGCGCGCTGCTCGAGCACTTCTGGTGGGGGTCGGTGTTCCTGCTCGGCGTGCCCGCGATGGCCGTGCTGCTCGTGGCCGGGCCGCCGCTGCTGCCCGAGTACCGCCGGCCGGCGGCGGGCCGGCCCGACCTGACCAGCGTCGTGCTGTCGCTGGCGGCCATCCTGCCGGCCGTCTACGGCCTCAAGGAGCTGGCCAGGGACGGCTGGCGCGCGGTGCCGGTCGCCGCCCTCGTGGCCGGTCTCGCCGTCGGCGTCGCGTTCGTCCGCAGGCAGCGCCGGCTCGCCGACCCGCTGCTCGACCTCCGGCTGTTCCGTACGCCCGCGTTCAGCGCGGCGCTGGGCGGCATGATGTTCTGCACGCTGCTGGCCGGCGCGATCATGGTGTTCATCACGCAGTACTTCCAGCTCGTCAGGGGTCTGTCCCCGCTGCACGCCGGGCTGTGGATGCTCCCCACGGTGGCCGCGATGACGGTGAGCTCGCAGGTCTCACCGCTGCTCGCCCGGCGGTTCCGCCCGGCCGTGCTGATCGGCGCCGGCCTGTTGGTCTCAGCGGCCGGCCTGCTGTCGATCGCACGGGCCGGCGCGACCTCAGGACTGCCGGCGGTGGTCACCGGGTTCGCCCTGATCAACCTCGGCTCGGGTCCGCTCGTGGTCCTGGGCACCGACCTGGTCGTCGGCTCGGCTCCCCCGGAGAAGGCCGGATCGGCCGCGGCCCTGAACGAGACCGCCGGGGAGTTCGGCTTCGCCTTCGGCATCGCCGCGCTCGGCAGCATCGGCGCCGCCGTCTACCGGGCCGACTTCGCCGGCCACGCGCCGGCCGGCGTCCCGGGCGACGCGGTCCGCGCCGGCCACGACAGCCTCACCGGCGCCGTCACCGCGGCCGGCCACCTTCCGGCGGACGCCGCCGCGGCACTGCTCGACCCGGCCCGCGCGGCCTTCACCTCGGGGCTGCACGTCGTCGCCGGCCTCAGCGCCGTCCTGCTGGCCGCGGTCGCCGTCACCGTCGCCGTGGCGCTCCGCCACGTACGTCCCATCGGCCAGGACGCCGCGGACGCAGCGGAAGAGGGCGCCGACGCAGCCGAGCCCGTTGCCGCGCTCGATGGCTTGCGTACCGTCTAGATTGAAGACGAGGGAGCCCGTAGCAGGCAGTGCGTGGAGGCCGGCATGGAGGTGGAGAACGCCGCCAAGCTCGCGGTGCTCATCGACGCGGACAACACCTCGCCCGCGATCACCGAGGGTTTGCTGGCCGAGGTCGCCAAGTACGGGACCGCCCACGTCAAGCGCGCCTACGGGGACTGGACCGGCACGAGCCTCAAGAGCTGGAAGGAGCAGTTGCTGACCCAGTCGATCCAGCCGATCCAGCAGTTCGCCTACACGAGCGGCAAGAACGCCACCGACGCGGCGATGGTCATCGACGCCATGGACCTGCTGTACTCCGAGCGCTTCGACGGGTTCTGCATCGTCTCTAGCGACAGCGACTTCACCCGCCTCGCGGCCAGGATCCGCGAGTCAGGGCTGACGGTGTACGGGTTCGGTGAACGGAAGACGCCCAAACCGTTTGTCGCGGCGTGCGACAAGTTCATCTACATCGAGAACCTCGTGTATGCCCCGACCGCCGCCACCACGCCCGGTGCGGTGCCCGTGCCGACGCCGCGCACCTCAGCCGCCACGCTCAAGCGAGACACCGCGCTGGTCAACCAGCTCCGAAACGCGGTGGAGGGCGCCTCGGACGACGACGGCTGGGCCGCCCTCGCGACAGTCGGCCACATCATCACGAAGCAACGCCCCGACTTCGACTCACGCAACTACGGCTACACCAAGCTCAGCGACCTGATGGCCGCGACGACACTGTTCGAGCTGGACCGCCGCAGCCCCGGAGACGGGAAACCGAAAATCATCTACGCCCGTGACAAGCGCCAACCCAAATGACCGACCTGGCGCCCGCGTTGCCGGATGTGTCACAGCTTGTTACAGGGCGTTTCATGCCATCGGGAGAGAAGTCCTGGTCTCCGGGACGATTGCCACGTAGGCGACGCACGCGAGAGCGTTCTGAAGCAACCACGGCGGCCAGCCAAGATTTTCGGCCCTGCGAGCGCCGCACGCACTGCCTACCGTCAATCTCCGCGACGGCTTCATCAGCGGTTGGTTGGTTTCCGGTATTTCGTATGCCGGATGGCGGCGGCCACTGCCAGCCCGGTGAGTGCGCCGTAGATCAGCCAGCGAGTTGTCATTGTTCTGTGTCGCGTGGCGCCGCCTCCGGTCGGCGGGTCGCTCGGCGCCGCACGATGGGTAGGTGCGGGCGGAAGACTCGTCGAGGCGAGCATTCCGAGTACGAGCACGAGCAGCGAAAATCCCTCCATGCCGAGCATGCCGGTAACGAGTTTCGCCGAGATGCTGCGCGGCCCGGCCTCACCCGAGCCGAGGAAGGCCATGAAGGTGTAGTAGGCGCTGTCGGCGACACGGCCCGCGATCTGGGTGGGCGTTGTGACACTCCCGGCCATTTGTTCGTAGCCGCCGAACCGGACGCTCGTGAAATACACAACACCGACGGCACTCAGCAGAGCCGTCATCAATATCCCAATGAACACCTGAAGCTCGCCGACCAGGCGCCGTCCTGGCTCGGCGCGCTGAGGGTCGAGGAGATGGAAAGCGCTGTACGAACCGAGTACCGCGTATCCGTACACCGCTTCCACGATGATTAAGACCGTTGCCGCCATGAGCAGGAACCCCAGCAGCAGCGCGGCGAAATCATTAAACGTGCCTGGTAACACCTGGAATCGTCGCGGCAGCACAGTCATCGCGATGAGCGCGAACCCGCAGATGGGAGCCAGTGAGCCGAACTGAAAAAGAACCAACCGGAACAGTTGCACGCCTGGCCGAGTCACCCGTCTCCAGAAAGAACCGCTCCCAGGGTCGCGCAGAAATCGCCGCAGCCTGTATTCTTTGAGTCCGAAAGGAAAGAACGCTCCGTGATGGAGTTCCACAGCTCGATCTCGATCGGTCACACTTGCCGGTCCCTGCG
>DASUWU010000120.1:0-33166 GCA_036378315.1 Streptosporangiaceae bacterium | reverse complement strand
GCGCCGTCGCCGAGTGCCATGTGCCGTTCCCGCCGCTGCGTGCCTCCGTCGCCACCGCCGCCGTAGCCACCGCCGGCGCCGGCCGCGGGGCGGACGACGCGGGGCGTACGGCGGTCGCGTTGGCCGCACACGCCGCCGCCGACCGGCTCGTCGGTGTGATCCTCGTCCGGCTCGGCGGCTACGCGGTCGGCGCGTTCGACGGGGAACGGCTGATGATCTCCAAGACGGGGTCCAGGCCGGTGCACGGCCGCAGCAGCGCCGGCGGCTGGTCACAGCGGCGGTTCGCCCGCCGCAGGGACAACCAGGCCAGGGTCGCGGTGTCCGCCGCCGCGGACACCGCCGCCCTGTTGCTCGGCCCTTACGAGAGGCGCTTGGACGCCGTCGTCCTCGGCGGCGACCGGCGGGCAATCGCCGCCTTGCGCGACGACCCCCGGCTGGCGCCGCTGTTCGCGCTGGCCGTGGACCGCTTCCTCAGCGTCCCCGACCCGGGGTCGGCCGTGCTCCGGGAGGCGCCCCGGCACTTCCGCGCGGTACGGATCCGCCTGCTGAACCCTGATGGACCCCGATGAAGACCCCCGCGACACACCCCGCGACACACCCCGTGCCTGACCCCTGGTGAGACCTCCCCGCTTGACCCGTGAACGGGTCAGCCCTGCGCGTCCTCGGGCAGCTTCATGACGGAGAACGCGGCCCCGAACGGGTCCTGGAGCACCGCGAACCGCCCGTACGGTGAGTCCTGCGCGGGCTTTTCGACGGTGCCGCCGGCATCGGTGGCGGCCTGGACCGCGGCGTCGACGTCGTCGACGGCGAAGTAGGTCACCCAGCGCGATGTGCCGCGCTCCGGCTGCCCCCAGAGCCCGGCGACCGGCTCGTCGTCGACGTTGACGGTCAGGTAGTCGAAGTCGGGCACGTTCATCGACGCGACCGGCCGTTCGAGCACGGTGCCGTAGAACTCGCTCGCCGCCTTGGTGTCGGGCGTCTCGAGCTCCGACCAGGTCATGGCGCCGGGCTCGTCGCGGTAGTAGGTGCCGATGTGGCCGCTGCCGTGCCAGAGGCCGAACTGCCCGCCGTGCGGGTCGAGGGCCATCACCAGGCGGCCGGCGCCTGGGACGTCCATCGGCTCCATGACCACCGTGCCGCCGGCGTCGGCGATCCGCTTGGCGGCGCCGTCGCTGTCGTCGGTGGCGAAGTAGGTGTTCCACCAGGACGTGGTGGCGGTCGGGTCGGGGTTCGGCATGATCGCCGCGACCGGCTTCCCGTGCAGCAGGCACATCGTGTAGTAGCCGGTCTCCTCCGTCCCCTCCTCGAACTCCCAGCCGAACACCGCGCGGTAGAACTCCTCGGCGCGCTTCAGATCGGGGACGCCGAGATCCACCCAGTTCGGCGTGCCGTTCGGCGCGTTGCTCGTCACCTCAACCATGTCATCTCCTCCGTACGTCGGTTGCCTGACCATCCTGGACCCAACCACTGACACCCGAGACCCCTACCGGCGATATCGCCTATGTTGCCGGTTTTGGGCGAGTGTGCAAAGCTTTCTTTGCAAAGGAACCTTTGCGCCCTGGAGGACATCTCATGGCGGACGCCGTCGAACTCGACCCCCGGCGGCTGCGCGGGCTCGCGCATCCGCTGCGCGTCCGGCTGCTCGGCCTGCTGCGCAAGGACGGGCCGGCCACGGCGACGGAGCTGGCGCGCCGGCTCGGCGAGTCGAGCGGCGCCACCAGCTACCACCTGCGCCGGCTCGCCGCGTACGGGTTCATCGAGGACGATCCGCGGCCCGCGAGCCCGGGCCGGGAACGGTGGTGGCGGTCGGCGCACCGCGCCACCGAGTGGCGGGACACCGACTTCATCTACGACCCCGAGCTGCGCGGACTCCTCGACGGATGGTTGCGCGAGGTGCTGCGCACCCAGTTCCGCCGGGTCGAGACGTGGCTCGCCGAGCGGACCGAGTGGGACAAGAGCTGGGTCGAGGCCGCCGACCTCAGCGACTGGTCGCTGTCGCTGACCGCGGACGGGCTGGCCGAGCTCAGGGACGAGATGCAGGCGGTGCTCAGGCGCTACAGCGAGTCGCCCGCGGCCGAGCCGGGCGCCGAGCAGGTCGTCGTGAACCTGCACGCCTTCCCGCGCCGGACGCCCCGGGAACCGGCCGGGTGAGCGGGCGGCGGGGAGCCAGGCGGGGCCTGTGGTGCCTGCTGGCCGGCGAGGCGGTGTCGATCACCGGCACCACGATGACGACCGTGGCCATTCCCTGGTTCGTGCTGGCCACCACGGGAAGCGCGGAACGGGCCGGGCTGGCGGCGTTCGCGTCGCTGCTGCCGCTCGTGATCTCGGCGTTCTTCGGGGGAGCGATCGTCGACCGGGTGGGGCACCGGCGCTCGAGCGTCCTGTGCGACCTCGCCGGCGGGCTGCTGGCCGCGACGGTCCCGGTGCTGTTCGGCACCGTCGGGCTCGGGTTCGCGCCGTTGTTGGCCCTGCTGTTCGGCCGCTGGCTGCTGGCCGCCCCCGGCGAGACCGCGCGCCGTGCCCTGGTGCCCGCGCTCGCCGTCGCCGGCGGGGTACGGATGGAACGCGCGACGGCCGGCTTCGACGCGGTGTCGCGCGGCGCCCGCATGGCCGGCGCGCCGCTCGCCGGGGTGCTCATCGCGGTGTTCGGCGGCACCCGGCTCGGGCCCGTGGCGGTGCTGTACGCGGACGCGGCGACGTTCGCCGTGTCCGCCGCGCTCATCGGCGTCGGGGTGCCGCGCCCACCCGGTCACGTCGCGGCCGGGCAGGACGCCGGTCCGGTCGGCGGTGGCTATCTGGCGCGGCTGAAGGAGGGGTTGGCGTTCCTGTGGCGCGAACCTGTGTTGCGCGCCATCACGCTGATGGTCCTGGCCACGAACACGCTGGACGCGGCATGGAACCAGGTGTTGCTGCCGTTGTACGCGCGGGACTCGCTCGGCGACCCGCGCGCCCTCGGGTTGTTGATGGGGCTTCCCGGCGCCGGCGCGATGGTGGGCGCGCTCGTGTACGGGGCGGTGGGCGCCCGGCTGCCGCGATGGCGGACCTACGCCGTGTGCTTCCTCGCCGCCGGTGTGCCGCGCGGCTTCGTCTTCGCGGCGGGGGCGGCGTTTCCGCTGCTCGTCGGCACGCAGGCGGTCTGCGGCCTGCTCGCCGGGGCGTTGAACCCGCTCATCGGCGTCGTGGAGTTCGAGCGCATCCCGGCGCGGCTGCGGGCCAGGGTGATGGGCGCCGGCGACGCGGGCGCGTTCGCCGGGATGCCCGTCGGGGGCCTGCTGGCCGGCGCGTTGGCCGGCGCGGCGGGGCTGACCGCGAGCCTGCTCGTTTTCGGTCTGCTGTACCTGACCGTGTGCCTGGCGCCGTTCGTCGGGAAGGTGTGGCGGCAGCTCGACGGCACCCCGCCGGCGGCGCCGCCGCGGCCCGCGCCGGAAAGCGCCTAATTCCGCAGGTTCGAATCGGAGTTGGCGGTCAACCGAACAAGTAAAGGTTAGCAACGATCTTGTCAACCGCGTCGAAACGATATGCCCCCACCAGGGCAAATCCCTTCTAGAAAGTTATTTTCATATCTTGGTGATTTAGTAACATGCGTGCGACAATATCCGACAAGAGGTTCTTCCTAATTGTCGAATAAAGGTGACACATCGGACTGGGTCGCGTGGCATGCTCTGCTCAACGGCGATGATGCGGTTTTCCCGCGGTCTTTGACGAGCTGCGTCATGGCCGGTCCGGACTCCGGATGAGCGGCTGGTCATAGGAGATCGCGCGTCATGCCCCTGAGAGTTCTCATCTGCCAGGAGACCTTGATCGTCCGGGACGGGCTACGCAGCATTCTCGAAGCCGAGCCGGACATCGAGGTGCTCGAGACGACGGACAGCGGATTTCACGCGATCATGATCATCCGCAGCGACCATCCGGACGTCGTGATCGTCGGCATCTCGCTCCGCGGCATCTCGGGCCTGGAACTCCTCCGCCGGATGCACAAGGAGAACCTCGACGATCCGCCCCGCGTCGTGGTGTTCGGCATGAGCTTCACCGACCAGATGGTCACCGACATGCTGCGGGCCGGCGCCAACGGCGTGCTGACGGGGGAGGCGAGCCGGGACGAGGTGCTGGCCACCATCCGCGCGGTGGCCCGCGGCCAGACCATGCTGGCGCCCGAGGTCACCGAGCGGCTGGTCACCTGGTTCCGCCAGCACGGCCCCGTGGGCGCGGCCCGCCCCGCGGTGCCGGACCTGACGCCGCGGGAGCGGCAGGTGCTCCTGCTCATCGCCCAGGGACTGTCGACGGAAGACGTCGCCAGGGACCTCTATATCGGCATCAGCACCGTACGCACGTACCTGCACCGGCTGCGCACGAAGCTCGACCTCAAGGACCGGGCCCAGCTCGTCTCCTTCGCCTACCGCGCCGGGCTGATGGCGTCGGTGCCGCGCGACCACGCAGGCCCGTCGGCCTCCTAGGACACGCCTAGGTCGCCGAAACCCGGCCGAGTGCCTCCCGCGCCCTGGCCACGACGGCGGCGCCGGTGACGCCCGTCCGGTCGAGCAGGTGCCGCTGCCCTCCTGTCCCGGCGACGAACGCGTCGGGTACGCAGACCCGCAGCACCCGGGTGGGGGCCAGTTCCGCCACCACCTCGGCCAGCGCCGAGCCGAGCCCGCCCGCCGGCCAGTGCTCGTCGACGGCGACGATCGCCCTCGTCGTGGTGGCCGCGGCGACCACGGCGGTGACGTCGAGCGGCTTGATCGTGTGCAGGTTGAGCACGGTCGCGCCGACGCCCAGAGCGGCGAGCTCGTCGGCCGCCGCCAGCGCCAGCAGGACCGGGTAGGGGCCGCAGGCGGCGAGGGTGACGTCGGGGCCGCGTCTGAGCACCTGAGCCCGCCCGATCCGCGGCGCGGCCGCGCCCGCCGGCAGTTCGGGAGTGGCCGACCGGCCCAGCCGCACGTACACAGGTCCTGGCAGGTCGAGGCTCTGCCTGATGAGCGACTCGGCCGCCGGCGCGTCCGCCGGGACGAGCACCGTCGCGTTCGGCAGCAGCCGCATGATCGCCACGTCCTCGAGCGAGTGGTGGGTCGGGCCGAGGTGCCCGGCCGACAGCCCGCCGTGCGTGGCGACGATCCGGACGGGCAGGTTGTTCATCGCGATATCGATCTTGATGGTTTCCAGCGCCCGCGTGGTGGCGAAGGTCGCCATCGTGTTGACGAACGGGATCCGCCCGCAGGCGGCGAGGCCGGCCGCCACACCCATGAGGTTCTGCTCGGCGATGCCCAGGTTGACGTAGCGCGCCGCGGCGGGGCCGAAGTCCACGCCGCTGAACAGCCCGGTGTCGCTGTCCAGGCAGACCAGCCGGTCGTCGGCCGGCAGCAGCGCGGCGAGCAGGTCCCGGTAGGCCTCGCGGCTCGATCTCGGCGCCGTCATGCGCCGGCCCGGCGCAGCGCCGCCAGCGCCCGCAGCCGCTGCCGGTCGCCGAGGCGGGCGTAGTGGCTGCGCGGCTGCCCTTCGACGAACGGCAGGCCGCGGCCCTTGACGGTGTGCGCGATCACGACGGTGGGCCGGCCGGGCGCCGCCGGCGCAGCCCGCAACGCGGCGCGGAGCGCGGCCAGGTCGTGCCCGTCGACCTCCTGCGCCGTCCAGCCGAAGGCGCGCCACCGGTCGGCGAGCGGTTCCAGCGCCACGACGTCCTCCGTACGCCCGGTGATCTGCAACCCGTTGCGGTCCACCACCGCCACCAGCCGGTCGAGGCCGAGCGAGCCGGCCGCCATCGCGGCCTCCCATACCGAGCCCTCCTGGAGCTCGCCGTCGCCGAGGACGACGAAGCAGCGCCGGGCCGACCCGTCGAGCCTGGCGGCGACGGCGAAGCCGACCCCGAGGGGGAGCCCGTGCCCCAGCGACCCCGACGGCATCTCCACCCCGGGCACGTCGGCGGCCGGATGCGCCGACAGCGGCGGCGCGCCGTCCCCCGCCCGGCCGTAGCCGGCCAGCCGCTCGGCGGGAAGGAAGCCGCGCTCGGCGAGCGTCGCGTAAAGACCGATGGCGCCGTGGCCCTTGCTCAGCAGCAGGATGTCCCGGCCGGGCGCCGCGGGCGCGGCCGGGTCGACGCGCATGACGTCGAAGTACAGCGCCACCAGGATCTCCACGAGCGACATCGAGCCGCCCAGGTGGCCGCCCTCGTCGCCGGCGCACATCTCGACGATCCGCTCCCTGATCCGGGCCGCGTGCCCGGCCAGCCGCGCTGTGCCGCGAAGTTCCGCGTCCGGTGCGCCCGCGTCCCGTACGCCCGTTCCCGTCATGCCGCCGCCCGCAGGGTGATCCGGGTGGCCCGGCCGGACAGCGCGGCGAGCACCGGCCGCGGGCGCCGGCCGTCGCCGATGAGCACCCGCGGCACCCCGGCCAGCAGCGCCTCCCTGGCCGCGATCAGCTTCATGCCCATCCCGCCGCCGCGATGCGGCGGCGGGCCGGCGGCCGGCACGGCGCAGCCGGCCAGCACCGAGCGCTCGTCGGCCGGGTCGGCCAGCACGCCGGGCGCCCCGGTCAGCAGGACCAGCGCCGCCGCGCCCAGCGCGCCGGCGACGGCGGCCGCCGCGCGGTCGGCGTCGGCGTTCACCGGACGCCCGTCCTCGGCCAGCGCGGGCGGCGACACGACAGGCAGCAGGCCGGCCCGCAGCAGGGTTCGCAGCAGCTCGTCGTTGACGGCGACCACGCGGCCGCTGTGGTCGTCGCGCACCACCACGCGCCGCCCGTCCACGACCGCCCGGTGCGCGGCCTTGCGCCTGGCGCGCAGCAGCCCGCCGTCGAGGCCGGTCAGCCCCACGGCCGGCACCCCGGCCGCGACCAGCGCGGCCACCAGGCGCGGCTTGACGAGACCGGCCAGCGCGAGCTGGACGGCCTCCAGCGCGGCGCGGTCGGTGTGCCGGGCGGTCACCCCGTCCGGCGCCACGAGACGGCGTCGCGGCACGCCGAGCCGGTCGCACAGCCCGTCGATCTCGGCCGAACCGCCGTGCGCGAGGACCACCTGCCGCCCGGCGGCGGCCAGCTCCGCCACGTCGGCGCACACGGCGCCGGAGTCGACGGCGCCGTTGCCGCCGCACTTGACCACCACCACAGCCGCGTTCACCGCGTTCCACCCTCCGGTTCAGTAGGTCAGCAGGTGCAGGTCAGTTCGTCAGTTCGTCAGTCGGTCAGTTCGTCAGTCGGTCAGTTGGGATGCAGCCCGGGAAACTCCAGGCCGGTCGGCTCCGGCCAGCCGAAGCGGACGTTGAGGCACTGCACGGCGTTGCCGGCCCCGCCCTTCACGAGGTTGTCCAGCGCGCCGATCACCGTGGCCTCGCCGGCCTCGGCGTCCACGGCGAACCCCACGTCGCAATAGTTCGACCCGCTCAAGATCTTCGGCTCCGGATAGCGGTACAAACCGCGGCGGTGCGCGACGATCCGCACGAACGGCTCGGCCGCGTACCGCTGCCTGAACGCCGCCCGGACCGCCGCCTCGTCCGCGCCCGCCACGAGGGCGAACCGGCAGACCACCTGCACGCCGCGGACCGCCTCGACGCCGGTCGCGGCGAACCGCACGGCGAGGCCGGTCGCCTGGGCGACCTCGGCCTGGTGCCGGTGCCCGGTCGGCGCGAACACGCGCAGCGCGCCGCTGCGCTCGGCGTGGGCGTTGGCCGCGCCGCCGTCCGCGCCGGCCGCCGCGCCCGCGCCGCTCGACCCGGTCCTGGCGTCCACCGTCACCGCGCCGGCGGCGAGCCCGCCGTCCGCGACCGGGGCCAGCGCGAGGATCGCGGCCGTGGCCATGCAGCCGGGCACGCTGATCCGGTCGGCCGCCCGCAGCTCACCACGCCACAGCTCGGGCAGGCCGCGGCGGAACGTGGGCAGCAGCGCGGGCGCCGCGTGCGGCACGCCGTAGTACCTGGCGTAGACGTCGGGGTCGCGCAGCCGGAAGTCCGCCGACAGGTCGATCACGCACCCGGCCCGGCGCAGGAAGTCCGGCATCCCGAGCATCGTCTCCCGGTGCGGTGTGGCGAGGAACAGCACGTCGTGGTCGCCGAGGCGGTCGAGGGGCAGGAAGGTCAGGTCGGTCCGGCCGCGCAGGTTGGGATGCCGGCCGTCGACCCGGCGCCCGGCGAACCGGCCGGACGTCGCGGCCGCCACCCGGACGCGCGGGTGCCCGAGCAGGATGCGCAGCAGCTCCCCGCCGATGTAGCCGGACGCCCCGACCACCGCCGCCTCGATCATGCGCCCGCCCACGCGGCGGGCGCGGCGTCCCCGGCATCCGGGGCATCCGTGGCGGCCGCGGCCCGCTCCGCCAGCGCCGCGACGTGGCCGGCGATCCGGCCGGCCACGTCGACCCGGTCGCCGACGGCCCGCTGGAACCCGGAGAACTCCACCCCGTGGTTGACCTCCAGCACGAAGAGCTCGCCGTCGCCGCTTTCGACCAGGTCGACGCCCGCGACGTCCGCGCCGACCGCCGCGGCGGCCCGCACGGCGAGCCCGGCAAGATCGGCGGTGAGCGGGCAGGGCCGGCTCTCGGCGCCGCGGGCGACGTTGGTCCGCCACTGGTCGCCGTGCCGGTACGTCGCGCCCACCGCCTCGCCGCCGACCACGATGACCCGGATGTCCCGGCCCGGCTTGTCGACCAGCTCCTGGACGTAGACGATGCGTGACTGCGGGGCGGGCAGGACGTCGAGGTACTCCATGACCGTCGCGGCCATGTGCCCGTCCTGGACCCGCGTCACCAGGCGTCCCCACGAGCCGACCAGCGGCTTGACCACCGCCGGGTACCCGATCGCCTCGAGCGCGGCCAGCGCCGCGTCCGGGGTGAGGCCGAGCGCGGTGCGCGGGGTGGGCAGCCCGGCCGCGCGCAGCGCCAGCGAGGTGCGCCACTTGTCGCCGCAGGTCTCCGTCGCCGCGGCCGAGTTCACCACCGTGCCGCCCAGCGCCTCCAGCATCCTGGCCGCGTAGACGGCGCGCGTGTGCGCGATCTCCCGGTTGAGCACGATCGACCACGGCGGCCGCGGCTCGCCGGCGAAGCTCCAGTAGGCCCGGGTGTCGACGTGCTCGTACCGGAGGCCGTGCCGGCCGAGCGCCTCCATGATCCGTTTTTCGTCGGCCCGCACCCGGGAGGCGAAGACGGCGACGCGCACGGCCGTCACTCGCCCCAGTCCTCCTCGACCTCCGGCGCGGGAGCCAGCGTGAGCGGCTCCGCGGTGACGACCTCGAGCTCGGCCATGCACTCCGAGCACTCGACGATCTCGCTGGCCTGCGGCGGTTCGGTCAGGACGACGGTTCCTTCGCACTCTGGACAGCTGGCCACGTCTCGGTCTCCTTCTCCTGCCGTGTGCGCGGGGTTTGGCGGGGCTCAGTACACCTAGGGCGCGTGTTCGCGGCCGAGCAGTTGCCGGGCGACGACGAGCTTGGTCACGTTCGCCGTGCCGTCGGCCAGCTCGGTGCCGATCACGTCGCGCAGCCGCCTGGCCAGCCCGCGGTCCTCCGACCAGCCCAGGTGGCCGAGCGTGAGCAGCGCCTGGTGGGCCGCGTCCACGGCCGCCTTGGGCGCCCACCACTTGGCCATGTTCGCCTCGGTGCGGTGGTCGAGTCCGGCGTCCTTGCGCCACAGGGCCTCGTAGGCGAGCAGCCGCGCCGCGTGCAGGAAGGTGGCGTGCTCGACCAGCGGGAACGACACGCCCTGGAAGCGGCCGATGGGCTCGCCGAACGCCTGACGCCCCCGCGCGTGCGCCAGCGCCTCGTCGAGCGCGGCGCCGGCCGCGCCGACGCACATCAGCGCGATGAGCGCGCGGGAGTAGTCGAACCCGCGCATCACCTCGACGAAGCCTCTGCCGGGCGCGCCGACCACGTCGTCCGGGCCGGCCGGCACGCCGTCGAACGTCAGCGTGGCCCGGCCGCCGGCGCGGCTGCCGAGGTCGCGCAGCGGGACCCGGCCGACGCCCGGGTCGTCGAGCCCGAGGTAGAACGCGGTCACCCCGTGCGCGCCCGGCTCGCCGGTACGGGCGAAGACGAGGCCGTGGGAGGCGTACATGCCGAGCATCGTCGAGGTCTTCTCCCCGGACAGCAGCCAGCCGTCGCCGGCCGGCTCGGCGCGCAGCTCGATGTTCGCCGCGTCGCTGCCGTGGCCTGGCTCGGTGAGGCACACCGCGATGATCGACTCGCCGCGCGCGATCGGCGGCAGCCAGCGGGCCCGCTGCCCGCCCGTGGCGTTGGCGTCCAGCACCCCGGCGACCAGGGCGGCGTTCAGCACCGGATAGCCGGCGGTGAGGTCGGCGGCGGCGATCTCTTCGAGCACGATGCCGGTGCCGACCGCGCTTTCCGCCCGGCCGCCGCAGTCGGCGGGGACCCGCAGCGCGAACAGGCCCGCGGCGGCCAGGTCGGCGAACAGGTCGGGGCGCAGCCGGCCGGCCAGGTCGGCCTCGGCCGCGGCCGGCGCCAGCCGGTCGGCGGCGAAGGCCCGGGTCCGGGCGGCCAGCGCCCGCTGTTCGGCGGAGAACTCGAAGTCCATCAGCGCGCCTCCGTCTCCGGTCCGGCTCCCTGTCCGGCGACCGGCCCCGCTCCCTGTCCGGCTCCTGGTCCGGCCGTCAGCAGCTCGCGGAGCCGGAACTTCTGGATCTTCCCGGACGGCGTCTTCGGCAGCGCGTCGACGATCTCGAGCCGTTCCGGCCAGTAGTGCTTGGCCATGCCGAGCGCGTCCAGGTGCCCGGTGAGGTCGTCCAGGGCCGGCGCATCGCCCGCCGCGGCCGGGACGACGACGGCACAGGCCCGCTCGCCGAGCCGGTCGTCGGGGTAGCCGACGACTGCGACGTCGCGGACCGCCGGGTGCCGCAGCAGCGCCGCCTCCACCTCCACCACCGGGATCTTCTCCGCGCCTCGCGAGATGAGGTCCTTGACCCTGCCGGCGATGCGGATGCCGCCGTGCCCGTCGTCGCGGGCCAGGTCGCCGGTGTCGAACCAGCCGTCGCCGGTGAGCGCGGCCGCGTACGCCTCGGGACGGTTGAAGTAGCCGGTGCACTGGCTCGCGCCGCGCACCTGCAGCCGGCCCACGTCGCCGGGGGCGCCTGGAGCGCCTGGAGCGCCGCCGGCGGCGACGCTCGGGTCGGGGACGATGCGCACGTCCATCCCGGGGACCGCGGTGCCGTCGCTCTCCGCCGCCCGCAGCGGCGGCTGCTCGGGCCGGGTGATCGTGACGCAGCCGTTCTCGGTCATGCCCCACAGCGCGTAGACGCGGCAGCCGAGCACGTCGCGGGCCTGTTCGACCACGACGGGCGGGATCGGCGCGCTGCCGGTGGCGAACGTGTGGAGCGCGGACAGGTCGCGCGGGCGCCGCCGCTGCGCCTCGATCAGGTCGGCGAGGAACGTCGGCGCCCCCATGAAGAACGTCACCCGCTCCTCCTCGATGACGCGCAGCATGAGGTCGGGGTCCCAGGCGTCCACGTGCACGGAGGTGCCGCCGAGCAGCAGCGGCATGAGGAAGTTCCAGGTGTAGCCGGCCTGGTGGGTGGTGGGGGAGCCCATCGCGGTGACCTCGTCCGGCCCCAACCGCAGCACCTCGGCCTGGGCCCGGTTCATCGCGTACAGCGTGTTGTTGGTGTGCACCACGCCCTTGGGCTCGCCTGTGGTGCCCGAGGTGAACATGACCTGGGCCGGGTCGTCGGGGCCGCTCTCGCGTTCGTCGAGCTCCGCCGGCGGGTGCGCGCCCAGCCGGTCGGCGCCGAGCAGGTCGCGGGCGAAGTCGAGCGCGCCGGCGACCCCGGCGCCGTCCAGCAGCACCCGGTGCCGCAGGGTCGGCACGGCGGCGGCCACCTCGGCGCTCATGTCGGCGTAGGAGAAGCCGCGGAAGGAGGCCCGCGCGACGTACACGGGGCTGCCGGTCAGCCGGGTCATGAACTCGACCTCGCGCCTGCGCATGATCGGTACCACCGGGCCTGGCACCGCGCCGGCCCGCGCGCAGGCCAGGCACATCGCGACGAGCTGCCAGGAGTTGGGCAGCTGCAGGGTCACCACGTCGCCTCGGCGCACGCCGAGCCCCACCAGCGCGGCGGCGAGCCGGTCGACCAGCCGGCCGAGCTCGCCGTACGTCACCGTCTCCGGCGCGCGGCCGTCGGCGTGCCGGCAGATCACCGCGGCCCGGTCCGGGTGGCGGCGGACCACCGCGCGCAGGTCGTCCAGGAACGTCCCGTCCCGCCACCAGCCGCGGGCGCGGTAGCTCTCCGCGGCGCCCTCGGGCGTGCGCTGCTGCGTCATCGACATGGTCATCTCCACGGAGCACGGCGGCCGGGGACCGGCACGTACCGACTCTGGCTCTCGGCGGCCGCGACCCCCCTGGGCCGCCCGATTCAGTGCCCTGGCAAGGTCTCACGGCGGGCTGAACAGGGGCAATAAACAGCGGCTGTCGTTGCTGCGTCCACCGGCGGCGGGCGGCGTCGATGCCCCGCTGCGTTTCCGGCGCCGCGGGTGGACGCGGTGGCGTACGGGCTTCCATCCCCGGACGGATCCCCGCCGGGCCCGCCGGCCCGTTGACTGGCTAGCCGATCGAGCTACCGCCGATCGAGCCCGACGCCAGGGGGAAGCGAGAAGATGACCACGGACCAGCTCGAGCCGCCCGCGGCCGCCTCCGCCGTGACCCGGCGCACCCCGGGCGAGGAGTTCGCCTGGGCGGTGGCCGGCGCGCAGGGCGGCGCCGACGTCGAGGTGCCGTTCCAGGTGCCGCTGCCGGCCGCGTTCCCGCTGTTCGCCACGAGGCCGCGCTATGCCGTACGGCACCTGCTGAAGACGGCCGCGGTGCCGGACCACCCGGTGCCGTACGTCCACGAGCCCCCGGCGCCGCCCGGCTCCGGGACCTTCACCTCGGGCACCTCCGCCACCTCCGCCACCACCGGCACCTCCGGCAGCACCTCCGGCGCCCGGCCGGTGTCCGGGACGTCGTACGCGACCAGCCCGGAGGCGGCGTTCCGCGCGGACGTCCTGTCCGCCGAGCTGACCGACCTGCGCGCGTCGGTGCCCGTGCCGAAGGGGCTGCTCGACGAGCCGGCCCTGCTCGCCGCCTTCGTGGACCACCGGGTGCTGGTACGGCTGTCCACGGTCGAGAACGAGGCGCTGCTGCACGGGACGGCCGACGGCGCGATCATCGGTCTGCTGCGCCTGCCGGATCTCCGGCGGGTGTCCTACGACGGGAGCTTCGCCACCGACCCGGCGGGGGCGCTGACGGCGGCCGCCGCCGAGGTCGAGGAGACGGGCGGGTCGTGTGACGGCATCGTCGCCCATCCCGTCCTGTACTGGCGGCTGGTGCGGGACGGCGCGCTCTCCAGGCTGGCCCAGGCCGGCATCCGGGTGTCAAGGACGCGGATGATCGCCCGCGACCAGGTGCTGCTCGGCGACTTCCGTGCCGCGGTGACGCTGCTCGACCCGGGCGTCTCGCTGCTCGCGCTGCGCCGTGGCGGCGGCGCCGACGCCGGTCCGGACGGCGGCGACCGTATCGAGGCGACCGCCAGGGCCGGCCTCGCCGTGCACCTGCCGCAGCACTTCGTCCTGCTGTCGCCCGCCGGGCGGGAGCCGGGGGAGGGCGGCGCGCCGTGACCGCCGTCCGCGTGCTTTACCTGACCGGGTGGCTGCGCACCGGCAGCACGCTGCTCGGCAACGTGCTCGGCGAGCTGCCGGGCGTCGCGCACGTCGGGGAGCTGCACTACCTGTGGCGCAACGGCGTGCTGCGGACGGGGACGAACTCGCTGTGCGGGTGCGGCGATGACCTGCTCGACTGCGCGCTGTGGGCGCGGGCGCTCGGCGAGGTGGCCGCGCCGGCCGCCCAGGTGGTCGCCTGGCAGCGCGGCCTGCTGCGCACCAGGCACACCCGGGCCAGGCTGGCCGAGGCGCGCGGGGCTGAACCGGCGGACGGGGTCGGCGAGGTGCTGGACGTGATGGCGGCGCTCTACCGGGTGGTGGCCGGCCGCGGGGGCGGCGGCCGCCTGGTCGTGGACGGCTCGAAGTACCCGGCCGAGGCGGCGGCGCTGCTCGGCCGGCGCGACCTCGACGTCCGGGTGCTGCACGTCGTGCGCGACCCGCGCGCCACGGCCTTGTCCTACCGGCGGGCCAAGGGCTACATCGACCCGCGCGGGCCGGCGGACAGCAGCGGCTACTGGCTGGCCTTCAACCTCGCCTCCGACCTCGTCGGCGCCGCCGCGGCCGGCCGCTACCTGCGGATCAGGCACGAGGACCTGGCCGCCCGGCCGCGCGGCGTCGTCGCCCAGGTGATGCGGTTCGCCGGGCTGGACGGCGAGCCGCCGGTGGACGCGGCCGGACGGGTGGCGCTGGGCGGCAACCACACCGTGACAGGGAACCCGGACCGGCTGGCCAGGGGCACCGTGACGATCAAACCCGACGAGCGCTGGCGCGCCGAGCTGCCGGTGCCGGCCAAGGTCGTGGCCACCGCCGTCGCCGCGCCGTTGCTGCGCCGGTACGGCTATCCGCTGATCGGCCGGTCGCCCGCCGGCGGGCGCGCCGCGCGGCGCGGCGGTCCGGACCGGCACGCGGCGACCGGACGGTACTGATGGACCTCGGCCTGGACGGAAAGATCGCGCTGGTGGCCGCCTCGAGCAGCGGCCTCGGCCTCGCGGTGGCCAGGACGCTGGCCGCCGAGGGCGCCCACGTGTCCCTGTGCGGGCGCGACCCCGGCCGGCTGGCCGGCGCGCACGCCGAGGTGGACCGGGCCGGTCCCGGCAAGGTGGTGAGCACGCCGGTCGACCTGCGGGACGAGGCGGCCGCCGCGAGCTGGGTGGACCGGACCGCGGCGGAGCTGGGCGGCCTGCACATCGTGGTGACCAACTCCGGCGGGGTGCCGCACGGGCCGGTCGACGCGTTCGGCGTGCCCGACTACCGCGCCGCGCTCGACACCTCGATGATCCCGCACGTGGCGGTGACCCTGGCCGCGCTGCCGCACCTGTCGGCGGCCGGCTGGGGCCGGATCCTCATGATCACGTCGGAGGCGGTGCGGCAGCCGCTGCCGGCCAGCGGGCTTTCCGCGGTGGCCAGGCTCGGGCTGCTGGGGTTCGCCAAGGGCCTCGTGCCCGGCCTCGGGCCGCGCGGCGTGACGGTGAACGTGCTGGCGCCGGGCTTCCACCGTACGGCCGCGCTGGACGAGCAGTTCGGCGCCGACGTGGAGCGGGCGGTCGCCGAGGTGGCCGAGCGGCTGCCGGTCGGCCGGGTCGGGCGGGCGGCGGACTTCGGCGCGCTCGCCGCCTTCCTCGCCAGCGAGCAGGCGTCGTTCGTCACCGGCTGCGTGCTGCTCGCCGACGGCGGCGCGGCCCGGGGGATCGGGTGACGCGGGTGGCGGGGTCGGCGGCGCCGGCCGCGTCGTCGTGGACGCGGACCTTCGTCGTGCTCGTGGCCGCGCTGTTCTGCACGTTCACCGCGTTCGGGGCGGCGATCCCGGTGATCCCGCGGCTGGTCACCGAGCGGCTGCACGGCCCGCCGCTCGCCGTGGGCGTCGCGTTCACCGCATCCGCCGTGACCGCGCTGCTGGTGCGGCCGTACGCGGGCCGGCTGGCACAGCGGTTCGGCGCCCGCCCGGTGATGATCGCCGGGTGCGGGCTCGCGGTCGCCGTCGCCGGGGGATACCCGCTGCCGCTCGGGCTGCCCGGGCTGTTCGCGGTACGGATGGTCATGGGGGTGGGGGAGGCGCTGATGTTCACGGCCGGGTCGGTCTGGACCGTGGCGCTGGCCCCGGCGGAGCGGCGGGGCCAGATCATCGGCCTGTACGGCCTCGCGCTGTGGGGCGGGCTGACCGCGGGACCCGCGGTGGGGGAGCTCCTGTACCGGACCGGCTCCTATCCGCGGGTCTGGGCCTGCGCGGCGGCCCTCCCGGCGGCCGCGGCCGCGCTGCTCGCCCGCCTGCCGCGCGGACCGCGGCTCGGCGCCGGGGTGTCCCGCAGGCTGCTGCCGCGGGCCGCCCTGCTGCCCGGCCTGGCACTGTGCGCCGGCGCTTACGGGTACGCGACGATCGCCGGGTTCGGCGCGCTGGCGCTGGCCGCCCGCGGGATCGGCGGCGGGGGCGTGCTGTTGAGCGTGTTCGGCGGCGGTTACGTGGCGGTCAGGGTGGCCGGCGGCCGGCTGCCCGACCGGTTCGGCCCGCTGCCTGTCGTCGGTGCCTCCTGCGCGGTCGAGGCCGCGGGACTGGCACTGGTGGCGGCGGCGCCTGCGTGGTGGGGGGCCGCGCTCGGGGCGCTGCTGGCCGGCGCCGGGTGCACGCTGCTGTACCCGGCGCTGGCGCTCATCACGATCGACACGGTGCCGGCGGCAGAGCGCGGCGCCGCGCTCGGCGCGATCGCGTCGTTCTTCGACGTCGGCGTCGGGATCGGCGGGTTCGCCGGCGGCCTGGTCGCCGGCCTGAGCTACCCGGCCGCCTTCTGGCTGGCCGCCGTCGTGGTGCTGGCCGGCCTCGCGGCCGGCGCCGCCGCGGCCCGCCGGCGGAAGGCGACCGACACAGCCGGGTCCGGCACGACAACGTCCGAGACAGGAACGTCCGAGACAGGAACGTCCGAGACAGCAACGTCCGAGACAGCAACGTCCGAGACAGCACGGAGCAGCCATGCCACAGCAGGACGCGCCGCTGTACGTCGTCGCGCTCGAGCGCGCGAGCCTGGCGGATGAGGCGGCAGGGACGGTCGCCGACCAGCTCGCGGAACGGCACCGGCGCGGCGCCCGGCTGCTGGTCGTCGTCGCCGGCCAGGCCGGCCGGGCCGAGGCCGCGCTGACCGCGCGCGGTCTTTCCGTCCTGGCCGCGGACGCCAGTGCCGGGCGGCTGGTCCGCGGCACCCCCGCCGTGGTGGACGCGGCGCGGCTGGCCGCCCTGCTGGCCGCCTTCGACGCGGTGTGCCTGTCCACGTCGGCCGCCCAGGCCGACGTGCTGGCCGCCAAGGCGGCGCGGGCGCTGGCCGCCGACCACGTCAGGTTCGTCACCGGCACCGCCGGGCTGCCCGCCCATCCCGGTCACGGCGGCGCCGTCGCTGGGCCGGCCACCAGAGCCGGGCGCGACGTGGGCCCGGGTGAGGGGGAGCGGTTCGGCGGACCCGAGGCGCGGCTGAAGGCGCGGGCCGCCGAGCTGGCCCTCAAGGGGACCGGCGACGTCGCGGTCACCGGGCCGCACACCATGTCCGCGGCCGGCGGGACGAGGTTCTGGCGGGCCGCGCCGCCCGCGCCCGACCTGGAGCTGCTCACCCGCGCCGTGGAGATCTCGTCGGTGTCCGGCGACGAGGGCGAGCTCGCCGCGTACCTGGCCGGCTGGTGTGCCGAGCGGGGGCTGGACGCCGCCGTCGACGGCGCGGGCAACCTCGTCGCGACGCGCGGCAGCGGCGGCGCGCACCGGCTGCTGCTGCTCGGCCACCTCGACACGGTGCCGTACCGCTGGCCGGTGCGCTGGGACGGCGCGACGTTGACCGGCCGGGGCTGCGTGGACGCCAAGGGAAGCCTGGCCTGCTACCTGGAGACGCTGGCCGAGCTCGATCCGCCGCCCGGGGTCGAGATCCGGGTGGTCGGCGCGGTCGAGGAGGAGCTCACCTCGGCCGGCGCGTTCGCCGTGCGCGACGCCTACCCGGCGGACGCGGTCGTCATCGGCGAGCCGAGCGGCGCCGCCGGGCTGACCGTCGGCTATTACGGCCTGTGCAAGATCAGGATGACGGTGGCCGAGAACACGGCCCACACCGCCGGCAAGGGCGTCACCACGGCGGCGGACCGCCTGCACGACGCGGTCGCCCGGCTGCGCGCCGAGCTCGGCGCGCTCAGCGAGGACGCGCTCGTCGCCGTGCTCGCCAGCCACGCCCGCAACCGCGGCGACCGGCAGGTGGGGGAGGCGGTCGTCGACATCCGGGTGCCGCAACGCCTGGACGTCGACGAGCTGCTGGCGCTGGTCGGGCGGGTCGAGAAGGGCGGCGGCGCACCGCTGCGCATCGAGGTACTTCGCTGCACGCCGGGCGTCGCGACGCCGCGCTCCAGCGCGCTCGTCCGGGCGTTCGCGCAGGCGTTCCGCACTACCGGCGAGCGGCCGCGCTACGTGTCGAAGAAGGGCAGCAGCGACATGAACACCCTGGCCACCACGTGGCGCGGGGTGCCCATGGTGGCCTACGGCCCCGGCGACTCCCGGCTCGACCACACCCCGCACGAGCGGCTGGACGTGGCCGACTACCGGCGGGCCAGGGCGGTGCTGGGCGCCGCCATCGCGGCGTGGTCGCGCATCGTCGCAGCCCAGGGGGGCGGCGGCGGGCGGGCGGCCGCGATCTCCTATACTCGTTCCATGCTCCCGAGCTGATAGGCCGATCCCGGCGCGTCGCGGGCGATCTTCACCGGTCCGGCGCGCCGTGTTGTGCTGTCGGCCGATCCCCTTTTCTTTCCCCAGGAGCACCCCACCGTGATCATCGCGACCGACGTCGAGCTGCGCGCCGGCCCACAACTGTTGATCGAGGCCGCGACCTTCCGGGTCGGCCCGGGCGACCGGGTCGGTCTCGTCGGCCGTAACGGCGCCGGCAAGACCACCCTCACCAAGGTCATCGCCGGCGAGGCGCAGCCGGCGGCCGGGTCGGTCACCACCTCGGGCAGCATCGGCTACCTGCCGCAGGACCCGCGCGATGGCGACCTCGACGTGCTGGCCATGGACCGCATCCTGTCCGCCCGCGGCCTGGACGCGCTGCTACGCGACCTGCGGGCCGCCGAGACGACGATGGCGACGGCGACCGGCGCCGAGCGCGACCGCGCCGTCCGTGCCTACGGGCGCATCGAGGAGCGGCTGCACGTGCTCGGCGGATACGCCGCCGAGCCCGAGGCCGCCTCGATCGCCGCCAGCCTCGGCCTGCCCGACCGCGTGCTGTCCCAGCCGCTGCGCACGCTGTCCGGCGGCCAGCGCCGCCGCGTCGAGCTGGCCCGCATCCTGTTCTCCGGCGCCGAGACGCTGCTGCTCGACGAGCCGACCAACCACCTGGACGCCGACTCCATCGTCTGGCTGCGCGACTTCCTCAGGTCCCACCGGGGCGGCCTCGTCGTCATCAGCCACGACGTCGGGCTGCTCGAGGCCGTCGTCAACCGGGTCATCCACCTCGACGCAGGCCGCTGCGCGCTCGACGTCTACAACGTCGGCTGGCGGGCGTACCTGGACCAGCGCGAGACCGACGAGCGGCGGCGCAAGCGCGAGCGGACGAACGCCGAGCGGCAGGCGGCCGCGCTGCAGGCGCAGGCCGACAAGATGCGCGCCAAGGCCACCAAGGCCAAGGCCGCGCAGCAGATGGAGCGCAGGGCGAACCGGCTGCTGTCGGGGGTGGACGGCGAACGGCGCGCCGACAAGGTGGCCAAGATCCGCTTCCCGGCGCCGGCGCCCTGCGGCCGGACTCCGCTGGTGGCAACCGATTTGTCCAAATCGTACGGATCTTTGGAGATCTTCACGGACGTCAGCCTGGCCGTGGACCGGGGCAGCCGCGTCGTCATCCTCGGCCTGAACGGCGCGGGGAAGACCACGCTGCTGCGGCTGCTTGCCGGCATCGACCAGCCGGACACCGGCGCCGTCACCCCGGGGCACGGGCTGCGCATCGGCTACTACGCCCAGGAGCACGAGACGCTCGACCTCGCCAGGACCGTGCTGGAGAACATGCGCTCGGCGGCCCCCGACCTGCCCGAGGTGGACGTACGCAAGATCCTCGGCTCGTTCCTGTTCTCGGGCGACGACGTGGACAAGCCGGCCGGCGTGCTGTCCGGCGGGGAGAAGACCCGCCTCGCGCTCGCCACCCTGGTGGTGTCCAGCGCGAACGTGCTGCTGCTCGACGAGCCCACCAACAACCTCGACCCGGCCAGCCGGCAGGAGATCCTGCGGGCGCTCAGGACGTTCGCCGGAGCGATCGTCCTCGTGACCCACGACGAAGGCGCGGTGGAAGCACTCCGACCGGAAAGAGCCATTTTGCTTCCCGATGGTGTTGAGGACATCTGGAGTGACGAGTTTGCCGATCTGGTGGCACTTGCCTGACCTGGGCATGGCCTCCGGGACAAGGAAGCAGATCTTTTCTGGCGTAGTGGGTAGCCGATCTGGCGGGAATGACTGATCATGGCGAGAGATAACGCAGCGGTCACCACATCACTACGGGAGGTACTCGTGGCCGAGACCCTCAAGAAGGGCACACGCGTGACCGGTGCCGAGCGCGACAAGCTGGCGGCGGACCTCAAGAAGAGGTACGACTCCGGCGAGAGCATCCGCGCCCTGGCTGCCGCCACCGGCCGGTCGTACGGTTTCATCCACCGCATCCTTACGGAGTCCGGCGTTAACCTGCGCGGACGCGGTGGTGCGACCCGCGGTAAGAAGTCCTGACCTTGTCCCCCCGCTACGTAGCGCTCAACCACTGAACCGCCGCCGTCTCCGACCCCGTAGGGTCGGCGACGGCGGCGGTCGCACGTTATGGGTGCGGCGGCTGTGGCCGCGGACGCCCGCCGCGGTGTGGCTCGAACAGCGTGGCTGAACGGCGTGGATCGAACGGAGCTCGATGATGAAAGTTGCACAGGAGGACATGGCCGGTTCCGGCCTCCGGTTCGAGCTCGACGGCGCGGTCGCGACGGTCACGCTGGACCGCCCGGAGCGGCGCAACGCGCAGACGCCGGAAATGTGGCGGGCGCTCGCCCGCATCGGCGACACGCTGCCGACCAACGTCCGGGTGGTCGTGGTGCGCGGCGAGGGCCCGTCCTTCTCCTCCGGTATCGACCTGCGCGCGTTCACCCCGGAGGGCATCCCCGGCGAGGAACCCGCCCTCCCGGCGGACGCCTCGCCCGACGAGGCCGAGAAGACGATCGCCGGGTACCAGCGCGGCTTCATGTGGCTGCGCCGCCCGGCCATCGTCTCGATCGCCGCGGTGCGAGGGCACGCCATCGGCGCCGGGTTCCAGCTCGCGCTCGCCTGCGACCTGCGCATCGCCGCCGACGACGCGTCGTTCTGCATGAAGGAGCCGGCGCTCGGCCTGGTGCCCGACCTGACCGGCACCAAGCCGCTGGTCGAGACCGTCGGCCTGGCCCGCGCCCTGGAGATCTGCCTGACCGCCCGCACCGTCTCGGCCGCCGAGGCCCGCGACCTCGGCATCGCCCAGGCCGTCGTGCCGGCCGCCGAGCTGGACGGCGCCGTACGCGACCTGACCGCCGCCCTGCTCGCGGTGGACGCGGGCGCGGCGGCCGCCACCAAGGTGCTGCTCCAGCAGGCCGTCGGCAACTCGCTCGACGAACAGGCCGCCGCCGAACGCCGTGCCCAGCTCGACCGCCTCCGCGCCCTCCGTACCGCCACGCTCGCGCGGCAGGACTGACACCGGGCCGGCTCGCGCCGGCGTCGTCACCGCACCCACCTGATGCTGGCGAGTTCCGTCCGCCGCGACCGACTCCGTACCCTATTTTTTAGCCGATTTCTCTAGTAGAAACGAACGCTCCTCAGCCGCACCGCCGGGGTGAGCCTGGCCGGGTTGGTGCAGGCCATGCACGAGCGGCTGGACGAGCAGGAGTAAGGCGTATCACCGCCGGGCCGGCAGCGGGGTGGAACCGCGCCGTGTTCGCGTGCAGGCGGACACGCCTGGCCACCTGGCTCACGTCAAGCGGCTCGCCGGCTTCCTGCAGCACGGCCAGCACCCGGGCACGGCTGTCGCCCAGGGCGGGCAGCGCCTCCTGGTCGGCGCGCAGCACCTCCCTACCGGCCATGTGCCCCATTTTGACACGAGAAAAGTAGTAGAAACAACCAACACCTTTTCAAGTGCCGGGCCGGCCACCGGCGTCGGATGATCGACCACTAACGTCGGAGGAACGTGTACCCGCGTCCGGACCCTTACCGGAGACGAGGTGATCGCCAATGACCGAGCCGACCGCATCACGGCCGGAGGAGCGTGCGCGCGGCGAGCTGGCGCCGTTGCTTCCGCATGGTGAGCCGGTCGAGGCCTTGCTGCGGCGGGCGCAGTTCTTCACCCCCGGCGACCCGTCGGCGGACTTCCGGGAGCTGCATCGGCGCGGCGGCCGGGGCGGGGAGGAGTTCTACCGGGAGCGGTGGCGGCACGACAAGGTGGTGCGGTCGACGCACGGGGTGAACTGCACCGGGTCGTGTTCGTGGAAGGTGTACGTCAAGGACGGCATCATCACCTGGGAGACCCAGCAGACCGACTATCCGTCGACGGGTCCCGACATGCCGGAGTACGAGCCGCGGGGTTGTCCGCGGGGCGCGTCGTTCTCCTGGTACACCTACTCGCCGTCGCGGGTGCGCTACCCGTATGTGCGCGCCCCGCTGCTGGAGATGTGGCGCGAGGCCCGCTCCCGGCTGGACGATCCGGTGGTCGCGTGGGCCGAGATCACCGGAGATCCCGAGCGTTCCGCCCGATACAGGTCCGCGCGCGGCAAGGGCGGGTTCGTGCGGGCCACATGGCCGGAGGTCACGGAGCTGATCGCGGCGGCGCACGTCCACACCGTCAAGACCCACGGGCCGGACAGGGTGGTGGGATTCTCGCCGATCCCGGCGATGTCGATGGTGTCGTACGCCGCCGGCACGCGGTTCCTGTCGATGATCGGCGGCACGATCCTGTCGTTCTACGACTGGTACGCCGACATGCCGATCGCCTCGCCGCAGGTGTTCGGCGACCAGACCGACGTGCCGGAGTCCGGGGACTGGTGGAACGCCTCCTACCTGGTCATCTGGGGGACCAACCTGCCCATCACCCGCACGCCGGACGCCCATTTCATGACGGAGGCCCGCTACCGCGGACAGAAGGTCGTGGTCGTCTCGCCGGACTACTCCGACCACACCAAGTTCGCCGACGACTGGCTGGCAGCCGCTCCCGGCACGGACGGCGCGCTGGCGATGGCCATGGGGCATGTCGTCCTGAGCGAGTTTTTCCGGGATCGGCACGTCCCCTACTTCACCGAGTACGTCAAGTCCTACACCGACCTGCCGTTCCTGGTGACGCTGCGGGAACGCGGCGCCGGCGGCCGTGACGGGGACGGGGACGGTGCGGCCTATGTGCTGGACCGCTTCCTCACCGCCGCCGACATCGGCGAAGAGTCCGAGGGGGCCGCGCACAAGACGGTGCTGCTGGACGCCAGGACCGGCGAGCCGGCGGTGCCGAACGGGTCGCTGGGGTTCCGGTTCGGCGCCTCCGGCGTGGGCCGCTGGAACCTGGAGCTGGGCGAGGTCGACCCGGCGCTGACGCTGTACGGGCGGCATTCCGCGGCGGTCCCGGTCGACCTGCCGCGCTTCGACGTCGGGGCGACCGAGGGCGGGTCGGCCATCCGCCGCGGCGTGCCGGCCATCCGGGTCGCCGGCCGGCTGGTGACGACCGTGTTCGACCTGATCATGGCGCAGTACGGGGTCGAGCGCGACGGGCTGCCCGGCCGCTGGCCGGGTGGCTACGACGACGCCGACCAGCCCTACACCCCGGCCTGGCAGGAACGGATCACGTCGGTACCGGCGGCCGCCGCGGCGCGGGTGGCGCGGGAGTTCGCCCGCAACGCCGAGCTGTCCCGGGGACGGTCGATGATCTGCATGGGCGCCGGTACGAACCACTGGTACCACTCCGACCAGATCTACCGGGCGTTCTTCACGCTGACGATGCTGTGCGGCTGCCAGGGGGTGAACGGTGGCGGCTGGGCGCACTACGTCGGCCAGGAAAAGGTCCGCCCGCTGACCGGCTGGCAGCAGACGGCGTTCGCGCTGGACTGGCAGCGGCCGACCAGGCACATGACCGGCACGTCGTTCTTCTACACCCACACAGACCAGTGGCGGTACGAGGCGTTCGGCCCCGGCGAGCTGGCCAGCCCGCTGGGACGCGGGCTGTTCCGCGGCCGGACGTTCATCGACTGCCTGGCGCAGGCGTCGCGGCTGGGCTGGACCCCGTCCCATCCGGCGTTCGACCGCAACCCGCTCGACCTGGCCGACGAGGCGGCCGCCGCCGGAAAGCCGGTGGCCGAGCACGTGGTGACTGAGCTGCGCGCGGGCCGGCTGCGCTTCGCCGCCGAGGACCCCGACGCGCCGGAGAACTGGCCACGGGTGATGACCGTATGGCGGGCCAACCTGCTCGGCTCGTCGGGCAAGGGCATGGAGTACTTCATGCGGCACCTGCTCGGCACCGACCACGCCGTCCGCGCCGAGGAGAGCCCGCCGGAGCTGCGTCCCGCCGAGGTGACCTGGCGCGACGACGCCCCGCACGGCAAGCTCGATCTGCTCACCACGATCGACTTCCGGATGACCAGCACCTGCACGTACTCCGACGTGGTGCTGCCCGCCGCCACCTGGTACGAGAAGCACGACCTGTCGAGCACGGACATGCATCCGTTCGTGCACTCGTTCAACCCGGCGATCGCGCCGCCGTGGGAGACCCGCACCGACTTCGCGGCGTTCCAGATGATCGCGGCGGAGTTCTCCCGGCTGGCCGCCACCCATCTGGGCACGCGCACCGACGTGCTGGCCGCCCCGCTGACGCACGACACGCCGGACGAGGCGGCGCAGCCCGGCGGGCGGGTCGCGGACTGGCGGGCCGGCGAGTGCGAGCCGGTGCCCGGCGTGACCATGCCCCGCCTGGTGGCCATCGAACGCGACTACGCGGCGGTGGCCGACAAGATGGCCGCGCTCGGCCCGCTGGTCGACACCCTGGGCACCACGACCAAGGGCGTCACGTGGACCCCGGCGGAGGCGGTCGACTACCTGGCCCGGGCCAACGGCGTCGTGCGCGGCGGGGTGGCCGACGGCCGTCCGTCGCTGGCCCGCGACGTGCACCTGGCCGAAGCGATCCTCGCGCTGTCCGGCACCACCAACGGGCAGGTCGCGCTGGAGGGCTGGCGGGCCATGGAGCACCGCACCGGCGTACCGCTGGCCGATCTCGCGGCCGAACGCGCCGGGGAGCGGATCTCGTTCGCCGACACGCAGGTCCAGCCGCGCGCTGTGATCACCTCACCGGAGTGGTCGGGCAGCGAGACCGGGGGCCGCCGGTACACCCCGTTCGTGGTGAACGTGGAGCGGAAGAAGCCCTGGCACACGCTGACCGGGCGGATGCATTTCTTCCTCGACCACGACTGGATGGCCGAGTACGGCGAGTGGCTGCCGGTCTACCGGCCCCCGCTCGACTACGCGCGCCACTTCGGCGACCAGAGCACGGGGGAGCGCGACCAGCCGGAGATCACCGTGCGGTACCTCACGCCGCATTCCAAGTGGTCAATCCACTCCGAGTACCAGGACAACCTGCACATGCTGCGGCTGTTCCGCGGCGGACCGGTGATCTGGATGAGTCCAGCGGACGCCCAGGCGATCGGGGTGGCCGACAACGACTGGATCGAGGCCTACAACCGCAACGGCGTGGTGGCCTGCCGGGCCGTGGTGACCCACCGGATGCCGCGCGGCACGGTGTTCATGTACCACGCCAAGGACCGGCACTTGATGACCCCGCGCTCGGAGATCTCCGGCTGGCACGGCGGGTCGGACAACTCGCTCACCCGGCTGGTCATCAAGCCCACCCACGCGATCGGCGGCTACGCACAGCAGACGTTCGCGTTCAACTACCACGGCCCGACGGGCAACCAGCGCGACGAGATCGCGATCATTCGCCGACGTTCCCAGGAGGTCGAGTACTGATGAGGCTGATGGCGCAGGTCGCGATGGTGATGAACCTCGACAAGTGCATCGGCTGCCACACCTGCACGGTGACCTGCAAGCAGACCTGGACCAACCGGCCCGGCGCCGAGTACATCTACTTCAACAACGTCGAGACCAAGCCCGGCGTCGGCTACCCCCGCCGCTACGAGGACCAGGAGCAGTGGAAGGGGGGCTGGACGCTCGACAGGAAGGGCCGCCTGCAGCTGAAGGGCGGCGGCCGGCTGCGCAAGCTGCTGTCAATCTTCTACAACCCCGACCTGCCCTCGATCGACGACTACGGCGACCCGTGGACCTACGACTACCAGACCGTGATCAACGCGCCGCTGGGCACACAGAACCCGAGCGCGCACTCGATCTCGGCGCTCACCGGCCGGGACATGAAGGTGACCTGGGGGAGCAACTTCGACGACGACCTCGCCGGCGCACCCGAGCACGCCGTGGCCGACCCGAACCTGGCCGGGCTGGAGGAGCGGGTCCGGATGGAGTTCGAGCAGGTGTTCATGTTCTACCTGCCGCGCATCTGCGAGCACTGCCTCAACCCGTCGTGCGTGGCCTCCTGCCCGTCGGGGGCGATGTACAAGCGGGACGAGGACGGGATCGTGCTGGTCGACCAGGACCGCTGCCGCGGCTGGCGGTTCTGCGTGTCCGGTTGCCCGTACAAGAAGGTGTACTTCAACCACCGCACCGGCAAGGCGGAGAAGTGCACGTTCTGCTTCCCGCGCATCGAGGCCGGCCAGCCCACCATCTGCTCGGAGACCTGCGTGGGGCGGCTGCGCTACCTCGGCCTCGTGCTCTACGACGCCGACAAGGTGACCGAGGCCGCCGCCACGCCCGACGTACGTGACCTGTACGAGGCGCAGCTCGACGCGTTCCTCGACCCCGACGACCCGCGGGTGCGGGCCGAGGCGGCCAGGGCCGGCATCCCGGCCGACTGGATCGACGCGGCCCGCCGTTCCCCGGTGTACGCGCTGGCCGCCCGGCACAAGGTGGCGCTGCCGCTGCACCCGGAGTACCGCACGCTGCCCATGGTCTGGTACATCCCGCCGCTGTCGCCGGTCGCCGACGTGACCCGCGCGGCCGGCTACGACGACGGCGACCCCGACCGGGTGTTCGCCACCATCGACGCGCTGCGCATCCCGATCGACTACCTCGCCAACCTGTTTACCGCGGGCGACCCCGGCCCGGTACGGGCCGTGTTGCGCAAGCTCGCCGCCGTCCGGACCGTGATGCGCGCCGGACAGCTCGGCCTCGACGTCGACGAGGACCTGCCCGCCACGGTCGGCGCCACTTCGGACGAGCTGGCGGACCTGTACCGGCTGCTGGCGATCGCCAAGTACGACGACCGGTACGTCGTCCCGCAGGCGCACGCCGAGGACGCCGGCCGGCTCGCCGCCCAACACGAGCAGCTCTTCTGCTCCCTGGACAGCGACGGCGGGCCAGGCATGGGCGGACACGGACCGCCCGACGTGGAGTCCTTCCACCCGGCGTCCGGCCACCCGGCGTCCGGGCAGCCGGCGTCCGGCCAGCGGTCGTCCGGCGGGGCCATGTTCCGCGGCGACGACGGCCGAACCCACTTCAACCTGCTCGGCTGGAACGGCAAGGGCCCGGCGCCACATCTGTTCCCGGACGCATCCGAGGGGGGAACATGACGGCCGTCAGCTGTTACAAGCTCGCGTCGGTGCTGCTGCAGTACCCGACCGTGGCGCTGTTCGAGGGGTTGGGCACGCTCGACGCGGCAGCCGCCGAGACGGCACCGCGCCCGGCCAGGGAGGCGTTCGCCCGCTTCCTGCGCTGGCTGCACGCCACGCCGCCCGCCGAGGTCGCCCAGCACTATGTGGAGACCTTCGACCTGCGCCGCCGCTGCGCGCTTTACCTGACCTACCACCGCCACGGCGACACCCGGAAACGCGGCACGGCCATGCTCGCGTTCTCCGCCGCCTACCGGACGGCGGGCTTCGAGCCGCACGGCGGCGAGCTGCCCGACTACCTGCCGGTGGTGCTGGACTTCGCCGCCTGGCATCCCCGCGGCGAGATGCTGCTGCGCACCCATCGCGCCGAGCTCGAGCTGGTGCGCCGTGCGCTGGCCCGCGCCGGCACCCCGTACGTCGCGCTCGTCGAGGCGGTCGGCGCCCGGCTGCCCAGGCTCGGCCGCCGCGAGCTCGCCGTGATCCGCCGTGTCGACGAAACCGGGCCACCGACCGAAGAGGTCGGTCTCGAGCCGTTCGCGCCGCCCGAGTACATCACCGGCCGGCTGGGACAGGAGGCACCCCGATGACGCAGCCGAGCGCCGCCGATCTGTTCTGGTGGGTGGGTCTGCCCTACCTCGCGCTGGGGGTGTTCGCCGTCGGGCACGTCTGGCGATGGCGGTACGACCAGTTCGGCTGGACCAGCCGCTCCACCCAGCTCCAGGAACGACGGCTGCTCAAGTGGGGGTCGCCGATCTTCCACTACGGAACGTTCGCCGCCATCGCCGGCCACGTCATCGGCATCCTCATCCCGCGGTCCTGGACCACCGCGATCGGCATTCCGGAAAGCGCCTATCGCTGGTTCTCGGCCGGCGCCGGCACGCTGGCGGCCGTGCTCGTCATCGGCGGGGTGGTCGTGCTCGCCGGGCGGCGGCTGCTCGTCCCGAGGGTGCGCGCCACCACCAGTCCCGTCGACTACGTCGCGCTGGTGCTGCTGCTGGTCATCATCCTCACGGGGATCGCACCCACCATCTTCATCAACCTGCTGGGCCACGGGTACGACTACCGCAACACGGTCGCCCCCTGGTTCCGCGGCCTGTTCACCGGCCGGCCGCACACCGAGGCGATCGCCACAGCCCCGCTCATCTACCAGATCCACGCCACGGCGGCCTGGGTCATCTGGGCGGTCTGGCCGTTCAGCCGGCTCGTCCACGCCTGGAGTTATCCGCTGTGGTACCTGTGGCGGCCCTACGTCCTCTACCGCAGCCGCCGCGCCGGCCGACCCGCCGAGCCCGGCACCAGCGGACGCCGCTGGCGCAAGATCGGCGTCCCCTACTGACCAGCGACCCTGCGCGAGGCCGCGGCGCGCACCCCGCTCCGCTCTGCCCAGGCCGGACGGCCCGACGAACCGGTGACGTTTGGACTTTATTAACAACATCGATCGTATTTACTATAGAAGCCGTCGCACTCTTCCGGCATGGGCAGAGAGGTGAGCGGAGATGGGGATCGAGTCACTGGCGGCGGCACTCGAGCACGAGCACCGCGAGATCGACGAGGGGATCGAGGCGTTCACCGCCGGACCGCAGGACCGGCGGGACACCGGTGCGCTCACCCGCGCCATCCACGCACTGCGGCGGCACATCTACCTCGAGGAGGAGTTTCTGTTCCCGCCTCTGCACGCGGCCGGCCTGGTGGCTCCGGTGTTCGTCATGCTGCGCGAACACGCGCAGATCTGGACGACGCTCGATGCGCTCGAACGCGAGATCGGCGCGGCGGAAGGCACCGCCCGCGCGCTCTGCCATCAGCTGGCCGTCCAGCTCCAGCACCACAACCTCAAGGAGGAGAAGATCCTCTATCCACAGGCCGACCAGGTCCTGACCGCCCGCGCCGGTGCGCGGCTGCGGGCCTTCATCGACTCCGGGCGGCTGCCCGACGGGTGGGTCTGCCTTAAGGCCCGGAGCTGAGCCGCCCGGCGGGTCGGTGGCCCAGGGCGCGCGGGCCTGGACGACTTGTTTTTACTAGGGAGTTAGTACAAACTAAGGAGGGAGCCAGCGCGGAAGGGGGCGACGAGCAGTGACCTACGTGATCGGCGAGCCGTGCATCGACGTGATGGATCGGGCCTGCGTCGACGAGTGCCCGGTCGACTGCATCTACGAAGGCGGTCGGTCGCTCTACATCCATCCGGACGAGTGCGTCGACTGCGGAGCGTGCGAACCGGTCTGCCCGGTCGAGGCGATCTATTACGAGGACGACCTGCCCGCGCAGTGGTCGGCCTATCGGGAGGACAACGCCCGGTTCTTCAGCGAGGCGCTGCCCGGCAGCGACGAGCCGCTGGGATCCCCAGGTGGCGCGGCCAAGATCGGACCGCTCGGCGTGGACACCGACCTGGTCTCCTCCCATCCCCGGCTCGATGAGGCGTCTCGCCGGTAACCGGTTCACGGCCCGGTGCCGCATCGGTGGATCGGCCCGGGCGGCCTTTTCGCTCGTCCTCGCTCGTTCTCGCTCATGAAATCGACGAAGGACCACCGGCAACTCGCTCGACGAGCAGGCCGCCGCCGAACGCCGCGCCCAGCTCGACCGCCTCCGCGCCCTCCGCGTCGCCACGCTCGCGCGGCAGGACTGACCCCGGGCCGCTCGGCGGGCATCGTCACCGCACCCAGCTGATGCCGGGGGCGGCCAGCCGGGCCCACACCCACTTGCCGCGCGGCGGCGTCTCTCTCACCCCGCACTCCGCCGCAAGGGCCTGCACCAGCGGCAGCCCCCACCCTCCGTTGTCGTCCCAGCGTTCCGGGGAGAGATCGAGGTCGTGCGGCTGCAGCTCGACGACCGGCTTGACCCGCGGCAGCGCGCCGGATGAGTCCCACACCGCCAGCAGCACCGCGCCGGGCTCGCGGGTGAAGGTGACCCTGATCTCGCCGTCCGGGGTCGCCGCGCACGCGTTGGCGATCAGCTCGCCGGCGACCAGCCGGGCGTCGTCCGCGACGGCTTCGAGCCGCCAGGCGGCCAGCCGGTTGCCGATCCGCTGGCGTACCTCGGCGGGCAGCGTGGCCGCCGCGAGGCAGGTCAGGTCCAGCCCGTCGAGGGCCGTGGTGGGAGCGTCCATCTCGCCTGCTCTCATTCTCATCAATTCGCAGGACAAGGTTTACGCTCCGCGACTATCTTGTCGCGTGTAGTGAATACACCCGACACAGCGAAGGGTCGCCGTGGCCGCCATCCCCTACCTTGACCCCGACAGCTCGTTCAAGCACTGGATCGCCTCGGACCTGCGGTTCTTCCGAGAACGGGAGGGGCTTTCGCTGTCCCAAATGGGGCAAATCATGGGCTGCAACCGGCACAACGTGTCGAACATCGAGCACGCCCGCGACGGCTGGAACATGAACGAGCGGCAGGCCGCCGGCCTCGACGAGTTCCTGCGGCTCAACGGCCACTTCGCCCGCCTGGTCCGGTTCGCCCGTACCGCCCACGACCCCGAGTGGTTCGCCGAGTACGCCAAGCACGAGGCCAAGGCGCGGGAGATCTGCACCTACCGCCTCTCGCTGTTCCCCGGCCTGTTCCAGACGCCCGAGTACGCCCGCGAGCTGCTCACCTCCTCCCGCCTCGTCACCGACGTCGAGGCGGCGGTGGAGCGGCGGATGAAGCGCCAGGCGGTGCTCACCCGGCCCAAGCCGCCGCTCGTCTGGGTGCTGTTGGACGAGACCGTGCTACTCCGCCCGGTCGGCGGGCCCGCGGTGATGCGCGCCCAGCTCGCCCACCTGCTGGACGCGATCGACCTCCCGCACGTCACCATCCGCATCGTCCCGCTGTCCGCCGGCTTCCACCTCGGCCTGGACGGCTCGTTCATCACCCTGACCATGCAGGCCGGCGAGCTCGCGTTCGCGGAAGCCCCGGGCGGCGGCCGGCTGATCCAGGGCCTGGAGACCCGCGAGTTCGGCTTCCGCTGGGAGCGCATCGGAGCGAGCGCGCTACCGTGGGACACCTCCCGAGACCTCATCAAGAAGGCGATGGACCAGTTCTCATGATCACCTGGCGGAAGTCCAGCTACAGCGGCGGCGGCGGTTCGGGCGGCCAAGAGTGCGTCGAGGTGGCCCGGCTCCCGGAGGGCGTCGGCGTCCGCGACAGCAAGGCCCCCGGCGCCGGTCACCTTTCCCTGTCCCGCGCGGCCTTCGCCCAACTCCTCAGTCACGCCAAGCACGCCGGCCGCACCCCGTAGCAACGCATTTCGACAGCGATCGTGTGGTGGTTCCTGGCGCCGGGAACCACCACACGTCATCGGGCCGCGCTATGGCCGGTCGGGTCAGAGTGAGCCGTGCGTGCCGACGCCCGGCCGGATGGGGCCCATGACGAACAGGTAGGTCGTTCCCTTCTTGGCGAGCGCCTCGAAGGAGCAGCGGATTATCTTCGACCTCGTCTGGTTCGGCGGATAGATCCTGAACCCGTAAGCCGTGACCATCTTTTGGTTCCCGAAAACGCCATGGACGAGCCGGACAACCGTGTGGGCGGTCGCGCCCTTACGGAGGGTCACGGTCTTCTTGGGAAAGTCGGACTCCCAGGCCGCCGCGTTGCCCAGCTGCCGTCCGCTCTTGGTGATCGCGGAGACACCGGGGTAGCCGCGGATCGTGACGGTGTGCCCGCTGATGTTCTTGAAGTTGAGCGGGTAATAGACGCTGCCGGCGGCGCCGTCGCTCTCTCCGAGCCAGATCCGCAGGTCGGAGGTCTTTGCTTGCGGCGGAGATGCGGCCGCGGACGCGCCCGGAACGCCGATCGCGGTCGCGCCGAGACTCGCGGCGCCGGCAATGGCGATAACGAAATTGTGGATCTTCACGGTGACCATCTTCTTTCCACTGGTCACTTCGTTAGACGTGCCGCTCTCCGCCCGAGTTTTGTCGCTCCTCGCGATTCTTCGAGCCGTTGCCGCGCTCCTTCACGGGGTGGCCGCGCCGGCCGCCCGGACGGTATCCCAGACCGGCCGGTCGGACTCGTACACCGAGCCGTCCGCGCCGAACACCAGGAAGCGGTCGAAGGACTTCGCGAACCACCGGTCGTGGGTCACGGCGAGCACCGTGCCCGCGTACGACTCCAGGCCCTCCTGTAGGGCCTCGGCGCTGGCCCGGTCGAGGTTGTCGGTCGGCTCGTCGAGCAGCAGCAGCGTCGCCCCGCCGAGCTCGAGCAGGAGGATCTGCAGCCGGGCCTGCTGGCCGCCGGACAGCGTCTCGAACGGCTGGTCCGCGCACAACTGCAGCTCGTACCTGGCCAGCGCCGCCATCGCCTCGCCCCGCAGCCGCGCGTGCTCGATCATGACGATCTCGCAGGGCGTCCGGCCGTGGAGATCCGGGCGGGCATGCGTCTGCGCGAAGTGGCCCGGCTGGACGCGGGCGCCGAGCCGGACCGAGCCGGTGTGCGCGACCTGTTCGCCGGCGAGCAGCCGCAGGAAGTGCGACTTGCCCGAGCCGTTGGAGCCGAGCACCGCGATGCGCTCCCCGTACCAGACCTCGGCGCCGAACGGCTTCATCAGCCCGGTCAGCTCCAGCTTCTCGCAGATCACCGCGCGCTTGCCGGTGCGGCCGCCGCGCAGCCGCATCTTGAGGTTCTGGTCGCGCGGCGGAATCTCCGGCGGCCCGGCCTCGACGAATCTGCGCAGCCTCGTCTCCGCCGCCTGCAGCCGCGAGGCCATGCCGGAGTTGTACGCCGCCTTCTGCCGGTACATCACGACGAGCTGTTTGAGCTTGGCGTGCTCCTCGTCCCAGCGGCGGCGCAGCTCCTCCAACCGCTCGTTGCGGTCGCGGCGGGCCGTGGCGTACGTCGCGAAGCCGCCGCCGTGCACCCAGACCGATCCCGACTCGACGGTGACGATCCGGTCGGCGGT
>DASUWU010000119.1:0-14002 GCA_036378315.1 Streptosporangiaceae bacterium | reverse complement strand
AAGGCCGACTGGGAGGAAATGCCATGGCTGATGGGGCAGGGCGTCGGCGGCGTCCATGACATCAAGCCCGCCGGGGACATCGTCCGGGAGATGATGGACCAGGCCGAGCGCGTACTGACCCGGTTCAGACCCGCACACCGGCCGTGAAATTCCCCGGATTGACCGAGCCGGACCACCGCCTCATCGGGTCACCGTGACGATGCCGTGGGCGCCGGATCCGGCGTGCCGCATGTCGTGGTCGACGAAGGGGTAGTGGCCGGGGGCGGGGAAGACGGTCTCGGCGAAACCGCCCTGGGCCGGGGCCAGGTCGAGGACCTGCGCACCGCCTTGGTCGTCGGCGTGGTCGCCCGGCCGGAGCAGGTAGGCGCCTTCCTTGTAGACGGTGTCGAACTGGGCGCCGACGACGTGGAAGGCCGTGCCGGTGCCTGGCCCGGCGGCGACGACCCAGATCCTGACCCGTTCACCGGGGCGTGCCGTGAGCGGGGCGTGGTCGTAGCCGGCGGCAGTGCCGTTGAACATCCAGGCGTCGGGGCGCCCGTCGCGCATCTTGGCCACCTGAGCCGCACCGCCCGGCCGCCCGAGATACAGCTCGCTTTGGACGAGGACGTACTCGCGGTCGGCGTGCCGCAGGTGCGGCGGATCGATGATGACGGCGCCGTACATGCCGTTGCCCATGTGCTGCAGCATCGGCATGGTCGAGCAGTGATACAGCCAGGCCCCCGCGTGGTCGGCGCGGAACCGGTACGTCAGGCGTTCTCCTGGCTGGATCGTTCGCATCGGGCCGTCAGGGGCCAGCGAGCCGGCGTGGAAGTCGATGCCGTGCCCGATCGTGTCGTCGTTGACCAACGTGACGGTGAACGTGTCGCCGACCCGTCCGCGCAGCACCGGCCCTGGGACGGTGCCGCCGAAGGTCCACATGCGCTGCCGCACGCCCGGCGCGACCTCGATGTCGGCCTCGGCGGCGTGGATCTCGACGCGGTGCTCGGTGCCGCCGGGCGCGGGCCGCAGCTCCGCGTCGTACGGCCGCCACCCCCGGCTCATCGGGGCCGCCAGGTCGAGCGGCGAGGACATCGCGGTGTGGGTCGGCGGCGCCGCGGCGGAACCGGCGGTCCTGATGTGCAGGGTCATTCCGGCGGCGCGGTGTCCGGCCACGGTGCACCAGCCCTCCAGCGGCCCGGTGAGCGGGGGCAGCCGCAGCGTGGCGGTCTGGCCGGGCGCGAGCAGCGGTGTCCGCTCCCCGGAGGCCATCTGGAGGTCGTGCCGCTGGGCGTCCCGGTTGGTCACCCGCAGGACGAGGCGGCTGCCGGGCGCGGCGTTGATCGTGCCGGGCCGGACGCGCATGCCGGCGAGCGTCACGTCCACTGTCGTGACGCCCGTGCCGTGGGCGGTGACCGCGCGCTGGAGCCGCGCCCCTGACGGTGGTCCGCCGCCGCTGGCGGCGAACGCGACGGCGAGGGCGGTGAGCGCGCCGCCGATCACGGCGCCCGCGACCGCCGGGGACGGTCGCGGGCGCCCCGCCCGCGGGATTCGCGCGCGGGCCAGCGCGCCGGCGGCGAGCAGCACGAACGCGGCGAGCGCGGCCAGCAGCACGGCCCAGGCCGTACGGGACAGCCAGCCCGGGACCGGCAGCCCGGTCAGCGGTACCGCGACGTTGACGGCGACCAGCCGGACGATCCAACCCCGCTCCAGCAGCGCGGCGTTCCGCTTCAGGGCGGCCGGCCCGCCGCCGAGCACCATCGGCAACAAGAAGGTCAGCGAGCCGATGAGCGTCTGGCCGACGAAACCGGTCAAGATGAGCGGGACGAGCGGCTCGACGCCCTGGGCCACCTCGTCGGGCGGGCGGCTCGCCACGATCGCCAGGTCGGCGGCGACCGCCACGACGAACCAGCAGGTCCCCGCCGCCAGCATCCAGGCGGCCGGGGTGTGCGGGTGCCGCCGCCGCACCGTACGGACGAAGGGCAGCAGCGCGAGCGTGGTCGCGGCGGCGTAGGCCAGCAGCCCCACCTCGGTGGCCCAGCGGGCGCCGCCGAGCAGCCCGGTCACCGCTACCGCGAGCCCCGGGACGGCCAGCCGGAGGGCGCGGCGAGCGACCTGGCCGGTGCCGTCCTCCACCCGGGTGCGCAACACGGTGGGCCACAGGGTGAACAGGGTGCCGAGCACGGCCAGGCCCACCCAGCCGAACAGGTTCGCGTGGATGTGCGCGGCCTCGATGCGCAGGTGCCAGGCGGCCGGCGTCCAGCCCGACTCCATCAGGCCGCCCAGCGTGCCTCCCGTGATCAGGGCGGCGCCGGAGCAGACGTACCAGGAAACCACGTGCCCGAACCGGCCGGCGAGCGCCCGCCGCGACCGTACGATAAGCGCCCCCACGTGGGCGAGCACCACACCGACCACGACAGCGGCGCCGGCGGTCGCCCAGCCGCCATGGCCGTTCGTGGCGCCACGCAGCACGGTCGCCACACCGGCGTTCAGGGCGGCCAGCCGGACCGGCGGCCACCAGCGCGCCGGCGGGGCCAGCCGCAGCAGCGCGGTGGCGAAGTGCTCGGTCCAGGTCACGATGGCGTTGGTCACCGCGCCGAGCATGAACAGGTGGATCAGCAGCCACTGCGGCGCGGGCAGCCGGCCGCGCCCGAGCGCGGCCGCCACGGTCAGCGCGAGCCACGCCAGGACCACCGCGTTGGCGCCGACGTGCCACGACGCGCGCCGCCCGCGCGGCGCCGGCCGCGGACCCGGCCGGCCGGGCGGCCCGGGCGGGCCGATCCGCACATCGACCGACGTCATGCCGGTCTCGCGTCGGCGCCGGATGGCTCGTTCGGGGTCGGCAGCATGGTCAGCAGCATGATGGTCGGCTCAATGGCCAGGACGGTGTGCGGCAGCCGAGCCGGGAGGTGGATCCAGGTGCCGGGGACGGCCTCGGCCTGCTCCTCGCCGAAGGTGAGTGCCAGGCGGCCGCGGACGACCTGGATCACGACCGGGACCGCCGACGTGTGCTCGGTGAGTTCCTGGCCGGCGTCGAAGGCGAAACCGATCACCCGTAGCCGGTCGTCGCGATACAGAGCCCGGCTGAGGGTGCCGTCGGGCGGGATGTCCAACTCGGCGGCCAGGTCGTTGATGACTGTGGCGGGCATGCTCTTCCCTTGTGATGTGCTTGCTGGTTGGTCCCCTTGACGTCCGTGGAGTGCCCGTCACGCGCGCACGGCGACGAGGCTGACCGCGGCGAGGTGCCGGCGGTAGCGGTGGAAGACCTGGCGCATGCGGAGTACGCGCCGGCGGGCCGGGGCGTCACGCAGCACCCGCCCGACGGTGCCGATCGCGCCGTTGATGCCTTCGTCGGTGATCAGCTGGCGCGGTCGCAGAAGGTGCATCGGTGCGGTGGCCTGGCCGATGATGGTGAATCCCTCACCCGTCAGCAGGCGGCGCCATTCGGCGATGGTGAGCGGGCGGGCCCCGACGTGGATGGCCGCGGACAGCGCGGTCCGTATCTCCGCGGCGAGCGCGGGGTCGAGATCGTCCGGAGTCAGGCACAGCTCGTGGATGCCGTAGCGGCCGGAGTCGCCGAGCAGCCGGTACGCCTCCTGGACGATCCGATGCTTGGCCGGTTCCGGCTGCATGGTCAGCATCGCTTCCCCGTACACGACGGTCGCGGCGTGGTCGGGCAGGCCGGTACCCGCGGCGTCCGCCCGGCACCCGCGTATTTCCGTCGCCGAGTGCCGAGGCAGGCCGGTCAGGGCGGCCGCGGCGGCCGGGTCGCGGTCGACGCCTGTGTAGCCGGCGGGCGCACGGGTCAGGGTGAGGCGTGCCGTGGCGCCCAGCCCCGCGGCCAGTTCCACGACCTGGTCAGCCGGGCCGATCCGCAGGGCTTCGAGCATCCACCGGGTCAGCTCCACTCCCCCAGGCCGCAGCACTCGCTTGCCGAGGCGCGCCAGCAGCCAGTGGCCCGGCATGCGCGCGGGATCCATGCGCGCTGGATCCATGCGCGCGGAATTAAGGTCGGCGCCCGGCAGCGGCTTGTCCGGTTCTGCCCGGTGCGTGCCCGGCCGACGGAAGCTGTCAGGGTCGTTCATGGTCACCTCGGGGCGCGGCGTTCTTCGTCCAGCGATCTCGCAGTGCTTCTTAGGCGAGCCTAAGGAGACGGGACCGGCCGCACGGTTGGGCGATGGTCCTGGACCCGGGGGGCCGAACGTCCCGCGGCGGTGGGGCTCCCCGCGGCGGTGCCGGGGGGACGCGGCGGGCCGCCCCGCCGGTGCGGCCCGCCCCGGCCGGGACCAAGGTCCGGTACGAAGCGGCCGGTCGGCCCGGTCCCCCGGCGCGGCGCTTCGACGACCCTGAGTGGAGCGCAATACGGGAGACTTCATGTGCGATCACTGCGGGTGCCGCGAGATCACGCCGATCGGCCGGCTCATGGACGACCATGAGCGGCTCCTCGATCTGGCCGGGGAGATCCGCGCCGCGGTACGGGCCGGGGCCATCCCCGCCGCCCGCGGGATCGTCGAGCGGCTTGGCGCCTTGCTCGACCCGCATGTCCGAAGCGAGGAACACGGATTGTTCGCGGTGATGCGCGAGCAGGGCGAATTCGTCGACCATATCGATGCCCTCGAAGGCGAGCACGCCGACCTGGCCGCCAGGCTGGCCGGCCCGCTGCCGGCGGCGGACATCCTCGACATCTGCGATCGGCTCCGGGAACACATTCACGCCGAGGAGTACGGGCTGTTCCCCGCGGCCCTGGCCGGCCTCGGCGGCGCGGACTGGGACGCCGTCGACGCGGCGGCCCCGAGGTCCCGCCGTTCCGAGACTTTCGCCCCTGTGGCACATCGCTCCGGTCAGGAAGCCTGACCAGAACCGCGCGCCCCGCCGTGGCAGCACGCCCGCACCCGCGGGCGGCGCGACGCCCATCGCGGGTCTGTGGCCTTGGAGGTGCATGGTGACCCATCCCCTCGCGACGCACACCGGCGTCGGACTCATGGTCGCGGCGGCGAGCACCGCGCCTTCTGTGCACAACACCCAGCCGTGGCGTTTCCGTCGGCGTGACAGGGATGCCATGGAGCTGCACGTGGACATGAACCGCCTGCTGTATGTCATCGATCCGCGGGGACGGGCCATGCACATCAGCTGCGGAGCCGCGCTGTTCAACCTGTGCCTGGCGATCCGGGCCAGCGGCCACCAGCCGTGGGTGCGGCGGCTGCCCGACTCCGACGACCAGCCCACCCTGCTGGCGGACGTGCACATCGAACGGGCGGCTCCGCCCACCCAGGCCGAGGCGGAGCTCTACAGCGTCCTGCCAAGGCGCAGGACCAACCGCGGCCCGTTCGACGACCGTGCGGTGCCGCGCCGGGTGCTCGCCGAGTTGGCGGCCGCCGCCAATTACGAGGGCGCCACCTTGCGGCTGCTTGACCCGGTGGCGGCCGCCCACGCGGTCAGCTTGGTCGCCGCCGCCGACGATGAGCTCACCGCCAGCGAGGACTACCGTGCCGAGCTCGCCGACTGGACCTTCACCAGGACGTCCGACACCGATGCTTCGAGCGAGGCCAGGCCGGACGGCGTGCCGTGGTACACCTTCGGGCCCCGCCCGAGCCGGCGGGGCCTGCCCATCCGCGACTTCGGCCTCGCCCACCACGTCGCCGGACGGGCGGTCAACGACTTCACCGCCATGCCGCACCTGGCCGCGCTGATCACCGAAGGAAACGAGCCGGAGGACTGGCTGGTGGCCGGGCAGGCGTTGCAGCGCGTACTGCTGACCGCCACGCTCCACGGCGTATCGGCATCCTTCCTCACCCAGCCGCTCGACCTCCGCGATGTCCGGGAGAACCGGGACATCGCAGGTGTGCGGCACCGTCCCGGACCGCTCGACCACGTCCAGATGATCATCAGGTTCGGCTACGGGCGGCCGGCGCCCGGCGCGCCGCGCCGGCCCATCGCCCAGATCCTGGACCGCACCGCCTGACGCACAAAAGACCCCACGGGGGTTCGGGCGCGGTGACGGGCGCGGAGGTCGCCATGCCGGGCGAGGTAGGGTCGTGCGGCATGAGCCGGCCATTCGACACCCGCGTCACCGACCATCTGCTCTCGACGACGCGGGCGGTGCGCAAGCGCCTCGATCTCGACCGTCCGGTCGAGCGGGAGGTGCTGATGGAGTGCCTGCGCCTGGCGATCCAGGCGCCGACCGGAAGCAACAGCCAGGGGTGGCACTGGGTGATCGTCACCGATGCCGCCAAACGCGCCGGCCTGGCCGATCTTTACCGCGCCGGCGGTGAGGCGTACTTCAGCGCGATGGGCAGGAACACGCAGACCGCGTCCGGTCAGCAGGCTCGGGTGCTGGATTCCGCGCGCCACCTGCTCGAGGTGATCGATCATGTGCCGGTCCTCGTGGTTCCGTGCATCGAGGGGCGGATCACCGATGTCAGGCAGGCCGCGGGCTTCTTCGGCTCGATCCATCCCGCGATCTGGAGCTTCCAGCTCGCGCTCCGCTCGCGCGGCCTCGGCTCGGCGTGGACGACGTTCCACCTCGCGCACGAGCGGCAGGCCGCGGAGCTGCTCGGCATTCCCTACGACGACGTCACCCAGGCGGCGCTGCTGCCGGTCGCGTACACGGTCGGCACCGACTTCCGGCCCGCCAAGCGCCGCCCGGCCGAGGAGATCACCCACTGGAACTCATGGACGTGATGAGCCCCGGACGGAGATCGCCTTTTGTAGGGCAGCACGGTCGCGCGACGGCGGATGAGGCATCGTCGGGCTGATCTGACGGCGGGTAGCTCGCGGCCGGCCGGACCATCGCGGCGTCCCACGGTGTCCCGCGACCGTCCCGCTCGGCGCCGTTTCCGCCGGTCAATGCCTTAGGACAAAGCCGGGCGTCCCGGGACGTTCGGTGTGCTTGCCAGCCCGTTTCCGCGGACACGATGCTGACGGTGCCGCCTGGCGACCGGGGGCGTGTTGCCGAAGGGGGAGGCACCGATGGCGTTTGCCGCGTTCAACTCTGCCGCGTTCGACAAAGGTCGGCGCGTGGGCTGGTCCCGGTTCGTGGCGGCGGCCACGGCGGTGACCATGGGCGTGACCGTGTGCACGGCGGCGGCCGCGAGCGTCCGAAGCGACCCGGTCGCAGCCGCTGCCCGGCAGGCACCGCCGCCCGGTCCATCGACCGTGAGCCCCGCGCAGCGGGACACCACGTTGCCGGCGGGCTGGCGGACATCGTCGGACCTGGCGTGGACGACGATCGGTGACGCGTCCGGCCTTCATCTGCTGGTCGCCTCGGCCAGGACCGGCTACACCTGGCGTACGGCGGCGACGCTGTCCGAGCCCGGGGTCGACACCGATCAGTGGATCGGCAACGCCTGCCTGACCGGCTCGGGCAAGCGGGCGGTCGTGGTCTACGCGCCGCGGACCTTCACCAACGAGCCGGTGCTGTTCAACCGGGGCGGGTTCACCGCGATCGTGGACGTCGAGTCCGGCACCGTGACCAGGCTGCCGATCACGACGAGCCTGGCGTACTTCAATCCGGGCTGCGGGATCGGCGAGACCGCGGTGCTGACTCAGGGCGGCGACGAGGATCTCGGTGCGACGAGGCTCACGCCGGTCGACGCGCGCACCGGCACCATGAGCTCGCCCGTCACGGTGCACGGCCAGCTCACCTCGGCGGTGCCGGCCGGCGAGGGAATCATCGCCGCCGACGGCTATCGGCTGGTGCGGGTGGTCGGCGACGACCGCCTGAAGCCGCTGGCGAACACCGCGAACGTCCCGTTCGACCTCCGCGTCGACGCGCGCGGCGGGATCGTCTACCAAGACCATGTCCGTGACGTGGTGCGGGTGCAGCGGACCGCCGGTACCGCCACGGCGACCCTCGCCACCGGCTCGCTCAGCGCGTTGAATCTCGTCCAGGGCGCCGGCGGCCGGGTCTTTCTGACCGGCGCCGCGAACCTCGCCGCGCCCCTCCCCCGTGGCGTGACCAAGCTCGACGTGCCGGCCGACGCCGCGGTGTCGACCACCGGCGGGCTCGCGCTCACCAGGGTGCTGGGGGACAACTACGCGCGGCGTCCTGCGGGCGCGACGGTGGACCCGGCGACCCCGCGGCCGGTGCGCATCGACGCGCGCGTGGTCGCCACGCGAAGGTCGGTCCTGTTCACCGTCGAGCCGTCCGTCCGGGTCGCCGCGCGCCGGGCCGAGGGCGCGGCTCCTACCTCGCCGCGGGCGTCCAAGCCGGCGGTCCGATCGACCGCGTCGGGGTCGGCGAGCAGCCCCGTCGACGACGACCGCTCCTGCTCGGTGCCCCGCAACGATCCGCGGGCCCAGGCGTACCAGCCGACGCCGCGCCAGGTGGAGTGGGCCGCGGACGAGGCGGTGCAGAACGCGTTGACGTTCACCCGCCCGGCCGGTTTCAAGGATTTCGGGCTGCCCGCGTACTCGCCGCAGGGCTGGTTCCCGCCGTTCACCCTGCTCGGCGGCGGGCACGTGCCGGCGCAGATCCTGCTCGGCGTCCTCGCGCAGGAGTCCAACCTGTGGCAGGCCAGCAACCACGCCGAGTCCGGCGAGCTCGGCAACCCGCTCGTCGGCAACTTCTACGGCCACGCGCTCGGGCATGACTTCTGGGAGGTCGACTGGGGCAGCGCCGACTGCGGCTACGGGGTCGCCCAGGTCACCGACGGGATGCGACTGGCCGGCCACGAGAAGCCCGGCGAGACCGCGCTGCCGCCGGACAAGCAGCGGGCGATCGCGCTGGACTACGTCACGAACATCGCCGCCGGGCTGCGCATCCTTCAGGACAAGTGGAACCAGGTCTGGGCCAGCAACATGCTGATCAACGACGGCGATCCGGCGCGCATCGAGGACTGGTTCTTCGCCGTGTGGGCCTACAACACCGGGCTGCACCCCAACCCGGGGAACGGCGATCCGTGGGGTGTGGGCTGGCTGAACAACCCGGTCAACCCGATCTACCCGCCGACCCGCGAGCCGTTCCTCGATGGCACCTATGCCGACGCCAGCCACCCCCAGGACTGGCCGTACGAGGAGAAGGTGCTCGGCTGGGCCGGGCATCCGATCGCCACGCTGGACGGCGCCGGGTACCGGGCGGCCTGGTGGGACAGCGTCGCCGACCGGACCGCCGTCAAGCCGCCGGTGCCGGAGTTCTGCGACGACTCCAACGACTGCCATCCGGGCCTTTCGTTCCCGCCGACCGACCCGAAGGTCAGCGACCAGCCCGCGGGACCGTGCGCGCACAAGAACTCCGCCGGCCAGTACGACCTGCAGTGCTACTACCACGAGGCCAACGCCTGGAAGGCGGACTGCGCGACGACCTGCGGCCACGAGCTGATCCGGTTCGACACGACCTATCCGGAGCAGCCGGACGGCACCCACTTCCCGCCGGAATGCACGAACGCCGGCCTGCCGGCCGGCGCGATCGTGGTGGACGATGTGCCATCCGGCACCCCGTCCTACCGCTGCGCGGGGGCGGCGAACGGCTCGGGGACGTTCTCGCTCGACTTCGCCCAGATCGACGGCCTGTTCACATCCAAGGTGGACTTCCATCAACTCGGCGGTGGTTACCGCGGGCACTTCTGGTTCGCGCACGCCATCCCCTGCGGGCATTGGAGCGCGCCGAGCTACACCTGCGGCTCGAGCGCCAACGACTTCCTGCGGGTGACCGGGACATGGACGCCACCGTCGAGCGTGCAGGGCTGGACGCGGATCGAAGTGCACATTCCCGACCACGGAGCGCAGACCGAACAGGCCGACTACCACATCGACCTCGGCGGCGGGCCGACCCGACACCGGGTGGTGAACCAGCACTGGAACAAGAACACCTGGGTCGACCTCGGCACGTTCGACCTGCGGCAGGGGGCGGCCGTCCACCTGAGCAACCAGACCCCGGACGGCTCAGCCGATAGGGACGCCCAGGCCGCGGACATCGCGTTCGACGCGGTCGCCTTCGTGCCGAGCACCAAGCCGGCGGTGAACTACGTGGCCATGGGCGACTCGTACTCCGTCGGCGAGGGACTGCAGCCCTTCGACGCCAACAGCGACTTCAACGACCCGCCGCAGAACGACTCCTGCCACCGGGCCAGCCGCGCGTACAGCAGGATGGTGAAGCTTCCCGGTCATACCGGGACGATCGAGCAGGAAGCCGCCGAGGGACACGCCGACTTCCACTTCCTCGCGTGCAGCGGCGCGATCGCCACCAGCATCACCGACGACGCGATCGACGGGCCGGGCCAAAACGACGGGGAGAACACCGACTGGCACGGCAGGGACTGGCACAGCGGCGAAATTCCCCAGGTGGACCAGGGGTATCTGGACACCGACACGACGCTGGTGACGCTGTCGGTCGGCGGCAACGACGTCAGGTTCGCCGACGTCATGAGGGGCTGTACGGCCGGCGTCAACGGATGCGACAACGCCGAGTTCAAGCTGACCCATCGCGGCAAGGTCGACCCGCAGCCGCTGTTCCGGTACGAGCCCCACGTCATCCAGGACCTGCTGCCCGACAAGCTCGAGGCGGTGTACCTGGCCGTGCACGACCGCGCCCCCAACGCCCGGATCGTGGTCGTCGGCTATCCGCGGCTCTTCCACGCGTCGAACCCGTCCGCCTGCAAACTCGCACCGGTCGGCACGGCGGTCGTGATGCTCAACCTGTGGGCCGACCAACTCGACGACGTCATCGGCACGACCGTCGCCGATCTGCGCGATCTCTTCGGCTATGACATCCGGTTCGTCGACCCTCGGGATGCCTTCGACGGGCACGGCCCGTGCGACGGCGACAACTACGTCAACGGCGTCACCGCACCGGACTCCAGCGGTAGCGGCACCCATTCACCGAACGGTATGGGAAGCTTCCACCCCACCACGGCGGGGCAATCCGCCTACGCCGATCTCATCGAATCCGTCCTGTCCTCATCCTGACGATCCTGAGCGAAATCCTGACGATCCTGAGCGAGGTCCACATGAGAGCGAACGCAGCGGTCATGGCGGGCGTAGCAGGCCTTTTCCTCGTCACCACGACGAGCGGCGCGGCGGCCACCACCACCGCACCCCCGGCCCATCCCCCCGCAGCGGTCGCGGCCGCGCCCGCTTCGGCCGACGCCATCGGGTACGGCCTGTGGCACTGCACGCCTTTCGACCCCCTGTACGACTACGCGTGCACGACGATCATCGATGCGCCGGCAACCGGGGTCCAGGTACTGGACCGTAATACAGGCGTCATACGTTCCCTGCACAATGGCGACAGTGTCGCGCTCGTCGCGTGGGCGAAGGACAGTTCTGGCAAATGTGGCATCCACGGCGACTCGTATGTCTGGAAAATCGCCTGGGTGGCCGGTCAGGTCGACCGTATGGCCTTTATCGGAGATTACTATCTCAACACCGGCTCCGTGGATAACTGGAATTTCTATCCTGACTATTGGGGCACCCTGGGCGACAACGATCACTACATCGGCACGGGACACGGCACCTGTGACGTCTTCCCGAGCGGCTGACGCGGCAGTCAGGAAAGAACTTCACGACCCGTGTAACCGGCGGGCCTATCTACTTGTGAGCATTCCTTGAGATTGGAGAGTTCACAAGTGTCCAACCACATGCGCCGCGCATGGCCCGCCCACACTCGTCGGTCGCTGCTGGCGACCGCTGCTGCCGCCGGGATCGCCGTGGCGGCGGCAGTCGCCGCGGGGCCCGCGCAAGCAGCGACGACCCAGTACAAGCTGACCCTCAGTTCGGTCGTGAACACCCAGTACAACGCGATCAACAACAACGGCGACATCATCGGTGAAGGGCCTCAGCCGGGAACGAGCTTTTCCGCGCCCTTCCTGCTCACGGCCACGTCGGGCAAGCGGCTGACGCTGAACGTGCCGACCAGCCAGGCCGGCTCGGCCTTCGCCACCGCCGAAGCCCTCAACAACGCCGACACCGTGGTCGGCGAGTCCGACAACGGCATCTTCACCGCGCTCGAGTGGCCCGACCGCAGCACCCCGACCAACCTGCAGTCGCTGCCCGCGCTGGCGAACAGGTTCTTCCAGACCCAGGCCACCTCGATCAACGACAACGGCCTGATCGTCGGGTTCGGCGAGGGGCCGGGCACCACGGGCGACACCACCATCGGCTTCACCATCCACGGCGGCACGGTCACGCTGCTGCCGGAACTGCCCGACGGCGTCGATGCCCACCCGATCGCGGTCAACGGCACCGGCACCACCATCGTCGGCGACGCCGACACCAACACCCAGTCCGGGGTGCCCGTGGAGTGGGTGAACGGCTCGATCAGGGCGCTTCCCTTCCTGCCCGGCAGCGCCGAGATAGCCAAGGCGCTGGCGGTCAACGACTCCGGTCAGGCAGTCGGCGCCGACCTGCTCCGCTCGGACCTCAACGCGCACGCCGTGCTGTGGGCCAACGGCACAGTCACCGACCTCGGCTTCGGAGCCGCCGGTGACGCCCAGGCGACCTCGATCAACGCCGGTGGCGTGATCGTCGGCGACGGCGGCGGACACGCGTTCATCTACCAGAACGGCACCGCGACCGACCTCAACACCCTCATCCCGACCGGCTCCGGCGTCACCCTGGCCACCGCGTCGAGCATCAACGACCACGGCGTCATCGTCGGCACCGCCGTCAACGCCCGGGGCCTCGACGTCGGCTTCGAACTGACCCCCGTCAACTGAGAACACGCGCGACCCTCCTGACCCCTGGAGGTGGCAGGAGGGTCGCGCCTGACGCCGCCCCCGCGCGGAACGAGACGCGGTCGCTAGCGGTTGAGGTCGCGGGCGAGCCGTTCCAACTGGTCGACGCCGGTGGGGAGGTCGGACGCCAGGGGCTGCAGCACCACGTGGTCGGCGCCGGCGACTAGGTGATCGCGCAACCGCCCGGCCACGGTGGCCTCGTCTCCCCAGGCCACGATGGCGTCGATGAGCCGATCGCTGCGTTCCCCGGCCAGATCGTCGTCGCCGTAGCCGAGGCGCCGGTAGTTCCGGCTGTAGGGGGTCTCCACGCCGGCGCGGCCGCTTCGGCCGAAACCGAAAGCGGCGCGTACCCGTCCCCTGGCCGCGGCCGCATCGGGCTCGAGGACGAACGCTTGGTGGGGTATCAGCAGCGGATCTGCTCCCAGGGCCTTCCGCGCGATCTCGGTGTGCTCGACCGGTTGCAGGAACGGCACAGCGCCGTCGGCCCGATCGGCGGCCAGCCGGTGTGCTTTCGGCCCCAGAGCGGCGAGCACGCGCGGATAGCGGACGGTGGGCAGCAGCCGCGCGGCGGCCTGGTCCATCGCGTCCAAATACTCCCGCAGTCCGCTCAGCGGACGGTCGCCGCCGTGCCCGCCGAGCCCGATGATCACCCGTTGCGGGTAGGCCTCGGCGAGGGTGCCGGCGGCGCCGTGCATGGCCACCGGATGGCGCGTGCCGACGTTCGCGATGCCGGTGCCGGCGACCAGCCGCTCGGTGGCCGCCAGCACCACGGCGAGCTGGGCGAACGCGTCACGGCCCACGCCCGGCGAGGTCGGCGGCGGCTCACCGATCCACACCGAGCCGTACCCGAGCCGCTCGATCCGCGCGAACTGTTCGCGCTGCACCGGCACCGGCGCGGCCAGCAACGTCCCCGGGGGGATCCACACGCCGAACCGGCCGAGCCGCCGCCGAGCTTCCTCCATCGCCATGTTCGCTCCTTCACGCCGCACGACAGTCGTCTCGGGAGCCTTCCGGCCCCCCGTCTCAGAAGGTGGCATTTGACGCTGATGGCGCCCTCGCGTGCCAGGAGGGCTATCCTGCCATTCGCGATCAAGGGGTTGGGAGGGTCGGTGCCCAAGAGCACGCCTTTGCGAGCCGGCGATCCGGGGATGATCGCCGGGTATCGGCTCGTTGGCCGGCTGGGTGAGGGCGGCCAGGGCAGCGTCTACCTCGGGGAAGGGCCCAGTGGCGTACGCGTCGCGGTGAAGGTGCTGCACGCCAGGCTGGGCGAGCATCCGGCCGCACGGTCGCGGTTCGCCCGGGAGGTGGCGGCGGCGGCGCGGGTAGCGGCGTTCTGCACCGCCCGGGTGCTGGCC
>DASUWU010000118.1:0-2074 GCA_036378315.1 Streptosporangiaceae bacterium | reverse complement strand
GTCGCCGACTCCTGGTCGATCAGTTCGAGCAGCCGCCGGGCCGCCGCGGCCCCCCACGCGATGACGTCGCTGCTCACCGTCGTGAGCGACGGCTGGAGGTGGGCGGCGATCTCGGTGTCGTCGTAGCCGGTGATCGACAGGTCCCCGGGGACGTCGACGCCGCGGGACTGGGCCAGCGACATCCCCGCCATGGCCATGAGGTCGTTCGCGTAGACGATCGCGGTCGGCGGCTCGGCCAGGTCGAGCAGCTCTCGGGTGGCGGCGGCGCCGGACTCGGCGGAAAAGTCGGCGGCCACGCACGGCCCCTCCGGCAGTCCGAGGTCGCGCAGAGCGCCGGCCCACGCGGCGCGCCGCGATGCCCCGTGCACCATCTCGACCGGGCCGGACACATGCGCGATCCGCCGGTGTCCCAGCGAGGCGAGGTGCCGTACCGCGGCAGCGATCCCGGGGCCGTCGTCCACGCCGACGGAGGGGAAGAACGGCTCCTCCAGGCCCGGGCCGATGATGACCGCGGGCAGGCCCAGCTCGGCGAGCAGGGCGGGCCGCTCGTCCTCGACCAGCAGGTCGGTGACGAACACGCCGTCCACCCGCTGCTCACGCGCCAGCCGGCGGTAGCTCTCGCGCTCGCGCGCGTGGTCGCCGACCACCTGCAGCAGCAGCGCGTGCCCACGCTCGGACAGCACCGTCTCCACGCCGGCGATGAAGGTCGGGAAGAAGGGGTCCGCGCCGAGCGTGTCGGCCGACCGCGCGACCACCAGGCCCACCGCCAGCGCCCGCGACACCGACAGCGCCCTGGCGCGAGGGCTGGGCGTCCAGCCGAGCTCCCGCGCCGCCTGAAGGATCCGTTCGCGGGTGTCCGCCGCCAGCCCCGGGCGGTTGTTGAGCGCGAACGAGACGGCGCCCTTGGACACGCCCGCGGCCCGCGCGACGTCGTTGATGGTGGGCCGGGTCACAAATCGAACCTAAACCGGTTTAGTTACGAAAAGTCAAGGGCCTGTTTGCGGTGAACTAGACCGGTTTAGTGGGTGCCGGATGGGTGAGAGCGGCGGGCTCGGTCGTGACCTGCTCCGGCCTCGTGCGCCTGCCGGCCGCCGGCGCTAGGGCTGGTGGAGCAGTTGCCGGCGGATCACGCTTCGGCACGAGCCTGATGGTGCCGGGCGCCGCCGACAGGGCAGCAGGCTTCCGGTGGAGAAGTCTGTAAGAGACTCTGGCGGCGTCCTTGAACGAGACCACGAGCGTGAAGATGACCTCAACGACAGGATCCGCGCCTACCAGCAGCACATCTCCGCGCACGCGGCCGGCCCACTGCCCGATGACACCGACCTGCTCCCGCTACGCGCTCGACGCACTCGCCTGGCACGGCACCGCCCGCGGGCTTCGGCTGGTCGCCGGCCGGCTGCGCCGCTGCCGCCCCGCCGGCACACACGGTGACGACCCCGTCCCACCGGCCACGTGAGGGGTGGAAACCCTGGCGAGCCACACGGGTGCCGCTGACAGCCGAACCCCCGCACCGGTCGGAAGGCGTCCTCCGCCAGGTCCATCAGAGACAGGTCGGTTGACTCCGCCGTGACCCGCTCTCCGGCGAGCTTCGGCAGCCCCGCGCGGGCGAAGAACTGCGCCGCGGCCACCTTGCCCTCGTAGAACGCCTTGTCCTTCTCGCTCAGTCGCCACCGGCTGAGCCGCCGACCCGTCACATCTGCAGCGCGTGGGCCTGCCGACCCGTCACATCTGCAGCGCGTGCGCATGAGGTGACTCGAACCTCGTTGACGCGAGATCGGGCTCGTGGTGATCGGGGAGTGGATCGGCCGGGGTGCTGGCGACGTTCTAACCGCGCAGCATCGCCCACACGTGCGGACCGCCCCCGGGCACGTCGACCTCACCGGTGACCCTGAAGCCGGCCCGCTCGTAGAACCTCACGTTCCCGGTCGAAGAGGTCTCGACGTAGGCGGCCGCGCCGATCCGGTCGCACTCCTCGAGCCCCGGCTGCAGCAGGCTGCTCCCGAGCTGCTGCCCCTGCCGGTCGCGGCGGACGCCGACCGTGCCGAGGTAGAAGTGCGGGTGCTCCGGGCGCAGC
>DASUWU010000117.1:0-10936 GCA_036378315.1 Streptosporangiaceae bacterium | reverse complement strand
CGACGCCGGTCAGCAGTTGCCGTACCTCGGCCTCGGTCAGGTAGGGCACCAGGCCCTCGGCGATCATCAGCACCGGCCGGCCGCGGGGAATGCGGTCCAGCCAGGCCAGGTCGGTGACGCTGGAGCCGATCAGGTTGTAGTGCTCACGCGGCGGCAGGAGTCGTTTCCGTAGTTCGATGATGGAGGGGTAGTCCAGGTCGTACCACTCGACGGTGGCGGGTGGGTCGACCCGGTACACCCGGGCGTCGAGGCCGCAGCCCAGGTGCAGCACCACCGCATCGGGGTGATCGGCAAGGAAGCTTCGGGCCCAGTCGTCGTGGGCCTTGGCGCGCACGACGGCGGCGAGGCCGATCTGGCTGGTGCCGAACCTGCGGTGGTCGTAGTCGGGGTCGAGGCGGCGCATCGCCTGCTCGGCGTACTTGTCCCCGAGAATCGGGTCCGGCAGCCGGTTGTCCAGTGCTTTGGCCTTGAGGACGGGGCTGAGGGTCTTCTGCACTCCGGCGAGTTCAGTGTCTTCCACGACTGTGACAGTAGGGCCCCATCGCCGTAAGCCGCGCTGCCGGTCACCGGGTGCGGGGGGCGTCGCGGGGCGAGGCGAGGTGCGTAGGATCGCCGCCATGGCGTTGCGCCTTGTTCAGGTGAATATCAAGGCCGTTGATGCCTCGGCGGTGGGCGGGTTCTGGGCGGCGGCGCTCGGCTGGGGTGTCTACCGCCAGGGAGCCGGCGTGACCGCCTACGTGGGACCGGCCGGCGGCCTGGTGTGGCCCGACCCGGTCGTCGTCGGCGTCGATGTCGTTCCCGTCCCGGAGCCCAAGACGGCGACGAAGAACCGTGTGCACCTCGATCTGGCCACCACTTCGGCGGCCCATCAGGCGGAGTTGGTCGCGCGCCTGCGGGCCGTCGGTGCGACGCCCGCCGACGTGGGCCAGGGCGAGGTGCCGTGGACGGTTCTCGCCGACCCCGAGGGCAACGAGTTCTGCGTATTGGAACCCAGGGAGGTCTACCGGGACACCGGGCCGATCGCCGCCATAGTGGTCGACTGCGCCGATCCGCGGGCCACGGCCCGGTTCTGGGACCAGGCGTTGGACTGGACCCTGCGCAAGGTGGCCGACGATCATGCGGTGTTGCGGTCGGCCACGGGTGGCGGGCCTTTTCTGGAGTTCCTCCGCACGCCCGGCGCGAAGACCGTGCCGGACCGCGTCCACCTTGACCTGCTGCCGTCCCCCGGTGAGGACAAGGCGGCGGAGGTGGCTCGGCTGCGGGCACTCGGCGCCACTGACCTCGACCTCGGCCAGGGCGACGTGCCGTGGACGTGCCTGGCCGACCCAGAGGGACACGAGTTCTGCGTCCTCGCCCCGTCCTGACGCTGGCCCGTAGTAGTCCTCGAAGGTCAGTCGGCCTTGGTGGTCTCGGCGGCGATGACGGCGCCGTCGGCGGCGACGACCGCCGCCTTGGCCGTGGTCTTGCCGGGGACGGCGGTCTTGCCGCGCTGGCCGGGCGGCTTGGCCGGAACGGTGGTGGCGAACTGCAGCGTCTCGGTCACGTCCAGCTCGTCCTGCAGCACGATCGTGTCGAGCAGATGGGCGGCGTTGCGCGGCACGGACAGGTGGCCGTGCTTCTTGTCCTTGACGAACGTCACGGTGTTACGGGACAGCGCGTACAGCACGATCCCGCCGCCGTCCGCGGTGCGCAGCGCGTAGATCGGGAAGCCGGTGGCCGCGTAGACGGTGTCGTAGGCCAGCCCACGGCCGGCGTCGCGCCGCTCGTTCCGCTGGTCGGTGAGGTAGTAGCCAGAGGTGTGCGGGCCGGCGCGCATGACCTTGGTGGCCAGGCTCTCCGGCCCCTCCTCGGCGAGCGTGGCCTGCACCCCGGGCACGATCCGCGGCTGGATGGTCAGGCCGGTGTCGTACGTGGCGAGCGGCGTCGCGTAGCCGTCCTTGTCCACCGGGATCTGCGGCGGCTTGACCCCGTGGTCCAGGATCGTGGACAGGCTGAGCCGCCAGCGGGAGTCGACCGACTTGCGGACGAACGCCATGAGGACCGTCCGCGTGTCCTTGCCCGTCGCGGCCGCCGCCCCTGCCCCGGCCGCCGTCCCTGCCGCGGCGCCGGTCTGCGCCGACCGGTCGGCCACGACGACGAACCACTTGGGGAACTGCGTGAGCCTGGGCACGTAGAAGCGCTGGCCCGAGTAGACGTACCGCGGCACCGGGTCGCCGGTGAAGGCGGCCTTGCGGAACTCGGCGGCGATGAGCTGTGCCTGGCCGTCGTCGGCCCACGACAGGGCGAGCCGCTCGTCGCCGCTGGCCCTGGCCACGTCGTCGTTGACGACGTACGACCGGAACGCCCCGGTGGCGATCTGCGGGGTGAGCCGGTCGTCGATCGTGCTGCCGCCGGCCGCCACCGGCACCGGTTCGACCCGCCGCTTGCCGCCGTGCGAAGTGCAACCGGCCCCGGCCGAGGCGGCGAGCGCCAGCGTCAGCAGGACGGGCACCACCCTGCCCGCCGCGCTCGGCGTCCGAGTTCTACTGGCCATCGCCGTGAGTATGCCAGTTGCCCGCGCCGGCCAGGCGGTGCGGCGTCGCTGTGCGAAAATGTGTACGGACAGATGCGGGCGAGCCAGGCCGTCCCGTCAACTAGGCTGGTGTGTCGTGGCAGTAACCGATCCAAACGACCAGCTTAAAGAGCTCAACTCGGCGCTGTCGGGCGTCGAGTCGGTGCTCGATCTCGATGCCATGCGGCGCGAGATCGTTACGTTGCGTGACGCGGCGGCCGATCCCAACCTGTGGAACGACCAGGAGCATGCCCAGCAGGTGACCCGCCGGCTGTCCAACCTCGAGAGCGAGCTGGGCAGGGTCGAGGGGCTGCGTAGCCGCCTCGACGACCTCGCCGTGCTCTACGAGCTGGCCGAGACCGAGAACGACGCCGAGACGAGGGACGAGGCAGACCGTGAGCTGATCGCCATCCGCAAGGAGGTCGAGCAGCTCGAGATCCGTACCCTCATGTCCGGGGAGTACGACGCCCGCGAGGCCCTCATCAGCATCAACTCCCAGGCGGGCGGCGTGGACGCGGCCGACTTCGCCCAGCAGCTGCAGCGCATGTACCTGCGCTGGGCCGAGCGGCACGGCTACCCGACCGAGGTGTACGACACCTCCTACGCGGAGGAGGCCGGCATCAAGTCGACCACCTTCGCGGTCAAGGCCCCGTACGCCTACGGCACGCTGCGCGGCGAGCACGGCACGCACCGGATGGTGCGGATCTCCCAGTACGACAACCAGGGCCGGCGGCAGACCTCGTTCGCCGGCGTGGACGTCGTGCCGGTCGTCGAGCAGACCGACCACGTCGACATCCCGGAGGACGAGATCCGGGTCGACGTCTACCGTTCATCGGGCCCCGGCGGGCAGGGCGTCAACACCACCGACTCCGCGGTGCGCATCACGCACCTGCCGACCGGCATCGTGGTCTCCTGCCAGAACGAGCGCAGCCAGCTGCAGAACCGCGCCACCGCGATGACCGTCCTCCAGGCCAAGCTGCTCGAGCGCAAGCGCCAGGAGGAGGCGGAAAAGATGAACGAGTTGCGCGGCGACAGTACGAGCAGTTGGGGCACGCAGATCCGCAATTACGTCGTGCATCCGTACCAGATCGTCAAGGATCTGCGCACGGGCGTGGAATCCGGCAATCCGAGCGCCGTCCTCGACGGCGAGATCGACGAGTTCATCGAGGCCGAGATCCGGTGGCTAAGACGCGCTGATCAAGAGACGGGCTGAACAAGAGAGGCGCTAACAAAGAGAGGCGCCGATCAGGAGAGGTGACGCAGCGCCAGCGCCAGCGCGAATATCAGGATCAACGCGATGAGCACCGCTACCTGGGACCCGGCCATGCCGTGCTGATGGACCTCGGCGCGGGCCACCCTGCAGGTGGGGCAGCGGCCCTCGACGACCGGTCCCGAGCAGCGAGCGCAGATCAGGTGTTCGCAGCTCATCGGTTCCTCCCAGGCCACTGTGTCCAAGTTGGACTATCCATGCCAGTCTCCCCCCTAGACTGCTCCATGGCCAACCGGTCCGCCAAACCGGTTCGTCAGCGGTGGTAATTGTGGTAAACACCGGCGCCACCGTTCACCAGCCCCCTAGACTGGCACGCCGTGATGCAGCTGTGATCCACTTCGACAACGTGACCAAGGTCTACCCCCACCAGAACCGACCAGCCCTTCAGCACGTGAACGTCGCCGTCGAAAAGGGCGAGTTCGTGTTCCTCGTCGGGCCTTCCGGGTCCGGCAAGTCGACCTTCCTGCGCCTGATCCTCAAGGAGGAGCGCCCGAGCCAAGGTCACATCCACGTGGCCGGGAAGGACCTGAGCCGGTTGTCGAACTGGAAGGTGCCCCACCTGCGTCGCCGCATCGGCTGCGTGTTCCAGGACTTCCGGCTGCTCCCCAACAAGAACGTCTTCGAGAACGTCGCCTTCGCGCTCGAAGTGATCGGCAAGCCCCGGCGGTTCATCGGCCGGGTCGTGCCCGAGGTCGTCGACCTCGTCGGGCTCGAGGGCAAGCAGCACCGGATGCCCGACGAGCTGTCCGGTGGCGAGCAGCAGCGCGTGGCCATCGCGCGCGCGTTCGTCAACCGGCCCATGATCCTGCTGGCCGACGAGCCGACCGGAAACATCGACCCGGCGACGTCCATCGGCATCATGAAGGTGCTCGACCGGATCAACCGCACCGGCACCACGGTCGTCATGGCCACCCACGACGCGGCCATCGTCGACGCGTTCCGCAAGCGAGTCGTCGAGCTCGAGGACGGCCGCGTCGTCCGTGACCAGTCGCGGGGGGTCTACGGGCAGGCTTACTGACCCCGGCCCGGCCCGATCCCTGAACCACAGTGGCCGCGCGACCGTACCGACCCTTGGCCGACACCGACTAAAGACCGACACGAGGACGAGCGAGACATGCGGGCACAGTTTGTTTTCCAAGAGATCTGGATCGGTCTGCGCCGGAACCTCACCATGACGATCGCGCTCATCGTCACTGTGGCGATCGCGATGGCCTTGTTCGGCACGGGCCTGCTCATCAAGGCCCAGGTCGACAGCTCCAAGGACTACTGGTACGACCGCGTCGAGGTCTCGATCTACCTGTGCAGCAAGACCAGCACCAACCCCAGCTGCAACAAGGCCGACAGGACCGACGCGCAACGCGACCAGCTGGAGGCCGATCTCAAGGCCATGCCGCAGGTCAGCAAGGTCGAGTACGAGAGCAAGGAGCAGGCGTACTCCCGCTTCAAGGAGCGCTTCTCCAGCACGCCCGGCTTCGTGCAGAGCACCAAGGAGGGCGACATCCCCGACTCCCTGCGCGTCCGGCTCAAGAACCCGCAGGAGTACAAGACCGTCGCCCAGGCCGTGAACGGCCGGCCGGGCGTCGACCAGGTCATCAACGAGCAGGAGATCCTGAAGAAGTTCTTCCGGATCCTCAACGGACTGCAGTGGGCGGCGCTGCTCATCGCCCTCATCCAGGTGTTCGCGGCGGTGCTGCTGGTGGCCAACACGATCCGGCTGTCGGCCTTCAACCGCAGGCGGGAGACCGGCATCATGCGGCTGGTCGGCGCGTCGAACGTCTACATCCAGATGCCGTTCATCCTCGAAGGCGCGATCGCCGGCCTCGTCGGCGGCCTGTTCTCCGCCGTGCTGCTGGTCGGCGCCAAGACGTTCCTGATCGACCGGCTGCAGGGCTCGCTGCAGTTCGCCAGCCAGCTCAGTTGGGGATCCGTGGTCGGGGTCATCATCTTCTCGATCAGCGTCGGCGTGCTGCTGTGCGCGGTCTCGTCGTTCCTCACACTGCGCCGCTACCTCAGGATCTGACGGCGCCGCCCCGGTGCGTCCTCGTACACTGCGAGCATGAACCGCCGCCGTACCGGCCGCGTGCTGCGCGTCGCGGCGTTCGCCACCGCGATCATGTGCGCGTACGGGCTCGGGGTGGCGACTGGCGGCGCGGCACCCGGCAACCGCGGGCCGCGCACGGCCGAGGCCGGAACGTCGCCGTCCGCGCGGGCGGTGCTCGACGACGCGGCCGACCGGCTGTCGGCGGCCGCGGCCCATCCGGTGACGCGGGCCGAGCTCGACCGTGCCGCCATCGACGGGATGCTGCGCCGGCTGGACGACCGCTGGGCCAGGTACTACGACGCCAGGGAGTACGACGACGTCGAGGGCCGGCTGAACGGGCGGTACAGCGGGGTCGGGCTGTGGCTCGGCACCGCGGACGGCGAGACCACCGTGCGGGTGGCGAGCGTCCAGCCCGGGTCGCCGGCCGAACGCGCCGGGGTGCGCAGCGGCGACCTCATCACGGCGGTGGGCGGCCAGTCGGTCGCCGGCTGGTCGCTGCCCAGGATCGCGACCGCGCTGCGCGGCGAGCCGTCGTCCGGCGTCGAGATGGTCGTGCGGCGCGGCGCGGCACAGCTGCGGTTCCGGCTGGTCCGCGCCGCCGTACGGGCCGATGACGTCACCGTCGAGGAGCCGGCCGCGCACGTGCAGCTCATCCGCCTGGCCGCGTTCACCAAGGGCGTGGGCCAGGAGGTCCGCGACGTGATGGCGCGGTCGCCGGACCGGCACAGCCGCGGCGTGCTGCTCGACCTGCGCGGCAATCCGGGCGGCCTGCTGTCGGAGGCCGTCACGACCGCGTCGGCGTTCCTGTCCGGCGGCCCGGTCGTGACGTACGAGCGGCGCGGTGCCGCACCGCAGCGCCTGTTCGCCGACGGGTCCGGCGACACCAGAACCCCGGTCGTCGTCCTCGTCGACGCCGGCACGGCCAGCGCCGCCGAGGTGGTGGCCGGCTCGCTGCGCGACCGCGACCGGGCGGTGCTCGTCGGGTCGCGCACGTTCGGGAAGGGATCGGTCCAGGAGCCGGTGCGGCTGCGGGACGGCTCGGCGATCGAGCTGACCGTTGGTCGCTACCGCACCCCGGCCGGCCATAATCTCGATGGGGTCGGAATCGACCCGGACGTGGTCGTCTCCGCCGACCGGGCGCCGCGCGAGGCCGAGCGCCGCGCGCTGGCCGTGCTGCGCGGGCTGGTCGCCACGGTGCCGGCAGACGCCGCCGGCGCCACGAAGGCGGGGAGCCACAGGAAAGACAAGGACCGAGGCTGATCGCGTGCCACGTGAGCAGGGACGGAAGTTCATCGCCCAGAACAAGCGGGCGCGCTACGACTACCACATCGAGGACACGTGGGAGGCTGGCCTGGTGCTGATGGGCACCGAGGTGAAGGCGCTGCGGGCCGGCCGTGCCTCGCTCACCGACGGATACGCCAGGATCAAGGACGGCGAGGTCTGGCTCGAGGGAGTGCACATCCCCGAGTACGTCCAGGGCACGTGGACCAACCACGCGCCGCGCCGGCCGCGCAAGCTGCTGCTGCACAAGCGGGAGATCGCCCGGCTGGTGAACAGGACCCAGGAGCCGGGTTTGACGCTCGTCCCGCTGTCCCTGTATTTCAAGGACGGCAAGGCGAAGGTCGAGATCGCGCTCGCCAGGGGCAAGCGCGCCCACGACAAGCGGCAGGCCATCGCGCAGCGCGAGGCGAGGCGAGAGATGGACCGTGCCGTCCGGCACCGGACGCGCTGAGGGATGGCCGATGGCAGCACGCGTTAGGTCGAAACCGGTTCGGCGGCGGTCCCGGGGTACGCGGCTCGGCCGGATGCGACTTGGCCGGACGGGGGCGGCCCTGTCCTGCGGTGTCCTGGTGGTCTCGCTCAGCTCGGGCTGCTTCGCCGACCCGTCGGCGATGCCGACCGTACGGGACTTCCTGGTCGCCTGGCAGGTCGGCAACTACGCGGCCGCGGCCAGGCACACGACGGGAAACCCGGCCGTCGTGGCGGCCGCGCTGAGCCAGGTGCCCGCGCAGCTCGACGCCGCGTCGATGCGGCTCGGACTGCACCGGATCACCAGGCACGGTGACGAGGCGGACGCCGAGTTCGAGGTCGACGTCGACCTCGGCGAGAACGGCGAGCCGTGGAACTACAACGGACGGCTGCACCTGAAGCGCACCGGCGGCGCGTGGAAGGTGGAGTGGAACCAGTCGGTCATCAACCCCAAGCTGCTCAACGGCGACCGGCTCGCCGTCATCACCGAATCCCAGCCCCGCGCCCCCGTCGAGGACGCCAGCGGCAACTCGCTGTTGCGTACGGTGAACGCCGACATCATCGGCGTGGTTCCGGAGGAACTGCGCGACCGCGGCCGTACGCTCAACGTGCTGGCCAGCAAGACCAAGCTCGACGTGGAACGGCTCATCGGCCGGGTCGGCTCGGCGCCGCCCAAGGAGTTCCTGCCGCTGCTGACCCTGCAGCTGCCCAACCACCGGCTGCTCGACGCGCAGCTGCGGCAGATCGACGGGCTGCGGTTCAGGCGCGTCCAGCTGCAGATCGCGCCGAAGATGGCGCGCGAGCTCATCGGCGTCCTCGGCCCCGCCACGGCCGAACGGCTGCAGCAGGTCGGCGCCCCTTACCAGCCGGGCGACACGATCGGGGTGACCGGGCTGCAGCTCCTCTACCAGCGGCGGATGGCCGGCACCCCGGCGGTGAAGGTCGTCGCCACCGATCCGCAGGCGGGGCGCGCGCCCGTGACGCTCGCCGAGTGGCGGGGCACGCCGAGCGAGCCGGTCCGTACCACCCTCGACCAGGGCCTGCAGATCCGCGCCGAGCGGGCGCTGAGCCGGCTGCCGGTGCCCGCGTCGCTGGTCGCGGTCAACGCGCCCACCGGGCGCATCCTCGCCGTCGCCAACCACGGCACCCGCGGCAAGAACCTCGCCTTCGAGGCGCACTACCCGCCCGGCATGACCTTCTCGATCGTGACCGCCGAGCCGCTGCTGCAAAAGGGCCAGCAGCTCGGCGCCCCGACCCCGTGCCGGCCGACGGCCGAGGTGGGGGACACCGTGATCCGCAACCCGCGCGCGCCCCGCGTCAAGACGACCTTCCAGATGGACTTCGCCCTGTCGTGCACGACCGCGTTCGCGGCGCTCGGCAGCACGATGGACAACGCCTCGCTGATGGCCGGCGCCAGCCAGTTCGGCATCGGCGCCCCCTGGGGCCAGACGGAGCCCGAGAACGGCAGCGGCGGCCACCGCCTCGTTCCGGTGCCGGCTTTCTCCGGCAGCTTCCCCGCACCCGCCGACAGCACAGAACGCTCCCTCGCCATGATCGGCCAGGGCAAGGTGCAGATGAGCCCGCTGGCCATGGCGCTGGTCGCGGGCGCCGTCGACTCGGGCACCTGGCGCCCGCCCCAGCTGCTCGACGCGCCCCAGCCCACCCAGCAGATCGCCCCGCAGCCACTCGCGGGCAGCTCGGTCACCTCGCTCAACAACCTGATGCGGCAGTCAGTCCGCTACGGCGCCGCGCGGGCGGCCAACATCCCCGGCTCCCCGGTCCGCGGCGTGGTCGCGCTCGTCCCCTTTACCGCGGATGGCCACCGCAAGGTGGTCTCGTGGTTCGTCGGCTCCCGCGGTGACGTCGCCTTTGCCATCGCCATCGAGGGCAGGGTCTCCGCCGCGCAGGTCGCCAGGATTTTCATGGGGGGATGACGCTTTGTGATCTCTTTACTCCGGAGCGGCAACCATTCCGGCCCCTCCGTGCGTCTTTATGGGTGACTGAGAAACCGCTTGGGGGGTTGCGGACTCAGTCGCCGTGATGAGACCAGAGCCTCGTCTCGGGGGAGGCTCTGCCGTCCGGACCGGCCCGACCCTGCCGGTCACCCCGGTGGGTGCGCCAGCCGCATCCACCGGGGTTCTCCCATGTCCGGGAATCCACTCGCCACCCGCCGTGTTCTAAACTATGGTCGTACGCAGCGATCGATTGACAACTCAACATGGGGGTGACCGGCTTCGACTTCGTCAAGTCGAGGCATGGGGAAGCGGGCCGAGGGCCGCGGAGGCAACCTCGTTAATCCTGCGCCGCGAACCAATATCTGCCAACAAGACGCAGAGTCAGTTCGCCCTCGCCGCCTAAGGCGAGGAGTGAACTTGTCAGCCCGGGGCCGTCTCCGACCCGGAACTGGCATCGTTAAGGAGACTCCACCTGCCGGCCCGGCCGCGGGGCCGACAGGAACACCCAACAGCGGCTGAGCCCGTCGGCGACTTGCCTGTGTGATCGCCGGGGCTGAGAAAAGCACAGCAGGCTGCGCCCGGAGAAGCCCTGCCTCACTGCCGAAGGACGCGGGTTCGATTCCCGCCACCTCCACGCCTGGCGCCAGTGTGCTCGCAAGCCTTCGGCTTGCTCGCCGCTGGCGCTTCGTCATGTCTGCCCAGGGGGACGACCCCCTGGAACCCCCGGCTGCGCGGCTCCGCCGCGCCGTCTTGTGCCTAGGACATCTACCTGGTCGGACGTGTTCGAGTAAGACGTGATGAGGTCCACCACATCGGCGTTACTCGAACACCCGCCAGCCATGGCGGACGCGAGGACCGTCGTACGCCAGTGATCATCATCTGCGGCGGTGTCGTTGCCCTGGTGGGCAGCGTCACCGCCGTTGTGCTGTACGGCCCGGTAGGCGTGGATGAGCGGCGCGAACGGCGCGGTTGGCTCGTCGGTCGCGACCCGTGGGCCGCTGTCGTCCGCGTCGAGGTAGAGCCGCGTGAAGATGGCTTGGTTGAGCTGCCACTACCAACGCCAGCAACGCTGCCTCGCAGATCCTCATCGTGCCCTGCGAGGGTGGCCTCGTTGAGGCAAAGCCCGAGAGGATGGCGGTATGGACCAGCGTGCTCCCGCTCACGGCATCGACCGTCACCGTCGGGCGATCGTGCCACTATCCGATGATGAGTTGATCGCTCGCATCGAGAGCATCGAGCCATTGCCCGACGCCGATGACGATGACCCGGCCTGGCTTGACGAGGCGACATGGGACCGTGCCGAGTTCCTTCTCGCGGCTGCCGACGCGATTGGCGAGCGGCGGCTTCTGCGCGGAATTGCCTCGCTGTTC
>DASUWU010000116.1:0-69599 GCA_036378315.1 Streptosporangiaceae bacterium | reverse complement strand
GCCCCGGCGGCTAAGTCGGCGTCCTGGAGAGCCGCCGACCAGCGTTGCTCGATCTTGCCGATCCTCCAGAACGCCACCGCGCCCAGCCAGGCGACCAGCAGCACGCCGGTGACGACGAAGCCCGCGACGTTGAGGTCGAGCCCGCCGATCCAGCTCCAGAACCCGCCGACAAGGCCGAACCTGGCCTGGGCGACCTGGAGCAACTCGGTGCCGCCGATGACGAAGGCGAACGCCACCGAGATCGACGTCAGCGTGATGTTGTAGAAGACCTTGCGGACCGGGTTGGCGAACGCCCACCCGTAGGCGAAGTTCATGAACGTGCCGTCGATGGTGTCCCACAGCGACATGCCGGCGGCGAAGATGATCGGCAGGCACAGCGCGGCGTACCACGGCAGCGCGCTCGCCGCCGCGCTGCCAGCGAGCGCGAGCAGCCCCACCTCGGTGGCCGTGTCGAAGCCGAGCCCGAACAGCAGGCCGAGCGGGTACATCTGCCAGGGCTTCGTGATCGCCCGGGTGAACCGGCCGAGCACCCGGTTCATGAAGCCGCGGCTGTTGAGCTGGTCCTCCAGCGCCTTCTCGTCGTACGAGCCGCGCCGCATCTCCCGGAAGACCTTGGTGATCCCGACGAGGATGACCAGGTTGATGACCGCGATGATGCCCAGGAACGTACCGGACACGGTCGGGCCCACGGTGCCGGCGATCCGGTGCAGGCCGGAGGAGCCGTCGGCGACCCCGTTCGACAGCGACTTGATCCCGAGGCCCAGCAGCACCGAGGCGATGAAGACCACCGAGGAGTGGCCGAGCGAGAAGAAGAACCCCACGGACACCGGTCGCTGCCCGTCGGCCATGAGCTTGCGGGTCGTGTTGTCGATCGCGGCGAGATGGTCGGCGTCGAAGGCGTGCCGCATGCCGAGGAAGTAGGCGGTCAGCCCGATCCCGATGCCGAACAGCTTGCCGTCGCCGAGCCGGTAGTGGCCTGGCACGACGAGCAGCACCAGGACTCCCCAGCCGACGACGTGCAGCAGCGCGATGAACCCGGACATCCCGGCCACCCTGCTCCAGTCTCTGGAGGTCAACCCGGCGTGCGGTGCCGATCGTGCCATGCTCCCCCACCTGCCTCCTTCGCTGGCCCCCGGCTGGTGCCCACTCGGGCGGCGATACGTCGAGCCTGTCGTAATTGCGAACGATTTGCAAATAGGACGGATTCGCCGTGCCGGGCGGCATGGGTGGCCCGGCGCCCGAGGGGTGGGCGGATTGGCCGGCGAGCGCGCCGGCCTGGGACACTTTGCGGTATGCGCGTCTTCCTCGGCTCCGACCACGCCGGTTACGAGCTCAAACGCCGGCTCATCGCATGGCTGGCGGCGAGCGGCCACGACCCGGTCGACTGCGGGCCGGACGAGTACGCGGCCGCCGACGACTACCCGCCGTACGTCCTGCGGGCGGCGACCAGGACGGCCGCCGAGCCCGGGACGTTCGGCATCGTCATCGGCGGCTCGGGCAACGGAGAGGTCATCGCGGCCAACAAGGTGCGCGGCGTCCGGGCGGCCCTGGTGTGGAGCGAGGAGACCGCCGTGCTCGGCCGCGAGCACAACGACGCCAACGTGATCAGCATCGGCGCCAGGATGCACGACCCGGCCACCGCCCAGCGGTTCGTCGAGCTGTTCCTGGCCACTCCGTACTCCAAGGAGGAGCGGCACACGCGGCGGATCGAGATGATCAGCCGGTACGAGGACACCGGCGAGCTGCCTCCGGCGCCCGGCGCTCCGTAGCGCTCAACCCCTGGCGTGCCGCCTGCCGAGCCGGCGCCGCACCCGGCTCCCCGTCGCTCAACCCCTGGCGTGCCGCCTGCCGAGCCGGCGCCGTCCCGACCTGCCGCGTCCCTCACCCTCAACCCCGGGCGTCGCGGCCGGCTTGGAGGCGGCGGCCTCGGGCCCGACCGGCTCGGGCGACGCGGATCCGAGCGGCGGGCGGTCGTCGTCCCAGGGCCGGGACACGTCCCTGGCCCGCATCGCCGCGTCCACGGTCACCCTCATCCCCGGCTGGCTCATGCCGCCATCCTTCCCCATCGCCGGTCCACGAAGCATCGGGCTTCCCCGCGTCGGCCGGCCGGCGGCGACCTCACCGCCCGACCGCCTGGGTGAGGTCGCCGTGACCGACAGTCAAGGCTCGCTGGGATTTCCACCGGCACGTGCAGTTGCCCGATACAGTTCCGGAGATGCTGCAACGTCTGGTCCACCTGCTCCCACGGCGGCTGCGCGCCTTCCTGCGTCGCATTCCGCTCCTGGTGCGGCTCTACCAGTGGCTCCGGCGCGGCCAGCTGAGCAAGGAGCGGTACGCCTTCGTGGCGTTGGCCGCCGCGACGATCGCCATCGGGATCGTCTCGACCGTGTCCCCGACGTGGGTGCCGTCCACCGCCGTTGTGCTGACCGTGCTCGCCGGCGGGCTGCTGCTGCGGGTGCGCACCCTCGGCGCGCTGCTCGCCGTCGTCGCCGCCGTGCTGGCCATCGACTCGCTGGTCGAGGGCTACCGCAAGGTGGGGCCCGGCGTCGTCATCGTCGTGATCATCACCGCCGTACTGGCGATCATGATGGCGCGCAACCGGGAGGAGATCGGCGTCCAGGGCCTGCGCGGCGAGTACATGCTGCGCGACCTGCGCGACCGGCTGCGGCGCCAGGGGGAGCTGCCGCCGCTGCCGGCCGGCTGGGAGTCCCAGGTGGTCCTGCTGCAGGCGGGCGGCTCGTCGTTCGGCGGCGACTTCGTGGTGTCCTTCTGCGACGGCAAGAGCCTCGAAGTCGCGCTGATCGACGTCTCGGGCAAGGGCACGGACGCCGGCACCCGCGCGCTCATGCTCTCGGGGGCCTTCGGCGGGCTGCTCGGCTCGCTGCGGCCCGACGAGTTCCTGCCGGCCTGCAACGCCTACCTGCAGCGACAGCGCTGGGACGAGGGCTTCGTCACCGCCGTCCACCTGATCCTCGACCTGACGACCGGGGAGTACGTCGTCGAGTCGGCCGGCCACCCGCCGGCCGTGCAGTTCGACGCGGGCAGCGGCACCTGGCGGGTGAGCACGGCGAAGGGCGTCGTGCTCGGGGTCGTCCCCGACCTGCGCTGCCGGCCCGAACGCGGGCTGCTGCGCCCGGGCGACGCGCTGCTGCTCTACACCGACGGCCTTGTCGAGGCGCCGGGGCGCGATCTCGACGCCGGGATCGACCGGCTGCTCGGCGAGGCGGAACGGCTGGTTCCCCAGGGCTTTCGCAAGGGCGCCAAGGAGCTGGTCGAGACGATGGCGGCCAGCCGCGACGACGACTGCGCCCTCGTCCTCATCTGGCGGACGTTAGCCGGCTGAGGCGCTACCGCGCCGCTGAGGCCAGGGCGTACGGCGGACGTTAGCCGGCTGAGGCGCTACCGCGCCGCTGAGGCCAGGGCGTACAGATGCGTGACGAGCGCGATCAGCGTGGCCTTGCACGACTCGCGGCGGCGGGCGTCGCAGTCGATGAGCGGCACGTCCTCGGACAGGGACAGCGCGTCCCGTACCCGGTCCAAGGGGTGTACCAAGGCGCCGTCGAAGTTGTTGCAGGCGACGATGAACGGCATCTTGTGGTACTCGAGGCGATCGATGGCGTACCAGGAGTCGGCCAGCCGTCGCGTGTCCACCAGCACGACGGCGCCGAGAGTGCCCGAGAACAGCCGGTCCCACAGAAACCAGAAGCGTTCCTGGCCGGGAGCGCCGAACAGGTACAGCACCATGCGGTCGTTCAGGGTGATGCGGCCGAAGTCGAACGCGACGGTCGTCGTGTTCTTGCTCCCCACGCCGACCGGGTCGTCGATGCCGACCCCCGCACGGGTCATGGTCTCCTCGGTGCTCAGCGGGCGGATCTCGCTGACCGAACGGACCAAGGTCGTCTTCCCCACCCCGAACCCGCCCACGATGACGATCTTCAGGCCGGTGTCCGCCGTGCTCCGCAGCGGGGTGAGGGTGGCCGTTTCGGCCGCGGTTTCAGAGCTTCCTGAGTCCAACGAGCACCTGCTTCAACATCTTGGGATCGGGCAGCTGTGTCGTGGCGGGATTCTGGGCCGGATGGCGCGCGGTGACCTGGCCCGCGTCGAGCATGTCGCACAGCAGGATCTTCACGACGCTCACCGGCAGCACGAGCGCCGCGGAGATCTCCGCGACCGCCATCGGCCGCACGCACATCTCGAGGATCTTGGCGTACTCCGACTGCATGCCGGCCGTGGGCTCGGACTCGCTCACGATCAGCGTCACGAGATCGATGGAGCTCTCGTCCGTACGGCTGCGACCGCCGGTGACGGTGTAGAGCCGGTCCGGTTTCTCGCCGTCGAGCGGCCGGCGCCTCATCTGGGCGGCCTGCCCTGCTCCGGTTCGCGCGGCGGAGCCGTCAGGAACTCCCCGATCTGTTCGACCAGCTCGTTCATGTTGTGCCCGACGAGACCGACGTCGGCCGCGTCGGTGGCGACGACGGCGAGATGCGCCCCCACGCCCGCCTCCACGATGAACAGGAGCCCGCCATAGAACTCCGTCATCGACTGCCGTACGCCGCCCGAACCGTCGCCGAACTCGCCGGACGCGGCGTAGGCGAGACTTTGGATGCCGGACGCGATCGCCGCGAGCTGGTCGGCTTGGTCGATGGTCAGGCCGGGGGTATGGCAGATCTTGAGGCCGTCCTTCGACAGCACCAGGGCATGCTGCGTCTGGGGCGTCTTGTTCAGCAAGTTCTCCAGCAGCCAGTCAAGGTCGCGATCTATGGTGTTCATCGGCGTTTGCCGGGCGGTGGATCCGGCATCCCGCCGGAGACCGGCCCTCGTCTCCAATCTGTGTGTCCTGGCCCTTTCCGGTCCTGCGACCGGCAACGCCGCCCCGCGTGCCCCGCCGCAATGGGAGGAAAACTCACCCGGAGTCGTCGGCGGGGGACGCCGGGGAGCTCTCGTCGCGATCGACGCCGCGGCCGGCCGCCTCACGGAAGGCGCTGAACCTCGACCCGGCGTCCTGGCGAGGCTGCGCCGGCCGCACCGCGGTGGTCGGTGCCGCGGACGCGGCGAAAGTCGCCCCGCGGCGTCGTTTCGGCAGCCACTGGGCGGGCTCCTCGGCTTCCGTCCCTGGGGCGTCGTCGCCGGATGTGTCGTCCTCGGTCGACGGCGCGGACGGCGACCCGGGCGGCGCGGGTGACCCGGACGCGCCGGCCGCCCGTACGGCGGAGGCGGCCGGCGGCGCGGGCGGCGCGACCGAGAAGGAGTCCTCCCTGGGCTCGGTGATCAGCATTCGGGGGATCATGACGATGACCCCCGTGCCGCCGCGCGCCGACGGCCGGAAGGAGACGGTCAGACCGTGCTTGCGGGCCAGGCAGCCCACGACCGCGAGGCCGAGCCGGGTGCCGGACAGCGTGGCGAGGTCCAGCGGCTCCGCGGAGACCGCACGCTCGGCGCGCCGCAGCGCCGACTGGCTCATGGCGAGACCGCCGTCCTCGATCGTGATCACAACGCCCGCGTGCACGTCCTCGGCGTAGACGTACACCTGCTCGGACGGCGGCGAGAACTTGGCCGCGTTGTCCATCAACTCGGCGAGCGCGTGCATCACGCCTTCCGCCGCGTACCCGACCACCGCGACGTTGAGGGTCGAGTGCAGCCGTACGCGCTGGTAGGCGCCGATGCGGCCCACCGCTCCCCGCAGGATGCTTTCCATCACGATCGGCTTGGTCCACCGACGCCCGGACCGCGCGCCGGTCAGTACGGCGATGCTGTCCGCCAGCCGGCCCACCTGAGCCGTGTTGTGGTCCAGCCTGAGCAGGTCGCCGAGGACCTCCTCGTCGTGGCGTTCCTCCATCTCGCGCAGGTCGGCGAGCATGCTGGTCGCCAGCGCCTGGACGCGTCCGGCGGCATTCGCACAGGCCGACATCGCCGCCGCGCGCCTTCGCTCGCCCTGGCCGATCTCCTGCGCCACCGCCCACAGGATGCGCTGGCCGGCGACTCCGGGAACCTCCTGTTCCTTGGCGAGCGCCGTCTCGACCGAGGCTCCGTCCCGTACCCGGTGCACCACAGCCGGCACCGCGTCGGCCAGCCGCGCGATGCTCGCCTCCATGGCCGTCACGCGGTCGCGTGATCGGCGGGAGTCCCGCTCGAAGTAGGCGGCGGCCGCCACGGCGGCGCACAACAGGATCGCCGCCGACCCCAGGGACGCGCCCATGAGCGTACGCGCGTCGGCCGGCGCCGCGACGGTCGTCCATAGGCAGCCGAGACCGGTGACGAGCGCCGTGACGGCGAGGGCGACCAGCGCCTGGCCTATCGGCGGACGGGTCGCCTCATGGCGTAGAGCTATACGTGCTGACATCGATCAGTCCTCGTCGGCGTTCGGTGGCGGGAGGGTGGAGCGGCTACCTGGTCGGAGCGGATGCGCTAAACCACCGGGCGAGCGAGGTACGGCGAGGCGGGAAGGGCACGCCCGACCGGGGTCGCTCACGAGATGGACGTTTTGCTTCCCAGCACTCCCGTAAACAACGAACTCACCCCCGTATGCCCGGCATGACCGCCGAACAGATGGTGAGAGTGTGTTCGCGCCATATACGTCTCGCAACATAATGAATCTCGATGTGATGTAGATCACGTCGGCGGCGCCATGGGGTGCGCCGGGGGTCATGTCGGGCTGAAGCGGACGGGCAGGGCGACCAGGCCGCGCATCCACACGGACGGCCGCCACACCAGCGCCTCGACGCTCGTCGCGAGCTCGATGTCCGGGAGCCGGTCCAGCAGCACCGTCACGGCCGTCTCGACGATGCTCTCGGCGATCTCTCTGGCCGGGTACGGGCACCCGTGCTCGCCGTGGCTGAAGGACATGTACGCCTGGTTGCCCACGGCGTCGGCGTAGGAGTTCGGGCGCACGCCCGGGTCGGTGTTCGCCCCGGCCAGGCCGAGGACCACGAGGTCGCCCTTGCGGACGAGCCGGCCGGCGAGTCGGGTGTCCCGCGTCGCCCAGCGGCCGATGAAGTTCTGGGTTGGGGTGTCCTCCCACAGCACTTCGTTCAGCGCCTCGCCGATGCTCCGGCGGTGACCGGACAGCGTCAGCGCGAACCGCTCGTCGGTGAGCATCAGCCGCAGGGTGTTGCCCGTCCAGTCGGCCGTCGTGAGCTGGGCCGCCCCCATGCACAGGAAGAGGTCGCGCTCGACCTCCTCGTCGGTGAACCCGATCCGGTGCATCAGCAGGCGAGAGGGCAGGTCATGGCCCGGTCGCCGGCGCTTTTCCGCCACGAGCCCGCGGATCCGGGCGGCCACCCGTTCGTGCGCCCGTACCGCCCCCTCGCCGGAGTCGCCGGAGGCCATGACGTCGCGTACCAGCTCCGGCGCGTCGGCCTCGGGCATGCCGTAGAGCCGGCTGATCGCCAGCAGCGGCAACGGCAGGGCGTACTGGGCCATCAGGTCCGCCTCGCCGCGGCCGGCGAACGCGTCGATCAGCTCATCGGCGATCTCCTCGACCTGCGCCCTCAGGTCGAAGTGGTCCACGCCGGCGAGCGCCTCATGCAGTGCTCCCCCGCGCCGCCGATGCTCGTCGCCCTCGGTGAACACCGCGGAGGGCTGGTAGGCGACGTACGGGAGCGGCGCCCAGTCGGACGGCACCCGGTCCCAGGCGTTCCAGCGGCGGGAGTCCCGCCCGAAGATCTGCGGGTTGGTGGTGACGTAGTGGACCTCCCGGTAGCCGAGCACCAGCCAGGCCGGGACGTCACCTTCGAGCAGGACGGGCGCGACCGGCCCGTGCTCCGCCCTCATCTCGCGGTACAGCTGCGTCGGGTTCTGCTGGAAGCGCGGTCCGTACAGCCGGATCGCGTTGACCTGGGTGAGCTGGTCGAGGGACGGTGTACCTGCCTCAGGCGAGGGCAGAGGGTGGGTCATCGCGGCGCTCCTGGCCGAAGTATCGGGTGTGGCGTGGACCCTGCCATCAGGTCCTCGGCCACGCCTGACGACAGCGTCGGTACTGTCAGCAAGACGGCGATATTAGTACCGTCACGCCCGCTTCATCACTTCTTTCGCGCCTATGGGTTCGTTTCGAAGTACACCACCTTTAATTGACGATTCAAGTGACACCTCGGGTCAAGTGCGTCAGGGATGCGGCGTGGGAGGATCGCACCGACGGTTCCGCGCAGGGTCATGGGGTTGACGGGGATGCGGTTACGGGGATGGATCGTTCTGCTGACGACGCTCATCGCGATGGCGCTGTCCGCGGACGGTTGTGCGTTGCTGCTGGTCGGAGGCGGGGAACGGGGTAAAGCGGCGGCGCCGCCGAGCGCGATCGGCGCGAGCGCGATCGGCGGCGGCGCAGACCCGGGGGAGGTCGCGAGCGACTACTTCGCGGCATGGGAGCACGGCGACCTGAGCGCGATGGAACTGCTGGTCTCCGGACCAGCCCCCGATTTCGTCCAACAGCACGAAGCGCTGTCCCGGGCGTTGCGCGTGTCGTCGGTCCGGTTCCGGCCAGGTCCGGTCGTCCGGCAGGCCACCGCCGCCCACGTCGACTTCACCGTGACGCGGGAGCTCACCGGCGTCGGCACGTGGTCGTACGGATCGACGCTCAACCTCGCCCGGGTGGGGGGCCGGTGGATGGTCGTATGGTCGCCGGCCACCTTGCACCCCAGGCTCAAGCCGGGCGGGGCGCTCAGGATGAGCGCGCGCGGCGGCGGCGACCGGCTCCTCGACCGCGACGGCCGGCGACTGCCCGGCGACACGACGGCCGGGCCGTACCTCGACGAGCTCACCAAGAACTTCGTCGCCCCGGGAACCGACCGCCCGACCTGGACCATCGAGGTCAGGAACGGCTCGGACGTCCAGCGGCTCAAGACGTTCCCCGGCAGGCCGGCGAAGCGGACCCGCACGACGCTCGACCGGCGGCTGCAGGCGGCCGCCGACCGGGCCGTCGCCGGGGCGAGCGGCCCGGCCGCGATCGTGGCGGTACGACCGTCGAGCGGCGAGATCCTCGCGGTGGGCGACCGGCTCGGCGGCCGGGCCGCGTTCCTCGGCCAGTACCCGCCGGGCTCGTCATTCAAGGTCGTCACCGCCGCCGCGCTGCTCGCGAGCGGGATGAGCCCGCGGTCCTCGGTCGACTGCCCCGAGGTCGCGCACATCGGCCAGCGCACCATCGCCAACCTCGACCGGCTCGACCTCGGCCGCACGTCGCTGCGGAAGGCGTTCGCCGACTCGTGCAACACCACCTTCGCCCGGCTGGCCGCGGAACGGATCGGCGGGAGCCGGCTCGCGCGGGAGGCCGCGGCGTTCGGGTTCGGCGGTCCGCTCGCGCCCGGGGTGCCCGCCGCCCGCGGCAGTTGCCCCGTCCCGGGCGGCACGGCCGAGCTCGCCGAGGACGCCTTCGGGCAGGGCAGGGTGCTGGCCAGCCCGCTGGGCATGGCGCTGGTCGCCGCCGCGGCGGCCGGCGGCACCTGGCGGCCGCCGCGGCTGGTGCCGACCCGGCTGCTCGAAGCGCGCGGCGAACCGGCGCAGCGGCCGCACACGATCCCGCACGCCGCCGAGCTCCGGTCGATGATGCGCGCCGTCGTCACCGACGGGACGGCGGCGCGGGGCGGGCTGCCGCCCGGCGTCTCGGGGAAGACCGGCACCGCGGAGTACGGCCCGTCCGGCGGCAGCGCGCACGCCTGGTTCATCGGCTTCGAGGGCGATCTGGCCTTCTCCGCCTTCGTCGCGGGCGGTGGCTGGGGCGCCGCGGCGGCCGCGCCGCTGGCGGCCGCCTTCCTGCGCGGCGGCAGGTAACCGCCGAAGGTCGGCGCTGTCGAGCGCCGGTCCGAGCGGGGCCCGGGGCTCAGCCGCCGTGGGAGCCGTGGAACGGGGTGGTGATGCCCTCGTACGCGAGGTGCAAGGCCATGCCCTGGGCGGCGTGGGCGAGGTTGTGGCAGTGGTTCATCCACACGCCAGGGTTGGTGGCGCGGAAGGCGACCTGCCACACCTCCCCCGGTCTGACCTCGAAGGTGTCGAGCCAGAGCGGGCTGCCCGTGGGCGCGCGGCCGTTCTTGGACAGGACGAGGACGTGATGTCCGTGCAGGTGCCACGGGTGGGTGACGAAGCCCCGGTTGACCACGGTCAGCCGTACCAGGTCGCCCTCGCGGACGACCTCGGTCGGGACGTGCGGGAACGCCCGTCCGTTGACGGTGTAGGCGTAGCTCGGCGCGCCGCCGGACAGCGCCAGTCCGCGGTCGAGCACGAGGGTGAAGCGCCGGTCGAAGCGGCCGCGCGCGGTGAACGGCGCCGGCGCCGGCTTCCCGTACCTGGTGAGGTCGAGCTCCGGCCAGCCGCCGGTGCGCGGGACGGCCGCGGGCGCGGGCCCGACGTTCGGTTCGAGCCGTACGGCGCTGGACCGGTCGTCGCCCACGGTCAGCGCCACCGGAGCCGCCGGCATGTCGAACGTGAGGTCGTAGCGGCCGCCGGCGGGCAGCCGCAGCGCCACGCCGGTGAGCGGCTCCGGCCGGTTGAGGTCGGTGCCGTCGGCGGCGGCCAAGCGGTACGGCGTCCCCGCAAGGGCGAGTCGGCGCGAGACGCTGTCGGTGTTGATCAGCCGCAGCCGTACGGGCGTACCCGGCCGGACCTGGCGGGGGGCGGCGGCGCGCGTCGGGTCGCCGAAGACCGTCGCGCCGCCGTAGGTGTGCACGGGCAGCGTCAGGTCGAGCCCGCCGGCCGGCCGGGGCCGGCGCGGCGTGACGACGAGGGACCCGTACAGGCCCATGCGGACGCCGGTCGCCGAAGCCTCGTGCGTGTGGTACCAGTACGTGCCGGTCTGGACGGCACGGAACCGGTAGACGAACCGCTGTCCCGGGGCGACGGCGTCCTGCGTCACGCCGGGCGCCCCGTCCTCGGCCGCCGGCACGTCGTAGCCGTGCCAGTGCAGGGTGACGCCGGTCTTGATGTCGGCGTTCCGCAGCGTCACCTCGACGAGATCGCCCTGGACGGCTGTGATCGTCGGCCCGGGAAGCCGCCCGTTGAACGTCCACGCGGGGATGCGCCGGCCCGAGGCCAGGGTGACGGTGGTCGCGCCGGCCGTCAGCGCGTACCGCCGTACCATGCCGCCCGGAGCGGGGCTCGCGGGTCCGCGCAGCGCGGTCACCGGCGAGGCCGGCGTCCCGTGGCCGGCACCCGCCGCGCCCGCGTGGGAGGCGACGGCCGCCCCCGTCGGGCCGCCACCCCCGTCGACGCCCGTGTCGGGGACGGCCGTCAGCCCGACGCCGGCGACGCCCACGATCGCCACCGCGGCCAGGCCGCCCTCGCGCAGCCGCCGGCCGGTGGCGTCCGGGGCCATGACCCGCCACGTCACGAGGGCCGCCGCGCCGACGAGGGTCGCCGCGATCAGGACATCGCCGGGACCCGAGGGATACCCCACCAGGACGGTGACGAGGAGCCCGGCCACCGCCGCGTACCCCGCCGACAGCAGCGACACCGTCGCGGCGGCCGAGCGGCCCGCGTCGAGGCGTGGCCCCGCCACCAGTACGGCGACCAGGGCGGCGACGCCCTGCAGGGGCACGGCCAGCGTCAGCTTCTCCTGGACGAACCACCAGCCGCTGCCGGCGAGCGTCACCACCGTCCCGACCCGGACGAACGTCACCAGCAGCGCGGCCGCGAACAGGACCGGCACCGACCTCGTCCGGCCGGCGGCCGCGGCCAACCCCGCCCCGAGCCACGCGGCCGCCGCCGCGACCGCCACCCCCAGATCCAACGCGACGAGCCCACCGGTCGTCATGCCCCGCTCTCCCCCGCTCCCCGCCAGGCGCGGCCCGCTCAGGCCGCCGATGGCTCCGATGAGTGCTTGGACACCGGCGGCGCCGTGCGCGGCGTCGCGGCGAACCTCCGAGCCCGGTGCATGGTGATGCCGATGACCGCCATGATGGCCAGCCCGTTGACCGCGTGCAGTCCGAGGAAGGCCAGCGCCGCCGGGGTGGTGTTGTCCTCCGTGCTGGCGCCCAGGTTCTTGCCGACCTCTGTGATGAGCACCTGCAGCACGATCAGACCGATGGGCGTCGCGGTCAGCCCGATCAGCCGGCCCGGCGCGCGGGCCAGGGCGGCGACCAGGGTGGCCAGCAGCGACAACGCCGGGATGATCATCATGCCGTCCATGAGATGCAGCGCGAACGACTGGTCATCCTGCGGCTTGGCGAAGGCGCCCACCGCGGCGAAATAGAACTGCGCGACGACGGCCAGCACCATCAGGCCGACCAGCGTGACGTACGCCCTCCGCACGACCAAACTCCCTTCGTCTCAGGCGGGCTCGGCCGGCCCCCTGCTCGCCGGCGCCGCACGGCGACCCGTGAAGCCCGAGATCGATGGTGGTGCCGAACGGATCCGCCGTCGTCGTCCCGCGGAAGGCAATCGCGGCTACCGCGGGCGGCGCAGACCGCGCGCCCGCGCTACCGCGACGGGAGTACAGAGTCCTACGTGGCCTCGGTCACCGGGCGGGGGCGGAGCTGCTGCGTGATCGGCCACCACAGCGCCACCTGGAGCACGGCCAGCGTCATGGCGAAGGGCGGCAGCGTCCAGGCCCCGGCGCCCTGGGCGATCGCGCCGGCCAGCCACGGCAACGCCGAGCCGCCCACGACCGACCCGGCGTTCATGACGCCGATGGCGGTGGGCACGAGGCGGGCGCTGGTGAGCTGCGGCGTCACGGCCATCGTGGTCGGGAAGATCGGTCCGAGGAAGAAGCCGAGCAGTACGAGCCCGATGCCGGCCGCCGCGGCCGTGGGCACGGCCCAGATGAAGGCGGCGCTGGCGGCGATGCCGGTCAGGCAGGCGAACAGCAGGCCGACCGCGGTGACCCCCATGCGGGAGGCGACCGGGCTGATGAGGAACCGGCCGAGCGTCAGCCCGAGCCAGTATCCGCTGACCGAGTAGCCGGCGAGCAGGTCGCCCTGGCCGCGCGCCTGGGTCAGGTAGCTGTACCCCCAGTTGCCCACGCCGAGTTCGAGGCCGACGTACACGGCGAGCAGGCCGGCGCCGAGCAGCACCCCCGGCTGCCGCAGCGCCGTCCCGAGCAGCGAGCGGGCGGCGGGTCCGGACGGCTCCCGTTCCGCCGCCCCGGCCGCGGCGTCGGCGATGGGCGCGGCGGGCTCGGCGGCGGCGGCGTCCTCGCGGGGGTAGGCGACAAGGAAACCGGCCAGCACCGGCACGAACGCCAGCGCGAGCACCAGCCAGACGACGGGCCAGGACGCGGCGTTCACGATCCAGGTGGCCAGCGGCGGCCCGACCAGCGCGCCGACGCCGAAGAACGCGTGCAGCCGGTTGAGCAGCGTCGTCGCGTTCGGCAGCGTCGTGAGATAGGCGTTGAGGACCGACTCGAGGACCCCGCCCGCGTACCCGACGAGGATCTGCAACACCACGTAGGCGGCGAACGGCGGGTGCGTGGCGGCGTACAGGCCCGCCAGCACCATGGCGCCGGCGCCCACGACGAGGGCGATCCTCGTGCCGAACCTGTGGAGCAGCGCCCCAGCCGTGGCGCCGGCCACTACGAACCCGGCGGACCCGGTGAAGAACGTCAGCCCGATCGTGGTCCGGTCCACGCCGTAGTCGTCGATCTGCGCCACCAGCAGCACGCCGTTGATGCCGGCGCCCACGCCGACCAACACGAACGCGACATAGGCCAGGATGACCGGCGTCCGGACGGGGAGCCGCATGTACGCCCTCCAAGGCATGGATGATCTCGCTCGATCACTTCGCTCGGTCCTGGGCGGGCGAACCTTCACTCCGAAAGTTTCCGAAACTTCTCGCCCGCGCGGGCCATGGCAGGCCCCCTACCTTAACCTTGCGCCGCCGGACAATCGAGCCATCCACTTGCTCACCCGCCAAGCCCGCCGGCCGTCTCTGCGGGCCCGGATCCCGAAACTTTCCATGGCCCGCTCCGCCGGCGTTGTCTACAATGGCCCAGGCGCTGATCCGCCGCCCAACCTTCCTCGGCCCTCCCTGGCGGGGCCGCTCGGCGAAGGCAAAGGGGACGAGCCTCCTCGGATCGTTGGTCATCTGCCCGCCACGGGCCGCACGCCGGGGGTGGGTTCCGTGGTGCCGAGGGTCTGATGACAGCGAACAAGCACTTCAAGCGCCGGGTCCGCGAGCGCGCCCGCCGTACGGGCGAGTCCTACACCGCTGCCCTCAGCCACCTTCGGCGAAGCGACGCCCAGGAGGTCACCATGCGGTGGCAGCGGATCGAAAAGACCGAGTTCGGGTACGCGGTGCACGTCCCCGAAGGCTGGCAGGAGCGGCAGCCTGACCTGAAGAACAGCCCGTGGGAGACGGCCAGGTTCGTCGATCCCGCCGATCGGCGGCACAGCGTCATCGTCTTTCGCGGCATGGCCATGCCCGGCCCCCTCCGGGCGGTCGAAGTCGCCGAACGCGTACGCACCTCGCTCGAGGGCGCCGGGTTCGGCGACTTCGCCATCTCGGAGACCAGCGTCGGCGGCCGCCCCGGCGCCCGGATCGAATGCGCCAAGCACGACGCCGGCCGGATCTGGGCCGTACGCCAGTACGTCGTCGTTCACGAGGGGGTGCGGTTCGTGCTCGGCTGCGGCACGTCGGTGCCCGAAGAGGACGACCCGCTGTTCACGGTGATGTCCGAACGGCTGGAGATCCTCGAACCCGAGGTGTCGTGACGAGCGCCGCCGACGGACGGACGGCCCGGCGGTTCAGCGCGGGCCCAGATCGGTCCAGCCGGCGGCCATCACGGTCATCGAGGTCCACGTCGAGCCGGGACGCAGGCCGGCCGTGGTGCCGGCCGGCGCGACGGCGACGGTCTCGTCGGCGAGCGCGCCGCCGCGCGCCGCGTCGATGACCAGCCGGTGCTGCAGGACGCCGCCCAGCCTGGTGCGTTCTGTGATGGCGACGGCGGTGCCGGGGCGGCCGGCCGCGTCGGTGACGCCGGCGACCGCCGTGACGCTGCCGAGGTCGGCGAGCATGCGGAAGGCGGCGCCGCGCACCTTGGGGGTCACCGGCATGTCCGTGATGAGGCCTGCGGTGACCTGGAAGAGCCACTGGTCAGCGGTCGTGGTCTCGCTGACGGACTCCGTGCCGTGCCCGTCGTACGACCGGAGCAGCCAACCCTTGAGCGCCCCCGGCGAGTCGGGGAGCCCGCGCAGGTCCTTCATGGTCACGTTCCGGCCGAGCCAGAACACCTTGTCGCCGTCCACCAAGGGCGCGTGCGCGGTGCGCGGCCGGCCGGCCGCCATCGACACCACGAGCCGCTTGGCGCCGCCGCCCCGCGGCACCGGCAGGGCGGCCGGGATGCGCTCCGGCGACCCGGCGCGCCGCCAGGCCGCCCGGTCGGCCGCGCTCGCCGGGACCGCGCCCAGGTCCTGGGTTCGGCTCCACTGGTCCTTACCGGTGGCGCTCGGGGTCCATTCCTCCTCGCGTTCGCGCAGCCCGACGACGTACGACCCGGTCGGCGCGGCAATCGCGAGGTAGGTGCGGCGCACCGAGACCGTGTGCCACCACGCGCCGGACGCCGCCGGCTGCCGGTCCGCGCTGTCGGCGGCGGCCAGCAGGACGGCCCGGGCGTTCACGGTGGTGCCGTGGGTGCCGTGGGTGCCGGCGCCTCCGCCGGCCGCGGGTCCGGCCCCGTTGGCTCCACCGGTCGCCGTTCCCGTCGGGTCGCCGTGCCGCGCGCCTCCGTGCCCGGTGACAGCGACGCCCACCGCCAAGGCCACGACGGCCGCTGCGGATACCGCTGCGGTGAGCAGGCCGGCTCCCCGGGCCCGCCGGAGCGGTCGCGGCAGCGGGCGCGGCCGGCTCGAAACCTCGCCGATCCCGGCCATCGCCCGCGCGAGTTCGACTCGCCTGGTCGCGCCGTCGACCGGCACGTCGGGGTCGAGGTGGCCGGGGCGTACCGCCGCCATCCGCCGCATCAGCTCGTCGGTCATCGTCTGTCCTCTCCTGCGAACCTGGCCCGTGGACGTACGGCGGCCGCGGCCGGTGGCTGGGCGCCGTCGACGGCGGCGGCGAGCCTCTTGCGGGCCCGATGCAGCCGGACCCGCAGCGCCGCCGCCGTACAGCCGAGGACCTTGGCCGCGTCGCGCGGCGTGAGCCCCTGCCAGGCGATGAGGACCAGGATCTCCCGGTCGTCATCGCCGAGCCCCGCCAGCGCCCGCAGCACGGCCAGCCGCTCGGCGACGTCCTCGCCGACGTCGGCGCCGGCCGCCGGCTCGGCCCAGGTCCGGAGCTCGGCGGCCAGTGAGGCCCGGCGCGCCTCCGCCCTGATGCCGTCCCGCAACACGTTGCGCGCGACGCCAAGGAGCCACGGCAGCGGCGAGTCGGGAACGTCGTCCCGCCGCCGCCACGCGATGGCGAAGGTCTCGCTCACCACCTCGTCGGCGACCTGCCGCCCGGCGCGGCTCACCACGTAGGCCCACACCCGCTGCCGGCAGGCGTCGTAGAGCGCGGTGAAGCGTTCGGCGTCGTCGGCGCCGTTCGCGGCGGCGCTGTTCGCGGCTCCGGCGCTGTCCGCACTGCAGGCCTCGTCGGCGTCGTCGGCCACCGGCCGCACCTCCGTCCGTCCCGGTGTGTCATGTCACCGGGTAGTGGTCCGGCGCCGGCCATCGTTACCGTCGGACGGGCAGGCGCAGGTCCGGCCGGCGCGCGCGGCATCGTGCGGATTCAGGCCGGCGTGGCCGGAAATGGTCATGGTCATTCTTTACGCAGGTCATTAAGGGACGGCTGCCCCTCTATTCATGGTTTGCCGCCTTAACTCCCGCTGTGCCCGCTACCCCGGCCGATGCGGGAAGTCTTACGCTCCCCTCGGCTGCGTTGAGGCCGTGCGCGATCTCTCTTCCCCCGGAGGTGTGGCGTGGACCGGAGGCTTTCGGTAGGCGGCATCGGACGGCGGTCACGCCACCGGCGCAGCCGCTTCATGGCACGCACCCGATCGGTGCGACCCCTCGTCGCCGTGGCCGGCGTGCTCGGGCTGGCGCTGACCGCCCTGACCGGTCCGGCGTCCGCGGCCCCCGTCGCCGCACCGCACGCGCCGACCGCGCCGACCGCGGGGACCTGGAAGGCGACCCCGCTGACCGGCGGCACACTCGTCCACGGCGCCAAGTCGGAGAGCGGCCGGCTGGCCAAGTCCGACGCGGGTCTGCTCGCGCTGCGGGGCGCCAAGCCGGTGAACGTCGTCGTCAAGCTCGACTACGACGCGCTGGCCGCCTACCGCGGCGGGCTGCCGGGTCTCGCGGCAACCAGCCCGGCCGCCACGCACCGCGCGTTCAACCCCAAGAGCGAAGGCGTGCGCCGCTACCAGGGCTACGTGAGCGGAGTCGAGAACCGCTTCCTCGGCGCGCTGCGCGCCCGCCTGCCGCAGGCCAGGGCGGGCAAGGCGCTGCGCCTGGTGTACGGCGGCGTGCCGGTGACCCTGCCGGGGAACAAGGTCGCCGACCTGCTCAAGCTGCCCGGCGTCGCCGCCGTACAGCGCGACCGCCTGGAAAAGCCGCTCACCGACTCCAGCCCCTCCTTCATCGGCGCGGACACGATCTACCGGCAGCTCGGCGGCAGCGCCAGCTCCGGCAAGGGCGTGATCGTGGGCGTGCTCGACAGCGGCGCCTGGCCCGAGCACCCGCAGTACCGCGACCCCGGCAACCTGCCGGCCCCGCCGCCCACGGCGGACGGCACCCCGCGCACCTGTAACTTCGGCGACAACCCGCTGACTTCGGCGAACGACCCGTTCGTCTGCAACAACAAACTCATCTCCGGCCAGCCGTTCCTCGACACCTACAACGCCGTGCTCGGCGACGAGAAGTACGCCGACAGCGCCCGCGACTCCGACGGGCACGGCACGCACACGTCGACGACCTCGGCCGGCGGCGCCGTCGACCACGCCAACCCGCTCGGCATCGACCGCGGCCCCATCCATGGCATCGCCCCCGCCGCGCACGTCGCCGTCTACAAGATCTGCGGCATCCAGGGATGCTTCAACTCCGACACGGTGGCGGCGATCCAGCGGGCCATCCTCGACCGCGTCCGGGTGATCAACTTCTCGATCTCCGGCGGCGTCGACCCGTACAGCGACCCGGTCGAGCTGGCCTTCCTCGACGCGTACGCGGCCGGCATCTTCGTCTCCGCGTCCGCGGGGAACGAAGGCCCGACCGCGGGGACGGTCAACCACAACGGCCCCTGGGTGACCACAGTGGCCGCGTCCACCCAGCGCCGTACCTTCCAGTCGACGATCACGCTCACCGCCGGCGGCGCCACGACCACGCTGCACGGCTCATCGATCACCGGCGGCGTCTCCTCGCCGGTGCCGGTCGTGCTCGCCTCCGCCCCGCCGTACAGCGACATCGACTGCAACGAGCCGGCCCCGCCGGGGACGTTCACCGGCAAGATCGTGGTCTGCCGGCGACCGGCGAGCGGGAGCATCGCCCGCGTCGACAAGGGCTTCAACGTCCTGCAAGGCGGCGCGGCCGGGATGCTGCTCTACAACCAGGTCCTGGCCGAGACGATGACCGACAACCACTGGCTGCCGGCCGTCCACCTCGAGCAGCCGGACGGCGCCGCGCTGGTGGCGTTCCTGACCGCGCATCCCGGCGCCACCGGCACGTTCACCCAGGGCGCCAAGGCGAACGGCACCGGCGACGTCATGACCGGGTTCTCATCGCGCGGTCCTGGCGGCGACTTCCTCAAGCCGGACGTCACCGCGCCCGGGCTGCAGATCCTCGCCGGCAACACGCCGACCCCGGACGAACGCGAGACCGCGCTCGGCCCGCCCGGCAACCTCTACCAGGCGATCGCCGGCACGTCCATGTCGTCGCCGCACGTCGCGGGCGCCGGAGCCCTGCTGTTCGCCCTGCACCCGGACTGGACGCCCGGCCAGGTCAAGTCGGCACTCGAGACCACGGCCACGACCGCCGTGGTCAAGACCGACCGGACCACCCCGGCCGACCCGTTCGACGACGGCGGCGGTCGCATCGACCTGACCAAGGCGGGCGATCCCGGCCTGACCTTCGACGAGACCGCGGCGGACTACGCGGCCGCGGCCGCGCTGCCCGCCGCGGACCGGATCGACCTCAACCTGCCGTCGGTGAACGCGCCGACCATGCCCGGCGTCATCACCACGACCCGTACGGCCAAGAACGTGTCGGGCCGGACGCTGAGCTACCGGGCCTCCACCACGGCGGCCAAGGGCACGTCGATCACCGTGGTGCCGAGGTCGTTCTCCGTGAAGCCCGGCAAGTCCGTCAAGCTGACCATCGTGATCAGCGCCCTCGGCGTCCCCAACGGCCAGTACTTCGGCCAGATCAGGCTCGACCAGCAGGGCGGCGCGCGGGACCTGCACCTGCCGGTCGCCTTCAACCGCAAGCAGAGCGGGGTCACCCTCGCCCAGACCTGCGAACCGGCTTCGATCGCGCTGAACACCGGCCGGTCCACCTGCTCGGTGACGATCCAGAACAACACCCTGCAGGGCGCCAAGGTCACCGCGGCCAGCCACCTCGACGGCAACCTGTCGCTGACGTCCGTGACCGGCGCCACCAAGGTCGGCTCGCACGACGCCATCGCCGCCGCCGACCTGGCCCGCCGTGAGCCCGACCGGCCCACGATCGCGCCGGGCCCGACGCCGGCCGGCTACCTGCCGCTCGACGCCTTCGGCATCGCGCCGACGCCGGTCGGCGACGAGGACGCGGTCAACCTGAACACCCCCGCGTACGTGTTCGCCGGCAAGACGTACAACCAGATCGGCATCGTCTCCGACGGCTACACGGTGGCCGGCGGCGTCACCAGCGCCGAGGACATCAACTTCCAGCCGCAGACGCTGCCCGACCCGGCCAAGCCGAACGGCGAGATGGCGCCGTTCTGGACCGACCTGGACGGCACGGGCGCGCCGGGCGTCTTCGCCGCCACGCTCACCGACGGCGTCGACACCTGGCTCGTCGTCGAGTGGCGCGAGAACATCTTCGGCACCACCAGTGGCCGGGTGTTCGAGCAGTGGATCGGCGTGAACGGCACGGAGGACATCACCTTCACCTACGACCCGGCCAACCTGCCCGCCGCCCCGCCCGCCGTGGCCGGCCTGACCGTGGGCGCGGAGAACGACGAGGGCAGTGCCGGCGGGCAGATCTCCGGCACCCCGACCGAGGATCTGCGCGTCACCAGTGAGCCTGGCGCGCCGGGCGGCACCCTGTCCTACAGCTTCCAGCTGAAGGGCACCCGCACCGGGACCGGGAACGTCACCACGGTGATGTCCACCCCGGCCGTACGAGGGATCACCAGCGAGGTCGCCCCCATCACCGTCCGATGATCATCACCCGGTAGCTGCGTAACCGGGCGGGCCTGGCCCCCGGCACCGCCGGGTGCCGGGCCCGCGCCGTCGCCGCCCGCCACCCGGCCCAGCCGCCATTTCGCTCTCCTTCACACTCTGCATTTATTACCACACAGTATGACGCCATGACGTTAAGGTGAGAGCCGGACACGATCGGTCATGTTCGGGATCGCTTCACCGAAAGACGTGAACCCTCAATGGCATCAAAACGAGAGACGGCGCTACAGTTGTGGGGCTATGAACTTGCCCGTGCGCGGGAGGCGGCGGGAATGACGGGCAGGCAGTTGGCGGAGGCACTCCATGTGGTGCCGTCGACTGTGAGCCAGTGGGAGCGCGGCCATCGCACGCCGCACGTGAAAGACGTCGATCGCATCGAGGCGGTGCTCGGCACCAACGGTTACCTCAAGCGAATTCTCGTCAAGTGGGCGCGCCGGGAGATTTCCCCGCAATGGCTGGAATGGATCGGCATCGAAGAAGAGGCAGACACGCTGCTGTCCTTCGAGCACTCGGTCGTCCCGGGGCTGCTGCAGACCGAGGACTATGCCCGGGGCGTCCTCGGCCACGACCGTTACTCACCGATCGAGCTGGACGAACGGGTGCGGTCGCGGCTGGAGCGGCAGCAGGTGCTCGATCAGGACGACCCGCCGATGGCCGTCTTCATCGTCGGCGAGGCCGCGCTCCACCACCAGGTCGGCTCAGGGGACACCATGCACGACCAGCTCATGCGTTTGGTCGAGCTCGCCGACCGGCCGGAAGTGATCGTCCAGGTCGTCCCGCAGGGCTCCGGTTATCACGCCGGCCTGACCGGCGCATTTACGATCGCCCGGTTGAACGGCCGCGAGGTGGCCCTCCAGGACGGCATCTGGAGGGGCCAGATCCTCGAAGACGAACCGGTGGTCTCCGCGCTCGCCAAGGTATGGCAGCACATCCTGGCCAAGGCGCTGTCCGCCGAGGCGTCGAAAGAGCTCATCGAAAAGGTGGCGAAATCATGGAAAGCATGACGTGGCGCAAATCCTCCTGGAGCGGTTCCAACTCGGAGAACTGCGTCGAAGTGGCCCGCGCAACGCCGCGCGCCATCGCGGCCCGCGACTCCAAGAACCCGAGCGGCCCGATCCTGCGTTTCGACCGCTCGGCCTGGCGCGATCTCATCAACGACATCAAGGCCAGCCACTACGACCTGACATAGCTGGAGATCCACGGCAAGGGGGCGATTCGGGCCGAGCCGTTCCACGTGCACGCGCCCTTTGACATCTACGATCGGAAGGGCGAGGGGAGGTGGCGACGATGGTTCGGCCGGGTGACGTGATCAGGGATACGCACTACATCACGCCTCTGTACCGCAAGGCCGAAGCCGCGCGGATCATTGCCGTTCCGGCGACGACCTTTCGCAACTGGTCGGTCGGCTATGCCTACAAGCGGCTTGACGGCTCCGAGGTCGTCTCCCAGCCGATCGTCACCACCGCGCAGCCGGCCACCCCGCATGGGTTGAGCGTTCCGTTCGTCGGCCTGGCCGAGGCATACATCGTTGCCGCATTTAAAGAGGCGGGCGTCCCGATGCGCCGGATCCGGCCGGCCGTGCTTTGGCTTCAACAGCACATCGGCCTCGACCAGGCGCTGGCGAGCGAGCGGCTCAAGACCGACGGTGCCGAGGTGCTGTGGGACTACGGCCACCAGACCGGCGACGAGGCCGACCGGCAACTGGTGGAAGGGCTCGTGGTCGTGCGGAAAGGCGGCCAGCAGGTATTCCGCCCGGTGGTCAGCAACTACCTTCAACGAGTCACATACGAGAACGGCTGGACTCGGGTCATCGAACTGCCGAAATGCAGGGACATAAGGGTCGTGGTCGACCCTTGGCTCAACGGCGGTCAGCCGACCCTCGCCGCGCGCGGTATCCGCATCGCCGACATCGTCAATCGCCTCGCAGCGGGCGAAGACGCCGTTGACGTCGCCGACGACTACGACCTGCCGCGGCGCCAAATAGAACTGCTCCGACGGGTCGCTTGACGGTGGCGGGAGAGGCCCGATCAGCAGGGCTGCGCTTCTTTCTTGATCGTGGACTTGGATCCAAGATCCTTCCCGAGGCACTCCGCCGTGCCGGATGGCGGTTGGAGAACGGGGACGTCATCTTGTGCAAAGACCTAAAGATCGCGAGTAATCCGCTCGAAGCACAGGTTGTCTACATGACGTCCGCCCGGGTGTTCGGCCTTGCGAATGCTCAGTTAACGGCCACGAAGATGATCGGCTGGTATCTGCGAAGAGAGACCGAAATCGTCGAACTGGCGCAACGCGACCATGGCCCATTCGTCGTCGCCGTCCATGCGGCACACCGGTTGCGACGGGTGAGGCTGGCCTATCCACCAAGGTGATGTTTTCGCCGTCCCGTCCCGGCCCTACGTCGTAGCTGAACTGCCTGATGCGGCTCGGGTGCCGGCAAGACTTACGGGAGCATGGCGCGGAGGGTGAGGACGCGGTTGACGGAGGCGGTGAAGGTCGGCTGGTCGAGGGCGCCGCTCCGCAGGGCGTCCGCCAGGGCCGTGACGACGGAGCGGGCCTGGGTGACGTCCTGCGCGGAGACCAGCATCAGGTCCATGCCGGCCTTGGCGGCGGCGACTGCGCGCTGCGGGACGGTGCCGAAGTTCGTCAGGGCGCCCGCGCTCAGCGCGTCGGTGATGGTCACGCCGAGGAAGCCGAGCCGGCCGCGCAGCTCCTGCTGGATGATCGTGGGTGACAGGCCGGCGGGCAGCCGGGAGTCGAGCGCGGGATAGAGCGCCCACGAGGCCATGACCAGCTTGACGCCCGCGGAGATCGCCGAGGTGTAGGGCGCCTCGTCGACCGAGCGGATGGTGGCGCGGGAGAGGTTGAGGGTGACCGGCCGCAGGTCGGTGTTCTGGCTCGCGCCGGCCGCGCCGAGGCCGGGGAAGTGCTTGGCCGTGGCGGCGACGCCCGTACGCCGCTGGGCGGTGATGAACGCGCCGCCCAGCCGGCCGCAGACGGCGGGATCGGTGCTGTAGGAGCGCTCGAACTGGTCCTCGAAGTCGCCCGGGGTGCGGTAGACGTCGAGGACGGGCGCCAGGTTGACGTTCATGCCGACGCCGGCGAGCAACTGCCCGGCACCGGTGCCCGCGTCCGTGGCCGCGGCGACCGGGTCGGAGGACTCGCCGATCTCCTTTTCCGACAGCGTCGGCTCCCCCGGCAGCCGCCGTACCTCGCCGCCCTCCTGGTCGGTCATCAGCAGGGGCGGCGCGGCCACCGGACCGCCGCGGGCCGCGGCGCGCAGTTGCTGGGCGGCCGAGTCGATCTGATTGAGGCCGGAGATGTTGTCGCCGAAGAAGATCACACCGCCCGCGCGCCCGGCGGCGAGCTCGTCCAGGAGGCTCTGCGGCACGGTCGGCCCGGAGTAGGAGAAGATCACTCGCTGCCCGGCCTGCTGGAGGGGCGTCAGGGTGGCGGCCAGCGCCCGGCCCGGGAGGCCGAGGGCCGCGACGGCCGCCGCGGCGGCGCCGGTGCGCATCACGTCGCGGCGGGTGATCCGGGGGAACGAAGCAGCAGCGGGGTGTCTGGACATGTCTCTCCTCGGGACGCTTCGTAGGTAAATATCCTACGAAGCTGCGATCGAACAGAGAGGAAATTGTCCCAACCGGACCTCTTCCGCATGTCAAGTTCACACCCCGTGCCTGGTCAAGGCCGGATGTCGCCATCAGGCGACCTGTGCGGCCAATCCATGTTCACCAAGGCACGCCAGATGAAAAGCTGGCGTGTGCCTCGTTCAGAGGTGTTGGCGGGTTGCTGGGGAGTTGATGCGGCCATGCCTCGTCCGCTGCGGTCTACCGATCCGTCGCACGTGGCCGGCTACAAGTTGATCGCCCGTCTGGGCGAGGGCGGGCAGGGCGTCGTCTACCTGGCGAGCGACGCGGCCGGCGCGCATGTCGCGATGAAAGTGCTGCGCGCCGAGCTGCTCGAGGACGAGCGGGCGTACCGGCGGTTCTCCCGCGAGCTGGAGGCCGCCCGCAGGGTCGACTCGAAGTACACGGCGCGCATCATCGACGCCGGGGTCGCCGGCGATGTGGCGTACATCGCCAGCGAGTACATCAAGGGCTCGTCGCTGCAGAACTCGATCCGGCTGTGGGGGCCGTGGCAGGACGAGCGGCTGTTCCAGCTGGCGGTGGCGATGGCGTCCGCCCTCGTGGCGTTCCGCAAGGCAGGCGTGGTGCACCGGGACTTCAAGCCGAGCAACGTCCTGCTCGGCCCCGGCGGGCCACGAGTGATCGACTTCGGCATCGCGCACCTGGTGGACACCGCCGACTCGTCCAACAGCCAGATGCTCGGCACCCCGCCGTACATGGCGCCCGAACAGTTCTCCCGCGAACGGCTGGGCTCGAAGGTGGACGTGTTCGGGTGGGGATGTACGGTCGCGTTCGCCGCCAACGGGGTCGCCCCCTTCGGCAGCGGCCACGTACCCGCGGTGATCAACCGCATCCTGTACCAGGAACCCGACCTCGGCCGGCTGACCGGCCTGCTCCGCGACATGGTGGCGGCGTGCCTGGACAAGGAACCGCGGCGGCGGCCGGCCGCGCACCAGATCCTCGCCCGGCTGAGAGGCGACGAGACCGCCTGGGTGCCGCCGCCCGACGAGCACGTCGACGGGGAGTCCACGGCGGGCGGGGCGTACGGGTCCGGGCCGTCGGTGAAGTGGGCGGGCGGCGGGTCGGTGACGGGCGGGTCGGCGCCGGAACCGACGCCTACAGAACTCGACGTGGCCAGGCCGAACGTGGCCCGCATCTACGACTACTTCCTGGGTGGCAAGGACAACTTCGCCGCCGACCGGGAGGCCGCTGAGCGGATCCTCGCCATCATCCCCGAGGCTCGTTCGGGAGCCCGGCTCAACCGGCAGTTCCTGGGTCGCGCCGTACGGTTTCTGGCCCGCGCGGGCGTCCGGCAGTTCATCGACCTCGGCGCCGGGCTGCCGACGCGGGCCAACGTGCACGAGGTGGCCCACCAGGTGGACCCGGCCGCCCGGGTCGTCTACGTCGACAACGACCCGGTCATCCGCGTCCACGCGCAGGCGCTGCTGCACAACGTCGAAACGGCCACCATCGTCGAGGCCGACCTGCGGGATCCGGACAACATCCTCGGCCATCCCGAGCTGCGGGACTTCATCGACTTCAGCGAGCCCGTGGCCGTCCTCATGGTGGGCGTGCTCCACTTCATCGCCGACACCGCGGACCCGTGCGGCATCGTGGCCCGGTTCAGGGACGTGATGACGCCGGGGAGCTATCTGGCCATCTCCCACGCCACCGCCGAACCGCGCCCCCGCGAGGGCAGCATGGTCGCCGCGGTCTACCGGCAGGCCAGTGCACCGTTGAACCCGCGCGTCCGCGCCGAGGTGCAGCGCTTCTTCACCGGCCTCGAACTGGTCGATCCGGGTGTGGTCTACGCGCCGCAGTGGCGCCCGGAGGCGGCCGCCGGCCACATCCAGGACCCGGCGACCGCGCACATGCTCGTCGGAGTCGGCCACAAGCCGTAACCCGCGCGAGCTGCGGTTTCTCCGGCCGGACGGGCTACTCAACCGTGCGCTCCCGGGCTTAGGCTGCGCCTCACCACCTCCGTGGTTCCTGTTCCTACGTGTAGATGGAGATCTTCGTGACGCCGCCGTTTCCCGCCCCCCAATTCGAGCGGTCCCGTCCGGCCGTCCCCCCTCCGGGCAGCGGTCCCGGATACTGGGCCGGCGCGCCCAGCGCGTGCATGGTCGACGGGGTGACCTACCTGGCGTACCGGTTGCGCCGCCCGATCGGTCAGGGTCGCGGCTACGCCGTGGTCGTCGCCAGGTCGGCGGACGGCGAGCGGTTCGAGACGCTGACGGTCATCGGCAAGGAGCAACTGGCCGCCGAGTCGCTCGAGCGCCCCGCGCTGGTCACCACGGAGGACGGCAGGTTCCGGCTGTACGTCAGCTGCGCCACGACGGGGACGAAGCACTGGCGTGTGGAGGTGCTCGAGGCGGCCGACCCGCTGTCCTTCGACCCGGTCGGCACCAACGTCGTGCTGCCGGGCAGCGAGAGCGTCGGGGTCAAGGACCCGGTGATCCTCAAGCACGACGGCAAGTGGCATCTGTGGGCGTCCTGCCATCCGTTGGCCGATCCCGACGCGGCCGACCAGATGGCGACCGACTACGCCACCAGCGCCGACGGCCTCGAGTGGACCTGGCACGGCACCGTGCTGACCGGCCGCCCCGGCCACTGGGACGCCAGGGGCGTACGGGTCTCCGCCGTGGTGCCGTACAAGGGCCGGACGTTCGCGTACTACGACGGCCGGGCCAGCGCGGCGGAGAACTTCGAGGAGCGCACCGGCCTGGCCGTCGGCGAGGGGTTCGGGATGCTGCTGCCGGTGGGCGACCAGCCGGCCGCCGCGTCACCGTACGGCCGCGGCGGGCTGCGCTACCTGTGCGTGGTGCCCGTGCCTGGCGCCGGTTGGCGGCTGTACTACGAGGCGGCCACGGCCGACGGCGGGCACGAGCTGCGCACCGAGTTCCACCCGGCGCCCGGCCTCAACCAGGCTTGAGCCAGCGGGAGTAGTCGTTGCCGGTGACTTCCTGCAGCAGCGCGATGTCGTCGGCGAAGTACGGAAGCAGTCGCTCGCGCTCCTCACAGGTGAGCGGTTGGCGTGGCCGTCGTTCCCGCTGCAGCACGGCGAGGAGCGGCCGGCGCGTCACCGCGCGGACCGACGAGGGCGCGTACTGACCGATCACCGCCCCGGCGCGCAGCACCCGCTGGAGCGCCCGCGCGCCGGGCGAGTCGGCGACGTGCGTGGTGACGTTCTCCCGCGGGATCGTGTCGATCAGCCCGGTCCGTACGCCCAGGAAGTCGCAGATGCGGTCGAGGGTGGCCGCGGCGTCGTACTGGAGCTGCCGGTAGTGCAGCACCAGGACCTGGTCGCGCGGGAACAGCTCGTACAGCCGCCGCAGCTGCTCCCCGTACCTGCCCAGCTCGACGTACCGCCAGAAGGCGGCCCAGCCGGCCGCGATCCGCTCCGGTTCCGCAGCGCACGCCGCGACCGGGTCGCCGATCGGCTCAAGGCCCGCCGACCACAGGTGCGCCCAGTTGGAATGCGCCCGCTCCACGGGATCCCGCAGGACGGCGATCAGCCGGGCGTGCGGGATGAGGTCCTTGATGCGGCGCTGAGCGGCGGCGTCGTGCAGATAGAACGGCGTGCTCTCACCGCGCGGGCGGCCGTCGCCGGCACCGTCGAAGAGCGCTTCGTAGTCGGCCCGCCGCCAGATGTGCTCGCGATAGGTCTGCGCGTCCCCCGGGCCGCCGCGGGCCGGCGGCGGCCCGTCGGTGAGGAAGAACTTGGGTTCTTTGACGGGCGACATGAACAGGTCGGGGTGGCGGTTCAGCCCGGCGTGCAGGGCCGTCGTCCCCGCCTTGGGCGCGCCGATGACCAGGAAGTCAGGCAGCCCCATCGCGCCTCCAGGATGGAAACCCAACAATGTAGACAGATAATATGGGGATTGCGCCGAGGGCCGCCCCCTGTCGCCGTGGATGTCGTCCCGCGGTGCGCCCACGTCCGTTGTTGTGCCCGGTGAGCGCCGGATGCCGATCTGTGCTCAGCGGATCAGGCGGGACACCGCCACCAGGACGGCCGGTTCCGTGCCCGGGTTGTGCAGACCGCGGATCGACAGGCCGTCCAGCCACAGGATGTCGCCGCGCCCGAAACGCCGCCGGCCATCGCCGCCGGCGCGCAGCTCGACCTGCCCGCGGTGGACGACGACGATGGCGTCGCGCCACTCCGACTCGTCGTAGGCGAGCGTACGGCCGGGGGCGATGACAACGGTCCGCCGTTCGAACCGCGGCGGCAGCCGCCCGTGGACAAGGGAATGAGGATGCCGGACGTCCTCAGGTCCGCCGCCATTCGCCTGGCCGGCGTCGTGGTGAGCGGTCACGAGCCGGTCGCCTGCCGTGACCGGCGCTCGGGAGGCTGCGGGTGCACCAGCACGTCGAGCACCGTCGCGACGCGCCGTACGGCCGTGCTCCTCGTCGCGGTCGTCAGGCGGCGCCGCAGGACCGGCACGCCGTCTCCATCGAGGGCGTCGAGCGCGACGGCCCGGCCGCCCATCGCGAGGAGAAGGTCGTCGACGTCTCCCCGCACGAGCGGCCCGCGCCCGTACGTCCATCCGGTGTCGGCGGCGACGAGACGCAGGTCACGGAGCCTGGATCCCATGGTGAAGCCGGGCGACGGCTGCCTCGCCATGTGGTTGAACGCCACCCACAGGGCCTCCTCGCCGCGGCTCTCCCGCTGGATGCCGAGCGGCCGCCGGACGTCCAGGTCATGCAGGACGAGGTCGGTCAGCACCGGGTCGTACCCGGAGCGCGGGATCGTCGTGCGCGCGGCGGCCCCGGCGCGCAGGATCTCGACAAGCTCGCCGATGGGCCGCCGGGCCGCGCGGCGAGTGAGCCACAGGTTGACCCTGTCGATGTCCGCGGCGGTGGCCAGGATGCCCAGGTACAGCTTGACCTGCCCGAACCGGAGAAAGGTGGTCAGGTGGGCGGCCACCTCGTGCATGGTCCAGGCTTCGCAGAGGCTGGGCCGCGCCAGCTGATCGTCGGTCAGGCCGGCGAATAAGCCGGCCGCGTACCGCCGTTCGCCGACGATCAGGTCGAAGACCCTCATCACGTCACCGTACGCCCCGCCCGCGCATCGAGCTTCTTCTCCCGTGCGCGGTCGTGTCCAGGCCACGGATCTGAAAGCAAGCCCAGCAGGAGTCCGAGGCCGACTTGGTACTCATCGCTTCGCAGCGGGAGTACGAGGATGTGATCCGCCACGGGCTGCGGCTGGTGGATCCCCCGAGGACCGGCCGGTGATCGCGCAGGAGAAGGAGACCGCGGCTCCGGGATGGCTCACGGCCAAGCGTGGGAGTCATGCGACACAAACGGGCCGGTTCACCGCGCCTACGCTCGACGCGACATCGACGTGACAGCGCACGGACGGGCGTGCCGCATGTCCGGATCACGGCATGTCCGGGACCGCGGTGAGGGGAGGCTGATGGTCTGACGCGGCCGCGGGGACACGGCCGCCCACCACGGTGATCCAGGGGTTGACCTGTGACTCCTTGACGCGGGCCCGGATCTGCCTGTAGGCGAGGTTGCCCGGTTGCGGGCTGTGCCTGATCACCGCGCCGTACACGGGTTCGGAGACGGCGAACACCAGGTCGGCATCGGCCGCCGCCAGCTCGTCCTTGATCGGTTGGGCATCGATGAGCCGGGCGGCGTGGGTCAGGGTGTCACCGCAAACGCCGTGGTCGTCCCAGTAGATGGGGCCGACGTGCAGCACGGCGCGCAGCTGGATGCGCGCGGCCTGGCTGGCGCACTTGTTGTATCGCTGGATCTCGCGGTGCAGCCACGCGGGCAGGCTCGCGATGGTGTCGATGGCGGCGGTGGGCGGCAGGACGGCCAGGATGCCGTCGCCGTAGTCCTGGCGGTAGTACGGGACCTGCGAGATGCCCATCCTGGCGAAGGTCCTGCGGAGGATCTGATAAAGGCCGTCACGCGCGAACATCTGGATGTCGTTGTCGCGTTTCGGGTCGCCGAACGCGGCGATGTCGAAAAAGAGGACGGGACAGTAGGTCCCGGACAGCTCAGGCGGCGCGAGCGGGGGATACGCGGCGGGGCGAGATATGTCCCACCGCGATATCGGCGTGGGCAGAAAAGCCGGCGGGCTCGGATTTTCCATTGAGGTAGACCTCCTGGGGACGCAAAACTGCGGAGGTGACTTCTGGCGGGTATCGCCCGGTCCGTACTCAGCTTGTCGACTCAGATAAGTGGGGATCGAGGGGGAAGCTCAGGTGTGCTCTCGTGCGCCGTCGGTTGTCGCGATTGAGGTTAGTTGATCGATCCCCAGGTGCGGGCGATGCAACTCACACGTATCTGGACACGTTCCTCCGTAACTTACGATCGTTCGCGGCTGTCGTCCCAGAAAATCCCGCACGGTCCCGTCCTCATCCTGGAATTTGCCCCACATTCTCCCGGCGGGAGGCTCCCTCTCTTTTCCGTTGATTCCCGGTATCCTGGAAGCGGCCTCCCGGAGTCTCCCCTATTACAGGGAGCGGGAGGTGTCGGGAGGTGCTGTCGACCATGCCCAGGGTGAAACGGGTGCCCAAGCGGTCGACGGTGCAGTTCATCGCCATGCTGCGGGCACTCGACCGGGCGGTCGCCTCCTACGGTGTGTCCCACGCGCAGGTCGAGCGGCGGCTGTGCGACTGGCTGACCGAAGGCCGCCGGGCCGAGGCGGCGCTGCGCGACTGGTCCCAGGACGCCGACCGCGAACGGCTGCGCGCGCTCGCCAACCGCAAGACCGCGGTCGAGTTGAGCGGCCTTGCCCGCCTGGACGGCCGCCGCGACAGGGCGGGCGGGCAGCGGATCGGCGAGCTGGTGGCCGGCCGGTTCCCCCGTGGGTCGATGCCGTCGCGCCGTCGCGCCGACGTGTGCGTCGACGTGTTCTTGGAGATCTTAGAAGAGAACGACCCGGTCGGGTACGCCGACGGCATGTACGGGACCCGCGAGTCCTGGCGCGAGTGGTGGCTCCAGGCCGACCAGGGTCACGTGCCGGAGATCGAGGACAGGTCCCTCACCGTCTGGGGCTACCTGGATGTGGCGCTTGAGCAGCTGACCGCGGCGCAGGAATCCCTCGCAACGGACAACGGCAGCGGTCGACCCGCCGCCGGACCGCGGCCCGACGCTCCGGCCACGGCCCCCGACCACGACGACGACGACGAGGCCGACGCCGAGTTCACCGCGGACGCGGAGATCGATCGCATCCGCCGGGAGACCATGGAACGGGTCGCCGCGGCCCACGCCGAGCGGGACGCGCAGGTCGCCGCGGCTCGGGCCGAGCGCGATCGGGCGATCGACGAGGGCCGCGCCGCGACCGACCGCGCCGCCGCGCGGATCCGCGCGGTCGAGGCCGAAGCCGAGGAACGGGTCCGCGCGGCCGAAGCCGGCGCCGCCGAGCGGATCAGCGCCGCGGAGGCCGCGGCCGCGGAGGCCCACCGGCTGCTCGCCGACGCCACCGCCGAACGCGACGAGGCGCTCGACGAGGTCCGTGCCACCCGGCGGCGCCGGCGCAAGGGGGCGATGCTCGTGGTCGTCGTCGTGGTCGCCGCCGTCGGATGGTCGATCGGCATCGGCGTACTGAGCCGGCACGCCACGACGCAGACGGTGCTGCTCGCCGCCCCCGCGCAGCAGGTGACCGCGGCGGAGCAGGTGACCTTCTCCTTCGTACCGCCGCTGCCGGCCGGCAGGGACTGGACGCTGCACGTCAGGCTGAACGTGCGCCCCGCGGATCCGATGTCGGCGTGCACGTTCGGATTGCGGATCACGGCACATCTCCAGGTCGACGGCCGGCCCTGGCCGGCCTTCACCTCGGCTCCCGGGCAGACCACCATCACCCGCGCCGTCCACCTCGGTGAGCGTGGTCACCGCGGCCTGCAGCTCATGGTGACCCGGGTGGACACCGATCCCGTGTGCCGGGTGCGTCTTGACCCGCTGGGTTCCCAGGCAATCGCGACCGGCTGACCTTTCCCAAGGAGCACCCGATGACGTACCACCGCAGCGGCCGGCTGGTCGGGGTGATCGCGGCCGCGGTCCTCGTGCTTCCTGCCGCCGCCGCGTGCCGGGCGGGGTCCACGCCGGCCGCCAAGGCGTCGAGCGCGCACGGACGGCTGTACGCGATGAGCCGCGCGCTGCGCATCGGCGTCAAGAACGACCAGCCCGGCCTCAGCCTTGCCGACCCCACGGGAACCGAATACACCGGTCTCGACATCGATATCGCCGGGGCCGTCGCCACGGCGCTCCACGACAAGCCCGTCTTCCAGGCGCTCGTCTCGAACACCCGCGAGTCGATGCTCCTTTCCGGCGCGGTCGACCTGGTGGTCGCCAGCTATTCGATAAGTGAGGAACGGCTCAAGGTCATCGATTTCGCCGGCCCCTACCTCATCGCCGGGCAAGCCATACTGGTGCGGGCCGACGACAAGAGCATCATCGGCGTCGACAGCCTCAAGGACAAGATTACCTGCGGCACGGTCGGCTCCAACTCGCCGGCTCGTCTGGCGGTGAAGTTCGGTGGCTCGGAAGACGCCAAGAACCCTTGGGGCAGGACGCATCTACGGCTTGACGCCGGCTACAGCGAATGCCTCCAGGACCTGTTGAACAAAAAGGCGGACGCGGTGTCCACCGATGATTCGATCCTCGCCGGGTACGCCAACTCCCCGAAGTACAGGGGCCGGGTCCGCCTGCTTCCTGAGCGGTTCACCACCCATCGCGAGTATTACGGCATCGGGATCGCCAAAGGCGATCACGCGGACATCGCACTTATCAATGCCACCCTCCGGCAGATGATTAAGGATGGTCGGTGGGAAAAAATCGTCCGCAAAAATCTCGGAGCCACCGCCCAGCAGTTCCTCAGGCCGGAGAGCCGGCCGTCCCCGCCAAGCTGAGATGTCACCGGGCGGATGCGCGTCAGCGCCCGCGCCGGTGAACCACCGGGCCCGTCGCGTTCCGCACCGGGCCCGCCTCGTCGAAGCAACTCGTCACGGCGCGCGGGCCGTCGTCGACCCAGGCCTCGGCGCGGACGCAGCCGTGGAGGACGGACATCGCGTTGCCCCAGGAGTTGGGTCGCGCGACTCCCTGGAAGCTCGACGGAGCCTCGAGATCGTCGTCGAGGCGGTGCGCGGCGATGTGGATCTTCCACCGGGGTGAGTTCGGGCCGACCACGTAGCCCCAGGCGCCGGCGCAGGACCGCGAGTAGAAGAGGATGAGCCATCCGTAGAAGGTGCCGTTCGTCCGGTAGATCGGCTGGCGTTCCAGCGGTTGCTGGTCGGGGCGGCAGCCATGCAGGTACGGATCCTCCCCATCCCGGATGTGGCGCGGCGGAGCAAGGGTGACCGCCCCGGCGGCACTGGCGGGTGCGGCCGGTGCCGGCGGTGCGGCCGTCCTGCCGATCGAGTTCATGACCAGGACGGTCCCGGCCGCGCCGAGCGAAGCGCAGATCACCATGAGCGCGGCGAACACCGGCCACCGCAGCCGCATCCCCCGCTCGCCCGCCACTCCGTCGGGCCCGGCCGCCGCCGGCCGCGGTACGCCGGTGGCCGCGCCGGCACCGTCATCGGATGGTGCCGGGGGCGTGGCCTGGACGTCGGGGGCGAGGGCCGGCGCCGGACGGCGATGGAGCGCCGGAGGCGTCGCCTGGACGTCGGGGTCGGCGGCCGGCGCCGGCCGGCGGTGGAGTGCCGCGCGGACCTGCTCCCATCGGTGCCGCCACTCGCGCTCGGCGGCGGCGTCACCGCCGCAGGCCCGGATGAACGCGAGCGTTGTCTGCAGGGTGGGCAGCCGCTCACCCTTGGCCGCCTGCGAGAGGACGGTGGCGGAGACGCCGGCGCGGCGCGCCATGGCGCGGTACGGCGGCTCGCCCGCCTGACGCCGGAGCACCTGTAGATCGTGGGCAAAGCGTTGGAGCGGACCCCCGGCCGGGTCGACGGGCGTTTCCGTGCGGCCCATCCTGACCGTCCCCCCTGCCTGGTTGTTAGGCGATGTCAGGGATTGATTGTGATTGTTCACGGCCCGAGACACCAGCCGCATGGCCGGTCCTGAATGGCCGTGGGCACATCAGGTCGGGCCAAGCGGGCCCGTTCTCTTCGTTGGGCGAGGTCAATGCGATGGGACGTACTGAATCTCCGTTGGATCCCGCGGAGGGGCCGCTCGCCGCGTTCGCCCATGACTTGCGCAAGCTCCGCCGGGAGGCGGGGAGCCCGCCGTACCGCGAGCTGGCGCGCCGAGCACATTTCTCGGCGTCGACGCTGTCCACCGCCGCCGGCGGGCGGTCGGTCCCTTCGCTGCGGGTGGTCCAGGGCTTCGTCGTGGCCTGCAGGGGTGACATCGCGGAGTGGACGAGCCGCTGGCATGAGCTGATGCGCGTCCTCGAGCGGCGGGGTGCGGCCGCCGGGCTCGCGAACGTCGGGCTGGAGCCGGCCCCGCGACCACCTGGAGCGCGGCCGACCTGCGAGTTTGGTGGTCAGCGGGCGGGGTAGCCGCACGGTGTAGGGGGAAATTTGGTCGCCCGTACGCTCGCGCCTTCGCGCGCGGCGACGGCGTCGCGGATCTGGGCGATGCCGATCGGGGGGAGAAATGGCTGACGGTTCGGCTGACAAGCCGCGATCCGACCGATGGCGGGAAGCCGGCGGGCCCGCGGAAGACGGGCCGGCCGGCGACGACACCGCGCTGGACAGCGAGGTGGCCGGCAGCGGCCCGGACGTGTACCTCGACGTCCCGGTGCTCAAGGTGGAGGAGATCGGCATCGAGGTCGACAACCTCGAAGCCCACGTCTCGCTCGCCGCCGCGGTGCTCGACCTGCTCAAGCTCAACGTCGGCGCGGACGCGTTCCTCGGCAAGGTCAACCTGGAGATCAAGGGCGTGGAGGCGCAGGCGCGGCTCGAGGTCCGGCTGGACAAGGTCGCGCTGATCGTCGACCGCGTGCTGACCACCCTCGATCGCAACCCGGAGATCCTGCAGCACATCGGCCGCGGCGTCGAGTCGGCGGCGCGCGGCATCGGAAGCGGCGCCGGCCAGGCCGTCGGCGAGCTCGGCAAGGGTGCCGGCGGCGCGGTACAAGACGTCGGCCAAGGTGCCGGCCAAGCCGTCGGAGAGCTCGGGAAAGGTGCCGGCGGCGCCGTACAGGACGTCGGCCAAGGAGCGGGCCAGGCCGTTGGCGAGGTCGGCAAGGGCGTCGGCGGCGCCGTGAAGGGCGTCGGCGAAGGCGCCGGCCAGGCGGCGGGCGAGTTGGGGAAGGGCGTCGGCGGCGCCGTCGAAGACGTCGGCAAGGGCGCCGGCCAGGGCGTTGGCGAGGCCACCGGAGGAGTGGGCAAGACGGTGGGCAAGACGGTGGGCGACACTGTGGGGAACGTCGGGCAGGGCGTCACCGGTGGCGAGGGAGGCCAGGAAAGCAACGGCCGCGAAGGCGACGCAGACCCCGGAGGCGACGCGGACCGGAAAGGCGACGCGGGCCGCGAAGGGAACGGCGGCCGGCGGCCAGGCCGGACCGGTTCGCGCGGGGACGGGCGGGCCACCGCCCCACGGGGAGCCGAATCCGAACCGCCCGGCGACGACTCCCCGACCGGGCCCGACCATGTCGGCGATACGGGCACCCTGCTCCAGGACGCCATCCGGGACGCCCAGCGGTCCGTGGCCGGCCTGAACGACGCGCTGCAGCGGATGGCCGAGCAGGCCGCGCCGCGGCGCGGAGAGCGGTGATCGTGGCGGGCGAGCGGCCAGGGTCTGCCCTCCGGCGCTCGGCCGACATCCTGTTCACCGCCACGGTGCGGGCCGGTCTGCTGCGCTTCCGCGCAGCGCCACGAAGCTCCGTGGTGTTCACCGGCGGCGCCGCCGACGACTCCGCCTCCGGCAGCGCCCGCGCCAACCTGCCGGACGACGTCGCGACGGGCGTCACCTACCACGACATCGAGATCGACTACGCGATCGCGGCGAAGCTCGCCGACCCGTCCTGAGACCCACGAGCGGCCTCAGGGCCGCCCGTGGGTGTTCGCGCGGCGTGTCGCGCGGGCGGTCAGCAGTACTTGGACGACCCGGATGAGCCCCATCGGCAGCTGTCCGCCAGGGTGCCGCCCGGCCAGCGCAGGTAGGCGGTGTCGCCGGTGTTGTTCCAGATGTAGGCGCGGGATCCCCAATAGAGGTTGGCGGAGGTGTTGGTCCCGCGGCCGGTGTGCACGGTGACGTACTTCTTCGCGCCAAGCGTGAAGCTCGGGAACGTGTAGACGTGCCCGGACCTGTCGCGCAGCGTCCAGCCCTTGATCGAGTGCTTGGCGGAGTCGGTGTTCTTGAGCACCACGTACTCCGCGTTCAGGCTCGCGTTGCTGCGGTTGTCGCTGCCGGGCGAGTTGTAGTAGACGCGGTAGATCTGCACCTTCGATGCCGCCTGCGCGACGCCGGACCCCGTGGCGATTAACGCGACGGCACCCGCCGTGACCGCGACCGCCCTGCCCACTGTCCTCATGGTCATGTTCTCCACCTCGGTTGCCGAGAAGAGCCCTATTGGCCCCCGCAAAGTGGGACGTGAGCGGATACAACGACGATTACGGTAAGTCGTCACGATTTGGCATCGAGCAACGCGCGGCAGGACAGCGGGCTTCGCGACGCGTGCTAGACCCGGCGCCGGTCGTAGTCGGCGCGCTGCCCCGTCCCGTAGCGGCGCAGCGCGCCGGCCGGGCCGGCGGCGTTCGGCCGGTTGAAGATCCAGTTCTGCCACGCGGCCAACCGCCCGAAGATCTTGGTTTCGATGGTCTCCGGGCCGGCGAACCGGTAGTTGGCCTCCATGCCGCTCAGCGCGTCGGGGTTGAAGCTGCCCCGTTCCTCGATCGCGATGCGGACCTCCTCCGCCCAGTCGATGTCGTCGGGGGTGAAGGTGACGAGACCGAGCCGCGCCGCGTCGCCCGCGTCGAGGGGTTTGCCCGCGGCGTCCCGTACGGCCGACAGCGCGGCATCGTCGCCGAGGAACCTTGTCTCCAACCGGGTCAGCCCGTTGGCCATGGGCAGCGGGCCGAGGTTCATGGCGTCCACCGTCACCGCGGCCGGCGCCGCGTCCGGATCGACGTCCTCGAACACGCCGTCCAGCTGGTAGGAGCGATCCGCGGCGAGCGCGAGCTCGAACAGCGACCCGGCGAAGCAGCTGCCTGGCTCGATCAGCGCGATGAGGCTCCGGCTCGTGACGTCCAGCCGCTTCAGCGTGCGCTTGAGGTAGTGCACGATCTCGTTCGCCAGCCAGTCGCCGGCCGCGTGCTCGAGCAGCAACCGGTCGTACGCCAGCACCCGCCGCGGGTCGCCGGCCGTCCTGAACACCCAGGTGCCGAGGTCGGGCTCGTTGGTCCGCAGATCGAGGATCAGGTCGTCCAGCTCGCGGGTGACGGCCAGGGTCCAGAAGCCGGCGCCCTGGCGGTGCACGCCGTCGATGGCCGCCGGCGGCTCGTCATCGGGCCCGGCGACCGTGATCTCGACCGCGCCCGCCGCCCGGTCGAGCGCGGCCTCCACATGGCGGTAGGAGACCGACGTGCCGGTCCGCGTCTTGGGGAGCGGGGTCAGCCGTACGCCGTCGCCGGCCGCGCCCCCGCGGGACGAGCGGGCGGCCAGCTCGGCGCCGCGGGCCGCCACGGCCTCGTCCCAGCTCGCCCGCGGCACGACCTCGTCCACCAGCCGCCACGAGGCGGCCTTCCGCCCGCCGATCCCCTCGGCCTTGGTGGCGAAGTAGTCGGCCAGGTCGCGGCGTACGTGCCGCTTGTCGACCACCCGGGTCAGCCCACCGGTGCCGGGAAGCACGCCGAGCAGCGGCAGCTCGGGCAGCGCGACCGTCGAGGAACGGTCGTCGATCAGCATGATGTGCTCGCAGGCCAGCGCGAGCTCGTACCCACCGCCCGAGGCCGTACCGTTCAGCGCCGCGAGGTAGGTCTGGCCCGAGTTGGCGGTCGCGTCCTCGATGGCGTTGCGGGTCTCGTTGGTGAACTTGCAGAAGTTGACCTTCGCGGTGTGGGACGCCGCGGCGAGCATGCGGATGTTGGCGCCGGCGCAGAAGATCTTCTCGATGCCGCTGTTCAGCACGACCGCGCGCACCTCGGGGTGCTCGAAGCGCAGCCGCTGGACCGCGTCGTACAGCTCGATGTCCACGCCCAGGTCATAGGAGTTGAGCTTCAGCTCGTACCCGGAGGCCAGCCCGCCGTGCTCGTCGACCGCCATCGTGAGGGTGGCCACCGGGGCGTCGACGTCGAGCCGCCAGTGCCGGTAGCGCGCCGGGTCGACGCGGAACTCGACGTGCGCGGGTTGCTCGGAGCTGGTCATCGCATGGTCCTCGCGGTTGCGGTCAGGGCAGGAGCTTGAGCTCGGCGGCGTACCGGCGCCCGTTGTCTGCGTACCGTTCGACGGCCAGGCCGTGCCGCCGCTCGTCGATGCCGCCGGCGCGGATCCGGGCCGGCACGCCGAGCGCGGTCGACCCGGCCGGCACCTCGGTGTCCTCGGTGACCACGGCGCCGGCACCGATCACGCTGCCGCTCCCGACGCGGACCCGGTTCAACACGATCGAACCCGAGCCCACCAGGCAGCGGTCCTCGACCTGGCAGCCCTCGAGGTGGGCGTTGTGGCCGACCACGCACTCGGCGCCGATCACGGTCGGCCACCGCGACGTGGCATGCAGCACCGTGCCGTCCTGGATCGAGGTGCGGGCGCCCACGGAGATGGCGCCGTAGTCGCCGCGCAGCACGGCGCCCGGCCAGACGGTGGCCTCGGGCCCGAGGGTGACCGATCCGATGATGGTCGCCTCAGGATGCACGTATGCGGTCGGATGGATATCGGGCGTCTGGTCACCCAGCGCATAAATCGGCATCGGTTTTCAGACCTCGGCGGAGCGTAGATAGGCTACAGAAACTAGACGTCGGTTAATTCGTATGTGGAATTATAGACCTGGGGGGGACGCATGTCGGAAGCCGGCGGCGTGGCCGGCCGCGCCTCGGGAGCGGGAGCTCCGAGCGCCGCGAACCTCGCCGGGCGCGCACCGGCGTATCGCCGGCGCCGCGAACTCGGCGCGGCCAGCGCCAGGTCGCTGCTGTTGACGGTGCTGGGCGAGTTCGTGCTGCCGGCAGGACGGCCGGTCTGGACGGCCACCTTCCTCGCCGCCCTCGCGCTCGTCGGCGTGGAGGAGAAGGCGATCAGGCAGGCCCTGGCGCGCAGCGCCGCCGAGGGTTGGCTGGCCGGCGAGCGGCAGGGACGCCGTACGTCATGGCGGCTCACCCCGGCCGGGCGGCGGCTGCTCACCGACGGCACCGACCGGATCTACAGCTTCGGCCGGCCGATCAGCGACTGGGACGGTCAGTGGCTGCTGGTGCTGGCCAGCGTCCCCGAGACCAACCGCGGGCTCCGCCATCTGCTGCGCACCCGGCTGTCCTGGAACGGCCTCGGCAACCTCTCCCCCGGCGTCTGGGTCAGCCCGCATCCCGAACGCGCCGGCGCCGTCCGTGAGGTGCTGCGCGAGGTCGGCGTCGCGGACAGCTCGACCATTTTCACCGGCCGCCTCGGTGGCCTCGCCGAGGCGCGGAAGGTCGCCGGCGAGGCGTGGCAACTCGATCAGATCACGGCGGCGTACGACGACTTCCTCCACGCGGTGCGCGCGTCGAGGCCACGGGACGACGCCGAGACGTTCGCCGCGCATACCAGGCTGGTCCAGGAATGGCGCCGCTTCCCCTTCCTCGACCCCGGCCTGCCGCCGGATCTCCTGCCCGGCGACTGGAGCGGCACCCGCGCCTACCGCCTCTTCCACGAACGCCACGCGGCCTGGCAACCCGCCGCCACGCGCCACTGGGCCGCCCTGACCGGGCATGCCTGACGCCGCGGGACGCGCCAAGGCCCGGCCGGCCTGAGCGGTAGCGTGCGGTCACACCTTGCCCGCGGCCGGACCGCCGCAGCCGACGGGGACGGAATCGAAGCCGCTGATCTCGCGGACGAGCTCGACCGCCTTGTTGCGCGCTTCGTCGAGGGCCTCTCGCCCCAACTCGGTAATTCGGTAATATTTGCGGACTTTTCCGTCGACCACCTGCTCCTCACGGGCCAGAAAGCCCGCCGCCTCGAGATTGTGCAACAGCGGATAGAGCGTTCCCCAGGACAGGTGGTAGCCATGCGCCTCGAGCTCCGCCGAGATCCCGGCGCCGTAGATCGCTTCCTGGGCGGCATGGTACAAGACATGTATCTTCACAAATCCAAGCAAAAGGTCGCGCTGCAATTTGGATTTCTCTGCGGGAACCGACTTCTTGTTCTGCTGCCCAGCCATCGTCACCTTTCGTCTTGGGTAAGGGAGAGCTTCATATCAATTGAGTCCGCACCTGGTCGGCAGCCCGATAGGCGGCGGAATCGAGGTGCGAGCGGGGAAACCGCGCCGGGACGCGGCGCCGGAACGCCCATTCGCGGGGATCCGTCTGAACGGCCCCTGGATCCATCCGGTCCGCGGATCCGGCCGGCCGGAACTCGCTACCAGGAAGCAGATGTTGAGATGCCCTCGGCTTGCTCGTCGGGTCGCCACGGGAGGCGAAATCGGCGATGGCCCGCGCTGCGCGATATACGAAAGGCTCGCCGCGCTCGCGTTCTTCGCGCTTTTTCGACATCGGTTCGACGCCCGTCGCCGCGAGGGACCGAGCAGGCAAGTCGCGCCCGTCGGCGGCGGTGCGCAGGTTGACGCCGTGGTTTGCCGCGAGTGACATGATGACGGTGAAGATGGCGGGCAGCCGATTGCCGCTCGTGTCGATCCAGAGCCTATAGGGCATTGCGGTGCACGTCCACGGTGGCCGGCCGGCCGCGCCCGGGGTCAACGCCGGCGACGGGCGGGCCCGGGTATCGGCAGCCGCCGAGGGTGACATCACCTTTGATCGGCGGTTTCCATTCCTTGCGCGGCGCGGCACAAAGGCGAGCGGCGCTCGCCTTTGCCCCAAACCGGACGCGCCAATTCCCGGTGCACGACATACGTCAGCAGTATACCCGGACGGCTACATACTGCGGCATTTCAGGGCACGGCCGCCTCGCGGCCGGATGTGGGAATCCCGCCCTATTATCGACGGCCCATGACGCGCGCCTCCGCGTCCGGGGATATCCCGAAGGGAGGCGCGAAGCGTAATAAGGCGGTCAGCGACGGCCCTTCGTGTCTGAACAGCCCAGGGCGGCGACGCCGTCTGATGCACCGCCTGGCCGCGGCGAGCACCAACCGGACCCGCTGCGGAATTCGGTGCTCGCGAGCCCGACCCAGCGGATCGGCCGTCCACGGCCGTCCGCCGGCGACTCCGGCGGGGTGCCGGGCGACCCGCAGCCCGCGATCACCATGCTCGCGGGCGGATCGCTCCAAACGCTGGGGCGGAGGTTGGGCGGGTCGGTGGGCTCGGATGGCCCGAAGGCGGCAGCGAGGATGGCGCGAGGCGCGGAGCGCGCTCGGGCGCTGTGCGGTCGGGCAAGGTCGACCGGGCCGGGGGCGGACCCCACCCGACGACCGGGCGAACCCGGCGGCGCCGTCGCGCCGACAGGTGCCCCTACGCAGATCGCCTAAAAACCGCATTCCTGCCCTGTTCGCCGTCATCGCCGGACCGGCCGCCCGGGGTCGACGTCTGCCAACCTACCCAGCAGCACCGACAACCTACCGAGCAGTACCGGTCCGTACGAACCCATGGTACGACGCCGCGGGGACGAGCACCGGGAAACCCGGACGAGGCGTCCCACGCACCACCGCCCGCCACACCGCCCGTGCGGGCATCCATTCGACAGAGGCGTCGCACGCACCACCGCCCGCCACACCGCCCGCGCGGGCATCCACGACATCCGCGCCGGCGGCGGGATGACCAATGGTCCGGTGCGCACCGCCGCGGGACGGCAACCCGTTTCGACCCCGCCCTCCGGGTAAAAAGCGTCCATAGCCCGCCTCATGCGGCGCGGTGACGCAGCGAAGGAGCACGGACATGCCAGGCCGGGAAGAGATGCCGTCCACCATCCGGCGATCCTCACCCAAGGCACGGGACACCTGGACGAAGGCGCACGACTCGGCGGTCGACCAGTACGGCGAGGGCGAGCGGGCGCACCGTACGGCCTACAGCGCGCTCAAGCACAAGTTCGAGAAGATCGGCGACCGGTGGCGGCGGAAGCGCGGGGGCGCCAAGGGGCCATCGGACGAGCAGGCGCGCAAGAGCGCTCCGCGGTCGCGGCAACGGCCGGCGAAGACCGCCGAGGGCGTGGACGCGAATGCCAGCAAGCGCCACCTCTACGAGGTCGCCAAAGAGCTCGGCATCGAAGGCCGGTCATCGATGACCAAGAAGCAGCTCGTCGACGCCATCAAGAAGGAGAACCGCCGCAGGACGGCACGCGCGCGGCGCTGACGGCACGCCGGGTGCGCGGACGGGCCCGCGGCCGGCGATCGGCCGGCGATCGACCGGCGATCAGGACTCTTTCCACAGCCGGTAGAGGATCTTCTTCGTCGCGGCCGGGGACGCGGCCTCTTGGACCAACCGGTGCATGACGCGCCCGTATTCGACCGTCTCGTTCGGCCTGTCGAGGTAGAGCGCGCTGATCAACTGCTCCAGGTAGACGACGTCGGGCAGCTCCTGGTCGGGGAAGCGCAGGATGGTGACCGGACCGCCGGCCGCGGAGTGGCCGCCCGCGCTGAACGGCAGGACCTGCACGGTCACGTTGGGTCGTTCGGCGACCTCGCAGAGGTGCTCGATCTGGTCGTGCATGGTGGTCGCTGGGCCCAGCGGGCGGCGCAGGACGCCCTCGTCGATCACCGCCCTGACGCTCGGCGCGTCCGGCTTGACCAGGATGTGCTGGCGCCGCATGCGCAGCTCGACCCGCCGGTCGATATCCGCCGCCGGCTCATCGGCGTGGCCCAACAGGACGGTGGCGCGCGCGTAGTCGGGTGTTTGGAGCAGGCCGGGGACGAACTGCACCTCGTACGCCCGGATCTCGGACGCGGCCTGTTCGAGCCCGAGATATGCCTCGAACCACGCGGGCACCAGGTCGGCGTAAGGACGCCACCATCCGGGCGCGTTGGCCTGCTCGGCCAAGGCGAGCAGCGAGGCCCGGTCGGCCGGGGCCGACACTCCGTACAGCGTGAGAAGATCAGCCAGGTCGCGCGGCTTGAAGCCGGTCCGACCCAGCTCGAGCCTACTGATCTTGGAGTGGGACGCCCGGATCGCATACCCCGCGTCCTCGCGGGAGAGGCCGGCGGCCTCGCGCAGCTGGCGCAGCTGCGCTCCCACCAGCATCCGCACCACGGTCGGCCCGGCCCGCTGGTAGTCCAGCCCACCGCCGCCGGCCGAAATGCGCGCGGCCGTATCGATGCCCATCGGCACTCCGCCAGAAAGCAGAAGATTCAACGACCTCGAGCCTCTCATCGGACCGGACGCCCGCCTAGCCGAGACAGCCGGGTTTTAACAAGGAATTTATCGGCCGTTAGGCGATCTTTCTGACTGCCCCGGATGCCGGGTCGGCGGATCACGTAGCCGGCATTTCTTCGCCATATCGCGGTGCCGGTCGGACCGAAACTGGGGCGCCCCGGTCGCGGTTGGGCTCAGGGGGCTCGGTCGTCAGCCCCGACCACTCCGGTCACGGGTACGGGTCAGTCGCCGACCACGCGCAACTCGTCATGGGCGTACTGGTCGAAGACGTCCCTGGCCCGGTTGCGCGCCATCAGGTCGATGATCTCGGCCTGGGCCGCCTCCCTCGCTTCCCGCGCGGCCCGCGCCCTGGCCCGTTCGGCCGCTCTGGCCACCGCCGCCGCCTCCCGCCGTTCGGCGTCCATCCCGACGGCGACGCGCAGCAGCGACAGGTGCCCGGCGAGCAGGCCGGCGGGGGGCAGCGCGCTCCAGTACGGAACGAGCCGGGCGACGCCGCAGCAGGCGGCGGCGAGGACGAGCAACGACAGCGCCCACGTACGCCGCCGACGCCGGGCGATCACGGCGCCCCGGCTCCGGCCGCGTGGGCCGAGTCGGGGGGAAGGGCGGGGCCGGTCGGCCGATCGGTCACCGTGGCCGTCGCCCGGGGCGGCACCGGCGGGGCCGCCCGAGGGATCTTCGGCGCGGTCGAGCGGACGGGCGTCGGGGCGCTCACCGGCGTGCGCGCGGCGCACCCACATGGGCACCAGGACGACGGCCCACAGGGCGACGATGGCGAGATACAGGACGGCGCTGCTCACCGCACCGCCCATACGGTCTGGGAGACGGCGTGCCACTGCCATGACTTGACCCCCGGCACGCACACATTCACGTTCCGCACGGTAGGACCAGGCGTCACCACTTGACGAGTAACAGAGGCGGTGTGTCGCCAGATCGAGCGCGCTTTACCGCGCCGTTGCGAGGCCCTTCTCGGCCGCGGCCTTCACCTTTCGGCGCGGCGATCTCGCTTTCACGTGGGCGATCTCGGAAAGGCCCGCCGCGCGTTCGGCAGCCAGCGGGCGCGCAGGCCACCGCCCACGTCCTCGACCGTGAGCGCGTAACAGATGTGATCGCGCCATGCGCCGTCGATGTGCAGATGGCGGCGCCGAATTCCCTCCTCGCGGAAGCCGAGTTTTTCCACCACGCGGCGGCTGGCGACGTTCTCGGGACGGATATTCGCCTCGACGCGATGCAGCCCCACCGTGAAAAAGCAGTGGTCGACGGCCATCGCCACCGCCATCGGCATCACGCCGCGGCCGGCGATCGCGCGGTCGATCCAGTAGCCGATCTGGGCCGACCGCGCCGACCCCCACACGATCGCGCCGACCGTGAGCTGGCCGCCGAACTTCCCCCCGTACGTGACGATCCAGGGCAGCGCGAGGCCCTGCCTGGCCTCACGGCGCATCGTGTGGACCATCCCGAAGTACGGGCCGAGACCGCTGCGGAACAGCGGTGTCTCGGGATTGGTCGGCTCCCAGGGCCGCAGCCAGTCGGCGTTGCGCACCCTCGACTCGCGCCAGGCCGGGGCGTCCCTGAGCCGTAGCGGGCGCAGCCCGACCAATCCCTCGACCAAGGTGACCGGCCAGCCCCGCATGCGTTCCACACTCCAATGATTCCCGGTCCCCGCGTGCGCCGCTACACCCGGATTCGCCTGGTTCGTCAGGCTCGGGGGTGATCTCCGCCGGCGATCTGGTCGACCGCGTGCGCCAGGACGGGCCCGAGGACGGCCATGCCGTCCCGCACCCCGCCGGTCGAGCCGGGCAGGTTGACGATCAGCGTCCGCCCGGCGACCCCGGCGAGCCCGCGGGACAGGATCGCCGCCGGGACCTTGTCGCGCCCTTCGAGCCTGATGGCATCGGCGATCCCCGGCACCTCACGCTCGATCACCGTCCGGGTCATCTCCGGCGTCCGATCGGTCGGGGTCAGGCCGGTGCCGCCGCTGGTCACCACCACGTCGTAGCCGCCGGCGACCGCCTCGCGCAGCGCCTCGGCCACCGGGGCGCCGTCCGGGACGACCACGGGGCCGTCGACCTCGCAGCCGGCGGCGGCGAGCAGCTCGACGAGCACCGGCCCCGAGGTGTCGGCGTAGACCCCGGCGGCCGCCCGGTTCGACACCGTCACCGCCAGGGCGCGCACCACACGTGACGCGTCCATCTCCAGCCTCCCGCCTCCCGCCTGCGGCTTCCCGCCTCGCTCCTGAGGTCCCGGTCCGCGCGTCACGCCTCGCGCCGCCAGCGGCCGGTCTTGCCGCCGGTCTTCTCCTCGACCCTGATGTCCGTGATCACGGCGGCCGGGTCGATGGCCTTGACCATGTCGACGAGCGCGAGGCCCGCGACGGACACGGAGGTGAGCGCCTCCATCTCCACGCCGGTCCGGTCGGCGGTACGGACGGTCGCGGTGATCGACACGCCGGCGTCCTCGACCGCCAGCGTGACCGCGACGCCGTGCAGCGCGATCGGATGGCACAGCGGCACCAGGTCGGGCGTGCGCTTGGCGCCCTGGATCCCGGCGATCCGCGCCACCGCCAGCGCGTCGCCCTTCGGCACGTCGCCGGCCCGCAGCGCGGCCACGCATCGCTCCGACAGCCGGACGAACCCCGTGGCGACGGCCGTACGGGCGGACACGTCCTTCGCCGAAACGTCCACCATCCGGGCCGCGCCCGACTCGTCCAGGTGGGTGAAATCCGATGTCATGGCAGCCTCAGCACCTCTACCTGGGCGCCCGCGGGGAGCGACTCGGTGTCGTCGGGAACGATGATGAGCGCGTTGGCGGACGCGAGGGCGGCGAGCTGGTGCGATCCCTGCGCCTCGGCGGGCGCCACGGAGTACCGGCCGGCGGCGAACGACAGCGTCGCCCGCATGTAGTGCCGCAGGCCCGCCGGCGACGCCACCGGGGCGGCGAGCGTGGCGGTGACGTGGTCCGCCGGCCGCGGCGGCATCCCCTGCAGCGCCAGCAGCGCCGGCCGCACGAAGACCTGGAACGAGACGTAGGCGCTCACCGGGTTGCCCGGCAGGGTGAAGATGGGCGTCCGCTCCCCCAGCACGCCGAAGCCCTGGGGCTTGCCGGGGCGCATCGCGACCTTGGAGAACGTCACCCGTCCCGTGAGCACTTCCTTGACCACGTCGCGGGCGCCCATCGAGACGCCACCGGAGGTGATGATCGCGTCGGCCAGCGACACCTGGGCGTCGATGGCCTCGATGACCTTGTCGGGCTCGTCCGCGAGGAACGTCTCGCGGTGGCCGTCCGCGCCGGCCTCGGCCACCGCCGCGGCGAGCATGTAGCTGTTGGAGTCCCAGATCTCGCCATGGCCGAGCGGCGTCCCCGGCTCGCGCAGCTCGGTGCCGGTGGACAGCACGACGACGCGCGGCCTGGGCCGTACGGTGACCCGGGCGCGGCCGACGGCCGCGAGCATCCCCACCTGCGCGGCGCCGAGCGGCGTGCCGGCGGCCAGCACCTGGCGACCGGCCGTCACGTCTTCGCCCACGCGCCTGATGTAGTGGCCGGCCGGAGCCGGCCTGGTGATCCGTACGGCGCCGGTACCGCCGTCGGTCCACTCGACGGGAACCACGGCGTCCGCGCCTGCGGGCATGGGTGCCCCGGTCATGATCCGCGCGCAGGTGCCGGGGCGGATCGAGGTGACGTCAGGGGCGCCGGCCGCGATGTCGCCGAGCACCGGCAGGGTGACCGGACGATCGGGGGCGGCCGCGGCCACGTCGGCGGCGAGCACGGCATAGCCGTCCATCGCCGAGTTGTCGAAGGGCGGAAGCGGGACAGGGGCCGTGACCGGCTCGGCCAGCACCGAGCCGCGGGCGTCGAGGACGGCCAGCTCCCTGGCCGGCACCGGCGTGATGGCGTCGAGGATCGAGGCGAGATGCTCGTCGACGGTACGCAAGGTCATCGCCGCCGCCCGCAGGTCCGCCCAGAGATCCGCGTCGAGGTCCGCCCCGAGGTCCGCCCCACCCGCTGTGAGGTCCGCCCTGGTGTGCGCCGCCCGCTTGTCATGCCTGCCGTTGCCCGCCGTCCTGTTGCCCGCCCTGGCCCTGCCGGCCGCGCTCGGCCAGGAAGTCGGTCAGCCACGGCAGGAACTCGTCGGCCAGGTCGGGCCGGTCGGCCGCGAACTGGACGACGGTACGCAGGTAGTCGAGCTTGTTGCCGGTGTCGTAGCGGCGGCCGCGGAACAGCACACCGTGCACGGGGCCGCCCTCGCCGGCCGATCGCTTGGCCAGCGTGAGCAGCGCGTCGGTCAGCTGGATCTCGCCGCCGCGCCCCGGCGGGGTCTTCTCCAGCACGTCGAAGATCGCCGGATCGCAGACGTACCGGCCGATGATGATCCACCGGCTGGGCGCCTCGCCGGGCACCGGCTTTTCCACGAGGTCGGTGACCCTGACCACGTCGGGGTCGCCGGTCGGCTCGATGGCGGCGCAGCCGTACAGGGACACCTGCTCGGGCTCGACCTCCATGAGCGCGACGACGTTGCCGCCGTACCGCCGCCTGACCTCGATCATCCGTTCCAGGAGCGCGTCCCTCGCGTCGATCATGTCGTCGCCGAGCAGGACCGCGAACGGCTCGTGGCCGACGTGCTGGCGGGCGCAGTACACGGCATGCCCGAGGCCCTTCGGCTCGCCCTGCCGCACGTAATGCATGATCGCGAGTTCGTCGGACTCGCGGACCGCGGCCAGCCGCTCGCTGTCGCCCTTGGCGTGCAGGGCCTCCTCCAGTTCGTACGCCCGATCGAAATGGTCTTCGATGGAGCGCTTGCTGCGGCCGGTGACCAGCAGGACGTCGGACAGGCCGGCCGAGACCGCCTCCTCGACGACGTACTGAATGGCAGGTTTGTCGACGATGGGCAGCATTTCCTTTGGTGTCGCCTTCGTCGCAGGCAAGAATCGGGTACCGAGGCCCGCGGCGGGGACGACGGCCTTGGTAACGGGTGAGAAGTCGGCCATGAACAGACCTTAACGACCCACGAGGATGTGAGCGTGCACCAGATCGGCTCGAAAAACGACCTCAGGGCAAAACTGACCAGCGCCAGGCGGGCGATGAGCGACGCGGAGCGCGCCGCGGCCGCCCGGTCGTTGCGCGACGCGCTGCTCACCCTGCCCGAGGTCGACATGGCCGCGAGCGTCGCCGCGTACGTATCGATCGGCGCCGAACCGGACACCGGCGGGCTCCTCTTCGCGCTGTGGAAGCGCGGCGCGTACGTGCTGCTGCCCAGGCTGCTGCCGGACGGCGACCTGGACTGGGCCACGTACGAAGGGCCCGACTCGCTGGCTCCGGGACCGCGCGGGCTCCTGGAGCCGACGGCGGCACCGCGCGGCGTCGAGGCCGTGCGCGCGGCCGACGTCGTCATCGTGCCCGCGCTCGCCGTGGACCGTACCGGCGTGCGGCTCGGCCGGGGCGGCGGCTCGTACGACCGGGTGCTGGCAAGGCTCGGACCGGCCATCCTGTCCGTCGCCCTGGTGTACGACGCCGAGCTCCTCGACGCGGGCGCCGTGCCGCGGCGGCCGCACGACCAGCGGGTCCGCGCGGTCGCCACCCCCGCCGGCGGGGTGATCAGGTTCCCGATCCAGGTCCCGCCGGCCGCCGGACGCGGGGAGGGCGCCTCATGACGTGGCGGATCCTCGTACTCGCCCCGCTCGCCGAGGTTTTGCTGCGGCGCATGTTCGAGCCGCTCGGCCGGGACATCGCCGCGGGCGTCGGCGTCCCCGAGCGCCGCGACCGCGCCGCCCTGCTGGCCGGCATGGCCGACGCCGACCTCGTGGTGGGCGACTTCACCGGCGAGCTCGCCGTCGACGCCGACGCGGTGGCGGCGGCGCCGTACCTGGCCTTCGTCCAGATGCCTTCCGTGGGGGTGGACAGCTGCGACCTGGACGCCCTGGTCGCCGCCGGGGTACCGGTCGCCAACGCCGCCGGGGCGAACGCGCGCTCGGTCTCCGAATGGGCGGTCGGCGCGGCGTTCGCGCTGTGCCGGCAGCTCGCGTGGGCCGACCGGCGGGTCCGCGCCGGTGACTGGCCGCAGCGCGACCTGCTGGGCCGCGGCACCCGCGAGCTGCACACCCAGCGGATCGGCGTGCTCGGCTACGGCGCGATCGGCGCGGAGGCCGGCCGGCTGTTCGCCGCGCTCGGCTGCCAGGTGTCGTACTGGTCGCGGCGGCGCCGCCCCGACGAGGAGAACGCGGCCGGCGCCACCTATCGGGACATCGACGATCTGCTGTCGACGTCGGACATCCTCGTGGTGGCGGTCCCGCTGACGAGGGAAACCGCCGGGCTCCTCGGCGCCGACCGGCTCGCCCTGCTGCCGCCCGGCGCGATGCTGGTCAACGTGGCCCGCGGCGGCATCGTCGACGAGGAGGCGCTGCTCGACGCGCTGGACGCGGGGCGGCTGTCCGGCGCGGCCCTCGACGTCTTCGACGCCGAGCCGCCGCCGGCCGACCATCCGCTCCGGGCGCACGAGGACGTCCTGCTGTCCCCGCACGTGGCGGGCGCCACGGTCCAGGCGCAGCTCAACATCGTCTCGCTCGTCGTCGACAACATCGCCGCCGCCGTGTCGGGCCGCCCGGTCCGCAATGTGGTCAACGGCGTCGACCCCGTCATCAGGCGCCGCCGCTGAGTCATCAGGCGCCGCCGCTCACCCCGTCGTGCGGGGCGGCGGCGGCCGGGCGTGGCCGCCGCGGCGACCCCGGATAATCGGGCATGTGGCGCGTGGTGCGTGAGGGGGTCTGGAGTGCGGCTCGACGTATGGCTGCTCAGCGGCTCGGTGCTGCTCATCGCGGCGATCGCGGCCGTCAGGCTGTCCCTGCGTATCGGGCTGCCCAGCCTGCTCGCCTACCTCGGGCTCGGGCTGCTGATCGGCGAGTCGGGGCTCGGCGTGCGGTTCGACAACGCGGAGCTGGCCCAGACGCTCGGCCTCGCCGCGCTGGTGATCATCCTCACCGAGGGCGGTCTCACCACCAACTGGCGGCAGGTCAAGCCCGGCGTGCCGGCGGCCGTCTCGCTGGCCGTCGTCGGCACGGCCCTCAGCATCCTGATCGTGACGCTGGCCGCGTACTGGCTGCTCGGCCTGGACTGGCGACTGGCGTTCCTGCTCGGCGCCGTGCTCGCCCCCACGGACGCGGCCGCGGTGTTCTCCGTGCTGCGCCGGCTGCCGCTGCCGCCGCGGCTGGCCGGCGTGCTCGAAGCCGAGTCCGGCTTCAACGACGCGCCCGTCGTGATCGTCGTCGTGGCCCTCAGCGCGCACCCGGGCGAGGCGACCAACATCGGGCTACTGCTCGGCACCATCGCCTACGAGCTCGCGGTCGGCGCGGCGGTGGGGCTCGTCGTCGGTCCGCTCGGGGCGTACGCGCTGCGCAGGGTGGCGCTGCCCGCCTCCGGCCTCTACCCCATCGCCGTGCTTTCGCTGGCCGGGCTGTCCTACGGCGCGGCGTCGTTGCTGCACGCCAGCGGGTTCCTGGCCACCTACCTGTGCGCGCTCGTCCTCGGCAACGCGCGGATGCCGCACCGCCCGGCCACCCGCGGGTTCGCCGAGGGGCTCGCCTGGCTGGCCCAGATCGGGCTGTTCGTGATGCTCGGCCTGCTCGCCTCCCCGGGCGAGCTGCCGGCCCAGGTGCTGCCGGCGCTGGTCGCCGGGTTCGTGCTCGTGCTGCTGGCCAGGCCGGTGTCGGTCGCGATATCCACTCTGGGCTTCGGCATCTCCTGGCCGGAACGGGCGTTCCTGGCATGGGCGGGCCTGCGCGGAGCCGTCCCGATCGTGCTGGCGACCGTGCCGGTGACGCATGACGTGCCAGGGGCCGATCGCCTGTTCGCCTTGGTCTTCGTCATCGTCGTGGTGTTCACGTTGATCGGCGGGCCGACGCTGCCGATGTTCGCGCGGCTGTGCCGGGTGACCGCCCCGGCCGAGGCGCGCGAGATCGACGTCGAGGCCGCGCCGCTCGAAGAGCTGCACGCCGATCTGCTGGAGGTCAGGATCCCGGCCGACTCCCAGCTGAACGGCGTGGAGATCTTCGAGCTGCGGCTGCCGCCGGAGGCGTCGATCACACTGGTCGTCCGCGACGGGCGGAGCTTCGTTCCGGGGCCGCGCACCGCGCTGCAGGCGGGCGACGAGCTGCTGGTCGTGGCCGCGGCCGGCACCCGCGACGCCGCCGAACGCAGGCTGCGCGCCGTCAGCAGGCGGGGCAAGCTGGCCGGCTGGTACGGAGAGCATGGGGACTGATCGGGCCGACGGGCCGGAAAGGCAGTACCATTAGCAGTCGATAGACATGAGTGCCAGCCCGGCCACCGGGTTGCAGCAAGGAGGGGCCCGTGCCTACGTATCAGTACGCCTGCACCGCGTGCGAGGAGCGGCTCGAGGTCGTGCAGAGCTTCACCGACGACCCCCTGACCGAATGCCCCAGCTGCGGCGGTCGTCTGCGCAAGGTGTTCTCCGCCGCCGGGATCATCTTCAAGGGTTCGGGCTTCTACCGTACGGACAGCCGCGCCCCGGCCAAGTCCTCGTCCAACGGCGCCGCCAAGAAGTCCGGCTCGGAGGGCTCAGACTCCTCGAAGAAGGAGACGAAGAGCTCCGACTCCTCCAGTTCCACCGGCTCGTCCGGCGACAAGGGCAAGTCCTCTTCGACCTCCTACGAGAAGGTCGCCTAACCCCCGGTTGTGAGCCCGCCCCGGCCGCCGCTACCCCAACGGGCGCCGCCGGGGCGTAGGCGTGCCTTTCCTTTCTCCTGTCTCCTGTCTCCTGCCGCCGGCTCGGCGGCTCGTTCCCGCTCGTCCAGCGAGGGCCGCTACCCCGTACGGACTAGGCGCCCGGTCACCCGTACCTCCTGCGGGGTAGCCGAGGTCGCCACCGCGGCACGACGCGCGCGATGCCCCCGTACCGCACCATCGTGATGGCGGCCCGCGTACGGGGTCGCCCCGAGGATCCGGTCGGGGTCCGGCCAGGGACGGGTCGGGGTTCGCTCCTGATGCCCGCCTGACCGGGTGCGTCGGACCCTGAACGAGGCCGGGCGCACCGCGCCGGGCCGGACCGCAGCGGACGAGATATTACTTGACAACTCTCGCCAAGCGAGAGAACAATGCGGATCCAGAACTTGCGACATATCTCGACTACACCGGGGAACGATCATGAATGTTGAGGGCCGCGGCCGGCGAAGGACGACATCGCGTCGCCTGGCCGGCCTGGTGGCGGGGCGGCGCATGAAATGGGTGGTGCTCGCCGCATGGCTGATCACGCTGGCCGTACTCGGCCCGCTGGCGGGCAAGCTCGGCGACGTCGAGAAGAACGACGCCGCCGCGTGGCTGCCGGGCGGCGCCGAGTCCACCCAGGTCGTCGACCTGCAGAAGCGGTTCAGCAAGGACGAGACGATGCTGGCCGTCATCGTCTACGAGCGGGCGAGCGGCATCACGGCCGCCGACCGGGCCAAGGCGCGGGCCGACGCCGGCGCGTTCGCCAAGCTGCCGGGCGCCCGGCAGCCGCAGGGCCCGTTCCCGTCCCAGGACGGCAGGGCGCTGCAGACGCTCGTCCCGCTGACCGACGTGGACATCGTCAAGGCCATCGATGATGCGCGCGATCTCGCCGGGCGCGGCCCGCCCGGGCTCACCGCGCACGTGACCGGGCCGGCCGGCGGGGGCGCCGACGCGTTCAAGGTCTTCCAGAGCCTCGACGGCTTCCTGCTGATGGCGGCCGGCATCGTGGTGATCGTCCTGCTGCTGATCATCTATCGCAGCCCCACGCTGTGGATCATTCCGGTCTTCACCGCGGCGGCCGCGCTCGGCATCGCCCAGTCCGCGGTCTACCTGCTGGCCAGGTACGCCGATCTGACCGTGAACGGCCAGAGCTCGGGCATCCTGACCGTCCTGGTGTTCGGGGTGGCCACCGACTACGCCTTGCTGCTCGTGGCGCGGTACCGGGAGGAGCTGCACCGCCACGAGGACCGGCACGAGGCGATGGCGTTCGCGCTGCACCGGGCCGGCCCGGCCATCGTCGCCTCGGCCGCGACCGTGGCGGTCGGGCTGCTCTGCCTGCTCGTCGCCGAGATGAACTCCACGGCCGGGCTCGGGCCGGTGGCCGCGGCCGGCGTCGTCTGCGCGCTGGCCGCCATGACCACGCTGCTCCCCGCGCTCCTCGTGATCTTCGGCCGGTGGGTGTTCTGGCCGCTCGTTCCGCGCTACGACGCGAGGTATCACGGCGCCGAGGCGTACGAGCGGGAGCACGGCATCTGGTCGCGGGTGGCCCGCCTTGTTAGCAACCGGCCGCGGGTGCTCTGGGCGGTGACCTCGGTGGTGCTGGTCGCGCTGGCGTTCGGCCTGGGCTCGCTGCGGGCCGACGGGCTGTCGAACGCGGGCCAGTTCGTGGACAAGCCCGACTCGGTCGTGGGCGCGGAGGTCGTGGCGCGGCACTTCCCCGCGGGCTCCGGATCACCGGCCATCGTGATCGGCAAGGCCGCCGCCGCCGGCCCGCTGGGCGACGCGATCGCCCGTACGCCCGGGGTGGCCGAGGTCGGCCGGCCGGTCGCCGCCGCCGGTCTCGTGCAGTACCAGGCGACGCTGCGCGACGGGGCGGACAGCAAGGCGGCACAGCGCACGATCGACGCGCTGCGTGAACGTACCCACGCGGTGCCGGGCGCGGACGCCAAGGTGGGCGGCGACACCGCCACGAGCCTGGACATCGCTCGCGCGGCGGCCCACGACAACCGGGTCATCATCCCGATCGTGCTGGCCGTGGTGTTCGTCATCCTGATGCTGCTGCTGCGGGCGGTCGTGGCGCCGCTGCTGATGATCGGCACGGTGGTGCTGTCGTTCGCCGCGTCGCTCGGGGCCAGCGGGTGGATCTTCCGGCACGTGTTCGGCTTCGAGGGCACGGACTCCGCGTTCCCGCTGCTGGCGTTCATCTTCCTGGTGGCGCTCGGCGTGGACTACAACATCTTCCTGATGACCAGGGTCAGGGAGGAGTCGCAGAGCCTGGGCACCAGGCGCGGCGTGCTGCGCGGGCTGACCGTCACCGGCGGCGTGATCACCTCGGCCGGGCTCGTGCTGGCGGCGACGTTCACCGCCCTCGCCACGCTGCCGCTGGTCGGCATGGTGGAGATCGGCTTCGTGGTGGCGTTCGGCGTCCTCCTCGACACCATCGTCGTACGGTCACTGCTGCTGCCGGCGTTGTCGTTCGACGTCGGACGGCGGATCTGGGCCCCTGGCCGCCTGGCCAGGGGCGAGCCGGCGATCAGCGAGCCGAAGGTCCTCGAACCGGTCGGCTGATCCATATAGATGATCCATATAGATGAGATGGATGGACCGCGGGGCCCGGCGTCGTCGCCACCGGGCCCCGCGGTGCCGTCGGCGGGGGTTATCCACAGCCGCGGCTGGGCCTCGCGGCCCGGCGGGCGCACTCGTTAGGGTCGCGCCATGTCCTTGGATAACCAGCCCTCGCCAGGGCGCGCCGAGATCGGCGTCATCGGCGGGTCCGGGTTCTACTCCTTCCTCGACGACGTCGAGCAGGTCAACGTCGACACGCCGTACGGCCCGCCCAGCGATCCGATCACGCTCGGCGTGGTGGGCGACAGGAGGGTCGCGTTCGTCCCCCGGCACGGCCGCGACCATCGCTATCCGCCGCACGCGATCCCCTACCGGGCCAACATGTGGGCGCTGCGCTCGCTGGGGGTGACCAAGGTCGTCGCGCCCAGCGCGGTCGGCTCGCTCGCCCCGGAGTACGGTCCCGGCACGCTCGGCATCCCCGACCAGCTCGTCGACCGCACCTACGGCCGGTCGCAGACCTTCTACGACGCCGGCAGCGCGGTGCACGTCTCGTTCGCCGATCCGTACTGCCCGGTGGGCCGGCGGACCGCGGTCGAGACCGCCCGCGCCAGGGGCTGGCCGCCGGTGGACGGCGGCACGCTCGTCATCATCGAGGGCCCGCGGTTCTCCACCCGCGCGGAGTCCCGGTGGTACGCGGCGCAGGGCTGGACGCTGGTCGGCATGACGGGCCACCCGGAGGCGGTGCTGGCCCGCGAGCTGGCGCTGTGTTACACGTCGGTGTGCCTGGTCACCGACCTCGATGCGGGCATCACCGCCGGCGAGGGCGTCACCCAGGAGGAGGTCTTCCGCGTCTTCGCCGAGAACGTCGACCGGCTGCGCGACCTGATCGGCGATGTGGTCAAGGCGCTGCCCGCCGAGCGCGACTGTCCATGCCCGCACGTGCTCGACGGCATCAAGCTGCCCATCGAGCTTCCATGAGGTTAGCCGCTCTCGTCAGCCGCCATCGCCGGGTGCTCGCCGCCGCCAGCGCGGCCGCGGCCGTGGCGTTCGCCCTGCCGGCGCTGCGGTCCGCCGCGCCGCCGGGCGTGTCGATCCCGACCGCCGCCCGTGACCTGCCGGCCGGCGCCACCCTGCGACCGTCCGACGTGCGCTCGGTGAACGTGCCGGCCGCGGCGGCTCCCGCCGGCCTCGTGCGGTCCGGGCTGGCCGGCCGGATGCTGGCCGGGCCGGTGCGCAGGGGTGAGCCGTTGACCGACGCCCGGCTGCTCGGGCGGCGGCTGCTGAGCGGGTACGGTCCCGATCTCGTGGCGGTCCCGCTCAGGATGGCCGACGCGGGGTCGGTACGCCTGCTGCGTCCCGGCGATCGCATCGACGTGCTCGCCGCGCCGGCGCCGGTCGACGGCCAGGGCGATGGGGCGGCACCTGGCGATCTCGGGGCCGGTGCGGCTGGGGCCGCCTCCGCTCGCGAGCCGCCACCGCGAGCGCGCCCGCTGGCGTCGGCGGTCCCGGTCATCGCGGTGCCGGCCGCCGGCCGCGGCACCGGTGATCTCGGCGGGCCCGCCGAGGACGGCGCGCTTGTCGTGGTCGCCGCCCGTCGCGATCAGGCCGTGCCGCTCGCCACCCCGGCCGCGACCGGAGCCCGGCTGGCCTTCGTCATCGTCGGGTAGCGATCCACTAGGGTGAAGGCTTCCTCACGAACTGTCTTCAATCCCCCTGGAGCAGGTCAATGCGCGGATTTCGGACGTTCCTGATGCGCGGCAACCTGGTCGATCTGGCGGTCGCGTTCGTCGTGGGGGCGGCCTTCGCCAGCATGGTGAAGGACTTCGTCACCTCGTTCATCGGGCCGCTGCTGGCCGTCTTCGGCGGTAAGCCGGACTTCACCAGGCTGGCGTTCACGGTCCACCAGACCAGGTTCCCCTATGGGATCTTCCTCACCTCGACGGTGGCCTTCCTCATCACGGCGGCGATCGTGTACTTCATCGTCGTGCTGCCGGTCGGCCGCTTCCTCGCCTACCTCGACCGGAACAAGGAAGCCAGTGAACGCGACTGTCCCGAGTGCCTGAGCCCGGTTCCGGTGGCCGCCCGCCGCTGCAGGTTCTGCACGGCGCCCATCGTTCCGGCCACCGAGATGCCCGCCTGACGGGAAACCCGCTCAGGTGACCTTGTACTCCCAGTGCCACGGCTCGAACGGGTTGGAGTACGCCCAGGACGGATGGAACCACCCGTACTTGAGCGAGTTGGCCCGCAGCCAGTTGAACGGGATCGACCCCTGGTTCTGCACGCCGCCGCAGAAGTCCAGCGCCGTACCGAGACCGTGGTTGCTGCGCCCGGGCACCGCGGCGAAACCGGGCCGGGTGGCGTAGATGGTTTGCTGCTTGGACAGGCTGCGGTACGAACTCGTGATGCACATCTGGTGGCCGAAGCGCTTCTTGTACGCGGCGTTCAGCTTGAAGAAGGTGAGCGCGGCGTCGGCCCGCAGCATGGCCCCCTTCTGCGGCAGCTTGCAGAGGTAGCGCGGGGGGATCAGCCCGTTGGGGAACTTGCGCGCCTCGGCGACGAGGCCGGAGCCGCAGGCGAGCGCGAGCCGCTGGGCCCGATCGGCGTGGATCCGGTCGAGCGCGGCGGTGAGCTGCTGCGTCAGCGCGGCCGATCTCTGTTTGAGCGCATCGATCTGTCGCTGCAGCGCGGCCTGCTCGACCGCGTTGTTCGATTCCAGATCCTGGGCGCTCGCGGTCAGCTGGTCATGCTGCTGCCGCAGCGTGGCCGCCTGCCGTACCAGAGTGTTCTGGTTGTCGGCGAGATGGCTCGTGTCCGCTGCCGAGCGCAGCGCCGCATCGGGGGACCCGCCGCCGAAGATCGCCATCGATCCGGCCGCCCCCGGCTCCTGGTAGGCGGCGTTGGCGATCTGGGCGAGCGGTCCGCGGAGCTTCTCGAGCTGGGCGTCGGCCGCGCCGAGGCTCTTGAGCGTCTCCGCCAGTTTCTGCCGCGACCGCGCCAGCGCCTTCTGCCTGCCCTCCCACTGCTTCGTGGCGGACCCGAGCTCGGCCCGCGCCTTGTCTGCCGCGCGGCGCAGCGTACCGATGCTGTCGCGCTCGGTCTCCTGCGCCACCGCGTTGGGCGCGCTCACCAGCATCGTCACCAGGACGGCGAGCACGGTTGTTGAACGGGGAGTCACCACGGGAGGATCTTCCGTACGTTGTGCGACATGACGCCAAACGGACGGTACTACAGGCTACCGAGTGACTGATGTGGATCAGGTGCTATTGGGTCCCGAATCCGTGCATGCGGCACCATCGGCGCAGCCAAGGATTCATCCACCAGTCCGGCGGGCACGACACGCGCGGCGACGGTGAGGGCGTCGCCGTCGAGGTCTCCCGCGGCACGGGCGCCCTCCTCGTGACGGTCGCCACCACCCGCGGCGGCACGTACTCCCCATAGGTCGGATACGCCCGTGGCCGTGGCCGGGGCGTCGGCGACACCGTCCGCGCGGTCGTCACCCGCGGGGCCGGCTTCTCACCGCCGCCACCGCCCTGCGCCGCGACCGCGATCACACCCCCGAGGACCGCCGGCACCGCGACCCCGGCGATGAGCAACACCATCCCGCCGTTGCCCCGCAGGCGCCGCAGCACATCCGACCCACGCCGGTCCGCCGCATCGAGCTCCTGCTCCCCCGATTGCGTCGATTCCCTGTGCCGACCTGCCACGTCACAGGAGCGTACTCTGGCCACGCCTGCCCCGTTTGTGTAACTTCCGCAATCCGACGAGGCGGCCATCTCCCGCTCTCTCCCGAGTCAGAGTCGCGAGTCAACAGGCCCGGCCCGCCGCGTGGCGCCACCGCAGGAATCGCCGCAAAGACGGGCTACCCTTGCTTGGGCGACACCGCAGAGCGCCACCCGAGCGCACGGACCTCGCGGGGACTGTGGATCAGCTCGGCCCGCCGGGCAGGCTCCGGTACGCTCTAGCAGCGTCAGGCCCCCGTAGCTCAGGGGATAGAGCAACGGTTTCCTAAACCGTGTGCCGCAGGTTCGAATCCTGCCGGGGGCGCCCTGTGATGTCTCAAGACATCGAGGAACACCGTGAACCCACGTTGGGTCACGGTGTTTTCGGTTTCGGGCCGGATGGTCGGCCGGTGGGTTGGTAGTCGCGGTTGAGGTCGTGGTGAGTTCGCGGAGGAGTTCGCCGGTGGCGGCGTTGATGACGCGGGCGTGCAGATCACAGACGAGCATGATGATGTGGGTTCGGGCGTGGGTTCCGCCTCAAACCGGATGTAGGAGGCGCGGGGCCGCTTCTTCGGCGCCGGGGTGACCATGCCGTGGCTGGTCCGGTAACGGGCGATGGTGGCCCGAGACACCCGCGTGCGGTGGTGGTGTTCCAGGTGCCACGCGATGGTGTCGACGCGGTGGCGCTCGTTTTCGTGGTGGGAGAAAGCGGAGTCTCGGCCGATACGGCGCGGTCGGCCGGTAGGCTCAACCCGGTTCCCGGTCTCGTGGTCCCAATGATGGGGAGCGGTTCAATGACCTCGACGGAGCAGCCGTTTCCCGCGGGCATTCCAACAGACGTGCCAACCCCGGCGCGGATGTATGACTACGGTCTCGGTGGCAAGGACAACTACGCCATCGACCGCCAAGCCGCGCTGGCTGGGCTCGCCGACTTCCCGGAGATCCTCGATATCGCTCGGGAGAACCGGCTGTTCCTGTACCGCGCGGTGCGGTGGTTAAGCCGCGACGCGGGAATCCGGCAGTTCCTGGATATGGGTAGCGGGCTGCCGGCTCAGCAGAATGTGCACCAGGTCGCTCAGCAGTTCCGGCCGGACGCGCGGGTGGTCTACGTCGACAACGACCCCATCGTGCTGGCGCACGGCAGGGCGCTACTGGCCGACGGCGGCCAGACCACTGTGATCATGGCGGATATGACCGATCCTCGGCACGTTCTGGCTCACCCGGACGTGCGCCGGCTGTTCGACTTCGATCAGCCGGTCGCCGCGCTGTTCTTGTCGGTGGGACACTCGATCACCGATGACGCGGTGATGCACGCCATGCTGTCGGAAGTGGCCGACGCGCTGGTCGCGGGCAGTTTCATCGCGCTCTCCCAGATAGTTGGCGTGGACCAGGCAACGGCGGACGAACATAACGAGGTGGCCCGCCGTGTTGGGCTGCCGTGGAAGAACCGAACCGCCGAGAAGGTCTCCGAACTCCTCAGCGGGCTCGAGCCCGTACCACCCGGGCTGGTGGACGTCGTCAACTGGCGTCCCGACCCCAACCAGCCGCCGCTTCGGCCGGTCGATAAGCCGCTGCGCCCCTTCCTCGGGGCGGCGGCCAGCAACAAAAGGCTCTACGAATTCGGCGGAATCATGCGCAAACCCTGATGCAGCGCCGGATCCGCCCGCGACGGGGCATGGCCCACATCGAGTTTCGTTCACGCTCCCTCATTCGCCAGCACAGCACCAGAACGGATGATTGCCGCCCCGTCCACAGAAACCTGACGCCGCCCGAAACGCGGCATGCGCGGAGGTGAAGGAAGGGGGCCAACGACGCTGCGGACATGACGGTCTGATGCTTTTAGCGTCGCCCGCGTCGGCGTGGCCTTACGACTCAAGGGGGGAGGTGAATTTCGTGAGGAGCCAGGTGGTCTGGTCGGTGCAAATCGACCCCCGTTTTGGTCGCAACGGGCATCGTGAACGTCAGGAGTCTCAGAAGTGGACATTCCACGTATTTTCACCATCCGCGAGAGCAGACACCGCATCCACAATCCGTTTACCAGCGAGAAGTTGGCCACCTTGGGACAGGCGCTGGCGATGGGAGCGGGGTGGCGGATGCTCGACCTGGCCTGTGGATCGGGCGAGATGCTGTGCACCTGGGCACGCGACCATCACGTGTCCGGCACTGGAGTCGACCTCAGCAGCGTGTTCATCGCCGACGCCAGGGCTCGGGCGGTCGAACTGGGCGTAGCAGATCAAGTCGCTTTTGTGCATGGCGACGCGTCCGGCTACGTCATGGATGAACCGGTCGACGTCGCCTCCTGTATCGGCGCGACCTGGATCGGTGATGGCCTGCCCGGCACCATCGAGTTGCTGCGGCGTAGCCTGCGCCCCGGCGGCATCATGTTGATCGGCGAGCCATACTGGCGGCGTGATCCTCCCGACCAAGCCACCATCGAGGCCTGCGAGGCCGCGGACAAGGACGATTTCCTGCCCCTGCCAGAGCTGATCGAGCGGTTTCACGAACTCGGCTGGGACGTCGTGGAGATGGTCCTGGCCGACCAGGACAGCTGGGACAGGTACGTCGCCGCGCAATGGCTCAACATCCGCCGCTGGCTGGACGACAACCCCGACGACGACCTCGCCACTGAGCTGCGGGCGGAGCTGACCGCCTCTCCAGTGCGCCACACCAGATACCAGCGCGAATACCTCGGCTGGGGCGTCTTCGCCCTCATGAGCCGCTGACCAGGCACACCACGACGACACACGCGGACCGCGACAGATGAGTAGGTCATCGTGGGGATCCACGCGCCCTGAAGGACTCTGTAGAGGTGTTTCGCCTATGACTACCCGACAGCTGGTCGCGCCCGTCCGCAATCTCTGGGCGTGACTGCCGCTCGCGGATCCCCCGTATGCGGGCGCGGTGTCCTTTGTTGAACGCTTTGTGCGCATTTCGTGTGCACGGGTTAAGTCCTGGCTCTGGCGGCCGGGGTGATCGTAAGCTGCCGGACCGGACTAAGTTGGGGCGTCCTGGGTAGCCGGCGTCCGCAGGAGGTGTCGGATGGGCGTGCGCGATGGGTGGGCGGGCTTCGGCGGGCGGCGGCGCCGGGTTCGCCGGGTGGCCAGGGAGGTCTTCGACTGGCGGAAGCTGCGGCCTGGCCAAGGTGAAGCGATGGAGCATCTGCTCAAGGGACACGACGTCCTGGTCGTCATGCCAACCGGCAGCGGCAAGTCCGCGGTCTACCAGGTGCCCGCCCAGTTGCTCGACGGCCCCACCATCGTGATCTCACCGTTGATCGCGTTGCAGCGGGACCAGATGCTCTCCCTCGCCGAGCGGAACGCAGGCGGCGCGGTGGTGGTCAACTCCGCGCAGTCGGCGAGCTCCAGTAAGGATTCGCTGGAGCAGATCCGGGCGGGCACGGCGGAGTATGTCTTTTTGTCGCCCGAGCAGCTGGCCAAGCCCGAGATCGTGGATCGCCTCGCCGCGGCGCGTCCCTCACTGATCGCCGTTGACGAGGCGCATTGTGTTTCGGCCTGGGGGCATGACTTCCGGCCCGACTATCTCCAGCTCGGCCGGGTCATCCAACGGCTCGGCCACCCTCCGGTGCTGGCGCTGACCGCGACCGCCGCACCGCCGGTACGCGAGGACATCGTCGCCGCGCTCGGTCTGCGTAACGCGGTCCAGGTCATCAGGGGCTTCGACCGGCCGAACATCTCGCTGCGGGTCCGTCGCTACGCAGACGAGACCGCCAAGCGGCGGGGACTGGTCCAGGACGCGGCCGGGCGCTCCGGCCTCGGCCTGGTCTACGTCGCGACCCGCGCGGACGCCGTCGCCTACGCCAAGGAGCTGGCCGCGGCGGGACTGCGCGCGGAGGCCTATCACGCGGGGATGCGCGCATCGAAGCGCGAGCGCGTGCACGAGTTGTTCTCCGCCGACGAACTCGACGTCGTCGTGGCTACGTCGGCGTTCGGTATGGGCATCGACAAGCCCAACGTGCGCTATGTCCTGCACAGCGCGCCGCCCGATTCCCCCGACTCCTACTACCAGGAGATCGGCCGAGCCGGACGCGATGGCGAGCCGGCCGAGGCCGTCCTGCACTACCGGTCGGAGGATCTGGGCCTGCGCCGGTTCTTCGCCGCGGGCAAAGCGGACGAGGACATGCTGCGCCGGCTCGCCACCCTCGTCCACGAGCACGGCGGCACCGTCTCGGCCCGCTCCGTCCGCACCACCCTGCGGATCAGTGCATCCAAGCTGACCAGCCTGGTCAACCTGCTCCAGCAGGCCGCGGCGATCGAGGTGAACGGCCGGGGGGATCTCCGGTATGCCGCGCACGGCCCGGAACCCGACGAGGCGGTCGCCGACGCCATGGCCCACGATCACAACCGCCGCCGGATAGACGCCTCCCGCATCGACATGATGCGCGGCTACGCCGAAACCACCGGGTGCCGGCGCCGCTATCTGCTGGAGTACTTCGGGGAGCCCTCCCCGCGAACCTGCGATAACTGCGGGAACTGCGTCTCCGGCGCCACCGCCGAGACCGGGACGTACAACCGCCCCTTCCCCGTCCACTCCGAGGTCGTCCACGCGTCCTGGGGGCCGGGGACGGTCATGAGCGCCGATCCCGACCGGATCACCGTCCTGTTCGACGACACCGGCTACAAGACCCTGTCGCTGGAGGCCCTCCAACGCGACGCCCTGCTGACCCTGGCACCACAAGGCGGCGCCAAGCGGTCCGCAGGCTGACAAGCCGTCGGCGGCCGCCACCCGGGCCGGACGGAGCCGCCGTCCCGACCGGCCATCCGCACTCCACCTGACCGGCCACGCCCAGACTTGGTGCCGAGCAAAGTCGGCCGCACGATCTACGGCATGGGCGGGTGTTGCCAGGTGACGATCCCGGGGACGAACGGGCGACCCCGGTGAGCCCGTAGGGACCGACCGACCGGCGGGCGTTTCCTGCCAGCGGAGTTCAGGGTGTAAACGATTGGTGAAACGAGCACGCCGGCTCCGTTAGGGTGCCGACGTGCGTGCAGCCAGTCGATCACGTTATCGAGCCGGGGTTTGCGTGGCCGGTGACCCGCTGCTGGTACTCCATTCAGTAGTTGAAGGCGTGCGTCGGCACGGCCATCGTCCACGGCGTCTGGGCTGTTGGTTAGGCCGTTGCGCTTCACGTTTCGGCCCCCACCGGTCGCTGTGCCAGAGCGTGCCCTCGGGTCAGCCGATGGCGAGGGTGAAGATGTGCATGGCCGCGGTGCCCTGGATCGCGCCGTCGCTGACGTCCGGCAGCGTCAGGAACCGCACCGTCTTGCCTGGCTGGAGTGGTATCGCGGCGTAGTACAGGCTCACCTGCTGGTTCAGCCGGCCGTTGCTGTTGTTGAGGTACGGGACCGTGGTGACGATGTCGCCGCCGGTCGCCGCGTTGGCCCACCAGTCCGCGAAGCTGACGGTGTGTGACTCGGTGGTGCCGTCGGTGTAGGTCACGGTCGCGATCCCGGTCGAGCTGCCGTAGTCACTGGCGCCGATGAGGCCGAGTGTGTGGCCGGATCCGGAGAGCGTGATGGTCTGCCCGCCTGCCGACCCGCCGGCGACCACGTTGTCCAGGGTGCCGGGTTTCGCGTCGGGCCAGGTGAAGGTCAGTCCGTCATGGGTGAAGGTGGCGCCCGGCGTGAGGCTGGGCGTCGCGTCCGCCAGGGCCTGGGCGGAGAAACTGGCGTTGCCGCCGTCGAGGTTGCCCGAGCCAGGTTCGGCATCGTCGCTGATGCCCACGTTGTTGTACGCCGCCGGGAGCGATGGGTAGGGCGGATGCGGCAGCAGAACAGTGGTCGCGTCCGCCGAGTTGCCCGCCCCGTTGGCGGAGGTGAACGTCGCCAACGCTGATATGTCGAATTTGCCGGGTTGAGCCGAGGTCGGCACGCTCACTCGCCAGGTGGTGCTGACCGTCTGCCCGGCCGCCACGGTGGTGAAGGTGGACGGCGAGGTCGCCTGGGCGGTCCACCCGCTGGGCACGGTCAGCGTCAACGCCACGTCGCGCAGCGGCTGGGCACCCGTTGGGTTGGGCAGCGTGGTGGTGGCGGTGAAGTCCGTGTCCGCCTGGACCTGGCTCGGTGTGCTGAGCGTGAACGGCTGCTTGACCACGACCGGCGCCCCGCCGGTGACTCCGTTGACCGTGACGCTGATGGTAGCGACGCCGGGGGCGACCAGGGTTACCTGGCCGGTTCGGCTCACCCGCGCCACCCGCGGGTTGCTGCTGCGATAGCGGACCCGAGTGTGCGTCAGGTCGACGAACGACTCGTCGTTGTTCACCGCCTCGACGACGTGATCGGCCGGGACGTGCTGGGCGGCCTGTGCCGTGTCATCGGCGATCCACGGGTTCTTCCCTGCCAGGTCGATGCTCTGGCCCGGCGCGAACACGACGTGATCGGGCTGCACGGTCACATACCGCGTCTTCGGGGTGATGGTTCCGGTGACGGCCACCGTACTGGTGCCGACGATGTGGGCGGCGTCGGTGCCCACCTTGAACTGATAGCTACCGTCGTACACCACGTCGCGATGCCGGCCCTCGTCCCAGAACGCCAGATCGCTGATGCGCACAGGAATGGCCAGGTGCTGGGTCTGGCCGGGCGCCAAGGTGTTCGTCTTCTGGAACCCGACCAGTCGCTCACGCGGGAGTTCCACGCCGGGCACGGTGAAGGGAGTGGCGGCGTAGAGCTGGGCGACGGTGGCCCCGGCCGTCCGGCCGGTGTTGGTCACGTCCAGCCGTACGGTCACCTGCCCGTCCGCGCGGACGGTCCTGGCGTCGGTACGCACGTGCGAGTAGACGAAGTTGGTGTAGGAGAGTCCGTATCCGAAGGGATACGTCGGCGTGCCGGTGAAGTACTGGTAGGTGCGGCCGATGCCGCCGGTCTGGGACGGGGTGAGTCCGTAGTTCTTCATCCCGGCCAGTTGTGTGTCGTCGGCGTACCAGGTGAAGTCCAGGCGCCCGCTGGGGTTCTGCTTGCCGAACAGCACGTCGGCCAACGCCGTACCTTGACTTTCCCCGTTGTACGCGCTGAACACGATGGCCGGGAAGTCGCCCTTGACGTTGTCGATGGTGACCGGGCCGCCTGCCTGGACGGCCAACGCCGTACGCGGATTGCCGACCGCCTTGACCTGGTCGATCAGCGATTCGTAGTTGCCCGGCATGGCGATGGTGGTGCGGTCCTTGCCCTCGGTGGCCACGTTCGTGTCCGTACCGACGAACACCACGACGAGGTCCGCGGTTCGCATCGCGGCCAGGGTCTGCGCCGAGCAGTTCGCTGCCGTGGTCGCGCCGGTGGACGTGCCGCACGCGTCGAAGGTGACCGTGGCGTTCGGGTTGGCCGCCTTGACCGCGGACGTGATGCCTTGGGTCGCGCTCACCCGGAGCGCCGGGTCACCGGAGTAGTCGCCGAGGGTGACCTTGCCGGCCAGGTCGCCGACCACGACCACGTTGGTGAGCGTGGCCGGATCGGCCGGCAGCAGCGGCGTACCGGTGCCGGACACCTGGTCGTTCTTCAGCAGGACCAGAGAGTTCGCCGCGACCTTTTCGGCCAGCGCCTGGTGCGCTGGGCTCTGGATCTGATCCTTGGTGATCTTCGTGTACGCCACCCGACTCGGCGGGTCGAACTCGCCGGTCCGCATGCGCATCGTGAACACCCGCACCAGCGCGTTGTCGATCACGCCCTCGGACAGCACCCCCGCCTGGATGGCCTCCTTGATGTTGGCGGAGGTGTCCTCCGCGCCCGTGCAGTTGAGCTGGGTGCCCGCGCGCAACGCGTACGCCTGGCCACCGGCGGCACCGGAAACCTGCCCGCCGGTCGAGGTGTTCGTCCACACCGGCGAGCCGTTGACGGTGGCCGTGGTCCAGCCGGGCGGCGCCCAGTTGTGGCTGCCCGGCGCGTAGACGTCCCCGACGGCACCGCAGTCGGACGTGGTGTAGCCGTTGAACCCGAAGGTTCGTTGCGCCAACTCGTTCACCATGTAGGTGTCGGCCGGGCCCGGCGTGCCGTTGATCGCGTTGTACGAGGTCATCAGGCCGGACACGTGGGCCTTCTGGATCAGGTCACGGAACTGCGCGGTGTAGTAGTTACGAAGGTTGGCGTCCGTGGTATCCGAGGAGTCCGCGTGCCGGTTGTTCTCTACGTCGTTGAGCGCGTAGTGCTTGGCGGTGGCGGCGACCTTGAGGTACGGCGTCATCGGCCGGCCGGACGGGGTTTCGCCCTGGTAGCCGTTCACGAACGCACCGGCCATCCGGCCGACCAGGTACGGATCCTCGCCGAACCCCTCGTCGGTCCTGCCCCACCTGGGGTCGCGGTCCAGGTTCACCGTCGGAGCCCAGTAGGTCAGCGAGCCGTAGTCACTCGCGGAGGGACCGATGTTGTTCTGCGCGACACCCCACAGCGACTTGTCCAACATGCCGCGGGCTTCGTCGGAGATCGCCGTGGTCTCCTGGTAGATCAGGTTCGGATCCCAGGACATGGTGCTGGCCAGGTTCGTCGGGAAGCTCGTTGCGTGCACCCCTCCGGTGACCGTGCCGTCGTTGGTGTTCGCGCCGAGCGTGTTGAGCCCATGCTGGCCCTCGCTCCAGTACGTGTACTGCTGCACGCCAAGCCTGGGGATGGCAGGCCCGCTGTCCGTGTGTAGCTGCAGCACCTTCTCGTCGAGCGTCATGCGGGAGACGAGGTCAGCGGCCCGCTCGGCGAAGCTGTAGTGGGTGTCGCGGTAGATCGGGAGCGCTGTCGCGGTCGGCTGGGCCGCTGTGGCCGCCGGCGCGAACGGGACAAGCGTGGCAACGGCGAGCAGGAAAGGCGCGACGAGTCGTGCGCGTCGCCGGCCGGAGAGGGCTGAGGGCATCGAGGTCTCCGTCGTCGGTGTTCGGTGTCGCGTCGGCTGCCACGGGAGCCGCGGTGCTGGGCTGGTCGGCGGTCAGCGGAGTGTCCATTGCCGAGCAGAGCGTGGTACGGCCCAGGGGTCACGGTGAGCGCTCACGAAGCGTTGCCGGAGTCCGATCCGGTACGCCCCGGGTATCGTCACGGCGTCGGTGACCGAGTCACCGAGGGGCATTACCCGACACCCCCGTTCGACTCGGCCTGAGCCGGCGAACTCCGATGAACGCAGCGGCCGCCAGGACCGTCGCTGCGATCAAAGCCAGAACTCCGACCGCGATGGCGAACTCCTGCCCCATCGCCCATCTCCATCGAATCGATTCGGCCTATGGTAGTGACCGTAAAACCCACCACCACTCCGGTCAATGGAGCTTTCATGCTGTTTCATTACCTGCCGTGCCCCGGGCGCTCCACCAGTCCCATAGAAATGGCGGCGGAGCGGCGGGCGCTGCCCACCCGCTGATGTAGACGCCTGCGACACCACCCGCACGGCGGGCGAGCGCGTTGACGCCACTGCCCGCCGGCGCCTGTGGCCATCAGTCCAGGAAGGTCTTGAGCACCGGGTCGAGTACGTCGACGCGATGGGTGGCACGCATGTGCGTGGTGCCCGGCAGCACCAGCAGCTGAGCGCCGGGGGTCTTCTCCAACATCAGGCCGGCGTGCTCGACGGTCGTGAAGTCGTGGTCGCCGATGACGAAGAGGACCGGGGCGGTAACGGCGGCCAGTTGCTCGTCGCTCCAGCCCTTGAGGTCTTCGTCAGAGGAGGACATCGCGCCGAGGAACTCGTCGAAGTGCTCCGGATGCGGCGACAGGCGCGTGTAGGCGTCCTTCATGGCCGCCATGTCGTCGGCGGTGGGCATCCGGGTGGAGGTGGCCATCGCCTCGGGGTCGTTGAAGTCGGGGTGCATGCCCTCAGGGCGCACCGTGATGGAGACCGGCACCACGGACAGCACCCGGTCGGGATGGCTGACGGCCAACTCCATCGCGACGGCGCCGCCCATGGAGTGGCCAAGGACGTGGGCGCGCTCGATGCCGAGGTGGTCGAGCAGGGCGACGACGTCGCCGGCGGAGTTCGCCGGGGAAATCACGCGGTCGATGTCGGCGGTGCGGCCGTGGCCCTGCAGCTCGACGGCGATGACGCGGTGGCGGGCGGCCAGGCGGGGAATGAGCTCGGCGAAGTTGAGGTCGATCGTCAGGAGGCCGCCGTGCAGGAGCACCAGCGCGGTCCCGGTGGTGCCGTACTCCTCGTAGTAGAGGTGCAGGCCGTTGACGTCGGCGTATCCGGTCGTAGTCGGGGGCAGCGCGCTGTCGGTCACCGGAGTTTCCTTCCTACGAGTTGATGATCGCGATAGTTACACGCCTGATAGTGGCCGCGCTCACCCCGCGACAGCAAACCGAGCTGGACGGCCACCTCCGCACGCTCCTGCGGGCACTCGGCTGACCTGGCCGGCCGCACGGGAGCATCGCACGTGTCGACAACCGCGTCCCGGCAGGTCGAGTGGGGTTTCGGGCGTCGCGACGGTGACGGCCAGGCTCGCGGGCGTCATGCCGCCGGGTCCCGTCGCATGAGTACGAGGACGGCGATGCCGGTGGCCAGGGCGATCGTGGTGATCTGGGCGACGGCGCCGATCCCGAGGTGGGCCCCGCCGGCCGCGTCGAACAGGCCCGTCCAGTCCTGCCAGTAATGCACGGGGAGGATCACGGTCACAGTGTGGAGGGCGGACTGGGCGTTCAGGATGCTGGCCACGACGACGAAGGCGACGGCGGCGCCGAGGGCTTCGGCGCCGCGGGGCAGGAGCAGCCCGAGTGCCAGGGCGATCGCGGCGATGCTCAGCATGCAGAGGTAGGTGTAGCCGCTCGCGGCCAGGACGCGGGCGATGGCGTCGCCGGTGGTCAGGGCGGGTGCGTCGATGATGTGGAACGGATGCCAGCCGAACAGCGCGAGGCCGCTGAGCAGCCCGGCCGCCAGCACGCACCCGGTGGCGGTCAGGGTGGTGACGGCGGTGGCGGCGAGCTTTCCGGCCAGCAGCCGGGACCGGGTCACGGGGGCGACGTAGAGATAGCGCAGCGTCCCCCAGTCCCGGTCGGCGGATCCGATCGCCGTGGCCAGCAGCGCGACCAGGAGGGGGAGCAGCAGGGGCGCGATGAACTGCAGGCTCGCCATGGTGTGGTTCAGCGCGGAGTACGTGGCCGCGCCGAACAGGCCGCCCTGGTCGCCGTTGCGGTTCCCGGCGTGGGAGGCGGTCGCCAGTCCGGCCATGACGGGCACGGCGGCCAGGCAGGCAAAGGCGATGAGGGTCCGGACGCGGAGAAGTTGGGTGGTCAGTTCAACGCGCAGCATGGTCGTCCTCTGCTTTGGTCATGGTGAGAAACGCCTCTTCCAGGGACCGGCTCAGCTGTTGTACGGAGGTGACGCCGATGCCGGCGGTGACGAGTGCGCGGACGAGGTCGCGTGAGGGAACCCGGGGCGCGGCGACGGTGACTTCCCCGCCGCGGGC
>DASUWU010000115.1:0-4990 GCA_036378315.1 Streptosporangiaceae bacterium | reverse complement strand
GCAGAAGCGGGGATTCCAGCCTGCCAGGCGGCGGAGGGGGACGATACCCACGATGCGGGGTGCGCGGCCACCACCATCGGGGGGACGTGGGTGCTCCCGTCGGGCCCCGGCGGTTCCGGTTCCGCACCGATGGGATCCGGGGTCACGGGCGGCAGGGCGACGGCGCCCGCCGGATCGCGAACGCCCGCCCGCCGCCGGCGGCGGGCCGCCACCGGCGAGCACGCGCGGGCCGACGCCCGGCCGCGCGGCGCCCGTCGGTCCGGTGTCCCGGCGTCAGAAGGTCCCCGCCGCGGGAACGGCTCAGTCCGTGATGACCGGCATCGTGCTCGTGACGGCCTCGGCGCCGGCGGGGACCGGGTCGGGCAGGATGGCGCGGACCCGGTCGTGGATCTGGCGGGTGATCTCCTCCTGCGGCAGCGTGCCGTCGATCACCAGGTAGCGGTGCGGCTCGGCCTCGGCGAGCGCGCGGAACCCGCGGCGCACCCGCTCGTGGAACTCCAGCGGCTCGGACTCCATGCGGTCGGCCGGGGACGCGAACCGGCCGAGCCCGACGTCGGCCGGGACGTCCAGGATGATCGTCAGGTCCGGGGTGAGGCCGCTGGTGGCCCAGCGGTTCACCTCGGCGATCTCGCTCACCTTCAGCTCGCGCCCGCCGCCCTGGTAGGCCAGGGACGAGTCGACATAGCGGTCGGTGATCACGATCGCGCCGCGCCGCAGCGCCGGCCGGATGACCTCCGCGACATGCTGGGCGCGGTCCGCCGCGTACAGCAGCGCCTCGGCCCGCGGGGACAGCCCGCGGCTCTCCTTGTCCAGCAGCATCGCGCGCAGCCGCATGCCCGTCTTCGTCGAGCCGGGCTCGCGGGTGGTGACCACGTCGAAGCCCTGGTCGCGCAGCCAGATCGCCAGCAGCCGCGCCTGGGTGGTCTTGCCGGCCCCCTCGCCGCCCTCGAACGCGAGGAACACGCCGTGCTCGCCGCCCGGCTCCTCCGGGACGTACTCCTCGCCGCGCAGCGCCGCCATCAGGTCGCGGGTGAGCGGGATGCCCTTGCGGTCGTCCATCTGCCGGTAGGCGACCAGGCCGACCAGGATCGCGACCAGCGCCGCGAGGACCAAAACGGCGTTGGGACCGTCGAACCGGTAGACGTGGTCCTCGCCCCACTCGATGCGGTGGTTGCCGACGACGCCGGCGATGAACGGCACCGCCGCCACCACGAGCAGCAGCACCACGCGCACCAGCGACTGCAGGAACGCCCAGGTGCGGCCGCGCAGGTGGTCCTCGACCTCCAGGCCGATGATCGTGTAGCCGATCACCCAGGCGATGCCGGCGCCGGTGCCCAGCAGCGCGGTCAGCAGCGAGACGATCACGAGGTTCGGCACCAGCGCGATCAGGACAAGCGCGAGGCCGGCACCGATGATCGACAGGCCGAAGAGCCGCCGCCGGCTGAACTCCTTCAGGATGCGCGGCGCGAGGAACATGCCGAGGGCCATGCCGACGAAGACCATCCCGAACACGACGCCGTACGCCGCGTCGCCGCCGCCGAGGGCCTTGACGTACACCTTGGCGATGCCGATCACCGCACCGCCGGCGGCGAACGCGCCGAGGATGCCGACCGTCAGGCCGCGCACCATGCGGGTCGAGCCGACGAACCGCCAGCCCGCGAGGATCTGCTTGAGGATCGACGGGACCGACACCCGCCCGCCCTGCTTGGGGATCTCGCGCAGGAAGAAGATGGTCGCCGCGGACACCAGGAAGGTCACGGCGTTGATGTAGAGCGCCAGGTTCGCCTGCTGCCGGGGCGTGTCGAACAGCAGGCCCGAGATCAGCGCCAGCACCGAGAACGTGCCGGCGGCCACCGGCGCCGAGCCGTACGTCGAGGTCAGGCTGACCTGGTTGGCCCGGTCGAGTTGGTCCTTGGGCACCAGGTTCGGGACCGTGGCCTCCTTGGCCGGGATCCAGAACAGCGTGACGACCTCGATCAGGAACGTCGCGATGTACAGCCAGTCGAGCCTGCCGACCAGCGGGATCGACAGGAAGAGGCTGAACCGGAAGATGTCGGCGACCACCATCGTGATGCGGCGATCGAAGCGGTCGGCCACCGCGCCGGCGAGCGGGCCGAAGATCAGCGCCGGCAGCAACTTGACCACGAGGACGCCGCCGATCGCGTAATTCTCGGCGGTGCCTTTGGTGAGCGAGCCGGCCAGCGCGGTCAGCGCCAGAATGCTCAGCCAATCCCCGAAACTGGACAACGACAGGGCGATCCACAGCCGCCGGAACGGCTTGATCGACAGCACGCCCGGAGGGCTGCCCGTTCTGGTCATTGTGTCAGAGTATCCACCCCGGAAGCGTCAGGACCGCGACTTCGCGGTACGCCGCTTCGCCGTCTTCTTCCCGCCACCGGCCGCGACCTTTTCACGACGCTCTGCGAGGAGTTCGGCGGCCCGTTGAATAGTGATCGACTCGACCTCGTCGCCCTTTCGCAGGCTCGCGTTCGTCTCGCCGTCGGTGACGTAGGGGCCGAACCGGCCCTCCTTGACCACGATCTTCTTGCCGCTGGCCGGGTCGTCGCCCAGCTCGCGCAGCGGCGGCGCCGCGGCGGCCCGCCCGCGCCCGCGCTGCTTGGGCTGCGCGAAGATCTCCTTGGCCTCTTCCAGCGTAACCGTGAACAGCTGGTCCTCGCTCTGCAGCGACCGGCTGTCGGTGCCCTTCTTCAGGTACGGGCCGAAGCGGCCGTTCTGCGCGGTGACCGGCTCGCCGTCGATCTCACCGAGCGTGCGCGGCAGCGACAGCAGCTTCAGCGCGTCGTCCAGCGTCACCGTGTCCAGTGACATGGTCTTGAACAACGAGGCCGTGCGCGGCTTGGCCGACTTCGGGGCGTCGTCGGGCAGGATCTCGGTGACGTACGGGCCGAACCGGCCGCTCTTGGCGACGACCGGGTTGCCCGTGTCGGGGTCCTTGCCCAGCTCACGGTCGCCGCTGGGCTGGGCGAACAGCTCCTCGGCCTTGTCCTTCGTCAGCTCGTCCGGCGCGATGTCCTCGGGGATGTTCACCCGCTCGCCGTTCCGGTCGAGGTACGGGCCGTACCGGCCGACGCGGATGACGATGTCGCTGCCCGGGATCGGGAACGAGCTGATCTCCTTGGCGTCGATCTCGCCGAGGTCGCTGACCAGTTCCTTGAGGCCCTCGTCGCCGTTCTCGCCGAAGTAGAAGCGGTGCAGCCAGCGCACCCGCTCGGCCTCGCCGCGGGCGATGTCGTCGAGGCCGTCCTCCATGTGTGCGGTGAAGTCGTAGTCGACCAGGTTGCCGAAGTGCTTCTCCAGCAGGTTCACCACGGCGAACGCGAGGAAGGACGGCACCAGCGCGGTGCCCTTCTTGAACACGTATCCGCGGTCGAGGATCGTGCCGATGATGCTCGCGTACGTCGACGGCCGGCCGATCTCCCGGTCTTCCAGCTCCTTGACCAGGCTGGCCTCGGTGTAGCGGGCGGGCGGCCGCGTCGAGTGGCCCTCGGCGTCCAGCTCGATCGCGGTGAGCGGGTCGTCCTCCGCCAGCGGCGGCAGCCGGCGCTCCTGGTCGTCGCGGTCCGACGACGGGTCGTCGGCGCCCTCGACGTACGCCTTCAGGAAGCCGTAGAACGTGATGATCTTTCCGGAGGCGCCGAACTCGGCCCGCTCGCCGGCGGCGGACTCGCCGGTCACCCGCACGGACACGGACTGGCCGGTGGCGTCCTTCATCTGGCTGGCGACCGTGCGCTTCCAGATCAGCTCGTACAGCCGGAACTGGTCGCCGGACAGGCCCGTCTCGCCCGGGGTGCGGAAGGTGTCGCCCGCCGGGCGGATCGCCTCGTGCGCCTCCTGGGCGTTCTTCACCTTGCTCTGGTACACGCGCGGCTTGTCCGGCACGTAGTCGGCGCCGTACAGCGCCTGCGCCTGGCGGCGCGCCGCGCTGATCGCGGTCTCCGACAGCGTGATGCTGTCGGTCCGCATGTAGGTGATGAAGCCGTTCTCGTACAGCCGCTGTGCGATCTGCATCGTGTACTTGGCGGAGAAGCCGAGCTTGCGGCTGGCCTCCTGCTGCAACGTCGTGGTGCGGAACGGCGCGTACGGGCTGCGGCGGTACGGCTTTCGCTCGACGGACGTGACGGAGTACGGCCGGTCGCGCAGGCGCTCGGCGAGGCCGCGCGCGGTGGCCTCGTCCAGGTGCAGTACGTCCCGGGTCTTCAGCGTGCCCTGGGCGGAGAAGTCGCGGCCCTGGGCCACCCGCCTGCCGTCGACCGAGACGAGCGTCGCCGCGAAGGTGGACGGCTGCTCCGGCTTTCCGGTGTCGAACGTGGCCGACAGGTCCCAGTAGTGCGCCGGCACGAACGCGATGCGCTCGCGCTCACGCTCGACCACGAGGCGGGTCGCGACGCTCTGCACCCGGCCCGCCGACAGCTTCGGCATGACCTTCTTCCACAGCACCGGGCTGACCTCGTAGCCGTACAGCCGGTCGAGGATGCGGCGGGTCTCCTGGGCGTCGACGAGTTTGAGGTTCAGGTCGCGGGGGTTCTGCGCCGCGGCGCGGATGGCGTCCCTGGTGATCTCGTTGAACACCATGCGGTGCACGGGCACCTTCGGCTTGAGCACCTCGCGCAGGTGCCAGGCGATGGCCTCGCCCTCGCGGTCCTCATCGGTGGCGAGATAAAGCTCGTCGGCGTCCTGCAGCAGTTTCTTGAGCTTGGCGACCTGCTGCTTCTTGTCGGCGTTCACGACGTACAGCGGTTCGAAGTCGCGGTCGACGTTCACGCCCAGCCGCGCCCACGCCTCGGACTTGTACTTCGCCGGAATGTCCGCCGCCTTCTCCGGCAGATCCCGGATGTGGCCGATACTGGACTCGACGACGTACCCACGGCCGAGATAGCCCGCGATCGTCTTCGCCTTCGCGGGCGACTCGACGATCACCAGGCGGTTGCCGCTGGACTTCGCTGTGCCGTTGCTGTCGGGCACGGTGTTC
>DASUWU010000114.1:0-54489 GCA_036378315.1 Streptosporangiaceae bacterium | reverse complement strand
GGCCCGGGAGGACCTCGGCAAGCCCATCGTCGCCGTCGCCAACAGCTTCACCGAGTTCGTGCCCGGACACGTGCATCTGCGCGAGGTCGGGCAGGTCGTCGCCGGCGCCGTACGCGAGGCGGGCGGGGTGCCGCGAGAGTTCAATACGATCGCGGTGGACGACGGCATCGCCATGGGGCACGGCGGCATGCTCTACTCCCTGCCGTCCCGCGAGCACATCGCCGACGCGGTCGAGTACATGGTCAACGCGCACTGCGCGGACGCGCTCGTCTGCATCTCCAACTGCGACAAGATCACGCCGGGGATGCTGATCGCCGCGCTGCGGCTCAACATCCCCACGGTGTTCGTCTCCGGCGGGCCGATGGAGGCGGGCAAGCCCGTCGACGGCGTCACCAAGCTCGACCTCATCGACCCGATGATCGCCTCCGCCGACGAGTCGGTCTCCGACGAGCGGCTCGCCGAGATGGAAGAGAACGCCTGCCCGACCTGCGGATCGTGTTCCGGCATGTTCACCGCCAACTCGATGAACTGCCTGACCGAGGCGATCGGCCTCTCCCTGCCGGGCAACGGCACGACGCTGGCCACCCACGCCGCCCGCAAGGCGCTCTTCGAAGACGCCGGGCGGCTCGTCGTCGAGCTCGCCACGCGTTACTACGACGGCGACGACGAGTCGGTGCTGCCGCTGAGCATCGCCACCCGTGACGCGTTCGAGAACGCCATGGCGCTCGACGTGGCGATGGGAGGCTCGACCAACACGATCCTGCACCTGCTCGCGGCCGCCCGCGAAGCCGGCGTCGACTTCGGGCTCAAGGAGATCGACGAGCTGTCCCGGCGGGTGCCCTGCCTGTGCAAGGTGGCGCCGTCCACCGCGAAATACCACGTGGAGGACGTCCACCGGGCCGGCGGGATCCCCGCGATCCTGGGCGAGCTCGACCGGGCCGGGCTGCTCAACCGAGACGTCCGCACCGTGCACAGCGAGTCGCTGGCCGACTTCCTCGCCGCCTGCGACGTCAAGTCGGCCGCCGCCACCCCGGCGGCCGTGGAGCTGTTCCACGCCGGTCCCGGCGGGGTGCGCACCACCGAGCCGTACAGCCAGCGGGCACGCTGGGACTCCCTCGACCTCGACCGCGAGGCCGGCTGCATCCGCGACGTCGAGCACGCCTACACGCGCGACGGCGGGCTGGCCGTGCTGTACGGCAACATCGCCACCGAGGGCGCCATCGTGAAGACCGCCGGGGTCGACGAGGAGCTGTGGACCTTCAGCGGCCCGGCGGTGGTGTTCGAAAGCCAGGAGGACGCCGTCGACGGCATCCTGTCCGGCCGGGTCAGCCCGGGCGACGTGGTCGTGATCCGCTACGAGGGCCCCAAGGGCGGCCCCGGCATGCAGGAGATGCTCTACCCGACGAGCTTCCTCAAGGGCCGCGGGCTCGGCAAGGCGTGCGCGCTGATCACCGACGGCCGGTTCTCCGGCGGCACCACCGGCCTGTCGATCGGCCACGCCTCGCCCGAGGCGGCGGCCGGCGGCCGGCTGGCGCTCGTCGAGGACGGCGACCGCATCGTCATCGACATCCCGCGCCGCTCGCTGGAGCTCGACGTGCCCGAGCGCGAGCTGCGCGCCCGGGCGGACAAGCTGGTGACCGAGCTCGGCGGCTACCGGCCGCGGGACCGCCAGCGGCCGGTGAGCGCCGCCCTGCAGGCGTACGCCGCCATGGCCACGTCGGCCTCCACCGGCGCCGCCCGCGACATCACGGGGTTGGGATCCGGCACCCCCGCTGGGCTGTGACGGGGTCGCAGCGGGCCGCGGCGAAGCCGGGCAGCGCGGCGACGTAGTCCGTGCCGAACCGCGCCGCGATCCCGGGCACCGGGTAGTCGGTGCTGACCCACTGCGCGCCGCCCGCCAGGGCGGCGTCGCGCGCCGTGGTGTCCCCGGTGCGGGCCTGCACGGTATCCGCGTCCGCCCGGGTCCTGACGACGTAGCCGCGCTCGACGAGCGAGCGGATGTCGGCGGCCGAGCCGACGGCGTCGTTGCGTTCGACGAACGCCGCGTCCGGCTGCCCGGGCGAGGAGTTGGTGAACAGGATCCGGCCCCGCAGGCTGGGGTTGCCCTCGATGTAGCGGTCGCGGTAGGCGCCGGAGTTGTCCATCAGGAACATCACCTTGCCGCGGGAGGCGGCCAGCGTCGGCCAGCCGTGCCGCAGCACCGACTGCTCGAGGGTGCGCCCTGGGCGGCGCACGTCGTCCGGGGTGATCAGCTCGCGGCGCGGGAAGACCGAGCGGATCTCCTTTTCGAGGCCGAGCATGCGCTCCCTGGTCCAGGGCAGCGGGGTCACCACCGGCACCCCGGGAATCGGTATGTCGACGGTGTCCTTGAACTCGACCAAGATCGCTACGGGGACATGCCTGGGATGCGACCGCGACCACGCGCGGACCGCGGTCAGGCAGGCCACGAAGCTCACGCAGTTGCTGTGGTAGTCGACGTCGCTGATGTGCAGCACCTTGGTGCCCGGCAGCCGCATCGCCGGGTCGTACTCGGCGGACTGGCCGGTGAACTGGCGGATCAGCGGCGTGGCGTACCGGCCGCCGTCGGGGTCGGCGTACACGTCCAGCTCGATCTGCCGCACGTGCTCGTCGTCGAACTGTTCGGCCAGCGGCGGGTGCGAGTACTGCAGCGCCCCCGCGGCCGACGCCCCGGCGACCAGCGAGATCAGGGAGAACTCGGCCTGGTTCGCCTCGACGTGGTAGCTGTTGTGGGTCCCGATGACCTGGATCTGGTTGAGCCTGACGGCGCGGTCGCGCGCGGCGGCCGATCCCGTCATGAGGGAGAGGCCGACGATCAGCGCGAGCGCGCCGGCGGCCAGGCGGGACGGGCCGCGACGGAACGGACGGACGGTCATGGAGGCGAGAAGATCTCACCTTCACAGCCGTGTCAATACCAACACGTGAACGTGACTTTGCCGAAGCATGACGGGCCGCCGAGCCCACCCTCCGCGACCGGGGAGGCGCTACCCGCCGCAGCCGCAGGCGCCGCCGCAGCAGCCTCCGCCGCCGGCGCGCGGGACCGGAGCCGACCCTGAGCCGCCGCCCGTGACCGCGATGGTGGACAGCAACTTGACCGTGTCGTCGTGCCCCGCCGGGCAGGACGCGGGCGCGGACGACTCGCTCATCGGACGGGACAGCTCGAAGGTGTCCCCGCAGGCGCGACAGCGGTACTCATAGCGTGGCACGTTCTTAGGTTAACCCGCTTCACGCGGCGGGTTCGGCCACATAGGGCGCCCACAGCGGATCACCGTCGTGCAGCGCGCCGATGAGCCGCCAGTGGGCGCCGCGTGGCACCACGGGCGTGACGCGGAGCGACCAGCCCAGTTCCTCCAGGAGTCGATCGGCCTTGCGGTGATTGCAGGGCATGCAGGACGCGACGCAGTTCTCCCAGACGTGCTTGCCCCCGCGGCTGCGCGGGATGACGTGGTCGATCGTCTCCGCCCTGCTGCCGCAGTACGCGCAGCGGAAGTTGTCGCGCCGCATCAGCGCCGCCCGCGTGAGCGGAACCCGGCTGCGGAACGGGATCCGTACGTACCGGCGCAGCCGGATCACCGACGGCACATCGATCGACATCGTCGCCGACCGCAGGCTCGCGCCCGACGCGTCGTGATGGACGATCTCGGCCTTCTCCCGAAGCACGAGGCAGATCGCTCGCCGCAGCGGCAGCGTCGTGAGCGGCTCGTACGTCGCATTGAGGAGAAGGACCTGTCGCATCAGCCGGCCTCCACACATGCGCGGACCGGTTCGCGACGTTGTCGCGTACCGATCGGCGCCGTCAGCGCCAGCGCACCCGCCACGAGGACCTCCTCACGGGCGAATCCGAAGCTGAGAACAGTGTGGCTGCTGGTATGCCCTCCGCGCTACCCCTGCTGCCAGGTCACCCTGCCGTTGATCTCCACGGTGCCGGAAACGTCACGCAGCTCGGCCTCGAGCTCCCCCGTACGGCGCCGGCCCGCCTGGATCGTCCCGTACGAGCAGGAGATCCCCGCCCTGATCGCCCGGCATTCCCTGGACATTCGGGAGATCTTGAGCTGCGGGGTGATGCGGTGGACGAGGATGACGCCGCCCGCGGCTCCCGGCCCCCCGTTGCGCAGCGTCCACCGCCAGGTGACGTGCTCGCCGTCCGCGGCGATCCGCGGGGCGTCGTAGGCGAACGCGACGTCGGCCGTCGCCGGCGGAACCGGGCGCGGCGCCGCGACCGCCGGCGCGGCGAAGATCCCCGGAGCTCCAAGCGCGGCCACCGCGGCCACCGCGGCCATCTCCGCCGTCCGGCGTCTCTTCCGGTCCGGGTCCGTACTGTGCATGGCGTGCCCCCCGATGGCATGTGATCGTCTGGGCCATAGCCCATCAGAGCCGGCGCCGCCGGGGCCTGGGCCACCCCGGGACTTTGCCGTGTTTTCATCCGCCGTCGCCTCTAAGGTGCGATCCATGAACCGACCGAGCCGACCGTCGTACCCCGACGCACCGCGCCAGGACGTGGCCGACCAGGTCCACGGCCAGGTGGTGACCGACCCGTACCGCTGGCTGGAAGACCCCGACAGCGACGAGACCAAGCGCTGGATGGCGGCGCAGGACGATCTGTTCGAACAGATGTCCGGCGCCTTCCCCGGGCGGCCGTGGCTGCGCGAACGGATCAGGCGGCTGCTCGGCGCGGGCAGCGTCGGCGCGCCGCGGTGGCGGGGCGACCGCCGGTTCTTCGTCCGCCGGACCGCCGAGCAGGAACACGCGGTGCTGTACGTGGTCGACGCCGACGGCGCCGAGCGCACCCTGCTCGACCCTATGGAGATCGATCCGACGGGCGCCACGACCCTCGACTCCTGGCAGCCCGACAGGGAGGGGCGGCTGCTGGCGTACCGGCTCTCCAGGGGCGGGGACGAGGAGTCCCTGCTGTACGTGATGGACGTGACGACCGGCGAACGGGTCGAGGGGCCGATCGAGCGCTGCCGGTACTCCTCGCTGACCTGGCTGCCCGCCGCCACCGTGGACCGGCCCACCTTCTACTACGTGCGCAGGTTGCCGGCGGACGAGGTCCCGGCCGGCGAGGAGCAGTACCACAGGCGGGTCTACCTGCACCGCGTGGGCACCGACCCGGAGACCGACGACGTGCTCATCTTCGGCGAGGGGCGCGACAAGACCGAGTACTACAGCGTCGGGGCGAGCAGGGACGGCCGGTGGCTGGTCATCTCCGCCGCGCGCGGCACCGCGCCGCGCAACGACCTGTGGCTCGCCGACCTGTCGGCCTCCCCGCTCGAGGCGCCCGCCCTCGGGGTCGTCCAGGAGGGGGTCGACGCCATGACCTGGCTGTCGGTGGGCCGCGACGGGCGCGCCTATGTCCTCACCGACCGCGACGCCCCGCGGTCCAGGCTGTGCGTGACCGACCCCGGTGACCCCGCGTACGGGACGTGGCGTGAGCTCATCCCCGAAGACCCCGAGGCTGTGCTGTCCGACTACGCCATACTCGACGGCCCGGAACTGGCCCGTCCTGTGCTGCTGGCCGGCTGGACCAGGCACGCGATCAGCGAGATCACCGTGCACGACCTGGCCACCGGCGAACGGGTCGGCACGGTGCCCACCCCCGGCCTCGGCTCCATCGGCGTCCTCGTCGCCCGTCCTGAGGGCGGCCACGAGGCGTGGTTCGGCTACGCCGACAACGTCACGCCCGTCTCGATCAGGCGGTACGACGCGCGCACCGGGGAGACCACGCTGTGGGCGTCCGCCCCGGGCGCCGTTGACGTCCCGGACGTGGAGACCCGCCAGCTCACCTACACCTCCAAGGACGGCACCGAGGTCAGGATGCTGGTCGTCTCCCGGCCCGGCGGCACCGGCCCACGGCCGGCGATCCTGTACGGATACGGCGGGTTCAACATCTCCCTCACCCCGTCGTACTCGCCCGGGATGCTGGCCTGGGTGGAGGCCGGCGGCGTCTACGCCGTCGCCAACCTGCGCGGCGGCGCGGAAGAGGGCGAGGAATGGCACCGCGCCGGCATGCTCGACCGCAAGCAGAACGTCTTCGACGACTTCTACGCCGCGGCCGAGACGCTCATCGAGCAGGGGTGGACGGCCGCTGACCGGCTGGCCATCAGCGGCGGCTCCAATGGCGGGCTGCTGGTCGGCGCCGCGGTGACCCAGCGACCCGAGCTGTTCCGCGCGGCCGTCTGCTCAGCCCCGCTGCTGGACATGGTGCGGTACGAGCGGTTCGGGCTCGGCGAGACCTGGAACGTGGAGTACGGCTCGGCCGCCGACCCCGAACAGTTCGCCTGGCTCTACGCCTACTCGCCGTACCACCACGTGCGCGACGGCGTCTCCTACCCGGCCGTCCTGTTCACCACCTTCGACAGCGACACCCGGGTGGACCCGCTGCACGCCCGCAAGATGTGCGCGGCTCTGCAGCACGCCACCGCGGCGGATCCGGCCGCCCGGCCGATCCTGCTCCGGCACGAGACGGGCGTCGGCCATGGCGCCCGCGCGGTGAGCCGCTCGATCGACCTGTCGGTCGACACCCTCTCGTTCATGGCCGCCCAGACGGGGCTCGACCTGTGACCCCACGGACAACCCGCGCGGATAGCCGCTGAGATGACCGCTCAGACCGCCGCCTGCGGGCTGCACGTGGACGGGCCGGCCAGCAGCTCGCGGAACTCCGCCACCTCCGGCATGTCGCCGTGCTTTTGCACCACGGCTGCGGCCAACTGCCGGCCGCGGTGCATGAGCATGTCGGACCGGTGCTCGGCCGGCAGCTCGAGGATCGCGTCCTGGCCGAGCGCCAGCGCGTGGTCCGGCTCGCCGAGCTGGACCTTGCACAACGCCCGATCCAGCCGGACCAGCGTGCGGTCGATCCGCTCCTGCGACGAGTACAGCGTCAGGGCATGGTTGAGCCCCTCCTCGGCGTGGTGCGGATCACTGAGGTTGGTGTAGGTGTCGCCTTCGTAGAAGGCCAACTGCCGCTCGGTGAAGCCGAACGCCAGGTCGCCGGCGTCGGCCTTGGAGAGCTGCTCGAAGACGGCGCGGCTGCGGACGAGCGCGCGCCTGGCGCTGGGTGCCGCGTCGGTGCGGCCGCGCAACGCGAGCTGGCCGAGCGCCCTGGCCTCGATGGCCGGCGCCATCGCGGCGGCCACGCACGGCACCCGGCCGGCCTGGTCCTGCGCCTTGCGCGCCAGGTGCAGGGCCTCCCGCGGGTCGCCGTAGTACATCGGGACGAGCGCCTCGCGCGCCGTCACCCAGGCGCGCAGCGCCCGGTCCCCGGTCTCGTCGGCGGCGGTGTGCGCGGTGCGGAAGAACGACCGCGCCAGCCGATGATCGCCAAGGCTGTTCACGATGCGGCCGCACAGGCCGGCGAGCTGCGCGGCGATGCGGCACAGCCGCTCCTGCAGCTCGATCGGCTGCCGCTGCTCGCACATCCGGCGGATCTCGCTGAAGTCGAGCAGGACGTCGCACAGCACCCGCAGCGATGGCGTCGCCTGGTACTGCTGGCCGTAGCCGAGCGCCGTCTCCTCCCACTGGTCCAGCATGGACGGCGACACGGTGGCGCTGATCAGCGTGTCGTCCATCCGCCGCCGGGCATGGTCGACGGCGCCAAGGAACTGCCCGTCAAGCGCGACACCCGTACCGGCCAGCAGCTGCAGAAGTGTTCTGCGAAGCACGATGTCCTCCTCTCCCGCTTCCGCGGGGGCACGGCTCGCGGAGCGGGATCGGCCCGCGAGCTCGCTCGGCCCGAGTGTCGAGTCGCGCGTGGCGAAGCAGGGATCGGCGGACGCCGGGACCACGACGGGTCCGGTCGCCGCGGCCGGCCCGCTCGCCCGAGGCTCCGCCTGGGGCTCGGGGTCGGGCCTCGCCGAGTGGCGGTGACCGCAGATGCACGGTCCGTGGTAGCCGAGCTCCTCAGGTTCGAGCCGGTAGACGCGGCACAGATAGTGCAGATACTCCGGCCCCGGCCGCTTGTGCCCGCTCTCGTAGGCGGACAGTAACGTCTCGCTGAGCTTGGGCTGTGGCTTGCCCTCGACCTCGTACAGCGCCCTGATCTGGGCGACCACGTCGGACAGGGCGACGCCGAGGGCGAGTCGCTGCGCCTTGACCCGGCTCACGCCAAAAGACGGCCCGCAATGCTGGAAGATGTCACGGGCGATCTGTACCGGCGCCCTCCCGCGCGCCAGTCCGCGTGCGCGAATCTTGCGCGCGATGTCGCTTTCTCTCGGGGGGGATTCCGCCATCCCTTTCAGGCCTCCCCAAACTACTCGATCTCATGGCCACGACAGATGAACTATCGCGCACGCAGCGTAACCCTCCTATCGCGGCACGCCAACCCGATCCCGCTTCATTGGAAGGCATCGGAGATATCAGCCATCTCGCGGTCAACGGTTCGTCAGCCCGGGGGTGAGAAACGTGTGCCCGCCCGTGCCCATTTGCCGGGTTTCACGGGTCGCACCGCAACTTGACCGGACTCTGTAAGGCTGGTCATTTTACGCAGTCGACATGATCCTCCGCGCGGCCGCAGCCGGCAAGGTGGCGCGCGTCCTCCCCACGATGTGACGGCTGACCGGTCCGTCCGCCAGTATTGAAGCTCGACAGACGACCGCGGCATGGAATACGGGGAGGGGTCCACGATCGTGCCAGCGCTCGACGCGGCATGGAAGCTCGACGCGCCAGGGAAGCTGCTCCCGTTCCAGGGGCACGGGACGCCGGAGCAGTTCTGCCGACCCGGCCAGCCCAGCGTGGCCTGCCGCATCGCGTGGGACGTGAGCCACAGCGAGGGCTTCACCCGGTTCTTCCGTGCCTGGCTCGACCAGCCGCTCACGAAGGCGGTCTGGGTGATCTTCGCCCTCGTGGTGGCGCTGGTCCTCCGGCGCCTCGCGCACCGGATGATCGACAACATCGTCCTGCGCATGGCCGAGGGCACGATGCCGGAACGGCTGCGCGAGCGCACCCGTACGATCTTCGACGGCAGCCCCGTGCTGGTCAGCGAGCGGCGGCGGCAACGCGCCGAGACGATGGGGTCGGTGCTGCGCAGCATCGCCTCCATCGTGATCCTGGGCACCGCGCTGTTCACGGTGCTCGGCGAGCTCGGCCTCGACCTGACCGCGGTGCTGGCCAGCGCGAGCGTCATCGGGGTGGCCGTGGGCTTCGGGGCGCAGAACGTCGTGAAGGACTTCCTGGCCGGCATCTTCATGCTCCTTGAGGACCAGTACGGCGTGGGGGACGTGATCGACATCGGTCCTGCCACCGGCACGGTGGAGGCGGTGACGCTGCGCACCACCCGGCTGCGTGACGTCAACGGCGTGGTCTGGTACATGCGCAACGGCGAGATCCAGCGCGTCGGCAACCAGTCGCAGAACTGGGCCCGCGCCATCCTCGACGTGCCCGTCTCCTACGACGAGGACATCGACAAGGTCCGCGACCTGCTCAAGCACGCGTCGAGCGGGCTGGCCGCCGAGCCGCCCTGGGACGAGATCGTCCTGGCCCAGCCCGACGTGTGGGGGGTGACCGCGCTGTCCGGCGAGGCCGTGGTCATCAGGATCGTCGTCAAGACGGCGCCGGGCAAGCAGGGCGACGTGGCCCGCGCCCTGCGGGAACGGGTCAAGAAGGAGTTCGACCAGGCGGGCGTCATGGTCGCGACCTTCAAGGAGGACACATCGGCGGCCTGATCCCCGCATTCGCTCACATAGGGTGGGTTCGTCATGGCTACTGAGGTGAGCTTCTACGAGGCGGTCGGCGGCGAGGAGACGTTCCGGCGGCTGGTCCACCGCTTCTACCAGGGCGTCGCGGACGACCCCCTGCTCCGCCCGCTCTACCCCGAGGCGGATCTCGGCCCGGCCGAGGAGCGGCTGCGGCTGTTCTTGATCCAGTACTGGGGCGGGCCGAGCACGTACAGCGAGCGGCGGGGGCATCCCAGGCTGCGTATGCGGCACGTGCCGTTCGCCATCGGCATGGCCGAACGCGACGCGTGGCTGCACCATATGCGCGAGGCCATGGACGAGCTGGCGCTGCCCAAAGAGCACGACGACACGCTCTGGCGCTACCTGACGATGGCCGCGACCAGCATGGTCAACGCGGATACGTCGGCGCTGCCCGGCGCCGCGCCCGCTCGGCGGCCACCGGGATCAGCGCCGCCGCGATGAGCGGGAAGCCGGCCGCGGCGGCGAACGCGGCCGTGTAGTCGGCGCCGTGCACCAGTTGGGCGAGCACCGGCGGCGTCGCCGCGGCGAGGAGGTTCTGCCCGGTGTTCTGCACGCCCAGCGCGCGGCCGGCCCACGATCGCCCCGCGTACTCCGCGACGGCCGTGTAGGCCAGCCCGTTGGTGCTGACCGTGCTCACTCCGGCGACCAGCAGGGCGACCACGGCCGCGCCCGACCCGGCGTGCGCGCCGATCGTGAGAGCGAGCATCACCCCGCAGGTCAGCCCGGCCAGCAGCCGCATCGGACCCAGCCGGCTGGCGACCAGGTCCGACCACGCGCCGGCGCCGAGCCTGGCCAGCGCGCCGCCCACCTGGACGGCGGCGAGCACCCGGCCCGCCGGCTCGGCGTCCCAGCCGCGCGCGTCGACCAGGTACACCAGCGCGAACGTGGCGACCGCGAACTGCGGCACGACGAGCAGCGCGCTGGCGGCGTGGATCCGGTACAGGACCTGGGTGCGGTAGGGGGACTTCGCGCGCCGGCCGCCGTTCTCGTCGGCCGGGCGGCCCGGATCGCGGACGAAGGCGGCGACGAGCGCCGACATCGCCAGGCAGCCGGCCGCGAGCGCCAGCAGGGGCGAGCGCAGGCCACCCGCGGCGGCCAGCGGTGGCAGCGTGAGGGCGGCGACGGCGACGCCGAGCGGCTGCGCGGTCTGCCTGGCGCCCATCGCCAGGCCGCGCTCGCTGGCGGTGAACCAGCCGAGGATCAGCCGCCCGCTGGCCGCGTGCACCGACGCGCCGCCGGCCCCGGCGAGCGCGAGGCAACCGCCGAGGGTGACCGGAGTGGGCGCCGCCGCCGCGCCGAGCAGCGCGGCTCCGGCCATGGCGAGCCCGGCGGACAGCACCAGCCGCTCACCCCAGCGGTCGGCCGCCGCTCCCCAGGCGATGAGCGTGCAGAGCAGACCGATCATCGGGCAGGCGACCAGCACTCCCGCCTGCGCCAGCGACAGCCCGTCCGCGCGCAGCGCCGGGATGAGGTAGGGCATGCCGAACTGGAAGGCGCAGCCCGCGGTCATCGCCCCCGACCCGATGGCAAGCGCCGTCCACCGCCGCTGATCGGGGAGCCCGATCGCATCGCTCATATTCTGATACTAAGTGTCCAATTTATGGACACCACCGGCAGGATGCGGACCCGGCGCCGCGCAGGGCGCCTCAGCGAGTGAGGCGGCGGTAGGTGACACGGTGCGGGCGGGCGGCCTCGACGCCGAGCCGTTCGATCTTGTTCTTCTCGTAGTCCTCGAAGTTGCCCTCGAACCAGAACCAGCTCGAGCCCTCTTCCCACGCCAGGATGTGCGTCGCGATGCGGTCGAGGAACCACCGGTCGTGCGAGGTGATGACCGCGCAGCCCGGGAAGTCGAGCAGCGCGTTCTCGAGGCTGGACAGGGTCTCGACGTCGAGGTCGTTCGTCGGCTCGTCGAGCAGCAGCACGTTGCCGCCCTGCTTGAGCGTGAGCGCCAGGTTGAGCCGGTTGCGCTCGCCGCCGGACAGCACACCCGCCGGCTTTTGCTGGTCGGGACCCTTGAACCCGAACGCGGCCACGTAGGCCCTGGACGGCATCTCGACCTGGCCCACCTTGATGTGGTCGAGCTCGTCGGAGACGACCTGCCAGACGGTCTTGTTCGGGTCGATGTTGCCTCGCGTCTGGTCGACGTACGAGATCCGCACGGTGTCGCCGATCTTGAGCGAGCCCGCGTCTGGCTGCTCGTCACCCATGATCATGCGGAACAGCGTGGTCTTGCCCACGCCGTTGGGCCCGATGACCCCGACGATGCCGTTGGGCGGCAGGTCGAACGAGAGATCCTCCATGAGCACCCGGTCGCCGTACCCCTTGGTCAGGCCCTCGGCCACGATCACCGTGGTGCCGAGCCGCGGACCCGGCGGGATTTGGATCTCCTCGAAGTCGAGCTTGCGGTACTTCGCCGCCTCGGCGGCCATCTCCTCGTACCGCTGGAGGCGCGCCTTGCTCTTCGCCTGCCGGGCCCGGGGGTTGGAGCGCACCCACTCCAGCTCGTCCTCCAGGCGCTTCTTGCGCTTGGCGTCCTTTTGCCCCTCGACCTTGAGCCGGTCGGCCTTCTTCTCCAGATAGGTCGAGTAGTTGCCCTCGTACGGGTAGCAGCGCCCGCGGTCGAGCTCCAGGATCCAGCCGGCCACGTTGTCCAGGAAGTAGCGGTCGTGGGTGACCGCCAGCACCGTGCCGGCGTACTTCTCCAGGAACTGCTCGAGCCACTGCACGCTCTCGGCGTCGAGGTGGTTGGTGGGCTCGTCGAGCAGCAGCAGGTCGGGCGCCTCGAGCAACAGCTTGCACAGCGCCACCCTGCGGCGCTCACCGCCGGACAGCGTGGTCACGTCGGCGTCGGGCGGCGGACAGCGCAGCGCGTCCATCGCCTGGTCGAGCTTGCTGTCGAGGTCCCAGCCGCCTCGATGGTCGAGCGCCTCCTGGAGCCGGCCCATCTCCTCGAGCAGCTCATCGGAGTAGTCGGTCGCCATCTTCTCGGCGATCTCGTTGAACCGGTCAAGCATGTGCTTGGTCTCGGCCACGCCCTCTTCGACGTTGCCGAGCACCGTCTTGGCATCGTTGAGCGGCGGCTCCTGCTGCAGGATGCCCACCGTGTACCCGGGCATCAGCCGCGCCTCGCCGTTCGACGGGTGCTCAAGGCCGGCCATCATGCGCAGCAGCGTGGACTTGCCGGTGCCGTTGGGGCCCAGCACGCCGATCTTCGCCCCGGGCAGGAAGCTCAGGGTCACGTCATCGAGAACGACCTTGTCACCGTGCGCCTTGCGCACGCGCTGCATCGTGTAGATGTACTCCGGCATGCACTCCAGCCTAGGCCCTGTCTGGAGGGGGAATGGACGCCGCGGGCCGCTTGGCGGCCGGGAGGCAGACCCGGTCGCGCCCGGACTCCTTCGCCCGGTAGAGGGCCAGGTCCGCGGCGGCGAGCAGCTCGATGAGGTCTTCGCCGTGCGCGTGCAACAGCGCCACCCCGATCGAGATCGTGACCGCGACCGACCCGTCGTCCGCGGGCACGGCCAACCGCCGGGCCCGGCTGCGCAGGCGCTCCGCGACCCGGCACGCCTCCACGGTGTCGGCACCCGGCACCAGCACGACGAACTCCTCGCCGCCGAACCGGCCGATGATGTCGTAGTCGCGCAGCTGGCTGCACAACGTGCCGGCGACGCCGATCAGCACCTGGTCGCCGACAAGGTGCCCATACGTGTCGTTGACCTGCTTGAAGTGGTCGAGATCGACGAGGAGGAGGGCGAGCGGATCGCCGGAACGCTGGGCGCGGGACAGCTCGGTGTCCGCCTCGCGCTGCCACGCCGCCGCGTTGAGCAACCCGGTCTTGCCGTCGGTGCGGGCGGCCGCCTGCAGCTGCTGGTGCAGCAGGCTGCGCTGGAGCAGCACGACCGGAGGCAGCGCGAGGACAAGCAGCGCCGGCGAGAGCGCGCAGGCGACGGTGACGAGCACGCCGACGCACAGCTCGACCACGTCGAGCAGCAGGTTCTCCCTCGTCCACAGCACCTCTCGCCAGCGGCAGTCGGGCGCGGCGCCGTGCGCGGCGATCGCGATCAGGGCCGCGTTGACCACGGTGAACAGCGCGGCGCACGCCACCGCGGCGCCGACGGCGGTGCCGGAGCCGGTGAGCCAGGCGTGGGCGCCGGTGAGCCGCCCCGGCACGAACGAATGGAATGCGTAGGAGGCGCTGGCCCCGGCCAGGCCGAGTGCCGATGTGGCCATGAGCCGCCGGTACGGCAGCGTCTGCCGGACTCGGACCTGGAGCAGCGCCTGCAACGGGATCGGCATGATCAACGCGTAGGCGGGCGGGAGCAGCAGGGCGACCGGCAGCCACCACGCGGACAGCAGGTCGCGGGCCACGCCGGCCGGCACGCCCAGCCGCCTGGACGCCTCGATGCAGACCGCGCCGCATGCCATCAGGGCGCAGAAGGTGAGCAGCTCAGCGAGCCTGGGCACGGTGGTGAGGACCGCGGTGACGGCCAGCCCGAGGTGCAGCCCGGCGACGGCGGTGAAGTAGCAGGCGAGGAAGGGCCTGGATGGCAGCGCCGCCCGGCGGGCCAGTGGATGCGGCAGGCCGTCGCCGGCCGTCGCGGCCGATGAGTGCACGGTCGTCATGGCTTCCCCCTCGTCCGGGAGCGCGGCGGCGGATGCCGACCCCCGCTACGGAGAATCACGTTGAGTAACACAATAGTTGCAAGCTGTGCGGAGAAGGATTGAAACCCGCTAGCTTCGGCACCAGGGATATGGGCACTGTGATCACAGGGCTCTCACTAAGTTCGTCGAGCCCCACAGCTCACAGCACCATCACTAGGGGGGTCATGATGCGCGGCGTTTCCTGGATCTAGGGGCCGGTTTCCGAGCCCGCTCGTCCACCGCCGATCCGGCGACCGCCATCCACCCGGACGGGCGATCGGACGGCGGGCTCGGGAAATTCTTGGCTTCGCGCGGGAAAAGTCTCGGTGGGCAGGTCGTCCGTACGCCGACCGGGGGCGCCGCCGTCAAGGCGACGCCCCCGGCCGGAGCCCGAAGATCAGGCGGCTTTGGTGGTGACGTCGTACGGGTCGAACTCCGCGGCCTCGTCGTCGGCGTCGCCGGTGGTGCCGTCCCCCGCGTATCCGGCCCCGATCCCGGCGACCTCGACGGACTCGGTGGGCTCGGACTCGGTGGGCTCGGCCCCGCCCGGCCCTGTCTCTCCCGGCCCGGCCTCGTCGGCGGGGGCCGCCGCGGCGTTGAGCCAGAGATCGTTGAGCTCCTCGGCCTCCCTGCGGTCTTCGACGCTGGCGGCGCCGCCGCGCCGCATCCGCCGGAACATGGCGGTGCCACGGGTCAGGTCGTGCCCGATCGTGGTGGCGTCGACGACCGCGGAGAAGCGGATCTGCTCGTCCTTGAGGTATTCGCGGATCCGCAGCCGCCCGGTGACGATCACGGGGTCGCCGCGCTTCATCTCCGAGGCGTTGACGTTCTCGGCGAGGCCGCGCCAGCAGTTGACGGTCAGGAACGTGGCCTCCATGTCCTGCCACTGCCCGCTCTCCCGGTCGAAGCGGCGCGGGGTGCAGCCCACTCGTAATGAGACGAGCGGGGTGCCGGTCGAGGTCGCGACGTACCTCGGGTCGGCGGCGAGCCAGCCGATCACTGTGATCTGCGCGTCGTTCATCAATCCTCCAGCGAGTGAGATATGCGCGGCGTCCGTACGTGACCAAGGTGCCGGCACTCACTTACCGTGAGAAGACCCCGGCCAACCTGTGGAAAACGGCGCCCGCGGGAGACAGCGCAGCCACGGGGAGCGGGTCAGAGGCCGATCCAGTAGTGGCAGATGCCGGCGGTCACGTCGCGCAGGACCCCACCATTGGCCTCGATGACCCTGCGCGAGCCAACGTTGTCGTCGTCGCAGGTCAGCAGCAGCGCCCGCAGGCCGCTCTCGTGGCAGATCGCGCACGCTTCCGCGAGCATCGCGGTGGCGTGGCCGCGCCGCCGGTGCTGCGGCACCACGTGATAACCGATGTGGCCGCCCTCGTGGCACAGCGCGGGGGTGAGCCGGTGCCGGATCACGAGGGTGCCGTAGTAATGCCGCCCGGCGACGTACCACAGCTCGGTGCTCGGGACGCCCCAACGTTCCCTGGTCCCGCTGCGGCGGGCGGCGAAGGCCGCGAAGTCGCTCTCCGCCCCGGCCAGCCAGACCGGCGAGGCCCCGTCCACCACACACCCGGCGCGCTCGCCAGCCAGGTAGGAGTCCCGTACGGCCGGCGTGGGCGGGACCAGCCGGGGCCGCATCGGTCTACAGGCCCCGGGCGGTGTCGGCCTCGGTGCGGAACAGCGCCACCGCGCTGAGCTCCTCGGCGATCGGGTCGAGCACCAGATGGCGGGCGGCCACGGCGATCCGGTCGCGCATGTGCTGCTCGACCCGTTCCCCGTGCTTGGCCGCCCACAGCGCGGCCACGTTCCGGCACATCGACGCGGTCAGGTAGCCGATGCCGAGCGGGCAGAGCACCACCAGCGCCACGTAAGGCAGCAGCCCGGTGTCGCCGACCAGCGGGCTCGGCTGGCTGCCGAGGCCGAACACCCCGTACAGGACCAGCAGCACCGTCCAGCCGAGCCCGAGCACGGACAAGAACACCAGGAAGTACTGCCATGTCTTGACCAGCCACCACCACTGCGGCACCTGGTTGAACGCGGGCAGAGAGTCTTTGAGCGCCCGCCCGAGCGCGTCGGGCAGTCCGTCGGCGTGGGCGCGGGCGGCCCGGCGCACCGACCGCTGCCAGGGCTCCGGCAGGTCGCCGGTGACGCCGTCGGTGACCCCCTGCAGCGCGTTGTCGACATCGCCCTGCTGGGCGCCGATCGGGCCGGTGAAGGCGCCGCGCAGTTCCTCGCGCAGCGCGGTGAGCCGCATCTTGCGCAGCGGGTCGCGGCGCAGCCGCGCGGCGAGCCGGCTGATCGGCCAGCCCATGTAGTCGACGGCGCGCAGCTCGTACGCGCTTTCCATCGCCTCGGCCACGGCCGGGACGCCGGCCGCCTCGGTCAGCTCGCCGAACAGGGTGGCGGCACGGCGCTCGTCGACCATGGCCGGCACGGTGCCGGTCGCGCAGTAGTCGATGAACCGGGCGGCGAGCTTGTCCACGTCGGCGGCGATCCGTTCGGTGCGGGCCCTCCTGGCCGCCACGGTATCGACGAGTACCTGCCGGAACCCGTCGACGCCGGCGCCGGTGACCGCCGACGTGGTCACGATGTGCGGGTCGTGCAGCCCCTCGGCCTCGAGCAGCCGGCGCAGGTCGGCGACGCAGTCGTCGATCTCTTCTGGCTGCAGCACGTCGGTCTGGTTGAGCACGATGAGCGTGACCGAGGCATGCTGGGCGTAGGGCACGATGTAGTTGCGGTGCAGCGCGGCGTCTGCGTACTTCTGCGGGTCGAGCACCCAGACCAGCAGGTCGGCCACCGCGACGAACCGGTCGGCCTCCTCGCGGTTGTCCGTGTGGATCGAGTCGTGGTCGGGCAGGTCGAGCAGCACCAGGCCCTGCAGCGAGTCGCCGCCTCCCCGGCCCGCCTGGCCGTCCGGACCTCCAGCGCCACCGGCGCCGCCGGCGCCGCGGTCGAGCGCGCTGGCCCTGGCGTACCGGTACCTCTTGTCGACGCCCAGCCAGTCGAGCAGCGGGCCGGCGCCCTCGAGCCCCCATACGCAGGCGTGCGCCGCCGATGTGGTCGGCCGCCGTACGGCCACCGGGGACAGCTCGAGGCCGCAGACGGCGTTGAACAGCGAGGACTTGCCGCTGCCCGTGCCGCCGGCCAGTGCCACCACGGAATGGTCGGCGGAGAGCATCAGCCGCTGCCCGGCCCGTTCGAGCAGCGCGGCCGTGTCGTCCAGGAGCTCCGCGCCGATCCGGCCCCTGCCCAGCTCGACGAGCGATTCGAGGGCGGCGAGCCGGCTGGGCAGGCCGGGGACGGCCGCACCGGCCGCCATGGCGGTCGGGACGCCCGGCGGGCGGCCGGACCGCGAGGTCGCCATCGTCATGGGCGGGTCACCTCGGTCATCGCGCAACCTCCAGGTTGTACGTGGCCTGGTACAGCTGGACGGCGGTGTTCTCGTCGGGGACCCCGGCGGCGTCGAGGGCCTGCCCGAACCTGATGGCCTCTTCGTCGAACAGGGTGCCGGCGCGGCTGCGCAGATCGGCCCGGGCCTTGGCGCTCATGCCGCGCAGCGACTCGGCCCCGAACAGGGCCTTGAGCAGCCGCTGCGGCACCGCGCTCGTGCCCTCCTCGACGGCAACGTCGCTGGTGCCGTAGCCGAGCAGGCCGACCATCAGGACGAGCGACAGCGCCTCGTCGTCGAAGGACACGAGCTTGGCCACGGTGCGCTTGGTGACGCCCTCGGTGCGGATCAGCTCGAGCACGTAGTCCTGCCAGGCGCTGACCGCTCTGGTGGTGCGCCGCGGCAGCTCGGCCGATGCGTGCCGCAGCGCGTCGGACCTGCCGGCCAGCAGCTCCTCGCCCGCCGGGTTGGCCAGCCAGCGGGCGATGACGTCGTCGGCGGCGCTTTCTGCGGCCGCGACGATGACCGACTCGAGCCCGGACCGCAGCGCGCTCTTGAGCGAACGCACCCGCGCCGGGGTGCGCCGCCTGCGGTTGGCGCGCCGGTCGGCCCGGCCGCGCCGTACGTGCAAAGCGCGGACCAGGTCACCGGTGCCGGCGAAGTCCTGCCATCTGGCCAGCACCTCGCCGCGCAGCAGCGACCCGTTGCGGGTGGCCTCGTCGAGCTCGGCGAGCGCCGTGGCGTACGCCGCCTGGACCTCGGTGCTGAGCACGGTGCGCGCCTCGACCTGCGCCTCGACCTGCTTGGCCAGCTCGGGGACGCGGGTGCGGAAGCTGTCGAGCACTCCGCCGAGGGTGGCCGTGATGATCTCGGCGCGCTGCTCGTCGTCTTCCGCGATACCCATGAGCCAGGACCGGATCTCCTCCGACGCCTCCTCGGGCAGCCGGCTTTCCTCGATCTTCGTCTCTGGGATCGTGAACTGGCGGGCGTCGCCGACGCCGTGCTCGTCGAGCAGGGCGGTGAAGTGGTCGGCGATCTCCGACCCGGCGCCCTGCGGAACCCGGGACAGGACGACGCCGATCGAGGCGCCGTGCTCCCGCGCGCGCCGCAGCATCTGCCACACCTGGGCGTCGGCGTAGCGGGCGGCTGTGGTCACGCACAGCCAGAGGTCGGCGGCGTCCATGAGTTTGGCCGCGAACTCGTAGTGGTCTTCGAACACCGAGTCGAAGTCGGGGCTGTCGAGCAGGGCCAGGCCGGCGGGCAGCGACTCGCTCTTGATGATCACCAACTGGTCGCCGGCGATCGCGTCCGGCGCCGGGCCCTCGACCCGTCCCATGTCGGGCAGGATGTTCGCGCCCATGAACCAGTCGGCGTGGTCGGGATGGCAGACGAGGATCGGGCTGCTCGTGGTGGGCCTGAGCACCCCCGTCGCGCTGACCCTGGCGCCCACCACGCTGTTGACCAGGGTCGACTTGCCGGCGCCCGTCGAACCGCCGAGAACGACGAGCAGTGGGGCGCCGTCGCCGCGGATGCGCGGCAGCACGTAGTCGTCGAGCTGGTTGCGGATCTCCAGCTGGGCGGCCTTGGCCTCGTCGACGCCCGGGGCCTGCAGGACGAAGCGGAACGACTCCACCTGATCGCGCAGCTCGATCAGGACACGCTCGAGTTCGGCCTGGCCGGCCTGCTGCTCGGCCTTGGCCACGCCTTGATCCGTAGGGGGAGTCACGGATCCCGTCCCATATTCGCTCTCAGACTGTCAATCTCCCGTGCCACATGTACGACCTCTCCGACGACCACGATCGCCGGGGGCCGCACCCCGGCGGTCGTCATCGCGTCCGCCACCGTGTCGAGCGTGGCGGTCAACACTCGTTGGTTGGGCAGCGTACCGTCCTGGATGACCGCGACGGGCGTGTCAGACGATCGACCATAGCGCATGAGAGCGGTCGCGATACGGCGCATTCGCCCGACCGCCATCAGCAGCACGACGGTGCCGCGCGCCCGCCCCAGCGACTGCCAGTCAACCGTACTGTCCGGATCGTCGGGCGCGACATGTGCCGACACGACGTGAAATTCTTGCACGACGCCCCTGTGGGTCACCGGCAGGTCGGCGACCGCGGGCACCGCCGTCGCGCTCGTGATGCCGGGGACCACGATCACCGGGATGCCGTGGCGAGCGCAGTGCAGCACCTCCTCGGCGCCGCGGCCGAAGACGAACGGGTCGCCACCCTTGAGCCTCACCACGAACCGGCCCGTCCTGGCGTGCTCGACCAGCAGCTCGTTGATGCGCTCCTGGGCCAGCGAGCGACCGTAGGGAATCTTGGCGGCGTCGATCACCTCGACGTCGTGCGCCAGCTCGTCGAGCAGCACCCGCGGGGCCAGCCGGTCGGCGATCACGACGTCGGCCTGGGCGAGCAGCTGGCGGCCGCGGACGGTGATCAGCGCCGGGTCGCCGGGCCCGCCGCCGACCAGCGCCACGCCGGTCGGCTTCCTCCTGGAGTGCCTGGCCTCCAGGCTGGCGTCGCGCAACCCGTCGACGACGGCGTCGCGGATGCCGGCGGCCCGGCGCGGGTCGCCGCCCGCGAGCACGCCGACGACCAGGCCGCCGCCGTGCGCCTCGTCGACCACGCCGCTGGCCGGCGTCCAGGCGGCTGACGCCTCGGCGTCGTCGGCGCGTACGCACCAGACGCGGCGCGCCTCGGCCTCCGCGGCCACCGTCGCGTTGACCTTGGCGTCGTCCGCGCACGCCTGGACGAGCCACGCGCCGTCGAGGTCACCGGTGCGGTACGGCCTGCGGTGCCACTCGACCGGCAGATCCTCCAGCGAGGGGGTCACCTCGGGAGCGACCAGCACGACATGCGCGCCCGCGGCCAGCAGGGCGGGAACCCGCCGCTGGGCCACGCGACCGCCGCCGACGACGACCACGCGTCGCCCGGCGAGCCTGAGGCCGAGCAGGTAAGGGGGCACCGATGTGCTCTCCTGGTGGTGAACTGGGCGTTTGTCCACTAAAGGTACTCGGCTTCCGAAGCCGCCGCCGACCCGTCAGCCGACCCGTCAGCCGGCCCACCAGCCGACGGGCCCGCGTCCTTCTCCGTGACGCCGGCGGCGTCGAAGGTCGCCACCTCGTGCAGCACCCGCACGGCGCTTTGGACCAGCGGAAGCGCCAGCAGCGCGCCGGTGCCCTCACCGAGCCGCATCTCCAGATCGACGAGCGGTCGCAGGCCCAGGTGGGCCAGCGCGGCGGTATGCCCGGGCTCGGCCGACCGGTGGCCGGCCAGGCAGGCGCCGAGCGCATCGGGGGCGAGGGCGTGGGCGATGAGGGCGGCGGCGCCGGCCGTGACCCCGTCGAGGATCACGGGCACCCGCCGCGCCGCCGCGCCCAGGATGAACCCAACCAGCGCGGCGTGCTCGAGACCCCCCACGGCCGCGACCACGTCCATCGGGCGGCCGCGCGCGACGACGGCGGCGTGCCTGGCGAGCGCGGCGCGGATCACGTCGATCTTGTGGCGGTACGTGGCGTCGTCGATGCCGGTGCCGCGCCCGGTGACCGCGGCGGGGTCGCGTCCCGTGCGGGCGGCGATCAGGGCCGCGGACGCGGTCGTGTTCGCGATGCCCATGTCGCCGGTGATCAGGCAGCGGTGCCCGGCGGCGACGAGCTCGCCGGCCACCTCGATGCCGACCTCGATCGCTTCGCCGGCCTGCGCCGCGGTCATCGCCTGGCCGGCGGTCATGTCCGCGGTGCCGTGCGCGACCTTGCGCCGCCGCAGCGCGGTGGTCTGGCCGGCCTCGGCCGGCCCGGCCGTGCCGGCCGAGCCTGGAAGGTCGGCGGCCACGCCCACGTCCACCACGGTCACCGTGACGCCGGCCTGCCTGGCGAACGCGTTGACGACCGCCCCGCCGGCGAGGAAGTTCGCGACCATCTGCGCGGTGACCTCCTGCGGCCACGGAGTCACGCCCTGGGCGTGCACGCCGTGGTCGCCGGCGAACACCGCGACCGCCGCCGGATCAGGCAGCGGCGGCGGGCAGGCCCCCGCAAGACCGGCGAGCCGCACGGACAGCTCCTCAAGTGCACCGAGCGCCCCTCTGGGCTTGGTCAGCCGGTCCTGGTGCGCGCGGGCCCGCGCCATCGCCCGCTCGTCCTGCGGCCGGATCGCGGCGATGGTCTCCTGGAGCAGCTCCATTGTGTTCCTCCGGAAGCGTCGGAAGGGTCCGGGGCTTCGTGCGGTGCTCTTCGAGCACCCCGGCCAGCATCTCGATGAAGGCGTCGTCGGCCGGCCTGTCCCGTACGGCGACGCGCAGCCAGTCGGGCCCGAGCCCGGGAAAGGTGTCGCCGCGCCGTACGGCGTAGCCCCGCTCGCGCAGCCGCAGCCGTACGGCCGGCGCGCCGGGGAGGCGGACGCACAGGAAGGACGCGCGCGGCTCCGGCACGACGTGCGTGCCGAGCGCGGCCAGGCGGGCCGCGAACCTGGCGCGTTCCACGGCGAGGTCCGCCGCCCACGCCTCGGCCGCGCGCAGGGCCGGCGGCGTGCTGCAGGCCTCCATGGCGACCAGCGCGGGCGTGGAGACCGCCCACAGCGGTTGTGCGGCGGCCAGCACCGCGATCAGCTCCGGCGCCGCCAGCACGTACCCGGCCCGCAGCCCGGCCAGGCCCCACGTCTTGGTCAGGCTGCGCACGACGGCGAGGCCGGGCAGCCGGCGTCCGGCGAGGCTCTCCGGCTCGCCGGGCACGCAGTCCATGAACGCCTCGTCGACCACCAGCGTCCGGCCAGGGCGGGCCAGCGCGGCGATCGCATCCGCCGGATGCAGCACCGACGTCGGGTTGGTCGGGTTGCCGATCACCACGAGGTCGGCGTCGGCCGGCACCGCGGGGACCGGTCCGAGGCGGAAGTCCCCGGTGAGGATCACTCGCTCCGGCCGGTGCCCCGCCGCGCGCAGCGCCGCCTCCGGCTCGGTGAACTGGGGGTGGACGACCACCGGGCGCCGCGGCCGCAGCGCCCGCGCCAGCAGGACGAACGCCTCGGCCGCGCCGGCCGTCGGCAGTACCTCGGCCGGGTCGCGGCCGTGCCTGGCGGCCAGCGCGGCCCGCGCCGCCCGCGGGTCGGGATAGGCGGCCAAATCGGCGACGCAGTCCCGCAGCCGGCCGGCCAGCCAACCCGGCGGGGTGCCCGGTCGCACGTTGACCGCGAAGTCGGCGAGCCCGGGGCCGACCTCGGCGTCGCCGTGATGCCGCAGCGCCGCGTCAGTGGACATGCCCGTGTCCATCCCGGTGGCCAGGCCCGTCTGCAGGCCCATGTCCATCCCCGTCTCCATGCCCGTGTCCATGCGCGGGGTCGGCCGGGTGGTGATGCGGGGTCTGCGGCGCGCCCACCCGGTGCTCGAACCCCGGCATGGCGACGCGGTACACGCACGTGTCGCAGTTCATCCTGATGTCACCGGCGAGCGCCTCCGCGTACCGCTCGACCACCAGGTCGGCCAGGCCGTCACAGTCGCCGATCACCCCGGCGCAGCGGACGTCCAGTTCTGGATGGCCGGCGGCGTACGACTCCGCCGCCGCCCGCACCCGGTCGGGCAGCACGCCGGGGAAGAGGAAGTACGGGAGCACGACGATCCGCCGGAAGCCGAGGCGGCGGCACCGGTCGAGCCCCTCAGGTACGTACGGCCGCGCCAGCGACACGAACGCGGTTTCCACAGCGCCGAATCCGCGCCCCTCCCACAGCAGCCTGGCCACCTTGCACACCTCGGCGTTGCCGTCGGGATCGGTGGATCCGCGGCCGACGAGCAGCACCGCGGTCTCCGCCCGCGCCGCCGTCGCGCCCGCCCCTGCGCCGAGCGCGGCGTCCGCCCGCCGGTCGAGCAGCGCGAGCAACCCGGGATGCGGCCCGAGCGGGCGGCCGTAGGCGTACGAAAGGCCGGGGTGGCGGGCCAGCTCCCTGGCCATCGCGCCCGGGATGTCGCCCTTGCCGTGCCCGGCGGCGACCAGCACCAGCGGCACCGCGGCGAGGTGGCGGTGCCCGCGCGCCACGAGCTCGGCGACGGCCGCGGCGAGCGGCGGCGGGGACAGCTCGATGAACCCGCCGGCCACGTCGACCGGCATCCTGCCCTGCAACCGGGCGAGGAACTTCCCGAACCCGGCCACGCCCTCGTCGTCCCGCGTCCCGTGCCCGACCACGAGCAACGGCACGCGCGCCGCACCGTTCACGTCAGATCTCCCTCGTAGTACAACAGGGCGTTGAGCGCGGCCGCGGCGACCGCGGCGCCGCCCTTCTCCGAGATGTTGCTCAGCGCGGGCAGCCCGCTGTCGCGCAGCGCCGCCTTCGCCTCCACCGCGCCGACGAACCCCACCGGCAGGCCGATGACCAGGGCGGGCGCGGCGGCGATGTTGATCAGCTCGACCAGCGCGGTGGGCGCGCAGCCGATCACCCAGACGGCGCCGGCGCCGACCTGCGCATGGGCGAGGCGGATCCCGGCCGCCGACCGGGTGAGCCCGGCCGTACCGGCCAGCCGCGCGGCCGCGGGGTCGGCCACGCGGCACAGCGCGGCGCGCCCCGTGATGCCGGCGGCCACCATGGCGACGTCGGCGACGACGGGAGCCCCGCTGCCGAGCGCGGCGAGCCCGCGGCGCAGCGCCGCCTCGTCCCCGACCAGGTCGCCGGCGTAGGCGGGGTCGGCGCTTGCGTGGATCACCCGTTCTGCCACGGCCCGCCACAGCGGCGGCCGGCCCGACAGGTCGACCCGCGAGCGCAGGATCTCGTACGAGCGCGCCTCGATCGGGTGGACCCGGCGCCGCGCTGAGGCGGTCATGCGCGCTCCTCTCCACCGGCCGGCCCGACCTGCCGGGACGGCCGCGCCTCGATCGCGTCGGCCGGGCAGACCTCGACGCACTCCAGGCAGCCCGTGCACAGCGCGGACACGACCAGCAGCGGGTGGCCGTGCGGGCGGATCGCGTGCTCGGGGCAGGTGAGCAGGCAGGCACCGCACCCCTGGCAGCGGTCGGTCACGATGACGTCCACGGATACCCCCTCGGCGTGACGAACCGGCCGGCCACGGTGCGGCTGCGGCTGGATCCGACGATCACCACGGTGAACATGTCGATCAGGTCGGGATCCACGTCGCGCAGGGTGGTGATCGTCGTCGTCTCGTCCGGCCTGGCGGCGTTCCTGACGTACCCGACCGGCGTCTCGGGCGGCCGGTGCGCGGCCAGGATGGCCAGCGCCTTGGGGAGCTGCCAGTCCCTGGCCCGGCTGCGCGGGTTGTAGAAGCAGACCGTGAAGTCCCCCTCGGCCGCCGCCCTGACCCGGCGCTCGATGATCTCCCAGGGGGTGTGCAGGTCGGACAGCGAGATGTAGGCGTGGTCGTGGGCGAGCGGCGCGCCCAGCAGGCCGGCGGCCGCGAGCGCGGCGGTGACGCCGGGTACGCCGGTCACCTCGACGTCGGTCCCGGCGAGCTCGACGGCCGGCCCGGCCAGCGCGTAGACCCCGGCGTCGCCCGAGCCGACAAGCGCCACCGCACCGCCGGCCGTCGCGGCCGCCACGGCCGCCCTCGCGCGCTCCTCCTCGCCGCCGAGACCGCTCACGATCACCTGCGTGCCCGGCCGGAGCAGGTCGCGGACCTGGTCGACGTACTGGTCGAGACCGACGACCACGGCGGACCTGCGCAGCGCCGCGACCGCGCGGGGGGTGAGCAGGTCGCGCGCGCCGGGCCCGAGACCGATGATCGTGAGGCGACCGCGCGGGCGCAGCCTGGCGACGGCGACGGTGGCGTGCGCCGATACGCGTTTCGCCACGACCAGCTCGGCGCTCCTGCCGTACGCGGCCGCGGCGTGCAGGGCGGCGGCCTCGGCGACGCTCGGCGTGCCCACCGCGGCCCGGACGACCTCGGACGGGTTGGGCACGTCGAGGGCGGCCAGCCGGCCGGCGGGAAACGCGACGAGCGGCCGGCCGCGGCGCTCGGCGGCCGCGACGATGCCCGGCTCCCCAGCCTTGCGGTCCACGGTCGCCAGGCACCGTACGGACAGCGGGTGCAGGCCGCCCGCCGCGAGCGCCGCGTCGATCAGCCCGTCGACCTCGTCCACCGGGACGCCGCGCGCCGAACCCACCCCCACGACCAGCGACGGCGGCCGCAGGTACAGCACGGGAGACGACCGGGTGCCGGTCTCCTGCCGCGTCATGTCGCTGATCACGATGGCCGGGCCGCCGGTCGCGTTCGCGGAGACGTTGGGGGGCAGCGGTGGCAGCGGCCAGCCGGCGGCGCCCGCGAGCCGCACCGGCCCGCCGCCGAGCACGGCGGCGCCGACGGCGGCCAGCGCCTCCGGGTTGCCGACCGCGAAACCGAGGTCGGCGCCGTACTCGTCCAGGGAGGTCTGGCCCACGGCGTCGGCGGCCGTGGTGATGACCGGCGCGCAGCCGAGGACCCCGGCGACCCGGGCGGCGAGCTCGTTGGCGCCGTGGTGGCCGCCGAGCAGCGCGACAGCGTGCCGCCTGGCCTCGTCCACGCACACCACGGCCGGATCGGTCGTCTTCGCACCGAGCAGCGGCGCCAGGATCCGTACGGTCGCCCCGACGGCGAGGAAACTCACCACCGCGTCGCAGGTCTTCCACGCCGTGGCCAGCGCGTCCGCGGCGCGGCCCGCGGCCACGATCCTCACCTCGTCCGGCCACGCGGCGCGCAGCTCGACCGCCGCCGCCCGCCCGGCCGCCGTCGCCGCCACCGCCCCGATCACGCGCCGCCTCCCACGGGTTTCGTGCCCCAGACGACGAAGACGGGGTTGGTCGCGGCCAGGCGGTGGGCGTCGCCGGGCAGCGGCGCCAGCCGGTTCGCCTGGAGCTGGACCGCGTCGACGGCGCAGCCGGCGGCGGCCAGCGCGTCGCGGCAGGGCAGGACCCGGTCGACGGCGGCCAGCGCCACGACCACGGCCCGCAGCGCGCGCTCGGCGCAGGCACGGACGACATCGGGTCCGCCGCCGCCGACGAAGGCCGCGTCCGGATCCGGGAGGTGCTCGAGGACGGCCGGCGCCTCGCCGCGGGCCACCGCGACCCGGACGCGATGCGCCCGCACGTTGCGGCGGACCAGCTCGCACGCCGCTTCGTCCCGGTCGACGGCGATCACGGCCGCGCCGAGCCTGGCGCACTCGACGGCGACCGCGCCGCTGCCGGCGCCGACGTCCCAGACGAGGTCGCCGAGCCGCGGGCCGAGCCTGGCCAGCGCGAGCGCCCGCACCTCCGCCTTGGTGATCATCGAGTCGCGGTGCTCGAACTCGCCCTCAGGCAGGGCCCACGCCGCGGGCCCTGGTCCGGGCCCGGCGACCCAGCGCGGGCCGGCCGGGCCGGCGCGGCCTTCGTCGAGGACGAGCACGACGTTCGGATCGCGCCAGGCGCGGGTCGTCGCCTCGGCCGGGCGGCACCGCACGACGCGCTCGGCCGGTCCGCCGAGGTCCTCGCACACGACGAAGGCGCGCGGGGTGTGCGGCGCGAGCGCGCGGCCGAGCTCGGCCGGCCCGGCGCCCGGCCCGGTCAGCACCGCGACCTTGCCGTACGCGCGGCAGGCGTTGACGGCGCGGCGCAGCTCCCTGCCGTGCGCGCTGACCACCACGGCGTCGTCCCACGGCAGCCCGGCCCTGGCGAACGCTCCGCTGACCGACGAGATCGCCGGGAACACCTCGACGGCGTGCCCGCGCGCACGCAGCGCCCGCACGATCCCGAAGAACCCCGGATCGCCGCCGGCCACGACGACGATCCCCTTGTCCGCGCCGCCGCCGGCGGCGTCTCCGATCGCGTCGAGCGCTGCTGACACGTCGCCCATGACGATCCGGCGCGCTCCGTCCGGCGGCCGGACCGCGGCCAGGCGGCGCGCCCCGCCCACCACCAGGGAGGCGGCGGCCAGCCGGTCACCGGCCGCCGGCGGCAGCGGGGACCCGTCGTAGCCGATCACCGAGATCGTCACGAGCCCGGCCATCCGTACGCGGCCACCACCTGGAGGCCGGTGAAGTCGACAAGCACGACGCGCGCGCGGATCCGGCCGGCGGCGAACCGCTCGAGCACGGCGGCGGTACGGCGGCACAGCTCCCGGCCGCACCGGTCGAGGGTGCCCGCCGACTGCCACAGCTCGTAGGCGTGCCGTGCGGTGTTCGCCGCCCGTACCTGGGAGGCGAGGCCGGGCGCGTCGCCGGCCGCCGCGGTGATCTCGGCGAGGACTTCGGTGGAGACCTTGGACCGCGTGTAGTGCGTCATCAGCACGCCGGCGGCCAGCTTGGTGAGCTTGCCGACCATCCCGACGAACACCACGTCGCGCAGCCCGTGCGCGGTCGCCTGGCGCAGCGCGGCCCCGGTGAAGTCGCCGACCTCCACGAAGCACACCTCGGGCAGCTCGGGCAGCAGCGCCATGGCGCCGCGCTCGGTGCGCCCTCCGGTGCACAGCACCAGGGTGCACTCTCCCTGCGCCGCCATGACCGCGACCGCCTGCTCGACGCTGGCCCGCCAGGACGCGGTCGAGAACGGGCGGACGATCCCCGTCGTGCCGAGGATCGAGATGCCGCCGATGATGCCGAGCCGCCTGTTCGTGGTCTTGCGGGCCATGACCTCGCCTTCCGGCACCGAGATCACCACCAGGACGCCCCGGTCGGCGACCGCCTCGGCCACCGCCTGGGTGATCATCTGCCGCGGGACCGGGTTGATCGCGGGACCGCCGAGCTCCAGGCCGAGCCCCGGCTTGGTCACCACGCCGACGCCCTCGCCGCCCTCGATCGCCACCCCCGGCTCTGGTCGCCACGACACCGTCGCGGTGAGGTGCGCGCCGTCGGTCACGTCCGGGTCGTCGCCCGCGTCCTTCACCACCACCGCGCGGGCCCGGTCCGGCTTGTACGAGCAGGAGTCGACGAGGAAGCGCACGCGGTCGCCCGACGGCAGCCCGACCTCCACGGCCTGCTGGGCCCGCTGCTCGGCCAGCGCCGTGGTGGCCGCCTTGGCCGCGGCCGCGGCGCAGGTTCCTGTCGTCCAGCCGGTCCGCAGCGCCCGCTGCCTGACCTTCATCGTGCGCGGCAGGTCGGGTTCGTACGGCTCGGGTCCGTACGGCTCGGGCGGCCCCGCGGGCCCGGGCGGCTCGGTCATCGCGGCCGGCCCCGCTCCGCGCGGAGCTCGGCCCTGGCCGACCGGTCCGCCCGGCGGAATCCGTGGAAATGTCCCGGGTGGTAGAGGTGGGACCGGGTGCCGCCGGCCGCCAGCGCCGGCCCCACGAGCACGAGCGTGTGCTTCCACAGCCGGTGCGCCTTGATCGTGTCGGCCAGCTCGCCCAGGGGGCACCGGACGATCAGCTCGTCCGGCCATGTGCACCGGTAGGCGACCACGCACGGGGTGTCGGCCGGATAGCCGCCGGCGAGCAGCTCCTCCTGCAGCTGCCGCGACCTGGCGGCGGACAGGAACAGCGCCATGGTCGTGCCGTGCCCGGCGAACGCGCCGACCTCCTCGCCCGGCGGCATCGGTGTCTTGCCGCCGCCCAGCCGGGTCAGGATCACCGACTGGGCCACCTCGGGGATGGTCAGCTCCCGCCCGACCGCCGCCGCGACCGCGCTGAAGCTCGACACGCCGGGGATCACCTCGGTCGCGAGGCCGAGACCGGCGCACCGGTCGAGCTGCTCCTGCAGCGCCCCCCACAGCGCCGGATCGCCCGAATGCACGCGGGCCACGGTCAGCCCATCGGCGGCGGCCCGCTCGTAGTAGGCGACGACGTCCTCCATCGCCAGCCGCGCCGAATCGACGATCTCCGCGCCGTCCCGCGCGTGCCGCAGCACGTCGGGATGCACCAGGCTGGCCGCCCAGATCACGATGTCGGCCGCCGCGATCGCCGCGGCCGCGCGGAACGTCAGCAGGTCGGCGGCTCCCGGACCGGCCCCGACGAACGTCACCCGCCCGCCGGTCACAGCCGGCCACCTCTGGTCGTACGGTCGGCGGGGACGAGCAGCGTGGCGAGGTACGGGACGGGTGCGCGCAGCGGGAGCTCGCCGGCCGGGCGGACGTCCTCGCCAGACAGGCCGAGCCGCGCCCCGTACACCGCGCCGGCCAGCCGGCCGGCGTCCCTGACCGCCTCGATCACCTCGCCGGCGACCGGGGCGAACTTGTAGGCGACGACGGTGTCGTGCGACGCGAGCGCCGCCCGGAACCGGCCGGCGCCCGCCGTCCCGCTCACCAGCCCGAGCGACTCCGATCCCTCGGTCAGCACGGTCCCGGTACGCGCGGCCAGGTCCTGCATGGCGGTGATGCCAGGCACGGTCTCCACCAGGACGCCGTCGATCCGGCCCCGTACGGTCTGCGCCAGGTAGGTGAACGTAGAGTAGAGGTTCGGGTCGCCGAGCGTGGCGAAGGCCACCGTCCCGGCACCGGCGGCGAACGCGCCGGCCACGCGGTCGGCCGCGGCGTCCCAGGCCGCCGCGCGCCGCCTGGTGACCCCGCCGCGGTCGGACAGCGCGAAGACCACGCGCTCCGCCTTGCCGGTGTGGGCGCGCACGACCGCCTCGGCCCGGCCTGGCTCGGCCTGGTCGTCGGCGAGCACCGGCACGAGGACGAGGTCGGCCTCCCGCAGCACCCGCACCGCCCGCACGGTGATCAGCTCCGGGTCCCCGGGCCCGACCCCGACGCCTACCAGCTTCACGGGCCCTCCCCCTCGTGCTCCTGCTTGAGCTCGTCCTCGAGCAGGCTGAACAGCACGGCGTCGGCGCGGCCGCCCGGCACGACGAGCACCTCGCGCAGCACCCCCTCGCGGGTGAACCCGGCCCGCTCGGCCACTCCCTGGGACGCGACGTTGCCGGTCGCGGCGAGCAGTTCGACCCGGTGCAGCCCCTTGCCGAAGGCGTACCCGGCGACCGCCAAGGTGGCCTCGACGGCGTAGCCGCGGCGGCGGGCCCACGGCGCCATCCAGTAGCCGATCTCGACCCGGCCGGAGAACCACCCGGCCCGGCTCAGCCCGACCGCGCCGCTGAACCGGCCGGCCGCCACGATCGCCAGGTGGAGCTGCTCCTCCGGATCGGCGTGCGCGTGCACGGTGCACCAGTCGCGCGCCTGGGCTGGGGTCTGTCCCTGCGCCCACACCATCCAGCGGAGGATCTCCGGATCGCGGGACGCCTCGATCAGGTCGGCGGCGTCCGCGGCCTCGAACGGCCGCAGCGCCAGCCGGTCCGTGGTCAAGGTGACGCCCGCATCGAAGATCATCTGCATGCCTCCACGAACCGTTCCGCCATCTGCGGACTCCTAGCCCAGTGCAGATGAAGATAGGACGCAAGGCGATTGCCGAGGACAAATCCCTCAGGCCCGCGGGTCGACCACTGCCAGGCCGCCGGCGTCCCGTGGCCGGGCGTCACCGTGGTGCGGTGGAACTCGTGGCCGCGCACGCGCTCGCCGCCCCGCGCCACGACCGAGGCCGAGACGGCGACCGCTGACCGGTACCCCAGGGTGAGGGCCGGCGTCATGGTCGCGGCGGCGTCGATGAGGCCGCACATCGGCGCGCCGTCGAGCGACCTGGCCAGGTACAGCAGCCCGGCGCACTCGGCGTAGATCGGGGCGGCGTTGCCGAGCGCGCCGATCTCGGCGCGGAGCGGCTCGTTGGCCGACAGCTCGGCGGCGTACATCTCGGGGAACCCGCCGCCGATGACGAGACCGCGGGTGCCGGCGGGCAGCGCCTCGTCCCGCAGCGGGTCGAAGCGGGCGACCCGCGCGCCGGCGGCGGCGAGCAGCTCGGCCGTCTCGGCGTAGCCGAAGGTGAACGCGGCCCCGCCGGCGACGGCGACGACCGGATCCGCCGCCAGACCGTCCGCCGAGCGCGTGCCGTGGACCGCGGCCACCGGATCCGCCGCCTGACCGTCCGCCGGGCGCGTGCCGTGGACCGCGGTCACCGGATCCCACGCCTCGGCGGCGAGCGGCGGGGCCGTACCGGCCAGCGCGAGGATGCCCTCCAGGTCGCAGCAGGCGCCGATCAGCGCGGCCAGCCGGTCCACCGCGTCCGTCGCGTCCGCGCGGCGCTCGGCCGCCGGGACCAGGCCGAGGTGGCGGGACGGGGTGACCACGTCGTCGCGGCGGCGGAGCGTGCCGAGCACCGGCAGGCCGAGCTCGCCGATCGCCGCGCGGCAGATCTCCGCGTGCCGGTCGGAACCGACGCGGTTGAGGACCACCCCGCCGATCCGTACGTCCCCGAACGTCCGCAGCCCGTGCACGATCGCGGCGATCGACCGGCCCACCGCGCTCGCGTCCACGACGAGCAGGATCGGCGCGTCCACCAGCCCGGCCACGTGTGCCGTCGAGGCGAAGTCGCCGTGCCCGGCCGCGCCGTCGTACAGACCCATCACGCCCTCGATCACCGCCACGTCGGCGCCGCGCGCCCCGTGCGCGAGCAGCGGCGCGACGAGCTCCTCGCCGGTCAGCCACGGGTCGAGGTTGCGGCCGGGCCGCCCGGTCGCCAGCGCGTGGTAGCCGGGGTCGATGTAGTCGGGACCGACCTTGTGCGGGGAGACGGCCAGGCCGCGGCGGGCGAGCGCGGCCATGAGCCCGGTCGCCACCGTGGTCTTGCCGCTGCCGGACGCCGGCGCGGCGACCACCAGCCGGGGCAGGTTCACCATTCGATGCCTTTTTGACCCTTTTGCCCCTGGTCCATCGGGTGCTTGACCTTGCCCATCTCGGTGACGAGGTCGGCGAACTCGATCAGCTCGGGGGCGGCGTCGCGCCCGGTGATGACGACGTGCTGCCGGCCCGGCCGGTCGCGCAGCGCCTCGATCACCTCGTCGACGGGGATCCATCCCCATTTCATCGGGTAGGTGAACTCGTCGAGCACGTACAGCCCGTAGGTCTCGGCGGCCAGGTCGCGCCTGATCTGCGCCCAGCCCTCGCGGGCGTCGGCCGCGTGGTCGGGCTCGGTGCCCGGCCGCTGGATCCACGACCACCCCTCGCCCATCTTGTGCCAGGTGACCGGCGCGCCCTGGCCGGACTCCCGATGGACGTCGCCCAGCGCCCGCAACGCCGCTTCCTCGCCGATCCGCCACTTGGCCGACTTGACGAACTGGAAGACCCCGATGGGCCAGCCCTGGTTCCACGCCCGCAGCGCGAGGCCGAAGGCCGCGGTCGACTTGCCCTTGCCCGGACCGGTGTGGACGACCACCAGCGGGCGGGCTCGCCGCTGCCGCGTGGTCAGCCCGTCGGCCGGCACGTACGACGGCTTTCCTTGGGGCATCTAGGCCGCCTTCCTTGCCGCCAGGACGACTCCGGCCAGCGTCCCGGCCGCGAGGTCGTCGAGCCGCACCACGTCGGCGCCGAGCGATCGGCCGAGCCGCGCCGCCAGGCCGAGCCGCACCGGGCCAGACTCGCAGTCCACCACCACGGCCGCCGCGCGCAGCCGGCCGGCCACGGTCGCCGGGTCGGGGCCGTAGGTGGCGCGGCCGTCGGTCACGACGACGACCAGCGCGCGCCGCGCCGGGTCGCGGAGCCGCTCGACGCGGAGCACGTCGGCGGCGCGCACCAGCCCGGCGGCCAGCGGCGTGCGGCCCCCGGTCGGCAGCGTTTCCAACCGGCGCGCCCCCGCCTCGACCGACGACGTGGGCGGCAGCGCGAGCTCGGCGGACGAGCCGCGGAAGGTGACCAGGCCGATCTTGTCGCGGCGCTGGTAGGCGTCGAGCAGCAACGACAGCACGGCGCCCTTGACCGCCCGCATCCGCCGTCTGGCCGCCATCGAGCCGCTCGCGTCGACCACGAACAGCACCAGGTTGCTCTCCCTGCCGTCGCGCACCGGCTCGCGCAGGTCTTCCGGGCGCAGCACGAGGCCACGCCCCGCGCGCCCCCTGGCCCGCTGGTGCGGCGCCGCGGCGCGCAGCGTGGCCGGCAGCTGCACGCCCCGCGTCCCCGGTCGGGCGCCCGCTGTGTGCCCGTACGGCGACCGCGCCTTGGACCGGCGTCCCGGCGCGCCGGCGCCGACGCCTGGCACGGTGAGCAGCCGCGGCCGGTACGGCTCGGCGGCCGGCGCCGGCGGCCGCTCGGCGGCACGTTCCCCGGCCGGCGTGCCCGCCGGTGACTCCGCCGGGGTGCCCGCCGGCGGCTCGGACGGCGGGGTCCCGGCCGCCTCCTCCGTAGGTGCGGGCGCGTCCGCGTCGGGCTGCTCGGGCGGGGGCGCGCCGCCCGGCCCGTCATCCCGCGGCGGCTCGGGTTCCGCGTGCTCGTCGATGACCTCGTCGAGTCGCCGCTGGTCGAGGCCGGGCGCGTCGAACGGGTCGCGGCGGCTGCGGTGCGGCAGCGCCAGCCGCGCCGCGACGCGGACGTCATCGCCGGTCACCTCGGCGCGGCCGTGCCAGGCGGCCAGCGCGATCGCGGCGCGGGCGGTGACCAGGTCGGCGCGCAGCCCGTCGACCTCGAAGGCGGCGCAGACCGCGGTGATCTGCCGCAGCGCCGCGTCGGTCAGCGTCACCGCCCCGAGGCGCCGCCTGGCGGCCGAGATGCGCGCCGCCAGCTCCGCCTCGGCCGGCGCCCACTCGGCGGCGAAACCATCGGCGTCGGTCTCGAACCGGAGCCGGCGCCGGACGACCTCGGCCCGCTCGTCAGGGTCGCGGGTGGCGGCGATCTCCACGGTCAGCCCGAACCGGTCGAGCAGCTGCGGCCGCAGCTCGCCCTCCTCGGGGTTCATGGTGCCGACCAGCAGGAACCGCGCCGCGTGCCGTACCGAGACGCCCTCGCGCTCGACGTACGACCGGCCCATGGCCGCCGCGTCGAGCAGCAGGTCGACGAGGTGGTCGTGCAGCAGGTTGACCTCGTCGACGTAGAGCAGGCCGCGGTGCGCGGCGGCGAGCAGGCCGGGTTCGTACGCCTTCACGCCCTCGGTGAGCGCCCGCTCGATGTCGAGCGACCCGGTCAGCCGGTCCTCCGACGCGCCCACGGGCAGCTCCACCAGCCGCGCCGGACGCCGGACGCCGGACTCCGTGCCGCCGTACCCGCCGCCGTCTCCGTTCGATGGCCGCGGGTGCGGGCCGTCCGGGCACTGCGGGTCTGGCGCCGCCGGGTCGCAGGAGAACCGGCACCCGGCGACGACAGTGACCTCGGGAAGCAGCGCGGCGAGCGCGCGTACGATCGTCGACTTCGCCGTGCCCTTCTGCCCGCGGACGAGCACGCCGCCGACGCCGGGTGACACCGCGTTGACGAGCAGGGCCAGTTTGAGGTCGTCCATGCCGACGACGGCGGAGAACGGGTAGCCGGTCAAGCCCTATTCAGACACGTCGCCATGTCTCCTGCGTCCTTTCCCTCGGGTGTCCACGCCCGCGGTGGCCTCGTACGACGGCCGGAGTCTCCTGGCTCCCAGATCCGCACTCGCGCCTCGGCCTTCCGGCGTCGCCGTGGCCCTGACGTAAGGCGCGAACTCCCTGGTCACAGTTGCGGGACAGCCTCGGATTCGCACCGAGTTCCTCCGCGTCCGTCGCCTGGTCAGCATCCCACACCACCGGCCGGGGGAACAGAGCGCCAGATCAGAGGGTAATTTTCCACGGCAAGTTGCCGGCGACGACTGCCGGGTCAGGACATTTCCAGGGTGGCGTGCCTGCGGCTTTGCCGCTCCAGCACACGGACCGAGGCCAACCCGAGCATCACGAACACAGCACCGATCATCAACTCGCGCAGCAGCAACGGCGTCACCGCGTGCAATGTCGCACCTGCGGCGATATCGCGGGCGGCTTCGATGGCATGGGTGAGCGGAATCCACTGGCTGATCACCTGCATCCAGCGCGGCAGTGAGCCTATGGGGACGTTCGCGCCGCAGAAGATAAGCAGCCCGCCAATGATGATGTTGTTGAGCGTGGCCGTGTCCCTGACGCGCAGGCCGAGTGCGGCGGTGACCAGACCAAGGCCGGCGCAGGACGTCATCCCGACGACCACGGTCAGGGCGACCGGGATCCAGGCGGTCGCCGGCACCCCGACGCCCACCAGCCGGCCCCCCACGGCGAGACAGAACATCGCCACGAACCATCCGTTGACTATCACCGGAAGGGAGCGGCCCAGGAGCAGCGGAATCCGGGGGGCGGGCGTGGACAGCACGATCCCGAGCGTCTGGGTGAACCGTTCGGCGGTGATGGTGTGGCCCATCGCGAACAGGCACGGGATCGCCGAGAACTGCAAGGCATTGCCGATCACGAAAAACGAGTCGGACTCGACGCCGGCGCTCCGGCCGATGTAGACGAACAGCAGCATCTGGAAGATCGGCACGATGATCAGGCAGGGGATGTAAATCCATGGGTTGAGCCAGTCGAACAATGCACGGAAGCTGAACAGGCCCCCGATGATCAGGATGCGGAGTGATCGCACGGTCTTCCTTCAGGTGAGCGACAGGCTGGCATGCCGGCGCGCGGATCGCAGGACCCTTTCGGAAAGCAACGTCGCCGCTACGCCGCAAAGAGCGGTGAGGCCGAGGCAGACGCCGCCGTCAATCCACGGCCAATCGCCGGCAGCGGCCTGGCGGATCGCCAGCATGCCCCAGGTCGGCGACAACGCATAGCAAATTGGCCGCACCCAGTCCGGCAGCACCGAGAGCGGAACGACGAAACCACAGAGAAGCCACCCCGGGTACTGGAAGAGGTTTCCGAGCGCCCAGGCCGTCCTGTAGCGGACGATCGTCACCGACATCAGGAAGCCGAACATGGCGATCGCCAAAACCATCGCGAACAGAGCCAGCGCGAACGCCACCGGTTGCCCGACGCGGAACGGGATATCGAAGACCAGCCATCCCCACAGTAACGTCAGGCCCAGGCTGAACAGGCCGATGGTGGCCATCGCCATAGTGATCGGGATCAGCACCAGCGGTATGGGTGTGGGCGCGGAAACAATCAGCTCGAGAGTGCCCAGCCAGCGCTCCCGCTGCAACGCGCCGCCCGCGGTGGTGGCCACCGCGGACCAGATACCCATGATCGAGGCGCCCAGGCCGGCGTAGACAATGGCCGGGCCACGATGGGTGATCCGGTACACGAGAAAGGCGGTAGTGGCGAAGAAGAGCGGCCATAACACGTTCAGCATGCGGTTGAAGGTGTCCGGGCCGGCCATTTTGAGTTGCAGCCACCAGGTCACGAGCAACTGGTGGAAAACCCGCCGCGAACCGCTCATACTCCGCTCACCAGCTCGACGTAGGCGTCCTCAAGCGTGGGGTCGCGCGACCCGATCCGGCCGATCCTGGCGCCGTCGAGCTCAGCCAGGATGGCCGGGGTCACCTCGGCGGCCGACCCGACCCGCACGTTGAGCAGCTGGACCTGATCGCGCTCCTCCACCGTCACCGAGCGCACGCCGCGCAGCCGACGGATCGCCTCGACCGCGCGGTCGGTCGCGCCGAACGCCTCGATCTCCACGACGCTGCCGGCGCTGACCCGCTGCTTGAGGTCCTGGGGGGTGCCCTGCGCCACCAGCTCGCCGGACCGGATGACCGCGATCCGGTCGCACAGCTCGTCCGCCTCGAACATGTAGTGGGTGGTCAGCAGGATCGTCTTGCCCTGCCGGACCAGGCCGGCGATGGTGGCGCGGAGCTCCCGGGCACCCACCGGATCGATTCCCGCGGTCGGCTCGTCGAGGAAGAGGATGTCGGGGTCGTGCATCAGCGCGCGGGCGATGTGCAGGCGCTGCCGCATGCCGCGCGAATACATTTCCACCCGGTCACGCTCGTGACCGCGCAGGCCGACCAGTTCGATGAGTTCGGTGATTCGGGATTTTTGGGTTCGAGGTGGGACGCCATAGAGCTCAGCGAAATAACGCAGATTATCCGTTCCGGAGAGCCTGTCGTACAGGCCTCGCTCACCACCGAAGGCATATCCGATGTGCCGGCGTACGTCACGGGCGCGGCTCGCCACATCGAGACCGAGAACCCGCGCGCTGCCGCCCGTGGGGAGCAGCAAGGTGATCAGCATTTTGATGGTGGTTGTCTTACCAGCTCCGTTGGGCCCCAACAGGCCGAAAAGTTCACCGCGCTCGATCGAGAACGTGACTCCGCGGACCGCCTCGATCCGCTGTTTGCGCCGCAGGAGCGCCCCCGAGCGTGCTGTGAACGTACGAGACAGTCCGGAGGTCTCCACTATCAGCACCAGGCGATACTAACGACCGCACGATCCACCCTGCCAGCCAAACGGGCAATACGTGCAATACGGCCAAAACCGGGCGACAACGCAGCATAGACCACGCTACGACGCCGGAGATTCTCTCGTTCCCACGTATCACGCCAGTATACCGAAGTCTCCCCCTTTTTAGCTGCTGCGCCGCAATCCATGGCTTGACCTGCTGACTCCGGCTACTTAAAATGCACCAGCGATCTCTCCCTCGCCGCATGTCGGCGACAGCGGCGACGCCGGGGGCTGGAGAGTATGGGGGTTAGCAGGGTTTCGCGCAGTAACCGGATGCCGCAATTCAACTTCAACGAGAAGGCATGGTGACGGCAGTGCACAAAAGAACGATTGCAGTGATGATAGCCGCGCTATCGAGCGTATTCTTCGTCATGGCCGGGTCACTTCCAGCTCAGGCGCAGACGATCGGGTTAAGGCAATCGGCACGCTTGGCATTGAACTACCTGGCGACTCAGCAGCTGCCTGATGGCTCCATGAATGACTCCGCCTCGGTGACGGAGGACTACATCTTCGGAGCCACCGCCGCCGGCCGGAACCCGAACCTCCTGATCTCCTCGTCCGGCAACTCCGTCTACACCTTCCTGGCTTCGCCTACCAGCGGGGCGACGACCACCGCCAACCGTACGGGGAAATTGGCACAGGCACTGGTGGCCGGCCGTCGCAACCCGACGAACTTCGCCGGTCAAAACATCCTGGGCCTGCTGGAAGGGCCCGGCGGAACCGCCGGCGGCTTCTACAATCCGGCGACCGGCGACTTCTTCGATAACGACGGCGGAAGCGTCAACCCCGCCTTCGAACAGGCCAATGCCATCCTGGGACTGGTGGCCGCCCATAATCCGGCGTATCCGGTGCCGGCAAAGGCAGTGACGGCACTGCTGAGCCTGCAGGACCCGAACGGCGGCTGGTCCGCCGATGGGACGGACAACACCAACTCGACGGCCATGGCGCTGATGGCACTGGCCGCGGTCGGCGTCCACAGCGCCGACCAGGCGGCATTCGCGTTCCTGCACACGCAGCAGGACCCGGCCACGGGCGGGTTCTTCTTCGCCACGACGGGCGCTTTCCCTTCCAGCGCGAGTGACCCCGACTCCGATGCCCTGGTGATCCAGGGCCTGGTGGCCGCGGGCCAGCACCCCGGCGGCGCCGCCTGGACGATCAACGGCCGCAACGCCCTGACCGACATCCGCACGTTCCAGGACCTCCAGCCGGGCGCCGACTTCGGCGGCTTCTCCTTCACACTCGGCGGAGCGCCGGACTCGTTCACCACCAGCCAGGTCCCCGCCGGGCTCCTGAAGAGCCCGTTCCCCATCCTCCCGCGTTACTAGTTCTGGCCAGGTGACAAGCGGGCCACCGGCTCCTTGCCAGGACCGAAAGGGACGCAGGAGCCGGTGGCCCCGGTTCAGTACCCGGCCGCCCGCGGAATCCAGGTGACCGGCAGGCTCTTCAAACTGTGGAGCTGGAAGGAGTAACGCCAGGCCGGGCCGGCCGGGGCGAGGGCGAGACCGTCCAGCTTGGTGATCAGCGCGGTCAAGGCCACCTGCGCTTGGACCCGCGCCAGCGGCGCACCGAGGCAGTAGTGCACACCGTGCCCGAAGGCCATATGGCCGCTGACATCGCGGCCGACGTCCAGCACGTCCGGGCGGGGGAACCGGCCGGGGTCGCGGTTGGCCGCGCTCAGGAAGAGCAGCAGGGTCTCACCCGGGGGGATCACCGTGCCGGCCACGCTGACCTCGGTGGTGGTGAACCGCAGCGTCGGTGCGATCTTCACCGGGCTGTCGTAGCGCAGGAACTCCTCGACGGCTGCCCCGATCTTTTCCGGACAGGCGCGCAGCGTGGCGAGCTGACCCGGATGGTGGAGGAGCGCGAGCATGCCGTTGCCGATCAGGCCGGCGGTGGTCTCATAGCCGGCCGCCAGCAGCAGAAAGGTCAGGGAGAGCAGCTCGGTGCGCGACAGCCGGGCGCCGTTGTGGCGGGCGGCGATCAGGACGTCGATCAGGTTGCCGCCTTCGGCCGCGGGTGCCCGCCGCGCGAGCTTGTGCCCGATGAGGGCCTCCAGGAACCCGGTGAGCTGGCTGAGCGCCTCCGGGCGGCGGTGGAAGTTGTCCTCGTCCACGCCCACGAAGATGTTGGACCAGTACAGGAACTCGTCGCGGCCGTCCTCGGGTACGCCGAGCAGCTCGCTGATGACGGTGAGCGGAAGCGGCAACGCGAAGTCGCCGATCAAGTCGGCATGGCCGCGCGGCAACATCGTCTCCATCAGCCGGCCGACGATCCGCCGCACGCCGGGCCGCAGCGCCTCGACCCGGCGGGTGGTGAACGCCTTGGTGGCCAGCCTGCGCAGCCGGGTGTGCTCCGGCGGGTCCACCCTGACCATGCTTCTCACCAGCGGATGCGGATTGTCCTTCTGCTGCACCCAGGGCACCGCGCGGGCCGCGGGCCCCGCGCGGAGCGGGTCGCTGCTGAGGCCGGGATCGGCCAGCAGCCGGCGGACGTCGTCGTAGCGGGTCACCAGCCACACCGGTACGCCTTCGAGCACCCCCCGGGACAGCGGGGACCGGATCTCTGGCTCGGTGAAGAGGGGGTGCGGGTCCTCGCTGTAGCCGGGCCGCCAGGACGCCGCGCCCACCTCGCTGGTGGTCATGACGTCCTCTGGACCTGCTGAGTCCTCTGGACCTGCTGAGTGGCCGGCCGGCCGGCTGCCGGGCTCCGTGGGCACGAGACGGTCACGACCTCCCCGTTGGCCAGGGCGGCCGGCGGCAACTGGCCGGGGGCGCGGCCGCTGAGCAGCGCCAAGGCGGCCATGGCGGTCTCGCCGTGGGTGACCACGGCGACGGGGGAACCGCAGGCGCGGCGTCGCAGCCCGTCGATGAACCGCCGGAGCCGGATGCGAACGTCGAGCAGGCTTTCCCCACCGGGCGGCCGCCAGCCGGGCTCCTCCCATGCGGTACCAACGACCCGCCAGGCATCGTCCGAACGCAGGCCCTCGTACCGGCCGAGTGACCGTTCGCGCAGATCCGGGTCGAGGACCAGCGTCGCTCCCAGCCGGGCGGCGATGTGCTCCGCCGTCTGGACCGCTCGCAGCTGGTCACTGGTGAACACGGCGCGAACGCCCGAATCCGCCAGCAGCACCGCCGCGTCCTTGGCCTGGCGCTCACCCAGCGGCGTGAGGGGCACATGCATGACCTGCCCCTGGACCCGGCGCTCGAGGTTCCACTGGCTCTGGCCATGCCGGACAAGATGGATCCTGAAACACTCGCCTCTCATGTGCGCCTCCGGCCATGCAGAAGGTATGCGGCCGAGACCGCGAGCAGCGACACGACGGCGCTGGTCAGACGGGTGAGCCTGACTGTCCTGACGATGTCGCGGGCCGTCGGGGGCGGGCCGTCGCCGAGCGGGCCGTACGGCGGCTCGGGATGGCCTTGGTAGAAGTTCACGCCGCCGAGCCGGACATCGAGCGCACCGGCGAAGGCCGCCTCGCAGGGGCCCGAGTTGGGGCTGGGGTGCGCGCCTCCATGGGAGTGCAGGATGCGCAGGGCGCGGCCGGGTCTTCCGCCCACCGCGGGCGCCAGCATGGCGGCGACGACACCGGTCAGCCGGGCCGCCGGAAAGTTGACGATGTCGTCAAGGCGGGCGGCGGCCCACCCGAACCGCAGGTACCGCGGGTTGCGGTGCCCCACCATGGCATCGATCGTGTTCACGGCACGGTAGCCGAGCAAGCCGGGCAGCCCGCACACGGCGCCCCACAGCAGCGGAGCCACGACGGCGTCGCAGGTGTTCTCGGCCACCGACTCGACCACCGCCCTGGCCACTTCCGCGGCGTCCATCTCGTCCGAATCCCGGCCGCACAGAGCGGGCAGCCGCCGCCGGGCGGCCGCCAGGTCCCCCGCCTCGAGCGACCGGGCCAGCGCCAGCCCCTCCTCGCCGAGGCTCCTGCCACCCAGAACGGCCCAGGTGGCGACGGCCGTCACGGCCACATGACAGGCCAGGTCGCGCCGGCTGAGCCGGTCAAGCGCCCAGCCGAGCAGGGCGACGGGGGCGACGCACGTCACCGCGAACAGCACGCCACGGGGGCGGGTGTCTGCCCACAGCCTGCTTTCCGCTAAGGATGCCGCCCTGCCGAACATGGCCACCGGGTGGGCGCGCCTGGGATCGCCAACAAGGGCGTCAAGTCCAATGCCGAGTGACAAACCCAGGGCCAGGCCAAGCCGTCGGCGGGCGCCCCCCGGAATCACCGGCTTCCTCCCCTGCCGTCATCGAATGCTCGTTCAGTAGAGCACGATGGTGTTCCCTCGTCAACCCATCTGTAACTCTTTCCACAGCGGTGTGTCGGAATGGCCGGTTCGTTATCGCCACCGATTTAAGCCGATGCGCGATCACAGCAGGCCGCGGCGCCTCGGTCGCCGTTTATACTCGGCTTTCGTGCGCCTTTCTGGGCCGTGCGCGGCGGTGACCTTGCTGACCGCGGTCCCGCTCCCCACTGCCCGCTGCGACCGGCCGGACGGAGACTTCGACTGGCGCGGAGCCATGTACTGGGCACCGCTGCTCGGGCTCGCGCTGGGGGCGACCGCGGCCGGGGTGCTCTACGTTCTCGGCCACCTCCTGCGGGCCGACGAGTTGCTCGGCGCTGTGCTGGCCATCGGCTGGCTGGCGTTGCTGACCAGGGGTTTCCACCTGGACGGGCTGGCCGACCTGGCCGACGGCCTTGGCAGCAGGCGGCCGGCCGGCGCCGCGCTCGACGTGATGAAACGCTCCGACCTCGGGCCGATCGGCGCCGTGACCTTGATATTCGTCCTGCTGCTCCAGGTAGCGGCACTCACCGGCGCACAGGCGGACGGGCGGGCCACTTCAGCGCTGCTGACGGCGGGCCTCACCAGCAGGCTGGCACTCACCTGGATCTGCCGCCCCGGCGTGCCGCCCGCACGCGCGGAAGGGCTGGGCGCGCACGTCGCGGGCATCGTGCATCCATGGTTGGCGGCCGCCCTCAGCGTCGCGGCGGCCGCCTTCGCCCTGTGGCTCGGGGCGATCTTCGTCATCGCCCTGCTCGCCGGACTGGCTTCCGGGGAACTGGTGTGCCGGCTGGCCGTACGCCGCCTGGGCGGCATCACGGGGGACGTGCTCGGCGCGGCGGCCGAAGTCGCGTTCACCACGGCCCTGGTGGTCGCGGCGCTGCGGTGACAGCGTTTCAATAATGTGGCTGTTGCTGCTCTTGGCGCGACTGGAAATAGCGAATAGCCGACGGATGAGTGATGGCACTGGGTAGCACAGCTATCGTGTGCTATCTGTACTGCCGGAAGGCATGGTCGCCGTTCATGTGACTGCTTCCAGGAGGTTGTGTTGAACCCGAGCGAGCGTATTGCGGTCTACAAGGAACTATTGCCCAGGGCAGTGGAGAAAGCGTTGGATTACCTGGCCGACCTGCCGGACCGCCCGCCGCTCGTACCTGACTGTGACGGCGAACTGCGCCAGCGCATGGGAGGGGCGCTGCCCGCGTCCCCGGCCGCCCCGCGGGACGTGCTTGAGCTGCTGTTGGAGGGCGCTGACCTGGGGATATGCCCGTCGGGAAGTGGCCGCTACTTCGGGTACGTGGCGGGCGGCATCCTGCCGGCCGCGTTGGCGGCGGACTGGCTGACCAGCGTGTGGGACCAGGCCTGCAGCGTCTACGAGCTGTCCCCGCTGACCTCCGTCTTAGAGGATGTCTGCCGGGGGTGGCTCGTCGACCTGTTCGGGCTGCCGCCCGACACGTCGGTGTCGTTCACGCCGGCCTGCACCTACGCGAGCCTGCTCGGCCTGGCCGCGGCCCGCCACAAGGTGCTGGCCGGCCGCGGTTGGGATGTCGCCACTCAGGGCATGACCGGGGCGCCGCCGGTGACCGTGCTGGTCAACGAGACCATCCATGCCTCGGTCCTGCGGTCCCTGCACATCCTGGGCCTGGGCGGCGGCATCCGTGAGCTGGCGACCGGGGGCCGGGGCCGGATCACACCGCAGGCGCTGGCCGCCGGGCTGGAACAGGCGGCCGGGACCCCCGTGATCGTGTGTGGCCACGTCGGCGAGGTCAACACCGGCGCCGTGGACGACCTGCACCTGCTGGCCGGCAGCGTGCACCAGGCAGGCGGCTGGCTCCACCTTGACGCCGCCTTCGGCATGTGGGCCGCGGCGACCAGCCGGCGCCATACGCTGCTCCATGGGCTCGACCTGGCGGATTCCTGGGCCACCGATGCTCATAAATGGCTCAATGTCCCCTATGACTGCGGCATTGCCTTGATCGCTGACCCCGGCGCCCACCGCGCCGCCCTGGCCACGGCTCCCGACTATCTCAACCTCAGCGACACTCAGCATCGCCACCCTATGCAGTGGGAGCTGGGGTTCGCCCGCCGCTCGCGCGTCATCCCCGTCTGGGCCGCGCTGCGGCAACTCGGCAAAGACGGCGTGGCTCAGCTGGTCGACCGCCATTGCGCCCTGGCCGGGCGCCTGGCCACCCATCTGGCCGCTGAGCCGGGTGTCCACATCGCGGGCGAGGTCGTGCTCAACCAGGTCCCCGTATGGTTCGAGCACCCTTCCCTGGACAGCGAGGCCCACACCCGGCAGGTCGCCGAGGCCTTCCAGCACCAAGGAGTCGCCTGGGCGTCGACCAGCCGCTGGAACGGCCGTCCCGTCCTGCGGCTGTCCATCATCAACTGGGCCACCACCGAGCAGGACATCGACCAGACGGCAAGGTCGCTCATCGCCTGCCACCGCACTCTCGTCCAGCGGTCCGCATGAGGAAGGAGTTCCGCTACACCGACGTGCGCGCGTCGGGTCTGCCGCTCGGCCAGGAGGAGTCGGCGCGCGTCGAGCACGCGGCGATGCGCGTCGCCTCGCACCTCCAGGGTGCTTCCCTGCACGATCCGGAACTGCTCCGCGCCGTCGAACTGGCTTCCGCGGCGCTGCCCGTACCGGTACGCGAACAGCTCATCACCTTCCGCGACGAGGGAAACCCGGGCGGATTCCTGCTGCTGACCGGCCTTCCACTCGGATCGCTCCCCGACACCCCACAGCGGACGGAGGACGAACCCGGGTGGCGGGAAGTCCCGGTGGCCACACTGAGCCAGTTGATGGTCATGTCAATGGTCGGCCGTTCCATCTCCTACAGCGACGAGAAGCAGGGACGGCTCGTGCAGGACGTGTGCCCGAGGAAGGGCGCCGAGAGCCGTCAGGAGAACAGCGGATCCGTCCTGTTGGCCCTCCACACCGAGGACGGATTCCACCCGGCCCCTCCGCATTTCATCAGCCTGCTCTGCCTCCGAGGAGACCACGACGGGGTCGCCGCCGTCGTCACCTGCGGGATCGGTGACGTGCTGCGGAGGCTCGACGCCGAGACCATCGCGGCGCTGCGCCGGCCGGAGTTCCGGATTCGCTTCAGCACTTCCTTCTTTCCGGATGAGTGTCCACACGTGCTGAGTGACCACATGCCCGTGCTTTCCGGCTTTGCCGGCTCGCCCGATCTGTGCTGCGATTTCAACGGGATGATCCCCACCACGCCGCGGGCCGAGGCGGCCCTGGACCGTCTCGAGCAGGTGGTCCACCGGTCGCTCAAGGGACTCGTCATGCGACCTGGCGACCTCGTCATCATCGACAATCGCCGTGCGGTGCACGGGCGCACCAGCTTCACGCCACGTTACGACGGCCGTGACCGCTGGCTCCGGCGTTCCTTCGCGATCGCCGATCTGCGTCCGGTCATCGGCCACCTGGGTGACGGGCGGAGCTACGAGCCGGTGCGGCCGGCGAACCGGAGCGGGCCCGCCGGCGCGGCCGGTTCAGTTCCGGAGAAGGGCGTCTAGCGAGCGGCCGATGTCCGCCTGCACCTGGCCAAGCCCGGCCCGAAGGACGGGGTTGACCTGCGCCACACCGGTGAACCACAACCCGAATTCGACCTCTCGTGCGGCGATGAAGTCATCGAGATGGGCGAGGCCACCGGGCGGCAGCGGCCGGTGCTGGACATATCCGTCGATCAGCGCCGACCGGAAATGCTCGTAGTCGTCGCGGTGCCGCAGTTCGCGCAGCGGGACGGCGAGGTCATAGAGCCAGTAACCGAAGCCACAGTCGTCGAAATCGATGACCCTTACCTCGTCGCGCCAGAACAGCACGTTATGGAGGTGGAGATCGGCGTGGATGAGGCCGAAACTGTCGGAGCCCTCACCCAGGCGCGTCATTACGTTCCGCATAGTGCCGGCCACCCGGGCGAACCTGCGCCGAAGGTCACCGGGAAGGATGCCCCACACATCTGCCGCGCTGATTCCGCCGTAGACCTTGGTGTCGCCGAAGAACGTCTCCCAGTCCCATCGGATCCGCACGAAACCGGGCGGGGTGCACCACTGGACGGCGTGATTGTGCAGCCGCGCCATAACGCTTCCGAGCCGGCGCAGGTGCACCGGCCGCGGCGCGGCGGCATGGACCCGGCCGTCCATCCATCGCAGCACCGAGCACACCCGCGGCTCCGGCACGTCCGGAGACACGGCCACGGTGGTGAGCTTTCCATCGATGGTGCGGAGGGGCGCGGGGACGGGCAGGTCGGTCCCGGCCCGCAGCGCCGTCAGCCAGCTCAGCTCAGAACTGATCGCGGCAACGGAGTCGACATTCCCGCCATGACGTGCGGGGCGGTGCACGCGGAGCAGGAACCGGTCACGCCCGTCGGGGGCCTTCGCATCGACCCGGAAGGTGGCGTTCTCCTGATCGGCGATGAACCGTAACTCCCCGGCCGCCAATGGATACGCGTCGAGCGCCCGCCCGGCCAACCGCCGCATGCGGGCAACCCGCTGGCGGTGGGACAACATGGCATCACCCTGCCACGCGGGCACGGCGCCTGGCAATGATCCCATGGCGGTGCGAGCGCTCAACCCGCCCACAACCGCCACGTCTATACTTTCATCGCCGACAGGGCCGTCCGATCGAAAAGGGATCTGTCAGATGCGCATTACGGGATCGTTAGATTTCCGGATCAAGGCTCGACTGTCCTTCAAGCGGCGCCTCGCAATCGTCGCGGCCATGCCACTCGTCATCGCGCCCGCCGTGTCCCCGGTGCGCGCGGCGGGTGCGGCCACCGGCTTCCGGGTCATCTCGACCGTGAACGTCCAAGTCAACCCATTCGGCGCCACCATCTCGCCGGACGGCAGGACTGTCTGGGTGGCCAACTGCGGCCCGTCGGACGACCACATCGGGACGACCGGTCATACCGTCACCGTGCTGGACACCAAGACCTACCAGATTCGATCAGTGATCAACGTGGGCGTGTTCCCTGAGGACATCGCCTTTACCCGGCACGGTCATCAGGCGTTCGTGACGAACTCGACCGACGCGACGGTCTCCGTCATCCGTACGGCGACCCGTACGGTCACACAGACCATCGACCTCGCCGGCACCGGCATGACGTTCCCCTTCGGGGTCGTGGGGTCGAAGGACGGCCGTAAGGTCTTCGTCACCACCGGAGGCGGTGCCACTCAGGCCACCATCGCCGTCCTCGACAACACCCGCCCGGCGAACGTCACTGTCGGCGACACCATCTCATTGCCCGCGTTCACCGGCAGGCCGGCGCTGACCCCGAACGGGAGGCTGCTCGTCGTTCCGCGCGGCCGCGCCGACGTCCTGGCGCCGGAGGTAACGCTGATCAACCCCGCCGACAACGGGGTGGTGGCCGATCTGCGGCTGGCCACCCAAGGCGTCACGCAATCCGCCACGGTGACCCCCGATGGACGTTTCGCCTATATCAGCATTTTCGGCGGTCCGTTCGGAGGCGACGGCGGAGTATGGGTCGTCGATCTGGCCCGGCGATCGACCGTGACCGTGATCCCCACCCCGGACGCCGAGATCCTCGGAGTCAACGCGAGCCCCGATGGGCGGTTCGTCTTCGCCACCGACTTCAGCCTCGGCCAAGTGTCGGTGATCAGCACCGCGACCCGGAAGATCGTGGCGAACGTCCCCGTGGGAACGCAGCCCAACGAGGTCGCGTTCACGCCCGACGGCACAAGGGCCTTCGTCACCAACCAAGGTGACACCACGGTCTCCGTCGTCGCCCTCCCCTAGACGACCCGAATATACGACCCGAATGACGACGGGCGGCATCCCGCGGTCACCGGCCATGTATACGTTGAGGCGGTGAGGGTTCGGGAGGCGCGATGAAGCTCGGGATCAACGTCGGCTACTGGCAGCGCCATCCCGACGACGCGACCGAGACGGTGCTGGCCGCGGAACGGCTCGGATACGACTCGGTGTGGACCGCCGAGGCGTACGGGTCCGACGCGCTGACCACGCTGGCCTGGTACGGCGCGCGCACGTCGCGGATCGGGCTCGGCACGGCTGTCGTCCAGATGTCGGCGCGCACCCCGACGGCGACGGCCATGCACGCGCTGACCCTGGACGCGCTGTCGGGCGGGCGGCTGACCCTGGGCATCGGCGCCTCGGGGCCGCAGGTGGTCGAGGGGTGGTACGGGGTACCTTTCCCCAAGCCGCTGGCCAGAACGCGCGAGTACGTCCGCATCCTGCGCGACGTCTGGCGGCGCGAAGGGCCGGTCACGTCGGACGGGCCGCACTACCCGCTGCCGTATCCGGGCGGGACCGGGCTCGGCAAGCCGCTCAAGTCGATCGCGCATCCGGTGCGGCCCGACATCCCGATCTACCTCGGCGCCGAGGGGCCCAAGAACGTCGCGCTGGCCGCCGAGATCGCGCAGGGGTGGCTGCCGCTGTTCGTCGACCCCGGACAGATGGACGCGCTGTTCGGCGCGTCGCTGGCCGGCCGGCCGGCGGACTTCGAGATCGCGGCGACGGTGACCACGATCGTCACCGACGACCTCGCCGGCGCGCTCGAGATAGCCAAGATCCCGATCGCGTTCTATATCGGCGGGATGGGCGCCAGGGACAGCAACTTCCACCTCGACCTGATCGGCCGGCTCGGCTACGCCGAGGCGGCGGCGCGGGTGCAGGAGCTCTTCCTGTCCGGACGGCGGGCGGAGGCGGTCGCCGCGGTACCTGACGAGCTGGCGGACTCCATCTCGTTGCTCGGCCCGCTCGGGCGGATCAAGGAACGGCTCGGGCTGTGGCTGGGCAGCCCGGTGACCACCCTGCTGATCGCCGGCGTCCGGGACGAGCCGACCCTGCGCGCCCTCCGCGACATGGTCTGATCCCGGCACACGCACCGTCATGAGCTGCGTAGGATCGGGGAAACGGGTCGTCACGTCCAGGCAAAGTTTCGCGATTTCTCTCGGAGGCGGGTATGCCGTGTGCCGTCTGCGGCGACATCATCCCTGCCGAGATCGGCCGCTGCCCGGGGTGCGGTGCCTGGGCGCGGCGGCGGAACTTCCGGGCCCTCGGGCTTTCCGTCTTCCTGCTGCTCGGCTTCAACGCGTTCATGGCGCTCGGCTCGGGCATCGGGCTGGCCAGGATGTTCGGCCCGCTGACCGCCGCGACGAGCGATTCCTACGACGCGCGGGCGACGACCAAGGTGCTCGGCGCCTACGCCGACGTCTTCGCCGTCACCGGGGCGCTCGCCGTGCTCACCGGCGTGCTCTTCCTCGGCTGGCTGTGGCGGGCGCACCGGCAGGCCGGCGCGGCCAGGCGCTACCGGCCTGGCTGGGTGGTGGCCGGGTGGGTGCTGCCTGTGGTCAACCTCTGGCTGCCGCCCCGGCTCGTCCATGACGTGTGGGTGGGCAGCGCGCCGCACCGGCCGATCGACCGGCAGCGGGCGGCCGCCGTCGTCGCCGCCTGGTGGTTCTCCCTGCTGAGCGCGGTCGGGCTTGCCGAACTGTTCAGGGGGGCCGGCATGAACACCCTCGCCGACGCCCGGCTCGCCGCGCAGATCGGGCTGGCCGGCGCCGCCGCGCAGGCGCTCGCCGCCGCTCTGTGCATGGCGATCGTCTTCCACATCACCCGGTTGCAGTTCAGGCAGTGAGCCCGCTGGGCGGCTTCGCGACCGCGGCGCCGGCCGGGGTGATGTCGGCGTAGGGCGACAGCCGGTAGCCGTTGGCGTAGATGATCGGAGTGCCGCGGGGACCCGTCCGCCGCCCGTCGGGCGGCGCGGCCATCGCGGCCCGCATCCCGCCGGCCCCGCCGGCCAGCCACGCCGCGCGCAGCCGGGGCAGATCCCAGCACGCGGTGGCGTTGAGCGAGACCGCGTGCCCGCCGGCGCGGCGCACCGTCCCCTCGATCACCAGCAGCGAGGAGCCGAAGACGGTCGCCGCGCAGCGGTCCTGGACCGACTCGAAGAACGTCGCGTCCACCAGGCCGGTGGCGTCGTCGACGGTGGCGAAGATGATCCGCTGTCCGGACCGCACCGCCGGCGTCTGCGTGGCGACCTTGACCCCCGCGACCAGCACCCTGCTGCGCGCGGGACAGCGCGGCAGGTCGCGGGCGCGGACGGCGCCGAGCTCGGCGAGCAGATCCTCGTAGCAGCTCAGCACGTGCGCGCTCACGTCCATGCCGAGGACCTCGAGCTCCGTCTCGATGATCTCGGGCAGGGTCATCCTCGGGAGCTCCCCGGCCGGGACCTCGTAGTCGTACCAGAGCGCCGCCGGGTCGGCGTCGTCGGTGCCGAGCGGGAGCTGCCCGGTGGCCAGCCGGCCGCCGGCCCGGTCCAGCGCGCCGACCTGGCACATCAGGTCGCGCCGCGACGCCGACGCCGGCACGCCGGGCAGCGCGTCGAACGCGCCGACCAGCGCGAGCCGCTCGGCCACCGGCCGCGACACCCGCGCGCGCTGCCAGAAGTCGCCGAGCGAGACGTACGGCCGGCCGGCGACGATCCGCGCCACCTCGGCCTCGCTGATCCCCTTGACCTCCGCGAGCGCCACCCGGATCCCCGGCGGTTCGACGCGCCAGGTCGCGGCGGAGCGGTTGACGTCGAGCGGCAGGATCGGGATCCCGAAGTGCCGGGCGTCGTCGAGGATGGCGCGCTTGGGATACATCCCCGGATCGTGGGTCAGCACCCCGGCGAAGAACGCCGCCGTATGGTGCCGCTTCAACCACGCCGACTGGTAGGTCGGCCGGGCGAACGCGGCCGCGTGCGCCTTGCAGAACCCGAAGGCGCCGAACGCCGACAGCACGTCCCACACCCGGTCGACCGCGGCCGCGTCGTACCCGGCGCGGCGGGCCTCGTCGCGGAACCACGCGGCGACGTCCTCTTTGGTGTCGGGGTCGGCCAGCCGCCGCCGCTGCCACTCCGCCGTGGACAGGCCGCAGCCCGTCATCGTGTCGATGATCCGCAGCACCTGCTCGTGGAAGACCACCACGCCGTTGCTCTCGGCCAGCGCCCCGGCCAGTTCGGGATGCGGATACTCGACCGCACGCCGGCCGTGCCTGCTGTCCAGGAACGGGGTCACCATGTCGGAGTTGACCGGGCCCGGCCGGAACAACGAGATGTCGATGACCAGGTCGCCCATGGTCCGCGGCCCCATCTTGGCCACCAGCTCCCGCTGCCCGGGCGACTCGATCTGGAAGCAACCCAGGGTGCGGGAGGAGCGGATCATCTCGTACGTCGGCTCGTCGTCGGCCGGGATCGCCTCCAGGTCGAGCCGCCCCTCGCCGACGCGGGCGATCTCCGCGACCGCGTGCGCCATGGCCGACTGCATCCGCACCCCGATGACGTCCAGCTTGAGCAGCCCCATCTCCTCGACGTCGTCCTTGTCGTACTGGCTCATCGGGAAGCCGAGGAGGCTGCGTTCCACCGGGGTGCGGTCGCGCAGCGTCGGATCCGACAGCAACAGCCCGCACGGATGCAGGGCGACGTGCCTGGGCAGCCCGTCGAGCCGTTCGGCGATCCGGAACAGCCCGGCCAGCCGGCTGTGCGCCAGGCCCGAGCCGCGCAGCTCTGGCAGGTCGCGCAGCGCGGCGCCGAGCTGGCGGGCGCGCACGTGCGGGAACGCTTTCGCGATCGCGTCGATCTCGGCGGGCGGCAGCCCCACGGCGGCGCCGACGTCGCGGATGGCGCTGCGTGCCCGGTAGGTCTCCAGCATGGAGACGCAGGCCACCCGACCCTCGCCGTACCTGTCGAAGATCGCGCGGTACGCCTCGAGCCGGCGCGCCGACTCGACGTCGAGGTCGATGTCGGGCAGGCCCTCGCGGCTGTCGGACAGGAACCGTTCCATGAGCAACCCGTGCTCGAGCGGATCGAGATCGCCGATACCGAGCAGGTAGTTGACCAGGCACCCGGCGCCGGAGCCCCTGATCGCGCAGCGGATGCCGTACGACCTGATGAGCGCGGCCACGTCGGCGACCACCAGAAAGTACGCGGCGAGACCGCGCCGCTCGATGATGCCGAGCTCGTGGCCGAGCCGTTCCCCGGCCCGCGCGTCGCGGTCGTAGCCGCGCCTGGCCAGCCCGTCCGCGCAGCGCGCCGTCAGGATGGAGTGCGCCGTCATCGCGTCGCCGGCCCCGTCGGGCAGGTGCGGGCGCCACAGGCCCACGTCCGTCTCCGGGTCGAGTACGCACCGTTCGGCGAGCCGCCTGGTCTGGCGGAACAGCTCGGCGACCGCGTCGCGGTCGGGCCCGCAGACGGCCTCGGCGACCTGGACCATCTCCTTGCCGGACTTGAAGTACGCCTGGCCGGTCAGGTCCTCGAGGTGCCGGCGGTGCAGCGGAACGAGCTTGCGGGCCGCGTCGAGGACGTGCGTCACCGGCTGGTCCCCGGGGTCGAGGTAGCGGACGGCGTTGGTCAGCACCGCGGGGACGCCCGCCCGCCTGGCCAGGGCCAGCAGGCGGGCGGCGAGATGGGCATCCCCTCTCCCCTGGTGGTTGACGATCTCGATGACGACCTCGCCGGCCTGCTCCCGCCAGGCGGCGAGCCGGGCGGCGGCGATGTCGGGCCGCCGGGCGGCGACCGCCTGCCCCACGTCGGAGCCGGGGCCGAGCAGCACGGCGAGGCCGGCGGCGTGTTCGGCGATCAGCTCGGGGGCGACGGCCGGATGCGCGGTGCGCGGCCCGGACAGGTGCGCGGCGGTTACCAGCCGGCACAGGGACGCCCAGCCGGGCCCGCCGGCGGCCAGCGCCGCCACCCGGCCGCCGCCGTCGCCGGTGAGCCCGAGGTCGACGCCGACGATCGGCCGGACGTCATACTTCCGGCAGGCGATGAGGTGCTTGACGGCGCCGTACAGGCCGTCGCGGTCGGTCAGCGCGAGCGCGTCCATGCCGAACTCGGCCGCCTGCGCGGCGAGCGCGTCCGGCCGCGCGACGCCGTACCGCAACGAGTACGACGACGCGGCCCGCAGATGGATGAAGGGATCCATGCGGCACCGTCAATCCCAGGCGCGAGAGAGCATCCACGTGCCGGTCGCCGCGTCGTAACGCAGCTCGTAGACGCCGACTTCGTCGCCGGGCGCCGCCTCGACCCGCCAGAACTCCCGCTCGGTCGCCGTCTCGGCCTCGGGATGCTGCTCCCGCCACCAGTCGCGGGTGGTCACCCAGTGTTCGAGGACCCGCCGCACGGTGTAGAGCCGGCCACGCCAGACGAACCTGACCGGGCGTCCCTCGACCGTCCAGACATCAATTGGGTCGCCATAGACGCGACTCACAAGCCGCTCCCCCTGCCCGAAGAGTCCCTGGAACCGCCAGGGGGAAGGCAGGCGGTGCTTGTAACTCGAACATACGTTCGTCGATGGAAATACGCAAGTCGCCCCAGAAGGTGATCAACGGCGCAAAGATCGCCGACTCCCCGGACTGGAGTCGCCCGGCTGCGGCCCGAGCTGCTCGACGCCGGGCACGGTGACATCGACTACCGCTATCCCCTGGCGCTCGCCTGGCTCTGCGCGCGCATCGCCCCATGACCTGGCAGGCTTTCTCCCGCTTTCCGGAAAGGGGCCCTTCAGCGGCGGGTAAAAGTCTTTTGGCCCGGTTAACGTCGGGGCGGCCAAGGAAAAGCTGAGAACACACGGTTACCGTTCTCAGGAGGCCTTGATGGCCACGAGCGTCCCACCGGAACCCGGACCTCCGAGCGCCGGAACTCCCGGCGGCGGATCGCCGCCGCCGGCATATCCGTTGACCTATTCGGTCGATTATCCCGACCGGCCGCTCGACCGGCTGAGCACCGGCCTGCGGTTCTTGTGGATCATCCCGATCGCCATCGTGCTGAGCGCGGTCAGCGGCGGCTACGTGTCCGTGCCCGCAGCCGGGCGCGCGTCGATCGTGGTGTCCAGCGCCGGCGGGCTGCTGTTCTTCGGCCCGCTTGTGATGATCCTCTTCCGGCAGAAATACCCCCGGTGGTGGTACGACTGGAACCTGGAACTGCTGCGATTCGGCAACCGGGTCCTGGCCTACTGGCTGTTGTTGCGCGACGAATACCCGTCGACCGACGAGCACCAGGCGGTGCACGTCGACGTGCCCTACCCCGACGTGCGCCGCGACCTCAACCGGTGGCTGCCGCTTGTCAAATGGCTGCTGGCCATTCCGCACTACATCGTTCTGTTCTTTTTGGACCTCGGCGTCATCGTGGCCGTGGTGATCGCGTGGTTCGCCATCCTGTTCACCGGGACCTATCCGCGCGACCTGTTCGAATTCGTCGTCTCGGTGGCCCGCTGGCACAACCGCGTCGGCGCCTACGCCTTCCTGCTCCTCACCGACGAGTACCCTCCGTTCCGCCTCGCACCCTGATCCGCGCGCATTCTCGCCGGCGGCTTGGGGAAGGTATGCCGTACCACCCCTCG
>DASUWU010000113.1:0-8762 GCA_036378315.1 Streptosporangiaceae bacterium | reverse complement strand
CCGGGCGCCCCCGCCCGATCCATGCGGGCGGTGGGCGCCGTCTCGTCCATGCGCGCGCCGAGCGGCTCGCCAGGCGCGGCCGCGGCGGTGGCTCCCTCGGCGAGCACAGCGGCCGGCCCGGCCATGGCCGGGCCGGCGGCCGGTCCGGCGTGGCCGAGGAGCCGCATGAGGACCTCCGTCGCCGGCGGCCGCGCCCCCGCGTCCTTGGCCAGGCACTGCCTGACGACCTCGTCGAGGCCTTCCGGCAGGCCGGACAGCTCGGGCTCGCCGCTGACGATCCGGTGCGCGACGACGGCGATGGCGTCCTGCCCGAACGCGGGGTGCCCGGTCGCGGCGAACACCATCGTGACGGCCCAGGCGAACAGGTCGACCGCCGGGGTGATCGCCTCGCCCTTGATCTGCTCGGGGGCCATGTACGAGGGCGTGCCGATCGACCGGGTACTGATCGTCGCCGTCACGTCCAGCGCCCTGGCGATGCCGAAGTCGATCACGCGCGGGCCGTCGGGGGCCAGCAGCACGTTGTGCGGTTTGAAGTCACGGTGCACGACGCCGGCCTGGTGGATGGCCACGAGAGCCGTCGCGGTGCCGACCGCCAGCCGCTCGAGCGCCGCGCCGGTGCGCGGGCCCTCGTGCGAGACCAGCGTGTGCAGCGAGGGGCCGGGGACGTATTCGCTGACGATGTACGGCCGGTCGTCGGCCACGTTCGCCTCGTACACCTGGGCGGTGCAGAACCTCGCCACCCTCGTGGCCGCCATCGCCTCACGGACGAATCGCTCGCGGGCCGTCTCGTCCAGGGTCAGCTCGGCACGCAGCAGTTTGATCGCGACTTCGGTGCCGCCGGTGCCGTCGGCCCCGGCGCGGCGGCCGAGATAGACGACGCCCTGGCCGCCTTCGCCCAGGCGTCCGAGCAGCTCGTACTCCCCGAGACGCGACGGGTCTCCGGGCAGCAACGGTTGGCTCTCCGGCATCATGCGAGCCTAGCCAAGGCGAGTGGATCATCTCCAGAGCGGGCCCTCCCCAGGACCGGTCGCCGTGCCCGGCCGCGAGGCCCACGGACCGGCCGACGAGCCCGCCTGGCAGGATCTAGCCATGACGACCAGCTACCCGAGGCAGAGCGCGCGCACGCGGCGGTTCACGCTCGGCGCTCCGCGCGGCTTCAAGATCGCTGACGACGGATCGTACGTGGCCTTCCTGCGCAGCAAGGGCGGCACCGACCCGGTGACCTGCCTGTGGACGATCGACACGGCCACCGGCGCGGAACGCCTGGTCGCCGATCCGGTCGCGCTCAACCGGGCGGCCGACGACGCCGCTGAGCTGCCGGCGGCCGAGCGGGCGCGCCGGGAACGCGCCCGCGAGCAGGCCGGCGGGATCGTCGGCTACGCCACCGACCGGTCCGGCGGCCTCGCGGCGTTCGCGCTCGGCGGCCGGCTGTACGTCGCCGACCTGCGGTCCGGCTCGGCACGGGCGCTGGAGGCGGCGGTCGCGCCTGTGTACGACCCGCGGCCGGATCCGGCGGGCCGCCGGGTCGCGTACGTGTCCGGCGGCACGCTCCGGCTGGTCGAGCTCGCCGGTGAGGGCGCGGACCGAGCGCTGGCCACGCCCGAGAGCGACCAGGTGTCGTACGGCACGGCCGAGTTCATCGCCGCCGAGGAGATGGGCCGGATGCGCGGCTACTGGTGGGCGCCGGACGGCTCGGCGTTGCTCGTGGCCCGGGTGGACGAGACGCCGGTGCGGCGCTGGCACATCGCCGACCCCGCCAACCCCGAGCGCCCGGCGAACGAGGTCGCCTATCCGGCGGCCGGCACCCCGAACGCGTACGTCGGTCTCGTCATCCTCGGCGTGGACGGCGGCCGCGTCTCGGTCGCCTGGGATCGCGGCCTCTTCCCGTACGTCGTCACCGCGCACTGGGACCGGCGCGGGCCGCTCATCGTCGTGCAGACCCGCGACCAGCGGATGATCCACCTGCTGCAGGTGGACCCGGTCAGCGGCGAGACGAGCCAGGTGCGCGAGGACCACGACCCGGTGTGGCTGGACATCGTGCCCGGCGTGCCGACCCGCACCGGCACGGGCGAGCTGGTGTGGACGGCCGACGACCCCGACAGCGACACCCGGCGGCTCCTCGTCGGCGACGAGCCGGTCACTCCGCCCGGTCTGCAGGTCCGCTCGGTGCTCGACGTGGACGGCGACAGCGTGCTGTTCACGGCGTCCGGCGACGACCCGGCCGAGGTGCACGTGTACGTCCACGGGCCGGGCGGCGTCGACCGGCTGACCACCGAGCCCGGGGTGTACTCGGGGCGGCGCGCGGCCGGCGTCACGCTGCTCACCGGCTCGACCTGGGACCGGCTCGGCTCGGCGACCCGGGTGGGCGACGTCGAGATCGCCTCGTACGCGGAGACCCCCGTCATCGAACCGCGGGTGGAGCTGCTGCGCGCCGGCCCGCGCGAGATCCGCACCGCCGTGTTGCTGCCGACGGGGTGGGAACCCGGAGCCGGCCGGCTGCCGGTGCTCCTCTCCCCGTACGGCGGGCCGCACGGCCAGCGGGTGGTCGCCGCCCGGCGCGTCTACTGCGAGTCGCAGTGGCTGGCCGACCAGGGCTTCGCCGTCGTGATCGCCGACGGCCGCGGCACGCCGGGCCGGGGCCCGGCATGGGAGCGGGCGGTCCGCGGCGACTTCGCTGGTCCCGTACTCGAGGACCAGATCAGCGCCCTTGAGGAGGCCGCGCGCCGCCATCCGGACCTGGACCTGTCGCGGGTCGGGATCCGCGGCTGGTCGTTCGGCGGCTGGCTCGCCGCGCTCGCCGTGCTCCGCCGGCCGGACGTCTTCCACGCCGCGGTCGCCGGCGCGCCGGTGACGGACTGGGCGCTGTACGACACCCACTACACCGAGCGCTACCTCGGCCTGCCCGAGGAGGAGCCGGACAGCTACGCCCGCAACTCGCTGATCGACGACGCGGGCAAGCTGGAGCGGCCGCTGCTGCTCATCCACGGCCTGGCCGACGACAACGTGGTCGCCGCGCACACGTTGCGGCTGTCGTCGGCGCTGCTGGCGAACGGCCGGCCGCACACCGTGCTGCCGCTGTCCGGCGTCACCCACATGACGCCTCAGGAGGTCGTGGCGGAGAACCTGCTGCACCTTCAGGTGCACTTCCTCCGCACGGCGCTCGGCGGGACGGGCACGAGCCCTACGTGACGCCGGCCTCTCCGGCCGCGGGACCGCCGGGCGGCCGGGTGCGGCGGCCGTGCCAGGACGCCCAGAGCGCGGCGTACGAGCCGCCGGCAGCGACCAGCTCGTCGTGGCTGCCGAGCTCGCTGACCGTGCCGTTCTCGACGACGGCGACCCGGTCCGCTTCGTGCGCGGTGTGCAGCCGGTGCGCGATCGCCACCACCGTACGGCCGGCGAGCACGGCCGCCAGCGAGCGTTCCAGATGCCGGGCGGCCCGCGGGTCGAGCAGCGAGGTCGCCTCGTCCAGGACGAGCGTGTGCGGGTCGGCCAGCACCAGCCTGGCCAGCGCGACCTGCTGTGCCTGGGCGGGCGACAGCGCGTGGCCGCCGGAGCCGACGGCGGCGTCCAGGCCGAGCTCGGCCGCCCAGTCCGCGGCGTCGACGGCGGCCAGCGCCGCGCGGATCTCGTCGTCGGTGGCATCCGGCCTGGCCATGACGAGGTTGTCGCGCAGCGTGCCGCGGAACACATGGTGCTCCTGGGTGACCAGCGCGACGTGCCCGCGCAGCTCGTCCAAGGGCAGCTCGGCGAGGGGTACGCCGCCCACGGCGACCGTTCCGGTGCGGGGGGCGTGGATGCCGGCCAGCAGCCGGCCGAGCGTGGACTTGCCCGCCCCGCTCGGCCCGACGACGGCCAGCCGTTCGCCGCGGCGCAGCGCGAGCTCGATCCCGTGCAGCACGTCGCGGCCCTCGCGGTAGGCGTACCGGACGTCACGCGCGACGATCCGCTCGCCGGCCGGCCGCCGCGCGGAGTCCGCGGCGGCCGGCGTACGGTCGTCCGGCACCGCGGCCACCCCGAGCAGGCGGGCCAGCGACGCGCCGCCCACTTGCAGCTCGTCCACCTGGGTGAGCAGCCTGTCCAGCGGGTCGATGAGCTGCTGGACGTACAGCGTGGCGGCGGTCACCTGGGCCAGCGACGCCATGCCGTGCAGGTAGAGCAGCCCGCCGATCAGCAGCGTCGCCACGACCGGCAGCACGTAGCCGAACTCCACCAGCGGGATCCAGACGGTGCGCAGGCCGAGCGTGTACCTCTCGGCCGCCCACGAGCCCGCCATGTCGGCCCGGCCGCGGGCGATGCGCCGGTCGGCCAGCCCCAGGGCCTCGACGGTACGCGCGCCCTCCACCGTCTCGGTCAGCCCCTCGGTGACCTCGGCCCAGGCGGCGTTCTCGCGCAGGTAGCCGTCCCGGCAGCGCTTGAGGTACCAGCGGGTGCTCCCCCACACCAGCGGCACGCCGACCAGGCAGGGCAGCGCCACCAGCGGCCCGACCAGCACCAGGGCGCCGAGCGCGAACGCCCCGGTCACGATCGCGATCAGCGTCTCCGGCACGGCGTGCCGGACGCTGCGGGCCAGCGTGTCGACGTCCCGCGACGTGCGGGTGACCAGATCGCCGGTGCCGGCCCGTTCGACGACGGACAGCGGCAGGGCCAGCACCGCTTCGACGAACTCCTCGCGCAGCATGGCCAGCACCTTCTCGCCCAGCCGCGCGGAGGCGAAGAGGGCGAACCTGATGAGCACCGCCTGGGCGAGCGCGAACGCGGCGATGGCGAGCGCGATCGCGTCGACGGTCCAGTGGCTGGTGCCGTCCTTGACTCCTTGCACCAGCTCGCCGAGCAGCCGCGGCGCGGCCAGCCCGCACACCGCGGCCAGGCCGTGCGCCGCCAGCGCGAATCCGAGGTCGCGCGGGTAGCGCAGGGTCAGCCGGCGCGCGTATGCCCGCACCTGCGCCGCCGACGCGACGGGCAGGATCTCGGTGGCACCGGATCGGCCGTTCATGCGAGCTCTTCCACGGTCTCGTGGCGGGGTTTCCGCCTGGGCTTCCTTCGGTTTTCCGGCCGGTTTTCCGGCCGGGCTTCAGGTCGGTCTTCTGGCCGGGCCTCCGGTCGGTTCTCCGGTCGGTTCTCCGGCGCCGGCGTGGCCGCAGGCTCGTCGCGGGTGACGGACGCGGCGTACCTGGGCTCAGCGGACAGCAGGTCGCGGTGCGTGCCCTCGGCGACGACCTCGCCCGCCTCCACGTACGCGACGTGGTCGGCGCGGTCGAGCACCAGCGGGCTGGTCGTGCACACGATCGTGGTGCGGCCGGCGCGCGCCTCGGCCAGCCGGCCGGCGATGCGCGCCTCGGTGTGCGCGTCCACCGCGCTGGTCGGCTCGACCAGGATCAGCACGTCCGCGTCGGTCGCCAGCGCCCTGGCCAGCCGGAGCCGCTGCCGCTGCCCGCCGGACAGCTCGCGCCCGCCGCCGGCGAGGAACGAGTCGAGCCCGACGTCGGCCACCAGGTCTTCGGCGCAGGCCGTGTGCAGGGCCGCCCGTACGCCGTCCGGCGAGCCGCCGCCGCTGGCCAGTTCGTCGCCGAGCCGCCCGGAGAACAACCGGTCGTCGTTGGTCGCCACGACGATGCGGCGCCGTACGGTCGCCAGCGGCACGGCGTCGAGGCGTACCGTGCCCCAGGCCACGTCGCCGGCGGCGAACCGGCCCAGCCGGTCCGCGATCGCCTGCGCGTCGGCGGGGTCGGCCGCGGCCACCGCCACCAGCCGGCCGGGCCGGACCACGAGGCCCGAGGCGATGTCCACCAGGTCCGCCCGGTCCGCCGGGCCCGGCGCCGCGGCCGTGCCCTCGTCGGGCAGGTCGGGCCGCATGGCGAGGACCCGGTTGATCCGGCCGGCCGACACCAGCGCCTTGGTGACCTTGTCGGCCGCCTCGGTGAGCGTCCGCACCGGCTGGATCAGGAAGAACCCGTAGCCGTAGAACGCGACGAGCTGCCCCACGGAGATCGTGCCGCTGAGCGCGAAGCGGGCGCCCAGCCAGGTGACCAGCGCGACCAGCAGCCCGGGCAGCAGCACCTGCGCGCCCTCGAGCACGGCGTCGGCCCTGGCCACCCGCACCCCGGCCCGCCGGACGGCCTGGGACTCGGCGCGGTAGCGGTCGGCGAACACCCGCTCGCCGCCGACGCCCCGCAGCACCCGCAGCCCGGCGACGATGTCACCGGACCGGGTGGTGAGCTCCCCCACCAGCTCGCGCTGGCGCTGCTGGGCGCGGTGGAGCGGGCGAAGCAGCGGCGCCACCGCGGCCGCCATGACCGGCACGCCGAGCAGCACGATGAGCCCGAGCGGCGGCGAGCTCAGCAGCAGGACCACGCCGATCGCGGCGATGGACACGACCGCCCCGGCCGCGCGGGCCATGACCTCCAGCGCGTTGCCGACGTGCGCGATGTCCGCGATGCCCACGCTGACGACCTCGCCGGTGGCCAGCCGCCGCGGCAGCGTGGCGCCGAGCCGCGTCGCCTGCCTCGTCACCACTTGGATGGTGAGGTAGGCTCCCGCCAGCCAGTTGAACACGGCGTACCGGTGCCGGACGACGCCGGCCGCCGCCTGCACCACGCCGAGGGCGAGCAGCGTGCCCGACCATGCCGTCAGCGCGCCGGCGTCGGCGCCGGAGATGCCGGAGTCGATGGCACGGCCGATGACGGCCGGCATCAGCGCCTGGGTGACCATCCAGACGATGCCGCATCCCATGCCGGCGCTGAGCGAGGGCAGCAGTAACCGCGCCACCCACAGCAGGTAGCGCGGCGGCGAGCGATGGTCGGCTTCGCCGGGATCGGGCAGGGGAAGGTCGCGCATGACCGGTCGAGGCTAACGAGCCGGTCCTGGGCGCGGCCAATGGTTTTTCGCCCGCTCCGGCGCCCGATGCCAGACTCATCCGCAGGTGCATGTCCAGGCGAAGGCTGGTGAACGTGGCTGCCGAGGATGCCCGGCCGGCGGAAGCGATCATGCGGAGCGTCGTGTCCGCCCTGGAAGAGGCGGAGCCGGGCCCGCCGAACGGCATCGCGCTCGTTCGCGACGCGATGGGCGGCCTGCTGGCACTGCGAGCGGCGATGGCCCGGGGGGACGTTCCGGATCCCGGCGAACTTCGGCGGTTTCGGGCGCGCGCGGCGACCTCGCTGAACAGCGGGCGCAACCCCGGACAGTTCGCGGCCTACCGCGGCCGCGTCCTCGCGCACGCCCAGCGGGGCCGGCTCGATGGATACCGGTTCGCCTGTGCGGAGCGTTCAGCGCTGCAGTTCCTCAGGGAGGACTTCGCGGAGTTCTATAAGTTTGACGACCTGGCGCTGGCCGACCTCGACGAGATCGATGAGGAACTGTCGGACGCGGCGCGGGACGCTCCGCCGATCCGGGATGTTCCGTCCTGGGTCCCCGAATTGCACTGGTGGTGGCGAGCCGCGAAGCGCGTGGACATGAGCGAGGCGGAGGCCCGGCACCGGCTCTCCGGCGGCGGACTCGACTGGTGAATCCCGTGGGTGCTACGCGGCGGCGCGTTGCATGGTGAAGACGTAGTTCTTCACCAGAGGTCCGAAGAAATCGTTCTTGGTGACCTTCACGACGGCCTGTCCCGGAACGCCGTCGGCCTGCGAGACGATCTCGTTCCGCGCCGCCCGGTGGGCCGGGATCACCTTGGTGATCGCGGGTGACGCGCCGGCGGGGATGGTGATCGGGTAGGACTGGGCGGACAGGTCGAAGCCGCCGAACGTCCGCCCGCCGACCACGATCTTGATCGACAGCGGGCCGTCGTCGACGGGAATGTCCCTACCGCTGAACCCCTTCCAGTAGTTCACGCAGGTGTCCCGCCAGTCGGCGGCGTCGGCTTCGTGCTTGGCGAGCTTGGCCTTGACCTCGGCGAAGCGGCGGGCGTCGATGGCGGGTTCCAGGGAGCCCCACGTCTGCCGCATCCAGGTGACGTACTGGACGCCCATCTGGTAGCGGTAGACCAGCTCGTCCCAGAAGATCCGGCCGCTCCTCATCCGGCGGTCCCACGGCACGTGGTGGAACCACATCATGAGGTTCTCGGGAACGGTGTCGATGTCCCCGTATCTGGCGTCCAGGGTCGGGAAGTACTGGGCGGTGAAGTCGCTCCCGGTGGGCGAGCGGTCGTAGCCGAGACCGGCGCCGTCCGCCTTGTTGAAGTACACGGGGCTCTGGTCTTCCCTGGCGACCCGCTGATCTGGGGCCGGGCCGTAGTGGTCGCTCGACCGGAACTGGTGCCCGATGCCGAAGGGGGTTTGGTAGCTCACCAGCGCCTCCCGCGAGCCCATCATCATCCGCACGATGGTGCCGACCACGTGCTCGCGGTTGCTCCAGGTCATCCGGACCCAGTCGGCGGCGATGTCGGCGGAGTCCAGCGTCCAGTCCCAGGACTGGCGGCCGAAGGCGAACAGGTTCGCCTGGGAGAAGTGGTGCCCGGTCAGGTTGTCCGCGTTGCCCAGGTTGGCCACGCCCACAATCGCGGTGTCCGCCTGGTGCTGAGCCGTTCCGTCCACGACGTGGCCCACCAGGCGCTTGCCGAGCAGCCGGCCCCGCTCGTCCGTGGCGAAGGTGTCGGTCTTGAAGACCTCCTCCCACATCGGGGCCAGGTAGCAGAGCATCGTGTTCTGCCCCGTGTACTCCTGGGTGATCTGCAGCTCGATCGCCTGGTTGGTGTTCTCCATGCGGCCGAACATCGGATGGATGGGCTCCCTCGCCTGGTAGTCCAGGGGGCCGTTCTTGGTCTGCAG
>DASUWU010000112.1:0-86776 GCA_036378315.1 Streptosporangiaceae bacterium | reverse complement strand
GGGCCTGCCACGGTGGAGGGGGCCCGGGCCGTGCGGCGGCGTCCGCGGTGCGGACGAGAAGGGGGGCGGGGATGCGGGTGCTGGTCGTGGACGATCAGGCGGACCTGGTGGAGATCCTGCTCGAAGGGCTGCGGGCGGAGGGGATGGCGGTCGACGCCGCCCTCGGCGGGGAGAGCGCGCTCGAACAGCTCACCGTCAACGACTACGACGTGGTCGTGCTCGACCGCGACCTGCCGGACGTGCACGGCGACGAGGTCTGCCGGCGGCTCGTCGCGGGCGAGGCGATGACGCGCATCCTGATGCTGACGGCGGCGGGCACGATCGACGACCGGGTGGACGGGCTGAGCCGCGGCGCCGACGACTACCTGGCCAAGCCGTTCGCGTTCGCCGAGCTGGTGGCCAGGATCCGCGCGCTCGGGCGGCGGTCGCGGCCGGCGATCCCGCCGGTGCTGACGCGCGGCGACCTCACCGTGGACGCGGCACGGCGGACGGCGACCCGCGGCGGGCGGCCGCTGGACCTGACGGCCAAGGAGTTCGGCCTGCTCGAGGTCCTGCTCGGCGCGGACGGTGCCGTGGTGACCAGCGAGGAGCTGCTGGAACGGGTCTGGGACGCGCACGCCGACCCGTTCACCAACACGGTGCGGGTGACGATGATGCGGCTGCGCCGCAAGCTCGGCGAGCCGGGCGTCATCGCGACCGTGCCAGGAGCCGGATACCGGATCGCGTAGGCCATGGTGACGAGAGCGCTCGGGCGGGCGTGGGCGCGCCGCCCGCCGGCCACCATCAGGCTGCGACTCACCGCGCTGTACGGCGGCCTGTTCCTCGCCGTGGGCGCCGTCCTGCTGGCGATCACCTATGGCCTGTTCGCCCGGCAGATCGAGCGCCGCGCCGGCCCCGGTATCGGCGTGTCGGGGCGCCCGCCGCCCGCGCCGGCGCCGTTCCTGCCGCCGGTGGAGCGGCGGAACATCGACGCACTGCGCGAGCACCTGACGCAGGCGCTGGCCCAGCAGCGGGCCGACGCGCTCCATCAGCTCCTGCTGCGGTCGACCGAGGCGCTGGGCATCGTGTCGGTGATCGCCGTGGCGCTCGGCTGGCTGATGGCCGGCCGGGTGCTGCGGCCGCTGCGCGACATCACGGCGACGGCGCGGCGGCTGTCGACCGACACCATGGACGAGCGCATCAACCTGCGCGGACCGCGCGACGAGATCAAAGAGCTCGCCGACACCTTCGACGAGATGCTCGGCAGGCTGGCCGCCGCGTTCGAGGCGCAGCGGCGTTTCGTCGCGAACGCCTCGCACGAGCTGCGCACCCCGCTGACCGTGCAGCGGGCCGCCGTCGACGTGGCGCTGGCCGACCCGAACCCCACGGTCGAGTCGCTGCTCACCATGGGCCGGCGGGTGCGCCGTGCCGTCAGCCACCACGAACACCTCATCGCCAGCCTGCTCACCCTCGCGCGCAGCGAGCGCGGGGTCCAGCGGTACGAGGACGTCGACCTCGCCGTCACCGTGGAACGGGCACTGGCCGCCGTACGGTCCGACGTCGATGCGGTGGGGCTCACCGTCTCCAGCGAGCTGCGCCCGTCGCCGGTGCGCGGCGACCCGGTGCTGCTGGAACGGCTCGCCGCCAACCTGATCGACAACGCGGTACGCCACAACGCGCCGGGCGGTTGGATCGAGGTGGCGACCGCGGCCGGCGACCGCGGCACCGCGCGGCTTCGGGTCTCCAACGGCGGCCGGCTCATCCCGGCCTCCATGGTCGGGCCGCTGTTCGAGCCGTTCCGCCGCCAGGCCGCCGACCGGGCGGCCGACGGGCAGGGGCACGGCCTCGGGTTGTCCATCGTCGCCGCGATCACGGCCGCGCACCGCGGCGCGGTGGCCGCGGCGGCCCGCCGCGACGGCGGCCTCGACGTCACCGTGACGCTGCCCGCCGCTCCGCGCGGGTGGCGACCACGGGCGGGCCCCGTGGGCCAGGTGGGCGCCGGCCAGGCCGAGATCCTAGAATCCCACTCTAGGCGAGAGTGATCGGCCGGGCCGCCGGCCGATCGCGGGGCGCGACCTGGCGGAGGGGGCGGAGTTCGTGGTGGAGGCAGCGGGCGAGGAGGCGTTCTTCACCGTCGCGGGCGATGAACTGATCCCGGCCCCGCACGCCCGCGGGCCCTGGGCCCCGGACATGATGCACGGCCGGCTGCTCGGCGGCCTCATGGCCCGGGCCATCGAGCGGGAGCACGCGAGCGAGGACCTCCACGTCGCCCGGCTCACCGTGGACCTGTTCCGGCGGGTCGGCATGGTCCCGCTACGGGTCACCACCAGGCGGGTCCGCGACGGCGGGCGCGTCCGGGTCGCCGACGCGGCCGTGACGACCGCCGACGGCGAGGTGGCGAGGGCGTCCGCCGTGCTGCTCCGGCGCGGCGCGCCACCGCCGGGCGAGCTGTGGACCACGCCGAACTGGGACGCTCCAGGCCCGGACGAGCTCGGGCCTCCCATGAACGGCGCGGCCTTCCACCTGTGGCCGCTGGCCGGACAGGCCGCCGCCGGCGGCGCCGGCCCCGCCGGACCGCCCCCGACCCCAGACGACGTGTGGCAGTCGGCCGCGCGGCGCCGCGCGTGGATCCGCGAGGCCCACGAACTCGTCGACGGCGAGTCGGCGTCGCCGCTCGTACGGGTGGCGCTCGCCGCCGACGTCACCAGCCCGCTGACGCTGTACGGGACCGCCGGGCTTTACTACATCAACGCCGACTACACCCTCACGCTCGGCCGGCTTCCGGTCAGCGAGGCCATCGGCCTGGAGTCGGCCGGTCACCTGGCCGACGACGGCGTCGCGGTCGCGCACTGCACCATGTACGACTCCGCCGGGCCCATCGGCTTTTGCTCCGTCACCGCCGTCGCCACCGGCCGGCTCTCCTGATCCGCCGGCCCGCCTCCCGGCCGGCGGCTCGCGGGGGCGGGACGCTCAGGGCTTCCTGGCGACGCCGCCGAGGACGAGGCGGTAGGTGAGGTAGCGCTTGCCCGGATCACCGGGTTCCGGGCGCCAGTCGACCACAGGGACGAGCCCGGGCGGCACCATGTCCCAGTCGCCGAAGAACGAGCGGATCTCCTCCTCGCCACGCCAGCGGGAGGTGCCGAACGCCTTCCTGAAGACCTCTTCGCTGAGCTCGGCCAGCTCGCGGTCTTCCAGCAGGTCGGGGCTCGGCTTGTGCAGGTGTGAGATGGCCAGGTGGCTGCCGGGGGCCACCGCGTCGCGGTAGGCGGCCACGATGCCGGCCGGGTCGGCGTCGTCGCCGATGTGGTGCAGGACCGACAGCAGCAGCAGCGCGACGGGTTGGTCGAAGTCGAGCATCGCGTTGACCGCGGGATGATTCAAGATCGTTTCTGGCCCGCGCAGGTCCCCCAGGACGACGTCGCTGTAGTCGCCGGCGAGCAGCGCCCTGGCGTGCGCGAGGACGACCGGGTCGTAGTCGACGTAGACCACGCGTGCCTTCTTGTCGACCGCCTGCGCGACCTCGTGCACGTTGCCCTGGCTGGGCAGGCCGGAGCCGAGGTCGAGGAACTGGCGGATGCCCGCGTCGGCGGCCAGGTAGCGCACCGCCCGCCGCAGGAAGGCACGGTTGGACCTGGGGCCCTCCCTGCCGTCCGGCATGATCCGGAGCGACATCTCGCCCACCTCGCGGTCGACGGCGAAGTTGTCCTTGCCGCCGAGGAGATAGTCATAGACCCGGGCGATGCTGGGCTTCGTCGTGTCCACGCCCGGGGGTGGGACGGCGTTGTCCCCCACCGCGTTGTCCCCCACCGCGGGCCTCCATCCTGATCGTCCCGCGTATCGTCCGCGTGCGTCCCCCGTTGTCCCGCGCGCCGTGCGTACGGTCCGTACGGCTGCCTCAACTCGCGAGCTTAGCCGCCGGATGGGCCGCTTGGCCTGCGGCGATACTGCCGGTGGGGTCCGCATGGGGACTGCTTTGCCCGTACTGGAAGCGGGCGATCCCGGCCGGAAAACGCCACCGGCCCCCTGCGCTGGGCAGGGGGCCGACGGGGCGGGGTTCAGGCGGGGTAGGCGGGGTCTTGGGGCATTCTTGGGGTGTCCGGCTCGGTCAGAAGACGTTCACGCCGTAGCGGCTGAGCGGTTCGGTTATCGGCTGGAAGAACGTGGTGCCGCCGCTCGTGCAGTTGCCGCTGCCGCCCGAGGTGATGCCCAGCGCGGTGCTCCCGGCGTAGAGCGAGCCGCCGCTGTCTCCCGGCTCGGCGCACACGGTGGTGCGGATCATGCCGAAGACGGTGCCTTCTGGGTAGTTCACCGTCTGGTTGAGCGCGGTCACCCTGCCGCTGTGCACGCCGGTGGTGCTGCCGCGACGCGAGACCGTCTGCCCGACGACTGCGTTGGCCGCGGACGTGATGTCCTGCGAGCCGACGGTGCCGCTGGCGGTGACGCTGCCGCCGTACTGGACGATGGCGAAGTCGTCGGTCGGGAACCTGCTGTCCACCGTCGAGCCGATGAAGGTCCCGCCCGAGGTGAACCAGTTGGGCTCGACGTTGCCGCAGTGCCCGGCGGTGATGAAGAACAACGTGCCGGCGCTGTTGCGCACGTTGAAGCCGAGCGAGCAGCGGAACTGCGTGCCGAGGATCGCGTCGCCGCCGCTGATCCGCGTGGTGAACGCGCCGGCCACGTGTTCGACGCGGACGGAGTCGCCGAGTTTCGCCGCGGCCGCCCGCACCTTGGCGAGCTTCGCCCCGGTCACGGTGTCGTCGACGGACACGACGACCTGGTCGGTGGCCGGATCGACCGCCCAGGCGGTGCCGGCGACCTTTGCTGTGCGGTTCAGCGTGGCGGTGGCCCTGCTGAGGTCGGCGCCGCTGCGCGCGACCGTCTTGGGCACGCCGCCGGCCGAGCTGACCGCTCGGGCGTCGGCCGCGCTGGTGACGGTGACGACGAGGCGGCCGCTGGCGCGGTCGAGGTAGGAGCCGGCGCTGCGCGCGCCGAGCTGCTTGGCCATCGTCGTCGCGATGCGTTCGGGGTTCGGCGCCGGCGCGGTCGCCCGCGCCAGGGCCGGCGTCGTCGCGGCCAGCATGGTGCCGCCCAGCAATGTGGCGGCGGCGCCGATGAGGGCGGCGCGTCGGGCGGGATGGGTCGTCACATGGGCCTCCGAGCGGGGGATGGGGGAGTCAACGACCGCTGCTCGAATTACCCGAAATTGTGAGAAATACTCGCGGAGTTACGTTTAGTGGTGGATTCTTACTAAATTGGTCAGGATGTTTGGCAGATCTCCGCAACGCATCGGGTCGGGAGAACGCCGAGGTCCCGGGCGGGCCGCGGCCCGGGACCTCCGCGGACCGGCACCGGATCGATGCCGGGTCTGTTTCGTAAGACGGCAGCTCAGCGCCCGAACGCACGGGCAAGTCGCGGCCGCCGACCGGCCGTCAGTAGACGCTCACGCCGTACACGCTGAGCGGTTCGGTCACCGGCTGGAAGAACGTGGTGCCGCCGCTCGAGCAGTTGCCGCTGCCGCCCGACGTCAGACCGAGCGCCGTGCTGCCGGCGAACAGGGGGCCGCCGCTGTCGCCCGGCTCGGCGCAGACGGTCGTCCTGATCAGGCCGGTGACCGTGCCCTCGGCGTAGTTCACCGTCTGGTTCAACGCGGTCACCGTGCCGCTGTGGACGCCGCTCGTGCTGCCGCTGCGCCGTACGGACTGGCCGACGACGGCGTTGCCGGCGGAGGTGATGTCCTGGTTGCTGCCGTTGTAGAGGTCGACCACGCCGGAGTGGGAGATGCCGCTGGCGTAGGTGAAGATCGAGTAGTCGTTGCCAGGGAAGCTACTCCCGCGCCTCGTCCCGATCAGCGTGGTGTGGCTCGAGTTGGAGTACCAGCTCGACGCGATGTTGCCGCAGTGCCCGGCGGTCAGGAAGTAGTAGGTGCCGGCGCTGTTGCGCACGTTGAAGCCGAGCGAGCAGCGGGCGTTGCCGCCGTAGATGGCGTCCCCGCCGTTGATCCTGGTGCTGAACGTGCCGGCCACGTGCTCGACCCTCACGGCGTCGCCGAGCCTGGCCGCGGCGGCTTGCACCTTGGTCAGCTTCGCGCCGGTCACCGAGTCGTCGACGGACAGGACGACCTGGTCGGTCGCCGGGTCGACCGCCCACGCCGTGCCGGCCACCTTGGCCGACCGGCTGAGCTCGGCGGTCGCCTGTCCCAGCGCGGCGCCGCCGCGCGCCACGGTCCGCGGGACCGCCCCGGCCGCGCGGACGCTCCGCGCCGCGGTGCCGTCCGTCACCGTGACGACGAGCTTGCCGGTGCCTCGGTCGAGGTATGCGCCGGCGGTGTGCGCGCCCAGCCGCTGCGTCAGCGTCGTGGCGAGCTTGGCGGGGTCGGGCGCGGCTGAGGCGGTCGCCGCCGCCGAGGTGGCGACGAGGGTGCCCGCCGCCAGGCCGGCGGCGGCGAGTACGGCCGTACGCCGAACGGATCGCGTTCTCACGGAGCCTCCTGCGGGGAGTTGGACGTCCGGTTGACGCCCGAAGGTACGCAAATCTTGGAGAACGCCCTCAGCCACAACAAGGGCGAATATATGCCAAATAAGCTGCAGAAGTATGGCAACTCTGCCGGCGCTCGGATCATTGCCGGAGCGGGTGGGATCTTGTTGACAGGGACCCGTTCCTGCCTTCCGGAGCGTACCGAGTCAACGGCGATCCGACTCGCCGTTGCCGCCCTTGGGCCGGCGTACGACCATGCGCGGTGAACTGTGGTTTTTGTCTATTTTCCGAAGAACGGTGACTTTTTTCCGTATCACCCCCCATCGAGCCGGGCGGAGTGCCGAACGGCCATGAAATCCGCCTACCGCGGATACGAGCCAATGGACGGGCGGACGCTGGCACGTACCAGGGCACTACGGTTTTCAGCTCGCTGGTGCGCCGCATAGGCTGCCACGTATGGCCATGTTCCGGATCAGTGAGGTGGCGGGTCTCCTCGGGGTCAGCGCCGACACCGTCCGCCGCTGGGTGGACCAGGGCCGGCTCCCGGCGCGGCGCGACGAGCACGGGCACCGGCTCGTGGCCGGCGGTGACCTGGCCGCGTTCGCGCGGGCGCAGGCCGATTCCGCGGCACCCGACGCCGGATCAGGCGCCGGCCCGGCGTCCTCGGCCCGCAACCGGTTCCGCGGCATCGTCACCGACGTGGTCCGCGACGCCGTCATGGCGCAGGTCGAGATCGCCGCCGGCCCGTTCCGGGTGGTCTCGCTGATGAGCCGGGAGGCCGCCGACGAGCTCGGGCTCGAACCCGGCGTGGTGGCGGACGCCGTGGTCAAGTCGACCAACGTCGTCGTCGAGGTGCCCGAGATGCTGCGGAGCCCGCGGTGAAGCCGCCGTTCACGGCCCCATGACCGGCCCCATGACCGGCCCGGTCGCCGGGCGGATCCCGTGGGGTCTCATGGTGCCCGCGCTTGCCGGCCTGGCGTTCCTGGTGCTGCCGGTGGTCGGGCTGCTCGTCCGCGCGCCGTGGTCCACGCTCGGGACCAGGCTCGGCGCGCCGCAGGTTCGCGACGCGCTGGAGCTGTCACTGCTCACCGCGACGTCCGCTACCGCGCTGTGCCTGCTCCTCGGCGTCCCGCTGGCGTGGCTGCTGGCCCGGGTCGACTTCGCGGGCCGCCGCGTCGTGCGCGCCCTCGTGACGGTGCCCCTCGTGCTGCCCCCCGTCGTGGGCGGCGTCGCGCTGCTGCTCGTGCTCGGCCGCAAGGGCATCGCCGGCCAGTGGCTCGACCGGGCGTTCGGGCTCACCCTGCCGTTCACCACGGCGGGCGTCGTGGTCGCCGAAACCTTCGTGGCCATGCCGTTCCTGGTCATCAGCGTCGAGGGCGCGCTGCGCGCGGCCGACCGGCGCTTCGAAGAGGCCGCGGCGACGCTGGGCGCCACCCGCTGGACCGCCTTCCGCCGGGTCACGCTGCCGCTCGTGGCGCCGGGCATCGCCGCCGGGGCGATCCTGAGCTGGGCGCGGGCGCTCGGGGAGTTCGGCGCGACCATCACGTTCGCCGGCAACTTCCCCGGCCGCACCCAGACCATGCCGCTCGGCGTCTACCTCGCGCTGGAGACCGACCCGCAGGCCGCGATCGTGCTCAGCCTGGTGCTGCTCGCGGTCTCCGTCGCCGTGCTGGCGAGCCTGCGCGACCGATGGGTCAGCGCGCCGTGAGCCGGCTGTGGGCGCGGCTGCTCGTACGGCGCGGCGCGTTCACGCTCGACATCGAGATCGCGGCCGAGCCGGGCGAGGTCGTGGCGCTGCTCGGACCGAACGGCGCCGGCAAGACCACGGCGCTGCGGGCGCTGGCCGGGCTCACCGGACTCGGCGACGGCGCCATCGACCTCGGCGGCGAGCCGCTGCACGCGCTGCCGGCCGAGCGCCGCCCCATCGGCATGGTCTTCCAGGACTACCTGCTCTTTCCCCACCTGTCCGCACTGGAGAACGTCGCGTTCGGCCCGCGCAGCCGCGGCGTCGGCAAGGGCGAGGCGCGCCGCACGGCGGGGGAGTGGCTGGCCCGCGTCGGCCTCGCCGACCACGCGGCCAAGAAGCCGCGCGCGCTGTCCGGTGGGCAGGCCCAGCGGGTCGCGCTCGCCCGCGCGCTTGCCGTGGGGCCCCGGCTGCTGCTCCTGGACGAGCCGCTGGCCGCGCTCGACGCGCACACCCGGCTGGACGTCCGCGCCGAGCTGCGCCGCCACCTGGCCGCCTTCGACGGCGTCACCGTCCTCGTCACCCACGACCCGCTGGACGCGATGGTCCTCGCGGACCGGCTCGTGGTGATCGAGGACGGCCGCGTGGTGCAGCGTGGCATGCCCGCCGAGGTCGCCCGCCATCCCCGTACCGACTACGTCGCCAGGCTGGTCGGCCTCAACCTCTACCGCGGCGTCGCCGCCGGCCACGTGGTGACGCTGCCGTCCGGGGTGCGGATCGAGGCCGTGGAGTCGGGGCACGGAGAGGTGTTCGTGGCGTTCCCGCCCGGCGCGGTCGCGCTGTTCAGGAGCCGCCCCGACGGCAGCCCGCGCAACCTGTGGCAGGCCAGGGTGGACGGCGTCGAACGCCACGGCGACCAGGTGCGCGTGCACCTCGACGGGCCGATCTCCGTCGCCGCCGACGTGACGCAGGCCGCCGTCGCCGAGCTCGAGCTGGCCGAGGGCCGGCTCCTGTGGGCCGCCGTCAAGGCCTCGGAGACGCACTCCTACCCGGCATGAGGACACCCCGGGGGAGGGCTACCGCGCCCGGATTGGGAATCATGGAATCGTACCGAACGGGTGGGAGGGCGGATGACCGTACGACCGCAGGTGCTCTTCGCCGCCGACGGCGTGCGCATCGACGCCGGCCACTTCGCCGGGGACCTCGAACGGTGCGTGGTGCTGGCACACGGGTTCACCGGCGCGTGGCGGCGGCCGCCGATCCGGCGGATCGCGGGGGTGCTCAACCGGTACGGCGGCGTGCTGGCCATCGACTTCCGCGGGCACGGGCGGTCTGGCGGCCGGTCCACCGTGGGGGATCGGGAGGTGCTCGACCTCGAGGCGGCGGTGGTGCACGCGCGCGACCTCGGATACCGGCAGGTCGCGGTCATCGGCTTCTCGATGGGCGCCTCCGTCGCCATCAGGCACGCGGGCCTGTACGGCGAGGTGGACGCCGTCGTGTCGGTCAGCTCGCCGGCGCGCTGGTACTACCGCGACACCGTGCCGATGCGCCAGGTGCACTGGGCGATCGAGCAACGCTCGGGGCGGCTGGCGGCCCGCATCGTCAAGCGCACGCGGATCGCGGCCGGTGGCTGGCACCCGGTGCCCGCCGCGCCGCATGAGGTGATCGGCAAGATCGCGCCGGCCCCGGTGCTGATCGTGCACGGCGACGCCGACCACTTCTTCCCGCTCGAGCACGCCGAGCAGCTGTACGCCGCGGCCGCCGAGCCGCGCGAGCTGTGGGTGGAGCGCGGCTTCGGGCACGCCGAGGCGGCCGCGACCCCCGAACTGATCATGCGAATCGGCGACTGGCTGGCCGCGCTGCCGCGTCCGGACACCGCCGCCCCTGGCGCCGCCGATACACGGCGACCGCGGGACCGCGGACCGGATCGGCGCGGATCCGGCCCCGCCACGATACGGTTCCATGTCCGATGAACGCGATGTCAACGAGTGCGTCCGAAGAGTTCGGGAACGCGCGCTGAGCAAGTCAGGAGACGTGAATGCGGATTCTTGTCCTGGGCGGGGACGGGTACCTGGGCTGGCCGACGGCCTTGCACCTGTCCCAGTGCGGTCACGAGGTGGCGGTCGCGGACAACTTCGTCCGCCGCCAGTACGACTTCGAGCTCGGCGTGGAGAGCCTGGTCCCGATCGAGACGCTGCAGGTGCGGGTGGCGGCGTGGAAGGCGTTGACCGGCAAGGCGCTGGCCACGTACGTGGGCGACCTGACCGACGCCGACTTCACCCACCGCATGCTCGCGGAGTTCCGTCCGGACGCGGTGGTGCACTTCGCCGAGCAGCGTGCCGCGCCGTACTCGATGATCGACCGGAAGCACGCGGTGTACACGCAGGTCAACAACGTGGTCGGCACGCTGAACCTGCTGTATGCGATCGCCGAGGTGGACCGCGACATCCACCTGGTCAAGCTCGGCACGATGGGCGAGTACGGCACGCCGAACATCGACATCGAGGAGGGGTGGCTCGAGATCGAGTACAAGGGCCGCCGCGACCGCGTGCTGTACCCCAAGCGACCGGGGTCGTTCTATCACCTGTCGAAGGTGCACGACTCCCACAACATCGAGTTCACCTGCCGGATCTGGGGGCTGCGCGCCACCGACCTCAACCAGGGCGTCGTGTACGGGCAGCAGACGCCGGAGACGACGGCCGACGACCGGCTGGCGACGCGGTTCGACTACGACGCGGTCTTCGGCACGGTCTTGAACCGGTTCGTCATCCAGGCCGTGCTGGGCCATCCGCTGACGGTGTACGGGGACGGCGGTCAGACCCGCGGCATCATCGACATCCGGGACACGGTCCGGTGTGTCCAGCTGGCGTGCGAGAACCCCGCCGAGCCCGGGGAGTTCCGCGTGTTCAACCAGATGACCGAGGCCATGTCGGTCAAGGGCATCGCGGAGACGGTGGCCGAATGCTTCCCTGGCGACGTGCGCATCGACCACCTGCCCAACCCGCGGGTCGAGCACGAAGAGCACTACTACAACGTCGCCCACACCCGCCTGCTCGACCTCGGCCTCACCCCGCATCTGCTGTCGGACACGCTGATCACCTCGCTGTTCGAGGTGACGAAGAGGTACGCCCACCGGGTGCGGCCCGAGGTGCTCCGCCCCACCGTCAACTGGCGCGCGGCCGCGAGCCCGACCAACGAGCCCGATGCCTGAGCAGGGGCGAGCGGGCGCGCCGAGCGGCGAGCAGGGCGCGTTCGTCCGCGCCACCGGGCGGGCCGCGGGTCGGGCCGCCGAGGGCGGCGGGGACAAGCCGCGGTACCGGCGTTACCAGTACGACCTGATCGCCCCGCACGTCGGGCGCAGCGTGCTGGAGGTCGGCGCCGGGCTCGGCGAGTTCGCCGCCGTGCTGCTCGACCTGTCCACGGAGCTGGAGCGCCTCGTGGTCACGGACGTCGATCCCGAGGCGGTCGAGGTGCTGAAGCAGCGCTTCGCGAGCCGCGCCGCGGCCGAGGTGCGGCTGCTCGACCTCACAGCGGGCGACCGGCTCGACCGTCCTGTCGACACGGCGGTGGCCATCAACGTCCTTGAACACTTCGCGGACGACGCCGGGTTGCTGGCCCGGCTGGCCGGGTGCGTCGTGCCGGGCGGGACGATCGTGCTGTGGGTGCCCGGCTACCAGAGCCTGTACGGCGAGTTCGACCGCAGCGTCGGGCACGTCCGCCGGTACACCCCCGCGACGCTGCGCGCCGCCGTGCTGCGCGCCGGGCTGGCAGTCGAGCTGGTCCGGCCGGTCAACCTGCTGGGCGGCCTCGCCTGGTGGGCCGCGGTCCGGATGGGCCGGGCGATGTCGCCGCAGGGCGGCGCGGCCGGAGCCTACGACCGCTGGCTCGTGCCGGTGACGAGGGTGCTGGACCGGGTCGTCCCGATCCCCTTCGGCCAGTCCGTGCTCTGCGTCGCCCGCACCCAGCGCACCCCGTCATGAACCGGCGCACCCCGTCATGAAATGGTCACCGGTCATGAGCTGTCGCCGGTCATGGGCTCGTCATGAGCTCGTCATGAGCTCATGAGCGTGACCCCCGGGCCTGGCGGCGCGGGCCACGCCGCGCGCGCCCGCGGCCGGAGCCGTCGCGGCGGCGGCGTTCGCGCCGCCAGGTGCCGAGTACGACCCGCAGGTAGCGGTAGCCGTACTTGAGGTTGCCGCCCTTCTTGGTGGTCCCGGCGACACGCAGGCGCAGGGTCGCCGGCACCTCGGTGACCTGATAGCCGTTCATGATCACACTGATGAGCAGCTCGGAAGCCTGGTACTGCGGCTGGCGCAGCGTCACGTGCTCGGTCACCTCGGCGCGCATGGCGCGCAGGCCGAACGAGGTGTCGGTGACCCGGTGCCGGGTCAGCACGGTCACCATCAAGGCGAACACGTACACGCCGAGCCGGCGCACCCGGTCGTAGGTCTCCTGCTGGCCGAGGATGCGCGATCCGGTGACGAAGTCGGCCTCGCCCGCGAGGATGGGATCGAGGACGCGTTCGATGTCCGCCGCGTCGTACTGGCCGTCGCCGTCGGTGGTGACGATGTAGCGGGCGCCGCCGGCCCGCGCGATGCGGTATCCCAGGCGCAGCGCCGCGCCCTGTCCGCGGTTGACCGGGACGTCGCAGACCAGCGCGCCCTGCTTGCGGGCGACGGCGGCGGTGTCGTCGCTCGAGCCGTCCACGACCACGATGGTCGCGGTCTCCATGCCGGCGACCTGGTCGGGTGTCGCCTCGACGACGTCGCCGATGCCGCGTTCTTCGTTGTAGGCGGCGATGACGATCGCCACGGGCGGCAGCGCGGCGCCGTACTCGGCGGTGAACTCCGCGACCGCGCGGCCGTCCAGCTCGGCATCGGGGTCGGTGACCAGGCCTGGCCGTTCCGCGCAGGAGGTCATGAGGCGCCCACCGGGTGGGAGGCGGCGGCCGCGCCGGCCGGGGCGAACTCGGGCCACACGGTGGCCAGACCCGAGGCGAGATCGTGGCGCGGCCGGTAGCCCAGCGAGCGGGCCAGGGAGATGTCGAGCACCACGGCCGGCATCTCTCCCCGTTGCGCCGGTGTATGTTCCGCGGGGATCGCCGCGCCGGTGACCGTCCGGGCGGTCTCGATGAGCTCGTTGACGCTCGTGGACCGGCCGGCACCGACGACGAGGGGGCCGGCGTGATCCGCGCGCCAGGCCAGGGTCACGGCCTGCACGACGTCGTCGACGTGCACGTAGTCGCGCAGTTGGCGGCCGTCGCCGTAGACGCGCACTCCGGTGCCGGACGCCGCGGCCCGCATCAGTCGTGGCACGAAGCTGTCCTTTTGGTGCATCCCGGGACCATACACGTTCGCAAAGCGGAGTGCGCAGGTCAGCATGCCATAGGCGCCGTGGTAAGCGCTGAGCAACATCTCCGCGGCGGCCTTCGTGGCCCCGTACGGCGTGAGCGGGCGCGGCGGCGTCAGCTCGCTGATCGGCGTGGCCCCGACATCGCCGGTCACCGCGTTCGTCGAGGCCAGCAGGAAGCGGCCGACGCCGTGCCCGCGGGCCCGTTCGAGCAGGTCGGCGGTCACGTCCACGTTCACCTGGAATACCGCGGCCGGCTCCTCCATCGAGCGCAGCACGGAGGTCATCGCCGCGAGGTGCACGATCGCGTCCAGGCCCGGCGTGACGGCGGCCTCCCGTACCGCGGGGTCACGCAGGTCACCCACCACCGTGCGGACGTCGGGGTCGGGGTACGGATCTTGATCGGCGACGGTGACCTCGGCGCCGGCGGCGAGCAGCGCCGCGACGAGGCGGCGTCCGATAAATCCCGTCCCACCGGTAATGAGTACACAGGCGCCATCAAGCTCCGACATAGGTGGCTCCTTCCCCACGATTCGCGTTATGCACCTGGCGTCGCTGACACTAGCCCACCTGGGCGTGGCAGACTTCGGCGGCGGGGCAAGGAGAAAAGGAGAATACTCCGGTGATCCATGTTCTGGTGGTCGGGCTGCCGCTGGCGATCGGGCTGGCGCTTGCCCTGCTCGCCGCCCGCCGCGACTGGGCGCCGCGGCTCGCCGTGACGCTCGGCGTCGGCGTGCTGCTGCGGGTCTTCGTCGTGGTCATCGCCGTCCGCGACGGCGTCTGGCAGCCACAGGACCTCGGCGTGGACTTCCTGGACGCGGCAAAGTCCGTGCTGCACGGGCAGGATCCGGTCAACCACCTGCAGCGCGTGGGCGGCTGGCACTTCCTGCCGTTCATGGCCTACCTCCTCGCCGCGGAGCGGAAGGTCGACCTGTGGCTGGGACTCGGCTGGGGCGCCGCCGCACGGCTGGCCCCCGTCATCGCCGACATCGCGCTCATTCCCCTGGTGGGCCGGCTGGCCGCGCCGGGCGCGGAGGGGGCCAGGGGCTCGCGAGGCGCGGCCGCGACGGCGGCGGCGCGCCGCCGGGCGCTCTGCGGCTTCCAATACGCCTGTATGCCGCTGGCCGTCATGGTCAGTTCGATCCACGGGCAGTTCGTGCCGATCACACTGCTGTTCGGCGTGGCCGCGGTGCTCGCCGCCCGCGGTCACCGGGCACACCTGGCCGGAATGCTGGCCGGGCTGTCGGTGACATCGACATCGTGGTCGATCCTCCTGGTGCCCGGCATCATGCTTCTGCTCCCCGGGGCGCGCCGCCGGCTCACCGTGCTCGCTTGGACTGTGGTGATGCCCGCCGCGTTCCTGCTCAGCAGCTGGCTGGTGCTCGACACGCCGTTCGGCAAACTGCCGGCGACCGCGAAGGCGGTCATGTCCACCCGGCCGGTGATCGGCGACTGGGGCTGGACCACGATCGTGACGCACGGGAAGCCGGCGGAGTCCGCCATGTACGGGCACATCGGCACCCTGGTGCTCATCATCGCCCTGCTCGCCGCCGGGTGGTGGTGGCGCCGCGCGGAGCCGATCACCCTCACCATCGCCCTCCTGCTCGTCTTCATCGTGGCGACCTACCGCTTCGGCGCACAGTACCTGCTGTGGCCGGTGCCGTTCCTGATCGCCCGGCCCACCCGGGGTGCCTGGGTCGCGATCACGGCCGCGAGCGTCTGGGCGGCCACCGGGTATCTCTACTTGACCCGTCTCAGCCAGGGCGGCTGGTGGCACGCGCACATCTGGTGGGCGTTCGGCTCCTTCGCCGTCATCGCGCTGCTGATCCGCGCGCTGCCCTGGGACCGCCGCAGCGGCCGTCCGGCGGCCGCCCCGACGGAGTCTCCGCACTCGGTCGTCGGGGCGGCGAGCCCGTGAACCCCGCGGCTACGGTGGTGGGCGGCCCCGTACCCGCCACGCCGACCGGTGAGGAATGCCTATGACAGCCAACGTCGCTTCCGTCGACCCCCGTACCGGCGAGGAGATCGAGCACGTGGCCATCGAGACGCCGGTGGAGGAGGTCGCCCAGCTGGGCGCGGCGGCCGCGGTCGCGGCCCCCGCGTTCGCGGCGATGCGCCGGGACGGCAGGGCCGCGCTGCTGGAGTCGGTGGCCGCCGAGCTCGAGGCGGACGGCGACCACATCGTCGCGCTGGCCGACAGGGAGAGCGCGCTCGGCGCCGCGCGGCTCACCGGCGAGCTGGCCAGGACGGCGTTCCAGTTCCGGTTCATGGCCGAGGTGATCAGGGACGGCGGCTACCTCGACGCGACGATCGACCATGCCGACCCCGAGGCCACCCCGCCGCGGCCCGACCTGCGCCGGACGCGGGTGCCGCTCGGGCCGGTCGCGGTGTTCGGCGCGAGCAACTTCCCGCTGGCCTTCAGCGTGCCGGGCGGCGACACGGCATCGGCGCTGGCGGCCGGCTGCCCCGTCGTGGCCAAGGCGCACCCGGCGCACCCGGCCACCTCCCGTGCCTGCGCCGACGCCATCAGGCGCGGCCTCGGCGCGGCGCCGCCCGGGACGTTCGCCCTCGTCTACGGCGAGGAGGCCGGCCGGGCGTTGGTGACCGACCCGCACATCAGGGCGGTCGGCTTCACCGGGTCGCTGCGCGGTGGCCGCGCGCTGCACGACCTGGCCGCGGCCAGGCCCGAGCCGATCCCGTTCTACGGGGAGCTGGGCAGCCTCAACCCGCTGATCGTCACGCCCGGCGCGGCGGCGGCGCGGGCCGAGGAGATCGGCCGCGGGGCCGCTGCCAGCTTCACGCTGGGCAACGGGCAGTTCTGCACCAAGCCGGGGTTGCTCTTCGTGCCGCGCGGCGACGCCGGCGACCGGCTCCTCGGCGCGCTTGTCGAGCACGCCGCCACCCTGCCCCTCGGGCCGCTCCTCACGCCCGGCATCAGGGCGGCGTACGAGACGGGCGTCGAGCGCGCCGCCGCCCTCCCCGACGTCACGGTCCTCGCGCGGCCGGCGCCCTCCCGGGCCGGGGCCGGGGCCGGCGGCGCCGGCGGGGATGTGGCGGCCACCGTGGTGCGGGTCCCGGCCGACCGGCTGGACGACGCGCTGCTGGACGAGGTGTTCGGGCCGTTCGCCGTCGTGGCCGACTACGCCGACGACGAGGACCTGTCGGCCGCGCTGGCCTGGCTCCGGCCCGCGCTGACCGCGACCGTTCACGCGGAGGACGGTGAGGAGGACCTGGTCGCGCCGGTGCTCGACCTGCTGGCGCGGCGCAGCGGCCGGCTGGTGTGGAACGGCTACCCGACCGGCGTCGCGGTCGCCTGGGCGATGACGCACGGCGGCCCGTACCCCGCGTCCACCAGCGCCGCGCACACCTCGGTCGGCGCCGCCGCGATCCAGCGTTGGCTGCGGCCGGTCACCTACCAGTCGGTGCCCGAGCCGCTGCTCCCGCCCGAGCTGCGCGAGGGCGAGCGGCCCGGGATTCCCCGCCGCGTCGACGGCCGCCTGGAAGCCTGACGCGACCCGTAAGTAGGCGGTAGATGACGGCGATCGCGGTGTTCGGCAGCGCGAACATGGATCTGGTGGCGTACGTCGCCGCACCGCCCGGCCGGGGTGAGACGGTGACCGGCCGGGGGTTTCGCACGGTGCCAGGCGGCAAGGGCGCGAACCAGGCGATCGCGGCCGCCAGGGCCGGCGCCGACGTGACGTTCATCGGCGCCGTCGGCGACGACGACTTCGGGCCCCGGCTGCGTGCCACCCTGGCCGAGGCCGGTGCCGACGTGTCGCGGCTGCGCACCGTGCCGGGCGCGTCCGGCATCGCGCACATCGTCGTGGACGGCGAGGGCGCCAACTCCATCATCGTCGTGCCCGGCGCGAACGCCGCCGCCCGCCCGCCGCACCCCGCCGACCTCGCCGGAAGCGCCGCGCTGCTGCTCCAGCTCGAGCTGCCGCTGCCCGCCGTGACGGCGGCCGCCCGCGCCGCCCGCGCCGCCGGCGTCCCCGTGGTGCTCACCCCGGCGCCGGTGCGGGAGCTGCCCGGCGACCTGCTGGCGTGCGTGGACCTGCTGGTGCCCAACGAGCACGAGGCGGCCGGGATCACCGGAGCCACTGGCGCCGAGCCCGCCCTGGCCGCCTTGCTGGACATGGTCCCGGAGGCGGTCATCACGCTGGGGGAGCGGGGCGCGCTGTACGGGGCGCGTGGCGCCGAACCGGTCAGGGTCGCCGCCCCGAAGGTGCGCGCGGTCGATACGACGGCGGCCGGGGACACGTTCGCCGGTGCGCTCGCGGTGGCCCGGGCCGAGGGGCGTCCTCCCGGCGATGCGCTGCCTTTCGCCGCCGCGGCCGCCGCGCTGTCTGTCCGCACCGAGGGCGCGAGCACGTCGATGCCGTCCCGCGCGGAGATCGACGCCTTCCTGGGCTGAGACCGTCGTGGGCCGAGCGGTCACGGCGTGGGGTCCCCGGCCGCGGTGCCGGGGGAAGGGCCGCCGCCGAGGTGCCGGTCGCGCAGCTCGCGCCATTGCTTGAGCAGCTCGGGGAGGCGGGAGTGCATGAACTCGATGAAGGCGAGGGTCTCGGCGACCCTGGCGCCGCTCCGGGTCTGCGTGCCGAGGACCTCGACACCCTCCCTGAGGATGTCCTCCCACTGCTTCAGCACGCGGTCGCGGTCCATCATCATCTCGTACCAGGCATCGTCGCGGACGACGATGTGGTCGCGGCGGGAGCCGGGCTCGCGTTCGCGGGAGGCCATCGCGACCTGGGTGAGATAGCGGACCGCGCCGGAGACGGCGGCCGGGCTGATCCGCAGCGTCTCCGCCAGCTCGGCCGCGGTGAGGCGCCCCTCGTCCGACGCGAGCAGCGCGGTGAACACGCGAGCCGGCATGCGCGGCATGCCGGCCGTCACGAGCGTCGAGGCGAACCGCTCGATGAACCTCGCCACTCGATCGGGTTCGTGCGACTCCACCATGTGCCGATCAACCGGTTTCATAAGATTCACAACTTTGTGAAATCAGTGTAGCCTGCGAGGCATGGCAACCGCAATATCGGTGTCCGGCCTGGTCAAGACCTTCGGCCGGACCCGCGCGCTCGACGGCCTCGACCTCACCGTACGCACCGGTGAGATCCACGGCTTTCTCGGACCCAACGGGGCGGGCAAGACGACGACGATCCGCATCCTGCTCGGCCTGCTCAGGGCCGACGCGGGCACCGCGACCTTGCTCGGCGGCGATCCGTGGCGGGACATCTCGGCGCTGCACAGGCGACTCGCGTACGTGCCCGGTGACGTCACGCTCTGGCCCAACCTCACCGGCGGTGAGGTGATCGACCTGCTCGCCCGGCTGCGCGGCGGCCTTGACGGCCGCCGCAAGGCCGACCTGCTGGAGCGGTTCGAGCTCGACCCGAAGAAGAAGGGGCGCGCCTACTCGAAGGGCAACCGGCAGAAGGTCGGCCTGATCGCGGCGCTCGCCTCGGACGTGGAGCTGCTCATCCTGGACGAGCCGACCTCCGGCCTCGACCCGCTCATGGAGTCGGTGTTCCGCGAGGTCATGGAGGACGAGCGGCGGCGCGGGCGCACCGTGCTGCTGTCCAGCCACATCCTCGCCGAGGTCGAGGCGCTGTGCGACCGGGTGACCATCATCCGCAAGGGCGTCGCGGTCGAGACCGGCACGCTGGCCGACCTGCGCCACCTCACCCGCACCTCCGTCCAGGCCGAGCTGGCGGCGCCGCCGGACGGCCTGGCCGAGCTGCCCGGCGTCCACGGCCTCCACGTCGAAGGCGTCCGGGTGAGCTGCGAGGTCGACACCGACAAGCTGGACGGCCTCCTCAAACGCCTCACCGAGGCCGGCGTGCGCAGCCTGACCAGCCAGCCGCCGACGCTGGAGGAGCTCTTCCTGCGCCATTACTCCGGCGACCTGCCGGCCGGCAACGACGTCGGCGGCGCCAACGCGCCCGCCGCGGTGCGGCCATGAGCGCGCTCGCCGGCACCGGCTCGCTCGTCCGGCTCGCGATGCGCCGCTCGCGCATCCTGCTCGTGGTGTGGACCTATGTCTTCGTCGCGACGGCGTGGGCCGGGGGCGCCACGCTGAAGAGCCTCTATCCCACGGTCCAGTCCCGGGTGGAGGCCGCCGCGAGCAACAACCGCACCACGGCGATCGTCGCGATGTACGGCAGGGTCTACGACCCGACCGCGCTCGGCAACACCCAGGCGATGTTGAAGACGCTCGTGTTCGGCGCGGTGCTGGTCGCCGTGCTCACGATCATCGTCACGGTGCGGCACACCCGGGCCGAGGAAGAGGCCGGGCGGCTGGAGCTGCTCGGCGCGACCGTGGTCGGCCGCTACGCGCCGCTCACGGCGGCGCTGCTGGTGGCCGTCATCCTGAATCTCGTGATCGGCGCGCTGGCTGCGGTCGTGTTCACCATCAGCGGGCTGCCCGCGAGCGGGTCGGTCGCCGCGGGGCTGGCCTGGGTCGGGGTCGGGCTCGCGTTCGCCGCGATCACGGCCGTGATCGTGCAGGTGACGAGCAGCGCCAGGACGGCCGTCGGGCTCTCTTCGGCGGTGCTCGGCGCCGTCTACCTGATCCGGGCGATCGGCGACACGTCCGACGCGGGCGGGCCGCGGTGGCTGTCGTGGTTGTCGCCGATCGGCTGGAGCCAGCAGTTCCGGCCGTACGCGGGCAACCGGTGGTGGGTCCTGCTCATCACGCTGGGCTTCGCGGTGGTGGTCACCATGGGCGCGTACGCGCTGGTGGCCAAGCGGGACATCGGCGCCGGGCTGCTTCCCGACCGCCTGGGGCCGGCGGGCAGCACCAGGTTGCGCAGCCCGTTCGCGCTGGCCTGGCGGCTGCAGCGGGGCCTGCTCTTCGGCTGGGTCGCCGGCGCCGCCGTCCTTGGCTCGGCACTCGGCGGCATCGCGTCGAACATCGGGGACATGGCGAACAGCCAGAGCGCCAGAGACATCTTCACGAGGCTCGGCGGCACGCAGGCGCTCACCGAGGCGTTCCTCGCCGCCGAGTTCGGGTTCGTCGGCGTCTTCATCTCGGTGTACGGGGTGCAGGCGGCGATGCGCCTGCGCACGGAGGAGACGGCTCAGCGGGCCGAGCCGCTGCTCGCCACCCGGGTCGGCCGCACCAGGTGGGCGCTCAGCCACATCTCGATCGCCCTCATCGGCACGACCGCGATCGTCGTGGGCGGCGGTCTCACCGCCGGCCTGTCGTACGGCGCGACCGTGCACGACATGGGGCAGGTCGGCCGGTTGGTCGGGGCGGCGCTGGTGCAGCTTCCGGCCTCGTGGGTGTTCACCGGCATCGTGGTCGCCGCGCTCGGTCTGGCCCCGCGGTTGGTCATGGTCGGCTGGGCCGCGCTGGTCGCCTTCCTGCTGCTCGGGGAGCTCGGGCCCGTCTTCAAGCTGGACCAGTCGGTGATGGATCTGTCGCCGTACGCCCATGTGCCGAAGCTGCCGGCGGCCGCGATGAACGTCACGCCGGTCGCCTGGCTGCTCGCCGTGGCGCTGGCGCTGACCGCCGCGGGACTGGTGGGTCTGCGGCGCCGCGACATCGGTTGACGCGGGATCGGGAACGGCGCGAGGGTTCCCGCCCGGTCGGCGGGAACCCTCGCGTGATCGCCTGGTCGGTTCAGCCGTTGGCGCTGCCGGTGAAGGCGGGGAGGTAGCCCTGGGCGTGCCCGAGGGCGGTCGGGTGGTAGGACTCCCCGATCGGGATGGTCACCGAGTGCAGCCAGTTGTCGCCGGAGCACAGCTCATGGCCGGCGAAGTCGTCCCGCACGTCGGAGAACGAGAAGCCGGCCTGCGAGGTCGCCTTGGAGATCACGTTGTCGAGGACGTCGGCGGCGTTGTTCAACGCGGTGCGCTTGGTGTTGCTGAGCCCGACGCAGAAGCTGGTGATGATGTAAAGGTGTGGGTAATCAAGCACCACGACGTGTGCGGAGGGCGCTTTCGAGTGGATCGTCGAGAACAGCGTGTTGAGCCGGCCGGGCAACGTGTTCTGGGCGAAAGCCTCGGCACCGGAAACGGCGGTCAAACACGCGGAATCAGAACCGAGAACGCAGGTTTCCATGACGCTGCTGAAGCCGGCGTCATTGCCTCCGATGGTGATGCTCACCAATGTGGTGCTTGAGTTGAGCGGCCCCATCTGGCCATTGAGCACGTCGGTGGTCGTCGCCCCCGAGCAGGCCACGAAGTTGAACGAGGCCGGGGCGTGCGCGGCGGCCCATTTCGCCGGATAGGCGTTTGAACTGCGCTGACAGTTGCCGCTGGCCGAGTCGTAGCTCCCGGCGCCGACGCCGGAGGAGTAGGAGTCGCCGAGCGCCACATAACGGGCTCCGGCGGCGCCTGCCGGTCCGGCGGCCGCGACCGATCCGGCGATAAGTGTTGCCGTAAGAATGCCGACAGGAAAAAGGCGGGGAATGCGCATCGGCTCTCCAGTGGGGCCGGGTCGGATGACGACTACCCATACTTATACGCCGGAATGACAGTTGAGAAAATGGTGGAGTTTATGCGGTTTTTCGTGGTGTTTCGCCCTTGACGGGACCTGACTCATCGTCTTTCGTGGATGACTTACGCCGGGACACGACCGTACACAGACGGTGACGAACTGTAACGGCGACGCGCGGGGGAACATGATCGCGGTACCGGCTGTTGCCGTGGTTGGATCGACCGGGTCAAGGACGGGATCGAGAAAGGGAGGCCATGCTTTTCGGAGACGAACATGTCCGGCGCTACATCGCGACCGACGGCCGCGAGGGCCATGACTGGCAGCCGGGCGTCCCGGTGCTCCTGCTGACCACGGTCGGCCGCAAGTCCGGCCAGGAGCGCATCAAGCCCCTCATCTACCAGAAGGACGGGGACAACTACCTCGTCGTGGCGTCGAAGGGCGGGTCGCCCGAGCCGCCGGCCTGGTACCTCAACCTCCAGGCCGAGCCCAACGTGACGGTCCAGGTGTGGGGCGACAGGTTCGCGGCACGGGCGCGCACCGCCACCGCCGAGGAGAAGCCGGCCCTGTGGCGGAAGATGGCGGCCGTCTGGCCCGACTACGACGAGTACCAGACGAAGACCGACCGCGACATCCCGATCGTCGTCCTCGAGCCGAGATAGGCCGAGGCTCCGCCTGGGAACCGGGGCCCTCCCCGAGGAGGCCATGACCGGATGAGGCCGTAACGGCAGGTCAGGAGTTGGTCGACTAACTCGGGCCTTGACGTCAAGGTCAATTATCCGCACATTGAGGGACGCTCGCTACGGCGAGCCGGTGCCGACTGCCAGACCCCACAACGGTCGGCACCGTCGGCCTATGGCCCCCACAAGGAGGTCCCTCGTGCTTTCCCCCGCCCGCCTGCGCAGGCTCTCCGCCCTGCCGCTCGCCGTGGTCGGTGCGCTGACCGGCTTGGTCATCAGCACGGCCCCCGCGTACGCCAACGTGGCGCTCACCCAGGTGAGCAGCGACCCGTTCACCAACTCGACCAGCCAGCACGCCACCGAGGTCGAGCCGGACACGTTCGCCTCGGGCAACACGATCGTGTCCGCGTTCCAAGTGGGTCGCTTCTTCGACGGCGGCGCGTCCGACATCGGCTTCGCCACGTCCAATGACGGCGGCGCCACCTGGACGCACGGGTTCCTGCCCGGCATCACCACGTTCTCCTCGCCGGCCGGCTCGTTCAACCGGGTCAGCGACGCCGCGGTCGCCTTCGACGCCCAGGACAACGTCTGGATGATCTCGTCCCTGGCGATCAGGGACACCAGCGGAGTGGTCGGGGCCGCGGTGCTGACCAGCCGTTCCACCGACGGCGGCCGCACCTGGTCGAACCCGGTGACGACGGCCAGCGCCGGGAGCGGCAACCTGGACAAGAACTGGATCGCCTGCGACAACACCCCGTCCAGCCCGTTCTTCGGCAACTGCTATACCGAGTTCGACGACAACGGCGCCGGCAACGCGGTGCGCATGGCGGTGTCCACCAACGGCGGCACGAGCTGGACCGTCCGCTCCACCAGTGTCACCGGGTTGGGCGGCCAGCCCGTCGTGCGGCCGAACGGCACCGTGCTGGTCCCGTACCTGAGCAACAACGACCAGATCCGCTCGTTCCGGTCGATCGACGGCGGCGCGACCTGGCGGGCCAGCGTGCTGGTGTCCTCCATCCAGGACCACACCGTCGCGGGCGGGCTGCGCACCGAGGCGTTGCCGTCCGCCGAGATCGACGCGGCCGGCACGGCGTACGTCGTGTGGCAGGACTGCCGGTTCCAGTCCGGCTGCCCGGCCAACGACATCGTGATGAGCAAGTCGACCAGCGAGACGACCTGGGGTCCGGTCACCCGGGTGACCAGCGACGGCGGCGACCACTTCATCCCGGGCGTCGGGGTGGACGTGGGCACGTCGGGCGGCACCGCCCGGCTGGCGGTGGCGTACTACCGTTACCCGACGGCCTCCTGCAGCGCGTCCACCTGCCAGCTCACCGTCGGCTACACGTCGTCGACGAACGGCGGCTCGACCTGGACGACGCCGACGCAGCTCGCCGGCCCGTTCACGCTGGCGTCGATCGCCAACACCAGCCAGGGCCGCATGGTCGGCGACTACATCTCCACCTCGATCGTGAACGGCCGCGCCTGGCCCGCGTTCGCGGTCGCCACCGCGCCGTCCGGCAGCACGTTCAACGAGCCGATGGACGTGCCGACGGGCGGGCTGCCGATCGGCTCCGGGGCGGTGAGCTCCGCCGCGGCGCCGGTGGTCACCTCGGGCCACCAGCCGAGCCAGCACGCCCCGATCCGGCTCAGGTAGGGCACGACCGCGCCCCGGGCGGGAGAACCGCCCGGGGCGCGGCCGGGATAGAGGTGCTTCGCCGCGTTAGCTTTCGTCGTCGTGGCCCGGCCCGTACACATCCCACAGTTCGCCGGCGAAGAACTTGCCGAACCGGGTGAGCGCCGCCAGGTGATGCGGACCATGCGTCCTGAAGGTGGTGAGCTGATGCGCGAAGTCGGTCAGCTCGATGTGCAGGATCCCCGCGCCGATGATGCGGGCCTGCTCGTCCTCGCCTTCCGGCACGTGCCCCGCCAGCACCCTGAAGAACAGGGTCGAGGTGTCCGGCCAGATGTGCGTGGGCGGACCGTGATGGACGTTCTTCCATCCGCTGAGGGTGCGGGGCTGGCCGGCGCCGTCCGTGAAGTACAGCCGGTACTTCATCAGCCGGCGATCCGCCGCGCCGGCCGGCACGAACAGATTGAACCAGCCCCGTTCGACCTGACGCCGGCCCCCGCAAGCTGCGGCGTCGATCCATCCCTCAGCCGTCGCCGTATGCCCGGTCTCCGCCAGGAACCGGTTCACGTCGTCGGCCGTAATCGTCAGCCGGAACGCGAACCGCTCCCGATGGTCGGCGAGCTCGGCTCCACCGGGATTGCTCTCCCCGGTGACGTAGAACCCCTTCATCTCCTCGGTAAACGACAGCGACGTACGCCCGGCGTCCCCCAACTCCGGGTCGCACGCCGCGTCGTCCCCCGTCCCCCGAACCGGACCGGCCGAGGCCGGCCCGACCCCCGAATTCCCCCCGTTTGTCCCCCCGCTGTGCCCCCCACTGTTCCCCCCGCTGTGCCCCCTGGTCTCCAGCAGGTGCGTGGCCATGCGGTCGGCGAGCGCCGCGATGGTCAGGGAAGGGTTGGCGCCCACCGGACCCGGCAGCGCCGCCCCGTCGGCGATGTAGAGCCCGGGGAAGCCGTACACCTCGCCGAAGCCGTCGCACACGCCCTGGTCGGGATGCGTGCCCATCGGCGCGCCGCCGAGCGGATGCACGGTGATGATCCGCTTGCGGAACCACATCGGGTTGTCGGCGAAGTCGGCGCCGAGAACGTCGGCGATGCGCTGCATGGTCTTGCGCATCCGCTCGAAATGCGCCTCGCTGGTCTTGGTGGTCCACTCGGCGTCCAGGCACCCGTTCCGCAGGCGCAACACGCCGTCCGGCACGTCCCGGCCCATGCCGAGCAGCGGCAGCGAGCTGACCGCCAGCGCGCCGTCGCTGATCAGCTCGGACAGCTCGGCCGACATGTTGGTGTCCGGCGCGTGCGTGGCGAACTCGCGGAACTTCTTGAGCATCATCTTGATGACCCAGCCGAGCTCGTGGGTCACGTCGGCACCGCTCACCATCCAGCTCACGAAGTCGGGGTAGCCGCCGTCCTGGATGTAGGCGCCGCGCCCGCTGCCGCCAAGCCCGTCGAGCTCGTCGGGCAGCCGGATCGCGCTGGTGATGACCGGGCCGCGGCTGGCGTCCAGCGGGCGGGTGCGGTCACGGTCGTGCGCGCGCAGCAGGAAGGCGAGCAGGTCGCCGTTGCCGCAGTAGCGGGTGCCGAGCGCCCGGCTGAGGCCGGGAAAGTTGGCCCGGTTGCGCAGCAGCAGGTAGGACGTGCCGTAGGTGCCGGCACCGAGAACGAGCCGCTCGCAGCCGATGGTGTGGACCCGCAGCTTTTGGGTGTTGTACGTCGCGCCGGCGCGCGCCACGTCATGGACGACGTAGTCGACCTCGTACCCGCCGCCCGGCCGCGGCCTGATCCCTCGCACCTCGTGCTGGGTGCGGATGTCCGCGCCGTGGTGCTTGGCGGCCGACAGGTAGTTGTGGTCGAGGGTGTTCTTCGCGCCCTCGTTGCACCCGAAGTCGCACTCGCCGCACAGGTTGCAGGTGCGCCGCTCGAGGCCGTGCAGGTTGCCGTACTCCGGGGCCACGATCGGCAGGCCGAGGCCGGGCTCGGCGCCCTTGCTCGGCGAGAAGCTGATCGCCAGCGGCGGTAGCCGCCAGTCGAGCCCGAGCTCGGCGGCCGCGTCCTGCATGGCGTGCGCCTTGGGCGTGTCGGTGTACGCCGGCCGGTCGAGCGGGTACGGCGTGGCGCCCAGCATGCGTTCGACCTCGTCGTAGTGCGGGTCGAGGTCGCCGCGGGTGACCGGCCAGGACTCGTATCCGCCGTGCGGCAGCGGGTCCTCGTGCACGAACCACTTCTCGTCCTTGCGCAGCAGCACGTTGGCGTAGATCAGCGAACCGCCGCCCAGGCCGGCAGAGACGACCGAGTCGAAGCCGCCGGAACCCCCGAAGCTCCACACGTCGAACAGGCCGTACAGGCCCTCGCTCGGGTCCCAGAAGGACTTGCCCAGCCGGGCCGGCGACCGGCCGAACGAGCCCGGCGGATAGGCCTGACCGCGCTCCATCACGACGACCGACAGGCCGGCCTGGGCCAGGCGATAGGCGGAGACCGAGCCGCCGAAGCCGGACCCGACGACGACGGCGTCGCAGTGTTCTGTCGCGGTCATCGCGCGCCCCCCGTGTGCCGCTGGATGCTGTGCTTCTTCAGGAAGGCGATCATCTGCGGGAACACGTCGCGGTAGGCGTTCTTCCCCATGATCGGATCCTGGTGGCCGTAGCCGGGGATCACCGTTAGCTCGTGCAGCCCGGGCGCCGCCGCTGACAGCACCTGGTGGCAGACGACGTTGGAGTCGGCGAAGACCCGGTTCTTGTCGCCGGTGACGAACAGCACCGGCGTGCGGACGTCGGCCGCGTGCTCGAGGTAGTCGGCGGGCAGGCCGGCGTGCCGCGGGTCGGCCGGGTCGTACCGCACGGCGCGGCCGGCCCGGACCATCCTGCGCATGTGCCGGTAGTAGTTCACGTCGCAGGCGCCGTAGATGTCGGCGGTGCGCTCGTGGGTGACCTGCTCAAGGCTGGAGTGGTCGTACATCGCCGGGTGGCCGCTGCCCCACATGAAGCTGACCATGTGGCAGGAGCGCACGTCGCACTCGCGGTGGAACGCCGACACCAGGCCCGCGAGCATCCAGCCCTTGGTGAACGGCCGCGCGGTGCTGAACCTGGGGTCGATGAACGGCAGCTTCAGGACGTAGTCGAGCAGGAACGGTCCGAAGTTGAGCTTGACCTTGGACCAGGTGGGCACCCGCGGGGTGAGCGCGACGCTGTTGCAGACCAGGCTGGCGATGTCCTCGACGGCGCCGCCGAACAGGCTCATCGCGAACGACGCCGAGCCGAGGCAGTGCGCGATGACGTGCACCCGGCGGTCGCCGACGTGCCGGCGCACCTCGGCGAGGGCGGCGGGGTGGTCCCAGTGCGCGATGTCGTCGAGCGAGTAGCGGTCGGTCTCCATGTTGTACGGGAACCGGTTGCTCATCCGGAAGTCGAGCACCCACACGTCGGTGAAGCCGTCGTCGAGCAGGCAGCTCACCAGGTTGCGGTGCTCGGGCATGATGAACAGGTCGCTGGACGTGGTCAGCCCGTGGATCAGCACCACGACGTCGTCGCAGTCGGCGCGGTGGAACCGGGTCAGGTTGAGCCCGAGGCCGTCCTCGGTCGCGAACGGATGCACCGACACCTGTGCGTTCTCGACGCCTTCGAGCGTGAACCGCGGTATCCGGGCACCCATGACACTGTCCTCCCGTAGACAACGGGGTTAATCATGCCGATACGGGGTGGTTCCGCGTGTCGTGGAAAACCCTGCCTTATGTACGGCATCTCCTGATCGCGATCCCGTACAGCCGGGTTGTGGCGGTCGGGGGGAACGCGGCGGCCCGGTCCGGGAAGGCCGCCGGTCGGGCGGTCGCCGGGTCGGGGGGTGGGCCCTCCGGTCGGGGGGTGCCTGTGTATGCCGGTCAGACGTGGCCGGTGGCCCGCCGGTTCCGGCGGGGTCCTGGCGCGCCGCCCGCTCCGGTCAGCCGTCGTCGGCCCGGCGCGGCAGGGCGTTGACCACGCCGACCCGGGAGGTGACGCCGAGCTTGGTGAAGATCCGGGACAGGTGGGTCTCGATGGTGCGCTCGCTGAGGAAGAGCTTCGCCGCGATCTGGTGGTTGGTCAGCCCTTCGGCGACGAGGGCGGCGACCTCGGACTCGCGCCGGGACAGGCCGTGCGGGCCGGTGGCGCGGCTGGTGGCCGCCGGCACCCGCACGCCGAGGCGGCGCTGCTCGCGGTTGACGAAGCGCTGCAGCGTACGGGCGCCGCAGTCCTCGAAGATGTCGGCCGCGGTGCGCAGCTCGTCGCGGGCGCGGGCGGGCTCGCCCGCCTCGGTGTAGGCCAGACCGGCGGTGAGGGCGGCCCGGCCGGCGTCGAGGCGCAGCTCTGCCGCGGCGAACACCTCGGCAGCCTCGTGCGCGTGCGCGGCCGCCTTGCCGGGGTCGGCGGCGCGTTCGGCGTGCGCGCGGGCGAGGCGGGCGAACCCGATGCTGGTCTCCAGGTCGCGGTGGGCCCGGGCCTCGGCGCGGTCGGCCCAGGTCGCCGCCTCGCCGTGCCGGCCGCGGTCGGCCTCGATCTTGGCCAGCGTCTCGCACACCGACAGCAACGTGGCCGGGTCGAGGCGGGGCCGGTCGAACGGCTGGCAGATGCGGATCAGGATGGCCGCGCCCTCGTCGGCGCGGTCGGCGTTGATGAGGGCGACGGCGCGGTAGTAGTGGGCCATGGCGCCCCACCACTCGGTGGTGTTGGCCGCGCGGGCGACGGCCTGGTCGGCGAAGGCCAGCGCCGCCTCGTGGTCGCCGGACCAGCTCGCGACCAGGCACTGCTGGTTGAGCGCGAAGACGGCCTGCTGCCCGGACCCGACCATCGTGGCCGCGTCGGCCGCCTCCTCGGCCGCGACGCCGGCGTCGGCGAGCCGGCCGAGCACCACGTAGGTGTGGGCGAGACCGGCCAGCAGGTTGGCGATGATGTAGCTCTGCCCGGTGGAGCGTGCGACGGAGATGAGCCGCTCGAAATGCCCCCTGGCGCTTTGGTAGCGCCCCAGCATCATCTCGGTCCAGCACATCCACGCGATGGCGTCCATCCAGTCGTCGAGGTGCTCGTCGGCGGCCTCGGCCATCAGCTGCGCGGCGGCGTCGAGCGCGCGGATGGCGTGGATGGCGCGCCCGGCGGCCAGCAGCGGCAGCGGCCGCATCGCGGCGATCGCCAGCGGCAGGCTCGGCTCCCAGCCCGGCTCGCTGTCGGGCATCAGGTCGAGTACGGCCTGCGCGGCGCGCAGGTCGCTGCGCATCAGGCTGTCGGCCACAAGACGCAGCCGCAGCAGCACCGCGGGCGCGGACCGCGGGTCGGGCACCTTGCGCAGCTCGTCGAGGATCAGCGTGCGGCCCTGGTGCGGCCGGCCCAGGTAGCGTTCCATCAGCCCGACGATCCGCGCCGCCCTGGCCCGCCGGACGAAGTCGTCGGCAGGCAGCAGCCGCAGCGCCTCCCGCGCGGTGTCGCGGCCCTCGGTGATGTGGCCGGACACCGCCTTGGCCGTGGCCAGCTCGAGCATCAGCTCCGGCCGTGCCTCATGGTCGTTGGGCAGCAGCCGCAGCGCGGCCGCCAGCCAGTGCGCCGCGGTGCCGGGCGCCTGCCCGGCCACCGACCGCGCGGCCTCGACGAGGGTGTCGATGGCGGCCTGGTCACCGAGCCGGCCAGAGCGTTCCACGTGATGGGCGCGCGCCGTCGCGGGCGCGCCGCGTTCGGCGAGATGCGCGGCGATCCTGGCGTGCGCGGCCAGCCGCCAGCCGGCGGCGGCGGAGCTGTAGGCGGCGTACCTGACGAGCGAATGCCGGAAGGCGAACCGCCCGGCCGACGCCGCCGGCCGCACCACGTCGCGGGCGACCAGCTCGTCGATCGCCGCCAGTGCGACGGCCTCGGAGACCTCGGCCGCCGCGGCGGCGAGGCCGGGCTCGAACTCGTCCGCCGCCACCGCGGCCGCCCGCGCCACCCGCTGCGCGTCGGGGGACAGCGCGTCCAGCTCGACCTGCAGCGCCGCCTGCACGGCGCGCGGCAGCTCGCCCTCGTCCTCGCCGGCCGCGACCGGCGTCCCGTCGATCCGGCTCAGCGCCTCGAGGTAGAACGGGTTGCCGCCGCTGGCCTCGTACAGCGACCGTACGCGCGAGCGGTTCACGTGCGGGCCGAGGAACTGCGCGACCTCGGTCTCGGTCAGCGGCCCCACCGTGACCAGCCGCCCGTGGCTGCCCGGCGTCTGGGCGGCCGTCTCCACCAGCGTGGCCAGCCGCGGCGAGACCTGCGCCGGACGGTAGGAGACCGCGATCAGGACCCGGCCGCGCGCCGGATGCCGGACGAGATGGTCGAGCAGCTCGGCTGAGGTGTCGTCGGCCCAGTGCGCGTCATCGAGGATGAGCACGAGGCCGGACGGCCCGGCCAGCTCATCGAGCAGCTGCCTGATCGCCCGGTAGAGCCGGTAGCGGGCAAGGCCGGTCTGGTCGGTGTCGAGCCCGGCTTCGTCGTGCTGTGCGGCCGACAGCGAAGGGAACACCGTGGCCAGCGACCGCATCGTCGCCAGCCCGAGCGCGTCCGGCAGCAGGTCGGCGCAGGTCTCGAGGTGGTCGTCCAGCGCGTCGACCACCATGCCGAACGGCATCTGCTGCTCGTGCTCGGCCGCCCGCCCCCACAGCACCGGGAGGTAGCGCGCCTGCGCGGCCGCGGCGAGCTCGGCCAGCAGCCGGGTCTTGCCGGCGCCGGGCTCGCCGACCAGGCCGAGGAACTGGAAAGCGCCGCCGGCGGCGGAGTCGAGGCATTCGGTGAAGGTCCGAAGCGCGTGCTGCCTTCCGACCAGCGGCGGCGTCCCCTTCGGAGACGAGCCAGCACGCCCCTCCATGTGTGCACCTCTCAGTGACATGTGGCCGGGGACGTGACGAACACGCCACGGGCAGAGCTTCACACAGAGCCCGCAACTCGTCACTCTACTGAGCGCGGTGCTCCGGCGTCATCTGGGTATGCGATCCAAATGTCCGGAGCCGGATCGGGGTGCCGCCCTGTGCGGACCCGCTCCGCGCCGGCCGTACGGAGCGTGGCCATCGGAATTGTCCACAGAACGACGTTCCACTGTCCAGCCCTTACCGCCCCGGGTGCCGCGCAGGCGAGCGCGCCCGGGCCGTGGCGATCTTGGAGGGCGTCCGAGCCCGAAGCATACGCCCGATCCGGGGGGAGCGGGCCTCGCCCCGGCCGGCGGGGCGGGGGCCGCCGGCGCCGGCGCCCATCGCACTACCTTTGTCCAATTGCGACCCGCCTGGAGCGGCTGCCAATATTGCCAGCATAGTGCTGAAGGTTGATGTTGGCGGCCAGTCAATTAATAGGGGCCATTCGTAATGGACCTCGACGAAGATCGGCACCGGCTTCTCGGCAATCTCGTGCGAATTCGGCGATGTGCCGCCGGGCTCACTCAAGAAGAGCTGGCCGAGCGCTCGGGTCTGAGTGTACGGACGATTAGGAACATCGAGCGCGGCCGCACGGTGACGCCGACGCGAACGTCGGTCCGGCTTATCGCCGCGGCGCTCAGCGGTCCTTCCACCGAACCAATCGCGTGGGAAACGCCCGCCGAAATACCCGCGCCCGAGTCGGCCTTTCGCGCCGGCACCGCGTGGGCGGTCAACTTGCTGGCGGGGGCCGCCGGCCCCGCCCAGCTGCCGCCCGGGCCCGGCGACCTGTGCGGCCGGGCGCGGGAGGTCGGCCGCCTGACCGACCGGCTCGTGCGCGCGCACATCGGCGCCGGCAGCGGCGCCGGTCCCGCCGCCACGGTGGTGGTCGTTGGGATGGCCGGGGTCGGAAAGTCGGCCGTGGCGCTCACGACGGCCGACCGCGTGCGCACGGCGTTTCCTGACGGGCAGCTCTATGTGAACCTCCGGGGCACCGCCGCGCCGGCGCCGCCGCCGGAGGTGCTGTCCAGGATCCTTCGTGACCTCGGCACGCCGGTCGGTGAGGTGCCATCGGACGCCGACGAGCGCGCCGGCCGCTACCAGAGCCTGTTGACCGGGCGCCGTGTCCTGCTGGTGCTCGACGACGCGCGCGACGCGGGCCAGGTGCGCCCGCTCATCCCCAACTCACCGGGCTGCGGGGTCATCGTGACCAGCCGATACCAGCTGGCGGACGTGGAGGGCTGCCGTCCATTGACGCTGGGGCCGCTCCCCGCCGCCGCCGCTCGCGAGCTCCTCGCCACGATCGTGGGGCCGGACCGGCTGGCGCGGGAGCCGGTCGCCACGGAGCTGCTGCTCAACGCCTGCGGTGGCATCCCGCTGGCTCTAAAGATCGTCGCGTTGCGGCTGTCGAGCCGGCCCGCCTGGAGCGTCCAGCGCCTCGCGCACCGGCTGGCGTGTCCTGACCGGCGGATCGCGGAGCTGAGCATCGGCGAGCTGGGGGTCGCCGCCGCGCTCCGGCAAAGCTATGACAATTTGCTCGCATTCGACGACGGCGGCGCTGCCCGCGCGGCCTTCGGAGTCTTGGGGCGGATCGGTCCCGTGCGGTTCAGCGCCGATACCGCCGCGGTATTGACCGGGCACACCCGAGAGCACATGGAACGCATTCTTGAGCTGTTGGTCGACACTCATCTGATAGAAGCTCCCGCGCCCGATCAGTATCAGTTCCACGAGCTCGTTTCATTGTTCGCCAAACAGCTCGGTGCCGCCCAGCGTCCGGCGTCGTGACAAAGCCAAGATTGCCGGTCGAATGCCGGTCCTATTCCTGGTGGTCAACGCCTCGGGCCGGCCATAGTTGATTTACCAGACCCACGCCTTGGAAAGGAGTGCTGGACGAAATGGTGAAAAAACTGCCTGTGGTATCGGCGAGCATACTCGCCGCCGCGCTCACCGCAGGTCTGGGGGGCGTCGTCGCCAGCCAGGCGGCGGCAAACCAACTGCCGGCCGGGACAGTCTCGCCGGCGGTGACCAAAACGACGCCGGTCAACCTCGCCTGCCAGGTGAACTGGCCGTTCAACGACGTCACCTTCAGCCTCACCCAGAAGAGCGTCCTCACCGGTCCGTCGTCCGCGGCGACCGGTACCACCTTCACCATGTCCGGGGCGAACGCCCCGTCCGTCGTTCCGTCGGACATGAACGGGACCCCGATCTCGCAGCTGAGCGACCTCGTCATCACCACCCAGGTGAAGGGGCAGGGCACCATCACCAGTGTCTCGCTCAGTGGCGGGTCGAACCTCGGACCTGGCAAGCCCTCCGTCACGTTCAGCGGCAACAAGGAGGTTCTGACCGTACCGGGGCCGCTGGCCGCGGGCACCACCGTCACGCTGCCCACCGTCTCCACCAAGATCAAGGCGACCAAGAAGGGCACCGTCACCGTGGTTCCCTACGGGTCGAGCTACACCGACCCCGGATTCACCCAGACCGCGACCATTCCCGACACCTCCAACCCGTCCAACCCACCCATCGTGATCGGTACCGGCTGCTACCCGACGCCGGTCCCGGTGCTGGGCACCGTGACCATCACCTGATCCCCGAGCGGATCCGCTGACCCGCGCCCCGGCGCCGGCCGGCGCGGTGCTCGTCCGCCGCGCCGGCCAGGCCGGGGTGCGGTCCGCTGGAGCAGAAGGGGCGCCGCGCCCGTGCTTGACCACCGTGTTGCCGACGCCGAGCGGCTCGCGACCGACCCCGAGGACCGGCTCGCGGCGCTGTTCGACGCCGGCAGTTTCCGTCCCTTCGCGGTAGGCGCCGCGGGCACCGTGCTCAGCGGCGGCGGGCGGGTCGATGGCCGGCCGGCTGTGGCGTTCGCGACCGACCCCAGGGTGGGCGGCGGCGCGATCGGCCGCACCGGCTGCGCGGCGATCCTGCATGCCTACGACCAGGCGCTGCGGCAGCGGGTGCCCGTGATCGGGCTGTGGCACTCCGGAGGCGCACGGCTCCAGGAGGGCGTGGAGTCCTTGGACGCGATCGGCGGCGTCTTCGCCGCCATGACCCGCGCCTCGGGTGTGGTGCCGCAGATCTCCGCGGTGCTCGGCCCGGCGGGTGGCGGCGCCGCGTACGGGCCAGCCCTCACCGACGTAGTGATCATCGCCTCCGCCGGCCGGATGTTCGTGACCGGGCCGGCCGTGGTCCGCGGCGTTACCGGGGAAGACGTCGACATGGCCGCACTGGGCGGTCCCGAGCCGCACAGCCGGCGCAGCGGCGTCGCCCACCTCGTGGCCGCGGACGAAGCCGCCGCGCTCAGGCTGGCGCGCCGCGCCGCGGTGCTGCTCGGCGACCGTGACCAGGTCCGGCTCGCCGCGGTGGCCGAGACGGATCTCCTCGGCCTGCTCCCGGCCGATTCCAGACGCGCCTACCCGGTGCAGCCCCTGGTCAACGGCCTGCTGGACGAGCCGGGCCTCGAGTTGCACGCGAAGTGGGCGCCCAACATCGTCACGACGCTGGGGCGGCTCGGCGGCGGCACGGTCGGCGTGCTCGCCAACAACCCGTTGCGGCTGGGCGGTTGCCTCGACGCCGCCGCCGCGGACAAGGCCGCCCGCTTCGTTCGCATGTGTGATTCGTTCGGCATTTCACTCGTCGTCGTCGTCGACGTCCCCGGCTATCTCCCCGGCGTCCGGCAGGAACACGACGGAGTGGTGCGGCGTGGCGCCAAACTGCTGCACGCCTTCGCCGAGGCAGTGGTGCCGCGGGTGACGCTGGTGACGCGCAAGGCCTACGGCGGCGCCTACATCGCGATGAACTCACGCGCGATCGGTGCGACCAAGGTGTTCGCCTGGCCGACCGCGGAGGTCGGCGTCATGGGCCCGGTGGCCGCCGTGCGCATCCTGCACCGCCGCCGGCTCGCGGCGACGTCCCAAGACCGGCGGGACGACGTCGAACGGGAGCTCGTCGCGGCCTACGAGAAGGAGGCGGGAGGTCTCCAGCGTGCCCGAGAGGTCGGCTCCGTCGACGCGGTGATCGACCCCGCCGCCACCCGCGGCACCATTGCCGGCGCCCTGGTCGAGGCCACCCAGGCTCGCGGCTGGCACGGCAACATCCCCCTCTGAACGAACTCCAGGGGTTCTAGCGGGCCGCGTGCGGCGGCGGCACCGACGTGGCGTCGGACCAGCGCGCGTACCTGCGGCGGCCATAGAGCAGCGGTTCGGCGTCGTTCCGAAGGCTGATGCGGCGCACCTCGGCGAACACCGCCGTATGGTCGCCGACCCGCACCGTGTCGGTCACCGCGCAGTCGGCGATGGCGTGGGAGTCCGCCGTGAGGTGCGGACCGCACGCGCCGGCGGGCAGCTGCCACTCGATCTTGTCGAAGCGGTCGGCCGCCCCGGAGGCGAACAGGGCTGAGGCCCGGCTGGCGCGCTCGTGCAGCAGGTTGAGCGCGAACCGGCCGCTGACGAGGGCGGCTCGCAGCGTACGGCTCGCGGTGCGGATGCACACCACGATGGTGGGCGGGGACAAGGTCACGCTCGTCAGCGAGCTACAGGTCAACCCGCGCGGACCGGTGTCCGGGCAGTACGCGGCCACGACCGAGACGCCGGACGGAAACACGTTCATGAAGTCGCGCATGCCGGACTCACCGGCGCGCGGCGACGCGGTGCTACGCATGGCCGGACCCCACCGCGTCCACGGCCAGGTCGAACAGGTACGGCCTGCGCATCTGCTCATGGGTCGCCGAGAGCGCGTCGTACAGCTTCTCGAAGTCGGCGTCGGAGTGCGCCGCGGTGGCCACCAGCCGGATCACGCAGCCGTGTTCCGGCACGGCCGGTGGGATCGCGACGTTGGCGTAGACGCCGAACTCGATGAGGTGCCGCCAGGCGTAGACGGCGGAGATCCTGTTGCGCACCGGGATGGACACGATCGGCGCGACGCCGGGGATGGCCTGCCAGCCCGCCTGGGCGACGACCTCGCGCAGGCGCGCGCCGTTGCGACGCACGGCGGCGGGCAGCTCGGGCGTGCTGCGCAGCAGGCGCAGGGCGGCGAGCGCGGCGCCGGCGGCGGCCGGATCGCAGCTGGCCGTGAAGATATACGAACGCGCCGTCAACGCGATCTGCTCGACGGCCGCCCGGTCGCCGACGACCGCACCGCCCGACCCGGCGAGCGCCTTGCTCAGGCTCAGGCTGATGAGGTCGACCTTGTCGACGCAGCCGAAATGCTCGCAGGCGCCGCCGCCCGTCGGACCCATGACGCCGATGCCGTGCGCCTCGTCGACCAGCAGGGTGCCGCCGTTGTCCTTCGTCACGGCGGCGATCTCGGGAAGCGGGGGGAGCGAGCCGTCCATGCTGAAGACGCCGTCCAGCGAGACGGCGAAGGGGGTGGTCGCGGGCAGCGCCGCGATGCGCCGGCGCAGGCTGGCCGGATCGTTATGCCGAAACGTCAGGTTCCTGATCCGCCCGCTGTTGGCGCCCTCTCGCTGGCTGGCGTGCGAGTCGCGGTCGAAGATCACCACGTCGTCCGGGCCGAACAGCCGGGAGAGCATCGCCATGTTGGCCGTGAACCCGCTCTGGAAGATGGCCGCCGACTCCTTTCCGTAGAAGTCGGCGAGCTCTTCCTCGATCTGCACGTGGAGGTCCAGCGTGCCGTTGAAAAGGCGGGGCCCGGCGGTGCTCGTGCCGTACCGGCGCGTCGCCTCCTGGGCGGCGGCGACCACTTCGGGATGGGTGCTGAGCCCGAGGTAGTTGCTGGATCCGAAGTTGGTGATCTGGCCCTTTCCGCCGGCCGCGGCGACCGGCGCGCCGGGGTGGGCGAGCACGAACTCGTACGGGTAGGCGCCGAGCTCGCGGGCGATTTTCGCCTGGCTGCGTACGGTGCTCGCCGCGGCGCGCGCGATGATGTCCGGGCGGCCGGCCACGGCGGTGCCGGCGTCGTCGCGGCTGGTCGGGTTCATCCCTGCTCCCTCGGTCCGTGTGCGGCGGCCGGCCGCGGCACGCGTCGCTTCCAGTCGCGGTTCCAGCCCGCCAGGGTGTCCCTGATGAGATGCCGCAGTCCGGAGAACGCCTGTCCCACTTCGTGCCCGATGTGGAGTGCGAGAAGGAAGCTCACGAGCCAGAAGCCGGACGTGAAGTAGCGCCCTCGAACGTGTCGCGGCGCCCGCCAGCCCCAGGCCCTGAGGCGGGCCAGCGGAAACAGCGTCAAGACACCGGCTGGGGCATGCGCCTTCGGGTTCAGCATGGGCAGCGGCCCCGGGCTCATGCCGCTCGCCTCGATGTGCCCGAAGATGTTCGCGGCGGCGTCGCCGGCGGACTGCCGGCCGCTTGAGTAGTCGTCGACCTCGGTCGCCGCGGCTTCCAGGAGCGCGGCGAACTCGGGATAGTCCACCGACTGCACGCCCCGGTAGGGCGCGGTTTCGAGCGTCTTCCAGGCGGGGTCGTCGATCCCGCCCCTGGATCGCGAAAGCACCCCGATCAGCCCGCTGTTTCCGTACAGCGAGCCGAGCACCCAAACGCGGTACCAGGCATTCCAGAGGTCGAAGTCATGGAAGCACTTGTAGGACCGCGAGACGAGCGTGTCGTAGTAGGCGAAGCATTTCTCGGTCCATTCCACGACCGGTTGGAGGTCCGCCGCGCAGAAGTGGTTGGCCTGCACGCTGTGCAGCAGCCGGGGGGCGAGCTGGTTGACCGCCCAGAACGTGACCGACAGGCCGCTGGAGAACAGCGGGTCGATGAAGTTGCTGGCGTGGGGGAGCAGGAACCACCGGTCCCCGGCGACCTGGTTCGAGGAGAACTGGTTGGCCCGGGAGCCGATGAAGTCGCGTACCGGAGCCGCCTTGCCGAGCTGCTGCGACAGCGAAGGGAAACGCGACACGATCTGCCAGAACTCCTCCTCGGGCGCGTCGCCCGAGTAGGGGTGTTTCGCGAGGTCCAGGCTGATCCCCACGCTGCACAGCGGGTTGGTGCTCCGCGGATGGTTGTCGAACGGGATGATCCAGGCCCAGCCGCCGTCGAACATGTGGTGGAGGGTGCCCTGGGAGGGCGGGCTCGGGAGGTGGTGAGCCGACCGGTCTCCCACGATGTGCTCCCATGGCTTCACGCCCACCATGTGCGTGAAGATCGACCTGGACCGGGTCTCGAAGCGTGCCGGCGACTCGCGCAGCCCGAGCACCTGCGGCAGCACGGCGCGGATGCCGCCGGCGTCGACGACGTAGCGCGCCCGGTGCGCCTGGCCGCCGGCCGTGCGCAGCTCGACGTGCTTCTCGCCGATCTCCACGTCCTCGATCTTCGTGTTCGTGACGCCGGTGGCGCCGTAGCGCAGCGCGAGGAAGTACAGCCACGCATCGACGTCCTGCCGGAAGAGGTGACCGTCAGGACCCAACGGCGGCGAGAACGTCGAAAGCTGGGTGGCGTGCCTGGGGTCCACAGGTTCGCCGTCCGCGTGCTGGAAGAACGAGAAGTTCCGCTTGACCCCGCATGCGGTCGAGACGTACGTCCTGAGCCCGTCGTACGTGCTCAGGTAGGCCAGCTCCGGGACGTCGAACCGGCGGGCGATCGCCCGCAGCAGCAACGTGGTCTCCGGGATCGTCGACTCGCCGATGGTGAACCGCGGGTGCGACCCGCCCTCGATCAGGAGGACGTCGACACCGTGCCTGGCGAGGATCGCCGCCAGGGTGCTGCCGCCGATGCCGCCGCCGATGATCGCGACGTCGTACATGGGTTCATGCATCTTCTCTCCAGGTGCTGGTGTGGCCGGGGGCGAGAACCGCGAAGGCGGCCGCGACGGCGCGATCCGTTTCGTGCGCGATCGATACGTCGATCCAGAGGAGGCGGACGCGGTCGGGTGTGTCGAGGCCCGAGTGGTCGGAGCGGAACCGCACGGTGGGCGGGTGGCCGCGTTCGCACCGGGCGGGGTCGCGGCAGGCATTTCTGGGGCTCGGGAGGATCTGGATGCCCTTGAGCAGGTCGTCATCGTCGGCCGGCAGGCCGAGCAGGTCGGCGACCGCATACTTGGCGGCCAGCCGGCCGGCGAACCCGGTGAGGTCCTTGTGCCTGCCGGAGTGCGCGCGTTCCACGGGATCGAACACGCCGGCGAGCCGCCCGCCCGACGCCAAGGCCGCGATGTCGCGGCGGTCGACCGTACGGCAGCTCAGACGCCATTCTTGCCGCTCCGGCGGCGGGCAGGACGGGGGCGGTCCGGCCGCCAGGTTCCACGAGGCGGTCATAGCGCGGCGACCCTGCCGCGGTCCAGGAGATCACGGACCCGGCGCGGTTCTGCGAACGAGACCGCGCGCAGTCCGGCGCTCCGCGCGATGCGGGTGAGGTAGCCGTCGGTCTCGCAGGCGATCACGGTCCGGAAGCCGAGCCGGCACAGGGTGCGCATGGTGTTCCACCACTCGACCGACCGGGTCAGCTGGCGGTGCAGGCCCCAGCGGAGGTGATGCGGGTCCGTGGTGGCCTCGCCGGTCACGTTGAGGATCACGGGAGCCGCCGGTTGGCCGATGGACTGCCGGCCGAGCAGCCGCTGCCACTGGCCGGCGACCGGGTCCATGAGCGGGGAGTGGAACGCGTGGCTGGCCTTGAGCCGTACCACGCGACGCGCCCCGATCCGCTCGGCCACCTCGCAGCAGCGCGCCACGGCGGCTTCGTCGCCGCTGATCACGTACTCGATCGGGCTGTTGTGGGCGGCGATGACGACTCGCCCGGCCGCCGCGGCGTCCGCACAGCACCGCTGCACCGTCCGGTGTTCGAGTCCGGTGACGAGGGCCATCCGGCCCTGGCCCGGGGCCGCGGCCATCAGGCGACCGCGGTCGCAGACCAGCGCCGCGGCCTGATGCGGGGTCAACGCCTGCGTGGCGCACACGGCCGTGATCTCGCCCACGCTGTGTCCGGCGAACGCGCCGATCGGCGCGTCCAGCCGGGCCAGGTAGCGATACGCGGCCATGCCCACGGCGAAGACGGCCGGCTGGGTGAACCGGGTGTCGGACAGCCGGCTCAGCGGGCCGCGGGCGCAGAGGTCGCCGATGTCGCAGCCGGCGGCATCGGACAGCACGCCGAGGATCTCGTGCATCTCCGGCACTTCGCGGAACAGCCAGGTCCCCATCCCGACGCGCTGCGAGCCCTGACCGGGAAAGAGCACGGCGACGTCGCCGGGACCGGCGAGGCGCGGGCCGTTCATCGGCGGCCGGTCCGTCGCGTCCGGGCCGGGTCGCCGGTACGGGACGTCGCGGCGGCGGCGTCCTCCGCGGCCGAGCCGAGCCAGTCGAGCAGGAGATCGGTCACCAGGGCCGGCGCGTCGACGGGAATGAAATGCCCGGCGGAGTCCACCCGGACGTACTTCCATTCTCCCGTGACGTGCCGAGCCGACTCGACCATCGCCTCCTCGGTGAGCTTCTCGTTGCCACCGCCCCACAGGGCCAGCGTCGGCGCCGCCACCGGAGGGAGGGTGCGCCGGCCGTTGAGCTCGTCCGCCGGATGGCAGTTGGCGCGGTACCAGTTGAGGGCGGCGGTGAGCGCACCGGGCCGGCGAAGGTCGCGCAGGAAGCGGTCGGAGTCGCGTTCCCCGGAGAACATCTCTTTGAGCAGTTCCCAGTCGCGCTGCCGCAGCAGCGCCTCTGCTTCTGGGAGCAAGAAGAACAGCGAATACCAGAAACGCTGTCGCTGCTCCAGGGTGAGATGCGACCAGACCGATGGGTGCGCCACCGACATGACGACGAGCCGATCCACCCGGCGCGGCATGAGGGCGGCCATCATCCAGGCCAGGAACGCGCCCATGTCGTGGCCCACCAGGTGCGCGCGGCGGACGCCGAAGTGCCCCATGATGCCGACGACGTCGGAAAGCAGCTTGACCGGTTGGTAGCTCGCCACGTCCTGCGGCTTCCAGGACTCGCCGAAGCCGCGCAAATCCGGCGCGATGACCCGGTATCCCGCGGCGGCCAGCGGGCCCATCTGGTGCCGCCACAGGTCGGCCGAATCGGGAAAGCCGTGCAGCGCGACCACCGGCGTGCCGCTGCCCGCCACCCTCACCCGGAACGGCTTGCCGGACAGGGAGATCATGACTTCTTCGCAGTTTTCCGTGGAAAGCTCTTCAGGAAGCGCGCTCATTGATGTCTCCCACTCATCCTGGCGTCGGTGCCCGGTTTTCCATGGCAGCGACCAGCGCCTCGCGGTACGAGGAGTCGATGCGCGGCCTACCCCATTCGTTCCAGTACGAGAGCGACCGCGCCGGGATCCGGCCGGCGGGACGAAAATCGGTGCGTTTGGTGTGGGCGACGGGCAGCAGCGCTATCTGCGTGGCCTGCCGGGGTATTCCCAGCTCATCGGCGACGAACTCGTGAAAGGCCAGATGCAGCGTGGTGATCGTGGAGCCGAGACCGCGGCTGCGAAGCGCAAGCTGAAAAGACCAGATAGCCGGGAATATGGAGCCGTAAAAGGTCGAGTCCAAGGTCAGCCCCACCCGCGGCTGGCGGCCGCCGAAATCGTCGGTGCGGAACATCCCCTCCAGCGCCTGGACCTCCTGGGCGGTGACCGGCCTGCCGAGCACGCACGGAATGACCAGGACGGGGACCTCAGCGAGATGGTCGACGAGCCACTGCGCGGACTCGTGCGTCCGCCGGCTCCGCCGCGAGTCCCGCCAGCGGCTGTGCTTCGGCCCATGGTCGCGGTTGTGCACCGTCCAGGCGATCCGGTAGTAGTCGGCTATCACCCGGCGGCGGTGCGGGTCGGTGATGACGTACCAACGCCAGTTCTGCTGCGCTTCGGCGTTCGGCGCGTGGACGGCCAACTGCAGGCATTCCTCGACGGCCGCGCGGTCGACGGGCCGTTCGAGATCGAGACCGCGCCGCACCGACCGGGTCGTCGTGAGCAGCCAGCTCACCGTGTCGGGATCCGGGGTGAACCCGGCGGGCATGACGTCGTCGGCCGGTTGCCCGTCGGCCGGTTGCCCGTTGGCCGGTTGCTCGTTGGCCGGTTGCTCGTTGGCCGGCTGCTCGCTGACCGGCTGCCCGTTGACCGCTCGCTCGGCGATCGGCTTTTCGTCATGTTCGATCATGAGCGGGTCCGTTCTATGAGGGCGGCGCCGAAGGTGCCGCCGAACGACGCGGACGTGGCGATGGCACGGGGCGGGGCCGCGGAGACGCGGCTGATCTCGCCGGCCTGCCCGTCCAGCCGGATGGCCGGGAGGGCGGGGTTCCCCTCCGGCTCGAGGAGCAGCGGGGCCGCGACGTTGAGCAGGCCGGATGCCGCCTCGCATTCGCCGGTGAGCAGCTTCACCGCGACGACGGGGAGTGCGGCGGGGAAGACGGCATCGAAGGCGGCGTGCTCGGCGGCGTCCAGATCGGTTCCCGTACCGGATCCGGCGACCAGGGACACGTCCGCACCGGTCAACGCGGCGCGCTCCAGCGTGCGGCGCAGCGCCGCGGCGTACCGCTCGCCGCCCGGATCGAAGCGGTGGGGATGGTAGTTGTCGCTGACATGGGTGAGTGCGGCGACGCGGCCCTGGACCCGGGCGTTACGCCGCTCGGCGGACCCCGCCGACTCGACCACGAGCGCGACCGACGCGGTGCCGCACGACAGCCGCGGGGCGTCGCCGGCCGGGGTCCGCTTGCCGAGGGCCTGGTAGATGCCCTCAACCTCGGGACAGGCTTCCTCCACCGCGAGGACGATGACCGCGTCGGCGCGGCCCAGCTCGATGGCTTCCAGCGCGGCTTCCAGGGCGAGCGTGCCGGAGACGCCGCCGCTGGTGATCGTGGTGGTGACCCCACGGATGCCCAGCGCGCGGCAGACCGCACCGGCGGGGGCGTTGAGCGTCACCTGGGAGAACTCGTGGACGCTGCGGTGGGCGTCCAGCTCGCGTCCTTTCAGCGGATAGCGGGAGGCTAGCCAGGCCGGGCCCGACATGGTCCCCAGGATCAGGCCGGTGTCGTCCCGGCGGTCGCGGGTGAGCGGCAGTTCGGCGTCCTCCACGGCGAGGCGGCTCGCGGCCATGCACAGGCGGGTGAAGCCGCTCATCTGCCGCCAGGTCGACGCGGCCGCGAACGGCTCGCCGGCGAGCCGTTGCGTGATCTCGCCGTCGGTCAGCGGCGGCGGGTGGCGCGTGACGTCCTCGGCGAGGAACTTCTTCCACTCGGCGACCCCGATGCCAGGCCGGCCGACAAGACCGATGCCGGTGATGACCGCCGTCCGGCGCGGCCGCTCGCGCCGCGCGGCCGGACGGGGGCGCGGTCTGGCCAGGACGAGGCTGGCGTTGTTGCCGCCGAAGGCGTAGCTGTTGCTCACCACCACGTCGACCTCGGCCGGCCGCCCCTCGTTGGGGACGAAGTCGAGGTCGCCGGGCCGCGCACCGGCTTCGGCGAAGTTCACCGTCGGCGGTATCAGGCCGTGCGCGATGGACAGCACGCTGGTGACCGCCTCGACGGCGCCGGCGGCGCCGAGCGTGTGCCCGACGAACGACTTCGTGCTGGTCAACGGCACCCGCCTGGCGCCGAAGACGTTGCGCATCACCCGCCGTTCGGCGGCGTCGTTCGCCTTCGTTCCCGTGCCGTGCCCGTTGACGTACGTCACGTCGTCGGCGGCCAGCCCGGAGTCGGTCAGCGCCCGCAGGACGGCCAGCGACGCGCCACGGCCCGTGGGATCCGGCGCGGTGGCGTGATAGGCGTCGGCGGACAGGCCGTAGCCGAGCACTTCGGCCAGGATCGGCGCCCCGCGCCTGGACGCGTGTTCCAGCCGTTCGAGCACGAGGAACGCCGCCCCTTCGCCCAATGACAGTCCGCCGGAGCGGCTGTAGGGCGAGCACGGTTCGCTGTCGAGGGCCTGCAGCGAATAGAACCCCGCGAACGTGGACTCCTGGATGATGTCGACCCCGCCCACGAGCGCGATGTCGGCGTCGCCGGCCCAGATCCGGTCGCGGCCCGCGCCCACCGCGTTGCTTCCGGCGCTGCACGCCGTCGCGATGGTGTTCCGGGGACCCGACACGTCCAGGGCCGAGGCGATCTCGTCGGTGGCCGAGTGGATCCAGTGGTGGGCGCGGGGATCGGCGAGGTTGAGCGCCTGGCACTTGCCGAGGACGAGCGCCGTGCGATCCGCCACGTCGGTGAGCGACGCGTCGAGCCCGGCGTGGCGGATCGACTCGCGCGCGGCGACGATGCCAAGGAGCACCTCCCTGCTGTAGCGCCGGTTCTCCTCCGCGCTGACGCGTTGCTCGATCCAGGCGTCAGGCACTTCCCCGGTGACGGCCTTGCCGTAGCGGGCCAGATCGGCTCGCCGGCTGGCGCTGAGTGCGGTCGTGCCGGCGCGGATACGCCGCCAGAACTCCTCCGCGTCCCGGCCGGCCGCGCATATGATCCCCACGCCGGTCACGACAACCCGTGCAGGCTCCATCGGTGGTCCTTCAGGTCAGAGAATCGGGATCGTCCAGCTCGTGGGGATGACATAAGGCGACGACAAGGACGTGGCCTCGAAGCGCCGTTCGCCGGCGCGCAGGTCGAACGTGAGGTCGGGCGCGGCGAGCCGGCCGTCGATCATCGCCAAGCCCAGCCACTTGGCCAGGCCCGGGCTGTACACCGAGACCTTGAGATGGCCGATGACGGTGTCGCCCGCGAGGACCTCCGTGCCGCCGGGCAGTTCGTCGTCGCCCGTCCAGCCCAGACCAAGCAGCCGGGGCGCCGTCGCGTCGGCCAGCTGTTCCATGACCGGAGCGCGCCCGATGAAGTCGCTCTTGGTGGGGTCCACCAGCCACTGGATGCCCGACGTGACGACGTTGACGTCGTCCACCATCTCGCGGTGCAGGACGGGCTGCCGTACCTCCAGCATCGCCGTCTCGAGCGCGCGCTGGCCGACCGGCGTGGCCTCGATGCGGAGCGCGTCCCACAGCTGGGAAATCATGGGGGAGGGGGCGATGAGCTTATAGCCGTACTCACCGGAGAAGCCGCTTCGGCTGAAGATGAGAGAAGTTCCGTCCCGGTCGATTTCCAGGACGCTCTCGTACGGCAGCGCGGTGATGGCCGGATCGAGCACCCGGCCGACCGCGCCCCATGAGTACGGCCCTTCCACGCCGAGCATCGCCCATTCGCCGTCGAGCGCGGTGATCTCGACGTCGTCGCCCGCGTGCGCGGCGAGGTGCTTCCTCATATCGTGGTGCCTGCCGTGGCTGGACTCCAGCAGCACGTAGTCGTCGAAGGAATACACCGTCACGAGGTCGATCACGCTGCCGTCGTCGGCGAGGATGAGCGTCATCATGCACCGCTCGGGCGTGAGGAACTCGGCGTCGCGCGCCAGGACCCGTTGGAGGAGCTTGGTGACGTCACCGGTCAGTTTCGTCAAGCCGATCGCGCTGTGGTCGAGCAACGCGGTGGAATTGCGGATCGCGTGGTATTCCGCCGCGTAGTCGCCGAACTGCCAGGGCACGCGGGTGCCGGCGAGGTCCCGATACTCGGTGCCGCCTGGATGCAGCGGCGTCAGAGTGCTGATGGACATGCTGTCGATCTCCTGTCAGGCGACGATGACGAGCGTCCCGTGGGCGGTGCGATTGCCCGCCACCGAGGCGAGACACGCGAACTCGCGCACGCGGCCCAGTTGGCTGGTAAGGGTCACTTCGAGGCGCACCCGATCGCCGGGCAGCACCGGGTGGCGAAACCGGAATCGCTTGATCTCGGCCAGTACTCCGATGCCGTCGCCGGCATAGGCGCCGGCGACCGAGGCGCCGTCGGAGTGACCGTTCGAGTCGCCGTACGGATGGGCGGCTGGATGGACGTCCGGATGGGCGGCTGGAACGGCCGGATCGGCGGGTTCCGGCCGTACGGCCTGTTCCGCGGCGACGAGCACGCCGGCCAGCTGCGCCAGGCACTCGGTCAACAGCACGCCGGGCAGCAGCGCGCGCCCAGGAAAGTGGCCGGCGAACCAAGGTTCCGCGATGGCGACGTTCTTGATTCCCACGGCCCGCCGCGGCGGGTCGAGCTCGAGAACGCGGTCGAGCAGCAGAAGGGGGTGCCGATGCGGCAGCAGGCGCCCGATCTCGTCCGCGTCGAGCCGGCGGGCGATGCCCTTCACCGGCGTGGCTGGCACGGTCATGAGGCCGTCGCCAGGCCTGGCCGGTCTTCGAGGATCCGCTGGGTCAGCCGGGCGATCGACCCGAACGATATGCGGTCGTCCTCGGTCAAGGACACGTCGAACTCATATTCAATGCCCAAGATGAGTTCGAGCGTGTCGACGCTGTCGAGCTCGAGACCGCGCCCGAAGATGGGCTGGTCGTAACTGATCCAGATCGGGTCGATTGGCAGGTCGAGCCGCTCGACGAACATGCAGGCCAGCCGATGGCAGATCCGCTGGATGCCCGCGGCGGTCTCGAGCGCCTTCTCGTAATCCATGTGCGTCCCTCCTGTCCGAAGTCGCTAATGCACGAGCAATCCGCCGTCGACCACGATGTTGCTGCCGGTCAGATAGGCGGACTGGGGTGAGGCGGCCATGACAACGGCCCGGGCTATCTCCGCCGCGGTCGCCAGGCGGCCCAGCGGCACTTCGGCGCGAATGAAGTCCTGCGGCAGGTGCTTGGTCATGTCGGTGTCGACGAAGCCGGGCGATATCGAGTTGACCCGGACGCCGTAGGGCGCGGCTTCGAGTGCGAGCGCGTGCGTGAGCGACCAGAGAGCGCCTTTCGACGCGCAGTAGTTCGCCTGGCCGCGGCCGCCGCGATGGCTGAGCGCGGAGGAAATGAAAACGATGCTGCCGGCGCGATGTGTCGCCATGATCCGCATCGCCTCACGCCCGCACAGGAAAGCACCGACGACGTTCACGTCGAGCACTTCTCTGAACCGGCTGACGGACATGGTGGCCATGAGCCCGTCCCGGGCGATTCCCGCGCTGTTGACGAGGACGTCGAGGCGGTCGCAGCTGTGCCGGATCAGGCGGAAGAAATCCCGTACCTGGGTCTCGTTCGAGACATCGACCTGATGCCCCTGCGCCCAGCCGCCCGCCGCCTGGAGTTCCTCGCTGAGCTCCTTCGCCAGCCGCGAGTTCTGGCGGTAGGTGAAGAAGACCCGTACGCCTTCCGCGGCCAGCGCCCTGACGACGGCTCCGCCGATTCCTCTGGTGCCTCCGGTGACGACCGCGACCGAGTCACCGTCAAACATCTTCATCGTGGTGTCCCGCCCTCTCTGTTCGGGGCCGCGATCGTGATGGCCATGAGGAGGTCGTCGGGGGCGCACCAGGCGGCCGCGCCGTACGGGCCGGCCGGGGAGCCCGGCCACAGGTAATGGCAACGACCGTCGGGTGGGGTGCCCACTGCCTCGTGCAGCGCCGCGCCGGCCAGCCGGGCGAGGTGGCCGGCGGCGCGGCTGGCGTGGAAGACGCGGATCGCCGTCCAGCTGAAGTTCTCCGGCCGGCCGCCGGCCGCTTTGATGGCGGCCTCCTTGACCGCCCAGGTCGCCGCCAGGCGGCGCAGCGAGCCCGCTTCGCCGCGGCTTTCTCCGCCGCGGCCGCTGTCGTCGTACGCGGCGAGCTCGGCCCGTTCCGGCACGCTACAGATGTGCTGGTCGAGACCATTCCGCCGGGCCCGCGCGATGCGACCGAGGTCGACTATGTCCACGCCGACACGGGGGTACGGCGGGCCGGCTGACAACAGCGCGGATCTCATCGTCTCTCTCCTTCAGGCCGTGGTCAGCAGCCGTTCCTCGAGATAGTCGCCGAACGGTCCTTTGGGAAAGGCATCCGGCCCGGCGAGCACCAGATGCAGGAACATGGCATAGGACCGGTTGCTGTTCATGAGCTCGAAGGCGCGTTTGCGGCGCATGACCGCGGCATCGTCGAACTCGACGAACAGCTGCGCCATGACGCGGGCCGCCTGCATCATCGTCCGCATCCGTTGCGTCCGTTCCGTCGCATAACCGCGGAACGCCGCCGGCGACCAATCGGATTCGGTCAGCAGTGCCTCGCTTACCTTGCTCACATCCCGCAGCGAATTTCCGAGCCCGGTGCCCAGGATTGCGGCGTTCATTCCGGCCTCGTCGCCGATCAGAACGACCCCGTCCGTCACTGGAGATTCCGTCCATGAATTGGTGCTCGCGAGGCAGCCGAGCCGGGCGGCGGGCCGCGCCGAAGCGATCTCCTCGCTGCCCGGCACGGATTTGAGGTCGAATGCCTGAAGCAAATTTCGGGCGCCGGACGGTCCTGAGAATCGCTTGAGATTCTCCGCGTCGGTGTTGAAGTAGAGCCGGGCGCGGCCGCCACCTTGGGGCAGGATGATGAAGTTGAGGTTTCCTTCGGTTCCCAGGGCCTGGGTGTCGTCGGGCCAGTCGGTCAGGCCCTCGATCGCGAGGCCGCCTCCCCAGTGGAGGACCTGCATGTCGACCTTGATGCCGGCCTGCTTGGCGGTCCGCCGGTTGCGGCCGCCGGCGCCGACCACGATGCGGCAGGCCTGCGTACGCTGCCGGCCGGCCACCTCGTAGCGCACCGTGGGGCGTCCCCCATCGGGGCAGACCAGCGTCCGCCTCGCGCCGCGGACGACACGCGCGCCGGCCGCCTCCGCGGCGCGGGCAAGGGCGGCACAGGTGGCGTAGTGGGAGATGGTGACCGGCCCGTTGATCCCCGGCGTCGACGGGTGTGCCAGCGCCATGTCGGTCGCCGGAGCGTCGTCGGGGTGGACCGTCTCGTCCCACTGCCGCCACCACCGGAGCGGCCATGCGCCGCCCTCGAGCAGGCAGTCACCGAGACCCAGCCGCACGGCCTCGGTGATCCCCCACGTACCGAAGAATTCTCCGCGCACGATGTCCTGGTACTGCTCCTGGCGTTCGAGCATCGTTACCGCGATCCCATTTCGGGCCAGGACCGTGGCGAGCGCCGCGCCGGCAATACCGCCACCCACGATGATCACGTCACTTTCGCGATCCACTCGCCATTCCCTTCTGTCTCGACCGGTAGATGCGTCCGCAACATTGGCATCCCGCCAGAACTCCATCAATTGGACGAAGGTGCAGCAGCCAGGCGCGGGACGTGTGCGATGGCCCAAGGTCCAATTGCCGGCCGCCGCGGCGACGAGCAATCTGGCGACTTAGATCGCTCCGGATATTGGACCCTTGCACCGATAGGTGAAACTGCATGAGCGCGGTGCTTGTCGCAGATAGGCTGGTGAAGTCCTATCGCAGTGTACGAGCGGTACACGAGATAAGCCTGGAGGTGGCGCCGGGCGAGATCTATGGTCTGCTCGGCCCCAACGGGGCGGGTAAGACGACTACGTTGTCAATGATCACCGGCATCCTGCGCCCGGATTCCGGCAGCGTACATATCGACGGGGTGTCCATCACCCGGGCCCGCGCCCGCGGCCGGCTCGGCCTCGTGCCTCAGGAGATCGCGCTCTATCCCGAGTTGACGGCCCTGGAGAACCTTCATTTTTTCGGCCATATGCAGGGCCGGCGCGGCCGGGACCTGCAGCGGCGCGCGCTGGACGCCTTGGCCGTCGTCGGCCTCGCCGGGCATGCCAAGAAACGCACCGCGACGTTTTCCGGCGGGATGAAACGCCGGCTGAACATCGCCGTCGCCCTGGTCCACTCGCCGGACGTCATCGTGTTGGACGAGCCGACGGCCGGGGTCGACTCCCAAAGCCGCAACGCCATCCTCGACCAGGTGCGCCAACTCGCCGACGCCGGCGCGGCCGTCGTATTCGCCAGCCATTACATGGACGAGGTGCAGCGCCTGTGTGACCGGATCGGCATCATCGACGGCGGCGAGATGGTGGTGACCGGCACGGTCTCCGAGATCCTGGCGAAGGCCGTGGCGCGTCCCCGGTTCGTGCTCACGGCGGACGACCGCCAGTACAGCGAGCTCGAGGATTCGCTGCGTACGCTCGCCGAAGTGGTGGAGACATCGGTGGTCCGCGACGAGCTCCACGTCCTGGTGAGCGACTCGTCGGTGAACGTCACCTCACTGCTCCATGTGGCGGAGATCGCGAACGTGCCGCTGCGCGGCCTGCAATTCATCCGACCGACGCTGGAGGACGTGTTCCTCGAGCTCACCGGCAAGGCGCTGCGTGAATGATCATGCCCAGGGTGCTCTATGTCATGGCGAACGAGCTACGGGCGAGGAGGCGCGACCACACGTTGCTCGTCATCGCGTTCGTCGGTCCTCTTCTGTTCGCCACCATCACGAGTCTCGCCTTCGCCGGCCTCACCGTGGCGCGGCCGGTACGGCTGGTCGTCGTCGACGGTTCGGCCACCTCGGCCGCGGGCGGGCCCGCGCGGGCCGGCGTGGTGGCGTCGCTCAGGAGTGACCCGCGGATGCGCCAGATCGCCACGGTGGACGGCGCGGCGACGGAACAGGAGGCCCGCCGCCGCATCCTCGACAACGAAGCCGACGCCGGAATCGTGTTGCCGGCCGGCGCCGGCGGTCTCACGCAGGCCGCGGGCGGGTCGCCGGCGACGGCGCCGCGCAACGTCACCGTCACGGTGCTGGAGAGCGAGCGCAAGCCGGTCGCGGCCGGCGTCGCCGAGGCGGTGGTCCAGTACGGTGGCGGCCGGCTGTTCGTCGACCAGGTGGTCATCGCCACCCTGCGGGGAACGGTGGACGATCCGGCGGCGACCTTGCGCGGATTTCACCCCCACAATCCCGTCTCGTTGGTCGACGTGCCGGCCAGCGCCCGACTGCTCAGGTCGGCGACCTACTACGGGTTCTCCATGGCGATCGTGCTGCTGCTTTTCTCCGTCACGCCCATGGCGAAGAGCCTGTGGGAGGATCGCCGGTCCAACGCGCTGCGGCGGCTGCTGTCCATGGGAGTCGGCCGGGGGACGATCGTCGCGGGCAAAGCGCTGGTGGCCCAGCTCATCGGCATGGTGTCGGTGGCCGCGGTCTGGGTGACGACGCGACTCGTCTTCGGGTCGCATTGGGGGCCGCCGGCGCCGCTCCTGCTTCTCATCGCGGCCACGGTCGGCGTCGCCGTCGCGCTGTCGTTCGCCATCGCCGCGCTGGTACGCACAGAGGAACAGATGGACGGCCTCACGGCGCTCGTCACCTTCCTCCTGGTGTTGCTCGGCGGAAACTTCGTGCCGCCGGCCGCGATGCCGCCCGCCATGCGCGACATCAGCCTCTTCACCCCGAACGGCTGGGAACTGCGCGGCTTCGTCGATCTCGCGACCACGAACGGGGGAGTCGGATTGATCCTTACGCCGCTCGTCGTCCTGCTGGCCGTCATCGGGGTGTTGTGGCTGATCGCGGCCGCGCGGCTACGGACGCTGATGTCGCCGTGACCGCGCTCAAGATCATTTACGTGGCGTGGAACATCCTGCGCTACCCGATGCGTGACAAGGTCGTCGCCTTCTTCATGCTGATCCTGCCCTTCGCCATCATCGGCGTCATCGGCATGGTCATGGCACCGGACGGCAGCCGGCCGCTCGGCATCGTGGTGGAGGACGGCGGACCGTGGGCCGACCAGCTCGTGGGGCTCCTCTCCCGTGATCCGGTCGTCAGGCTGCGCGAATACCGCGACGCGTCCGAGCTGAAGGCCGCCGTGCGGAGGGAGAACGTGACGGCGGGCGTGCTGATACCGGCGGGCTTCGACGCGGCGTTGACCGGGGGGCGCGACGTGCGGATCGCGTTCATCGTCGAGCGCGAGGAGTTCGTGCCCGCCGCGGTACGGCAGGCGGTCAACCGCGATGTGGTCGGGGTGACCTCGGTGGCTCTTTCGACGCACTATGCGACCGAACTGGGTCACGTGGCCCCGTGGCGGGCCAGCCGGCGCGCGGCGGAGGTCGTCAGGTCGCAGTCGGGGGGCGTCCGCATCGAGCAGGTGAGGGGACAAAGCGCCGTGGCGCTGGGCGGCGTCGCCTACACGGCTCCTGGCAACCTTGTCCTCTTCATCTTCCTCAATGTGGTCGGCAGCGGCTCCGCGCTGGTCGGCATCCGCCAGCTCGGCATCGGGCGCAGGGTGCTGTCCACGTCCACGGGGGGATGGGTCGTCACCTTGGGCGAGGGGCTTGGCCGGCTGATACTCGGGCTCGTCCAGGCCGCGGTCATCGTCGTGGTGGGCGCGCTCGCGTTCAAGGTGCACTGGGGAGCCCCGGCCGGGGTCTTCGCGGTGGTCGGCTTGTGTACGGTGACGGCGACCGCCTTCGCCCTCATTCTCGCGGCGGTCCTGAACTCCATGCAGCAGGCATTCGTGCTGGGGCCGGCCATCATTCTCGTGTTCGGGATGCTGGGCGGATGTCTGTGGCCGTTGGCCATAGTGGGAGACGGGTTGCGTACGGTCGGACATTTCTTCCCGCTGGCCTGGGCGATGGACGCCATCCTGCGGTTGGGCGTTCCTGGCGCGAACATCGGCTCGATCGCGATGCCGCTGGCCGTGCTCACCGCTTTCGCCGTCGCGAGTACGGCCATCGCAATTCCGGCATATCTGCGGAAAATCAGGCTCTGACCTCCAGATAGGTTCTGGCCAGCAGGCCGGCCTGGAGCCTGGATTCGAGACGGAGCTTGCTCAGGATATTGCCGACGTGTGCCTTTGTCGTTCGCTCCGTCACGCCGAGGATGTGGGAAATTTGCCGGTTTGACAGGCCCTTACCCAGGAGCGCGAGCACCTCTCGTTCGCGGGGGCTGAGGTCTCCTTGCCCGCCCGCGCCGAGAAGCGCGGGGGCGTTGCCCTGACCTTTGACCACAGCGTCGGGCACGGCCATGATGAAGTCGACCTCGCCATCCTCGCACAGGCGCTTGACCTCGTTGAACCCGGTCAACGTGGCGACGACCGAGGCCTCGGGTATATGGCTCAACGCCGCGGACAGTTTGGCTGCGTCGTGATCGCATTCGGTGACGATGGCGAATCGCACGGCTACCTCCGGTGGTTCCCCAGCCTGACGCAACATCGTCTTGACGTTCCGCGGCTCTCCCGGACCAGTTCGGGTCTACGATGATCGGCCCCGGTCCGTACTGACATCCGGGTAAACACTGATACGGAAAAAAATCAGTGTGCCCACCCGTGTCAACCATTTGGTGGACATGAAGTCGAGCCGGTTGGGTGACGCGCTCCACCATGCAAAGGGAGATTATTGAATCACCGACGGCGACACCGCCGGACTCACGGATCGACCGGAACGGAGTAGCGAGGTGTTGGTCAATCAGACCGGTCTCTGGGCGCTTGTGGCAATCATCTTCATCGTGCCGATCGGGACGGCCGGAGCGATCCTGGGAATATGGTTGAGGCAGCGAAATAATTACCTTCGGCTCGCCACGTCCGGTGCCGCACCACCTTCCGCGCCGGCGCCGAGGAGCACGGAGCGGACGGAGTCCGCGGCAACGATGACGATGCGGTGAACCGGCTCATTGTGGTGTCGCGTGCCGCGGCGCCGGAGCGCCGCTCCCGGCTAGGAGGGGATGTGGTCGTGAGCGACGTGCGGCGGGGAGTCCGCGCCGTGCCCGGCGCGCATCGCCGGTGGATCCTGATCAACGCCGTCGGCGTGACCGCCTGCGTCAACCTGCTGCTGAACGCCGGGATCGCCACGGTCAGCGTCATCGGCGTGGACACCGTTCCCGTCTGGTCCACGCCGCTGCTCGGCGGGCCGAGCATCATCGCCGACATGGTCGGCACGCTGTTCACGCTGCCGCTGATCACCTGCCTGATCTGCACCACGTCGGTCTGGCTCGAGCTGCGGCGCGGCCGGCTGGCCCCGCTCACCTGGCCGGGGGTCGCGCATTCCCCGCTCGACCGCCTTCCGGCCGGCCGGCTGCGCCGCGGTCTGGTTCTCGGAGCGGTCACCACGTTCATGCTCGGGCCGCCGGCGATCGGTGTGGTCGTCGCGCTGCGCTTCGACGCGCTGAGCGCCCCCGCGTTCGTGGTCTTCAAGGTGGCGTTCGCCATCGGTCTTGGCGCCCTTGTCACCCCCGTCATCGCGCTGCGGGCGATGGCCGACGGGGGACACCGTGACCCACGAGGTTGAGCCGGGACGGCTGGTGGCCTCCGGCCGGTACAACGACGTGTACGAGCTCGGGCCCGATCGGGTGCTGCGCCGCTACCGCGACGCCGGGCGGATGCCCTCCTGGGAAGCGGACGTGATGCGGCTGGCCCGGTCCCGGGGCGTCCCGGTCCCCGCGGTCCACGACGTCGACGGGCCCGACATGACCCTGGAACTGGTACGGGGCCGGACCATGCTGGCCGACCTCACCCGCCGCCCCTGGCGGCTGCTCTCGCACGCCCGCACCCTGGTCGAGCTCCATCGGCTCGTCCACCGGGTGCCAGCCCCGCCCGAGCTGCCGGCCCCGTTCGGCGCCGGCGACACCCTCCTCCACCTCGACCTGCACCCGGGGAACGTCATCCTTTCGAGCACCGGGCCAGTGATCATCGACTGGCAGGGCGCGGCCCGCGGCCCGGCCGCGGCCGACCTCGCGCACACCTACCTGCTCCTCGTCACCAGCAGCGTCACAGGACCGGCGCCGCACCGGCTGCTGGCCAGGGCGGGCCAGGCCCCGTTCGCCTCGTTCTTCCGCTGGGCGGCCGGACCGGCGGCTGTCGACTCCCAACTGCGTGCCGTCGCCGGGCGCCGCCTCACCGACCCGTCGCTCTTCCCGGAGGAGGCTCTGCGGATCGAACGCATGCTGTCCGTTCTGCCCGCCGCCGCGGGAGACGCGGACGAGGAGACGCCGGCGGACTAGGAGACGCCGGCGGACTAGGAGACGCCGGCGGACTCGGGGCCGGCGGGTCAGCCGCGGGCGGCGAGGATGCCGCGCTCGATGGCGACGGTGACCGCGGCCGTGCGGTCGGAGACCCCCAGCTTGGTGAAGGCCCGCAGCAGGTGGGTCTTGACCGTGGCCTGGCTGATGACCAGTCGCTGGCCGATCTCGCCGTTGGTGAGCCCGCGCGCGACCAGGCCGAGCACCTCCACCTCCCGGGCCGACAGGGGGGTCTGCCGCGGCCGCCGGGTGCTCGCGACCAGGTGGTCGGCGACCGAAGGCGCGAGCACGGTCTCTCCTTTGCCGGCGGCGCGGATGGCGCGGACGAGATCGGCCCGCGAGGAGTCCTTGAGCATGTAACCGGTCGCGCCGGCCCCGATCGCGCGGAGGATGTCCGAGTCGGTGTCGTACGTCGTCAGCACCAGGATCCGGATGGCCGGCAGCTCGTCGAGAATGCGCTTGGTGGCCTCGACGCCGTCGCCGCCGGGCATCCGCAGATCCATGAGGACGACGTCAGGCCGAAGCGACCGGGCGAGGGCCACGGCCTCGTCGCCCGACGCCGCCTCGCCCACCAGCCGAAGACCCGGTTCGGTGGTGAGGATGGTGCGCAGTCCCTCGCGCACGATGGGATGATCGTCGGCCAGCAGCACCCGGATCGGCCCGGCGTCGGTCATGCGGGCACCGTCGCGCGGATGGTCGTCCCACCGCCGGGCGAGCTGGCGACCCCGACCTGGCCGGCGACGTCTTTCAACCGGTCCCGCATGCCGCGCAGGCCGAATCCGCCGTTGACCGCGACCGGATCGAAGCCGATCCCGTTGTCGGTGACCTCCAGCCGTACCGCTTCCGCGTCGTAGGACAGCCTGACCTCGACCTCGCTCGCCTTGGCGTGCTTACGGACGTTCGCCAGCGCCTCCTGGCCGACGCGCAGCATGACGACCTCGATGTCGGCGGGCAGCGGCCGCGCCGGGCCGACCGTCTCGAAGCGCGCGCACAGCATCAGCTCGGCGCCGATCCGTTCGGTCAGCTCGCGCAGCACGTCGTCGAGGTTTCCCTGCCGCAGCTGCGGAGGGGTCAGCGCGGTCACCAGCGCGCGCGCCTCGGTCAGGCCGTCGCGGGCGGTACGGGCGATGAGCCGCAGCTGGCGGCGGATCCCGACCGGGATATCGCCCGCGTCGAGGTCGATGGCCTCGGTCAGCATGACCAGGCTGGTGAACGCCTGCGCCAGGGTGTCATGGATGTCGCTGGCCAGCCGCTGCCGCTCGGCGAGCACGCCGGCCGCGTGGCTGACCTCGGCCAGGTCGGAGCGGGTCGCCGCCAGGCGCGCGATGAGGGCGGCGCGCTCCGCGCTCTGCCGCATGATCTGCTGGAACCAGCTCCCGTAGCCGATCGACATCACGATGCCGAACCCGGCGAAGGCGACCGGCATCATCGCCTGCGTCAGCTCGCCCGTCATCCGGGGCAGCGTGAGCGCCCCGGCGATGACGTTGGCGCTGACCGCGATGGTCATCGCGGAGCGGAACGGGACGACGTGAAAGGCCAGCGGGCACAGCCCGAACGCCAAAAACCAGGTATAGGGATTCTGGCTCTGCGCCACCGCGAACAAGACGAGCACGACGGCGAGCGAAGACAATTTCCCGGACCCGCACGGGAAGAAATGCGGGCGTATGAACACGATGTACCACGGCACCATCGTGAGCAGGGCGGCGACCGCGATAATTCGGGGCGTCACCGGAAATGGGCTGGACACGATCAGCAGCACCGCGGACAAGAGGACGGCCCCGTAGAGCGCGTCCCAGCGCACCTTCGAACCGTCCTCCACGTCCGGGACCGGTTCAGGACCCAGCTCAGGATCGCCGACCGACGCGATGCCCGGCCGCTCGGCGTCCATGACGACGGTGTCAGGATGCATGCCGCAAGTTTGCGGCATTCCGCCGGTAAACACTAGGGGACGAATGGCCGATCCGCGCGCCGGGTCATAAGTCGTCCGCGTCGCGTTGGGTAAGCGCGTGCACGATGCCGACCCTGGACGTCACATCGAGCTTGGCGAAGATGTGCGACAGGTGGGACTCGACCGTGCGCACGCTGAGGAACAGCAGCTCGGCGATCTGCTGGTTGGTGCGCCCGGCGACGACCAGCCTGGCCACCTCGAGCTCGCGCTTGGACAGGCCGGTCTGGCCGGCGCCGTACGCGCGACCGCGCCGCCCGGGGACGCGTGCGCCGATGCGGCGTTGCTCGCGCTGCGCCTGGGCGTGGAGCTTGCGCGCCCCGCACGAGGCGAAGACCTCGGCGGCGGCCTGGAGCTCCGTTCCCGCGCGGTCGCGGTCGCCGGCGTCCGCGTACGCCAGCCCGGCGGTCATCCGGGCGCGGCCCATGTCGATCACCATGCCGGCGGCCTCGAGGAGGCCGGCGGCCTCCACGGCGGCGGCCGCGGCGGCCGCGGCATCGGTGATCCGCGTCAGGTGCGCCCGCGCCAGCCGCGCGTGCGCGGCGCTGGCCACCAGCGCGGGGTGGGCCAGCCGGTCGGCGCGGTCGGCCCACGTCCGCGCCTCGACCCGGTTCCCACGCCCCGCCTCGATCTGGACCATCATCTCGCAGCACGACAGCATGCCGGCCGGATCGAGCCTGGACCGCCTGATCTCGGGACAGGCCACAAGCAGCTCCGTGACGCCCTCGTCCACCTGGCCGCCGTTGACCAGCGCGGTGCCGCGGGAGTAGTGCGCGAAGGCGCTCCACCACTCGTCGAAGTCGGCGGCGGCGCGTACCGCCTGTTCGCCGAACCGCAGCGCGGCCTCGTCGTCGCCCGACCAGCTCGCCACGAGGCACCGCTGGGTGGCCACGAAGACGCGCTCCTGGACGCCGAGCATGTGGGGCGCCTCATCGGCCTGCTCGGCGAGGGCCGCCGCCTCGGCCAGCCGGCCGAGCACGGTCAGCGTACGGGCCTGCCCGGCCAGCAGCATCGCCGCGATGAACCCCTGACCGGTGGCCCGGCCCACGGTGATGGCCCGGTCGAAGTACCGGTGGGCCTCGCGATAGCGACCCATCATCAGCTCGGTCCACGACAGCCAGGCGACGGCCTCGAGCCAGGCGGCGAGATGCTCGTCCGGCGCCGAGTCGAGGCGCTGTTCCGCGATCTCGATGTAGTCGAGCGCGGCGTCGATCCTGCGCCCGGCCAGGGCCGCCATCGGGCGCATGGCCGCGATCGCCAGCGACAGGGCGGGCGGCCACCCCGGTGCGTCGTCAGGCAGGAGGTCCAGCTCGGCCTGCGCGGCGCGGAACCGGCTGCGGAGCAGGCTCTCTGACGCCAGCCGAAGCCTCAGGGTCGCGGCGGCCTCCGACTTCGGGTCGGGCATCAGGCGCAGTTCGTTCATGATGAGGGCGTGCGCCTCCCGGAAGCGGTCGAGTCTCCGTTCGGCCAGCGCGCAGATCCTGGCCGCCCTGGCCCGCCGGAGATGGTCGTCGTGCGCCAGCAGCCGGAGCGTCTCGCGCGCCATCTCCCTGCCGGCCACCGCGTCGCCGCTCGTCGTCCGGACCGTCGCCAGCTCCAGCATCAGGTCGAGGCGCTCACAATGGCCGGCGGGCGCCAACCGCAGCGCCGCCTCGAGCCAGTGCCCCGCGCTGACGGGCGCCCGCCCGGCGACCTCGCGGGCGGCCTCGACCAGGGTGGCGATGGCGGACTCGTCGCCGAAGCGGCCGGATCGTTCCACGTGGTGGGCCCGCCACGTCGCAGGCGCGCCGAGCGCGGCGAGCCGTTCGGCGACGCGGGCGTGCGCGGCGACCCGCCAACCGGCGGGCGCGGAGACGTACGCCGCGTGCCGGACGAGAGGGTGCCGGAACCGGAACCGGCCCGCGGCCGTAGGCCGGACGACATCGCGTGCCACGGCCTCGTTGAGCGCATCGAGCGCCACCGTGAGGGGCACCTCGGCGGCGACCGCGGCCAGTGCGGGTTCGAACTCGTCCGCGGTCACCGCGGCGGCCCTGGCCACGAGCAGCGCGGTCGCCGACAGGCCGGTCAGCTCCGCCTGCAGCGCCCGGCGGACCGCCGCCGGCAGCGCGGCGAGGTCGGAGGGGACGTCGTGGCCGGTGTCGCCGCCGCGCTGCCGGGCGACGGGCGCGTCGCGCCCCATCCGGGCCAGCGCCTCCAGAAAGAGCGGCACGCCGCCGCTGGCCCGGTAGAGGATGCCGGCGTACGACCGATCCACGTCGGTGCCGAGGAACTCACGAGTCTCGGCCTGGGTGAGCGGGCCGACCGGGATCTCGTGTCGGTGCTCGCGCGCGTTCTCGACGGCCGCCGCCAGCCTCGGCCCGGCCTGGGCCGGGCGGTAGGCGATCGCGATCAGAACCGGCCGGAACGGCGGATGGCGGACGAGATGGTCGAGCAGCTCCGTCGAACCGTCGTCGGCCCAGTGAAGGTCGTCAAGGAGCAGCACGAGCCCGGAGGGAACGGCCAGCTCGTCGAGCAGCTGCCGGATCGCCCGGTGCACCCGGTAGCGTTCGAGCGCGCTCAGGTTGGCGTCCGGCCGATGGTCGTCGGACAGCGTGTGAGCCAGCCCGGGGAATACGCCGGCGAGCAGCTTGACCGCCGCCGGGCCGAGGTCTTCCGACAACTGGTCGGAGTGTGCCTCCAGATGGTCGTCGAGCGCATCGATGATGACCCCGAACGGCAATTCCTGCTCAAATTCGGTGGCGCGGCCACTCATAGTGCACAATCCGCGTCGCTGTGCCGCGACCGCGAGTTCTTCCAGTAGCCGGGTCTTTCCCACGCCCGGCTCTCCCACCAGGTTCAGGAACTGGAACGATCCGCCCATTGTCGCGTCGAGTGCCCGCTCGAATGTGTCTAGTGATTGCTGCCGGCCGACAAATGGGGTGCGGTTGGGAGGCGTCACGGAATCGAGTTTCTCATGGCTTGCTTGACATACCGCAAAGTGAAGATCATTGGCGACCGTAACCGGACATTTTGTAAATAATTGCCCGTCAGCTCCGCTCGCGCGCCATGAGCTTGCGGATGCGTTTTTCGGAGACCGGGTGAGGGGTGCCGAGCTGTTGGGCGAAGAAGCTGACCCGCAGTTCTTCGAGCATCCAGCGAATCTGCCGCAACCCCGTATCGGATGCGTCGCCGGCCCGCTCCATGAGGCGTTCGTAGTCCGTCTGGAGCGCCTGGACCTGGAGCATCAGGTCGCGGTCGCGGCCCGGGTTGTCTGGCAGCCGGTCCAGCCGGCGCTCGATGGCGCGCAGATAACGCACGAGGTGCGGCAAACGCGCCCACCCTGTCGCGGTGACGAAGCCCGGATACACCAGGGCCGACAGCTGCCCCCGGATGTCGGCCAGCGCGGGCACCAGCGCCGGGCTGCTCGTGCTCTTGAGTCGCAGGTCGACGCGGTGGGCGACAGAGAGGATCTCGACGACCCTGGTGACGACCGCGTCGGCCGTCTCGTACAGGTTCGACCTGACGTGGTCGCTCAGGCGGGCGAACCCGGGCTCGTCCCAGGCGGGCCCGCCGGCCTCGGCGATGAGCTTGTCCGCGGCGCAGGCGAAGCAGTCGTCGACGAGCTTCGCCACGCTGCCGTGCGGGCCCTGGCTGAGCGCGAGCTTCGCCTCGTTGGACAGCCCGCGCTGGATGAGCTTCATGGGCGAGGGCGCGTTCAGCAGCAGCAACCTGCGGGTACCGCGCCACATCGCGCGGCGCTGCTCGGCCTCGGTCTCCAGCATCCGCACCGCGACGCTGTCGCCCTCGTCGACCAGGGCGGGGTAGGCCCGCACGCCGCGCTCTTCGTACGTCCGCGGCAGCGTGCCGATGGTCCATTCGCGCAGGCCCTGCCGTTCGAGGCCGGTCGCGGCGCCGGACAGCGTCGCCCGCACCTCGGGTCGCAGGCGCTGTTTCAGGGCGGTCAGGTCCTTGCCGGCGGCGAGCGTGCGGTCGCCGTCCACGACGCGGAAGGTCATCTTGAGATGATCCGGCACCCTGCTCAGGTCCCACGCCTCGCGTGGGATCTCCGGCCCGCCCATGGCGCGCAGCTCCCGCGCGACCGCGTCCAGCAGCGGGCCCTGCCGCGGGGTCGCGCGCTTGAGCACCGCCTTCGCGAAATTCGGCGCCGGCACGAAGCTGCGCCTGATCGCCTTGGGCAGCGACCTGATCAGCTCGGTCACCAGCTCTTCGCGCAGGCCCGCGATCTGCCAGTCGAACCCCTCGGGACGCACCTGGTTGAGCACGGGCAACGGGATGTGCGCGGTCACGCCGTCGGCGCCGCCTTCCGGGTCGGCCCCGCCCGGGTTGGCTCCGCCCGGCTCGAACCGGTAGGTCAACCGCAGCCGCAGGCCGTCCTGCCGCCAGAAATCCGGATAGTCGGACTCGCTGACCAGGCCGGCCGCCTCGTTGACCAGCATCGCCGGGTCGAACGTCAGCAGGTCGGGCTGGCGGGCCCCGGCCTTCTTCCACCAGCCGTCGAAATGCCGGGCCGATACCACGTCCGCTGGGACGCGCCGGTCGTAGAAGTCGAACAGCGTATCGTCGTCGACGAGGATGTCGCGCCGCCGCGCGCGGTTCTCCAGTTCCTCCACATCCTCCAGCAACCTGCGGTTGTCGTGGAAGAAGCGATGTCGAGTATCCCAGTCGCCCTCGACGAGGGCGTGCCGGATGAAGAGCTCCCGCGACAGCTCCGGGTCGATCCGGCCGTAGTTGACCTTGCGGGCCGCGACGATCGGAAGCCCGTACAGCGTGACCTTCTCCATGGCCATGACGGCGCCCTGCGTCCGCTCCCAGTGCGGCTCGCTGTAGGTGCGCCTGACCAGGTGTCCGGCGAGCGGTTCCACCCATTCCGGCGCGATGCGCGCGTTCACCCGAGCCCACAGCCGGGAGGTCTCCACGAGCTCGGCCGACATCACCCACCTCGGCGGCTTCTTCAACAGCGCCGACCCGGGGAAGATGGCGAACCGCGCGCCGCGCGCCCCTTCGTACTCCCGCCGTTCCTGAGCCAGCAGCCCGATGTGCGACAGCAGCCCGGCGAGCAGCGACATGTGGATCTTGTCCGGGTCTCCCGGCCGGGTGTTGACCGTCATGCCGAGGCGGCCGGCCAGCTGGCGCAGCTGGCTGTAGAGGTCCTGCCATTCGCGGACGCGCAGGTAGTGCAGGAACTCGGCCTTGCACATACGGCGGAACTGGCTGCCGGACAGCTCCTGCTGCCTGTCCCGCAGGTAGCGCCACAGGTTCAGGAAGGCGAGGAAGTCGGACGCCGGGTCGGCGAAGCGGCGGTGCCGCTCGTCGGCCGCCTGTTGCCGGTCGGCGGGCCGCTCGCGCGGATCCTGGATCGACAGCGCCGCGACGATGACCAGCACCTCACGCGCGCAACCGTTCTCGTCCGCTTCGACGATCATGCGGGCCAGCCGTGGGTCGACGGGCAGCTGCACCAGCGTGCGGCCGAGCCGCGTGATGCGCCCGCCGTCCTCCAGGGCTCCGAGCTCGTGCAGCAGCTGCAGTCCGTCCTTGATGTTGCGGCGGTCCGGCGGGTCGACGAAAGGGAAGGTCTCGATGTCGCCGAGCTCGGCCGCGGTCATCTGCAGGATCACCGAGGCCAGGTTGGTGCGCAGGATCTCCGGGTCGGTGAACTCGGGGCGCGCGGCGAAGTCGTCCTCGGCGTACAGCCGGACGCAGATCCCGTCGGACGTGCGCCCGCAGCGCCCCTTGCGCTGGTTGGCCGATGCCTGCGAGATCGCCTCGATCGGCAGTCGCTGCACCTTCGTCCGGTGGCTGTAGCGCGAGATCCGGGCGGTGCCGGGATCGATGACGTACTTGATCCCCGGCACGGTCAACGAGGTCTCCGCGACGTTGGTGGCCAGCACGATCCGCCGCCCCCGATGCGGCCTGAACACCCGGTGCTGCTCGGCGGCCGACAGCCGGGCGAACAGGGGCAGCACCTCGGTGCCGGGGAGGTTCATCCTGGCCAGCGCGTCCGCCGTGTCCCGGATCTCGCGCTCGCCGGACAGGAACACGAGGATGTCGCCCGGCCCTTCGGCGACCAGCTCTTGGACCGCGTCGCCGATCGCCTGGACCTGGTCGCGGTCCTCCTCGCCGTCCTCGGTGGCGAGCAGCGGCCGGTAGCGGACCTCCACCGGGTAGGTACGCCCCGACACCTCGATGATCGGCGCGCCGTCGAAATGCCGCGAAAACCGCTCCGGGTCGATCGTCGCCGATGTGATGATCACTTTCAGGTCGGGCCGCCTGGGGAGCAGCTGCTTGAGGTACCCGAGGATGAAGTCGACGTTGAGGCTGCGTTCGTGCGCCTCATCGATGATCAACGTGTCGTACTGGCGCAGCAGGCGATCGTGCTGCAGCTCCGCGAGGAGGATGCCGTCGGTCATCAGCTTGACCATGGTGGCGTCGCCGACCCGGTCGGTGAAGCGGACCTTCCAGCCGACCACCCCGCCCACCTCGGTGCCGAGCTCCTCGGCGATGCGTTCGGCCACCGTGCGGGCCGCCAGCCGGCGGGGCTGGGTGTGCCCGATCGTGCCGAGGACGCCACGACCGAGCTCGAGGCAGATCTTGGGCAGCTGCGTGGTCTTGCCGGACCCGGTCTCCCCGGCCACGATCACGACCTGGTGGTCGCGGATGGCGGCCAGGATGTCGTCTTTCCGCTGGGCAACCGGCAGCTCGACGGGATAAGTGATCGTGGGTACGGTGGCGCGCCGGCCGGCCACCCGCCGCTCGGCCGCTGCCACGTCCGCCGAGATCTGTTCGACGACGGTGTTCCTGGCCCTGGCGTCCCGGATCTTGCGTACGCCCGCGATGCGCCGCCGCAGTCGTTGTTGATCTTGAGGCATCAACTCGGGCAGGCGCGCCTGCAGATCGGCGAGCGGAGATCCCATACCGCGCGCCAGGATATGCGAAGGCCCGTCGCGCGACTCAATCCTTTTATGGGCCGCGGGCGGCCGGTTCGCTTCACCGGCCGGCGCGCAGCCGCCAGCGGATGGGGAGGTGTTTGGGACCGCAGACGACCCGGCTGGCCATCCAGGACGGCCGCCCGGTCAGCTGCACCGATTCGAGCCTGGGAACCAGCTCCTCCAGCAGCACGCGGATCTCCATCCGGGCGAGGTTGGCGCCGAGGCAGTAGTGCTCGCCGAAGCCCCAACCGAGATGGGGGTTGGGGGAGCGGTCCACCCGGAAGGTGAACGGCTCGTCGAAGGCCTCCTCGTCGCGGTTGGCCGAGGGGTAGAACAGCGCCAGCCGCTGGCCCTTCCTGATGTGCCGGCCGCCGACCTCGCAGTCTTCGGTCGCGGTACGGAGGAAGTGCACGACCGGTGAGGTCCATCGGACGATCTCGTCGGCCGCACGGTCGCACAGCGCGGGCTCGGCGCGCAGCAGCCGCAACTGCTCCGGGTGCTCGATGAGGGCCAGCATGCCGCCGCCGATGGCGCTGCGGGTGGTGTCGTGCCCGGCCACCGCGATGATCATCAGATACAGCACGGTGTCCAGGTCGGACATCGGCTCGCCGTTCAGCCTGGCGGTGGCCAGTACGCTCGCCAGGTCGTCGGCCGGGGTGGCGCGGCGTTCGGCGATGAGCCTGCTGAGGTACGCCCCGAACTCGCGGGCGGCCGGAGCGTCCCGCGGCCGGCGGAACTCCGGGTCGGCGTTGCCCATGAACTCGTTGGTGAGCCGGAGCAGCAGCCCCTCGTCGCGCGCCGCCACGCCCAGGATCTGGCACAGCATGCGGAGCGGGTGCCAGGCCGCGAGGTCGGTGACGAAGTCGAGTTCCTCCGTGCCGGCCAGTTCGTCGAGCAGCGCCCGCGTGACCTCGCGTACGCGGTGTTCGAGGCGGCGCAGCACGCTCGGCCGGAAGTAGGGGCGGGCGAGGTCGCGATAGTCGCGGTGTTCCGGCGGATCGGTACTGAGGATCGTGCGGGAGACGCCGGCGCCCTCGCCCAGCAGCGACTCCTCCACCCGCGGCGCGGACCGCGGCGCCAGCAGCACAGGACCGCGCGAGCTGAAGCGCGTGTAGTCGAGGGAGATCTCCCTCACGTCGCGGTGCCTGGTGACCGCCCAGAACCCGGGATAGCGATCCGGCTCGCACCAGTGGACGGGCGACGCGCGGCGCAGCAGGGCGAACGTCTCGTGCGGGTGCCCGCGCGCCCCGTACCTCGCCGGCTCGACGAGGTCCGCGACGTCGACGTCCCTGTCGACGTTGACGTCCCCATCTCCGTCGACGTTGACGTCCATGTCGATGTCGATCGCGTTCGGTTCGGCGGTGTCCATCTCCGCCAGGCTCTCCCCGTTCCGCGGCCGGCGCAACGGGGGAATGGCCGGATCCGGCCAGCATCCCTTCCCCGAATATGCGGATTTCCCGAGCTTGTGATGGAATTCACAAGACATGTCTTGACTTGGCGTGTGTCGCGCTCCACTATTCGAGATCAACTCATGGATCGCGACAGCCCGGGACGGATCCGGGTCGGAACAGGGGGTCCGATGAACGCGAGCCGGCTGGCCCGCATGCCCTGCGGGCGCTGGACGAAGTGGATCGTGCTCGTTCTGTGGGTGGTGATCATGGTGATCGCCGCCCCGCTCGCCGGAAAGCTGACCGGCGCACAGAAGAACGAGGCGTCCAGCTGGCTACCGAAGAACGCGGAATCAACGCAGGTCGTCAACCTGTCCGAACGGTTCAGGCCGAGCGACGTGTTCCCCGCGCTGATCGTCTACGACCGCGGCGGCTCGCCGGTCACCGCCGCCGACCAGGCCAAGGCGGCGGGCGACGTGTCGCGGCTGCGCGGTGTCCAGCACGTGGTCCAGGTCATCGGCCCGGTACGGTCGCAGGACGGCCAGGCGCTGCAGACCATCGTCGAGGTCAAGTTCCCGCCGAACCAGGGCTGGGACGCGCTGCCTCCGGTGATCAAGAGCATGCGGGGCATCGCCGCGGGGAACGCGGCCGGACTCGGCACGCACGTCACCGGGCCGGCGGGCTACGCCGGCGACTTCGGCAGCGTCTTCTCCGGCTTCGACTCGACGCTGCTCTACATCACGGCGGCCATCGTCATCCTCATCCTGCTGCTGACCTACCGAAGTCCGATCCTGTGGGCGCTGCCCCTTGTCGTGGTCTTCGTGTCGCTGACCGCCGCGCAGGCCGTCATCTATCTGCTCGCCAAACACGCGGGCCTGACGGTGAACGGGCAGAGCGCGTTCATCTTGACGGTGCTCGTCTTCGGCGCCGGCACCGACTACGCCCTGCTGCTCATCGCCCGTTACCGTGAGGAGCTGCGCAGGCACGAGGACAGGCACGAGGCGATGGGGATCGCGCTGCGCCGCGCCGGCCCGGCGATCATCGCCAGCGGCTCCACGGTCATCTTGAGCCTCCTGGTGCTGCTGCTCGCCGAGCTCAACTCCACGAAGAGCCTCGGGCCGGTGATGGCGATCGGCGTCGGCGTCGGCCTGTGCGCGATGGTCACCCTGCTTCCCGCGCTGCTCGTCATCTTCGGGCGCTGGCTGTTCTGGCCGGTCAAGCCGCGGTACGGCACCGCGGAGCCGACCGAGCGGGGAGTGTGGGCGCGCATCGGCCGCCGCATCGCCATGCGACCTCGGCTGACGTGGGTGGTCACCGCGGTCATCCTCGGCGGCCTGGCGCTCGGCATGACCGGGCTCAAGGCTAACGGCCTGTCCAACAGCGAGGCGTTCCGCACCCATCCCGACTCGGTCGCCGGCGAGAAGGTGCTCAGCAAGCACTTCCCGGCCGGGGCCGGCAACCCTGTCCAGGCGATCGGCGCGGCCGGGAGCGGGCAGCAGATGGCCGCGGCGCTGGCCCGCGTGCCCGGCGTCACGGGTGTGACCAAGCCCGCCGTCCGGGACGGTTACGCCTACGTAGAGGGGACGCTCACCTCGGTCCCCGACAGCAGCGCAGCCTTCGCCACCGTCGAACGCGCCCGGGCCGCGCTGCACGCCGTGCCCGGCGCGAACGCCAAGGTCGGCGGCGGCAGTGCGGTGACCATGGACATCAACGCCGCCTCCCGGCACGACCGCGACCTCATCGTGCCGATCGTGCTGGTCGTGGTGTTCCTCATCCTGTCGGTGGTGCTGCGCGCGCTGCTGGCGCCGCTCATCCTGGTCGGCACGGTGGTGCTGTCGTTCGGCGCCGCGCTGGGCGTCAGCGCCCTGTTCTTCGACCACGTCTTCGGCTTCGCCGGCGCCGACCCGTCGTTCCCGCTGTGGGGCTTCGTGTTCCTCGTCGCCCTCGGCGTCGACTACAACATCTTCCTGATGACCCGGGTGCACGAGGAGGCGCGGCGGCACGGCACGCGGCGCGGCGCGCTCATCGGCCTCGGCGCCACCGGCGGCGTGATCACCTCGGCCGGCGCCGTGCTGGCCGGCACGTTCGCCGCCCTGGGGTCGCTGCCGCTGGTGTTCGTCACGGAGCTCGGCTTCGTGGTCGCCTTCGGCGTGCTGCTCGACACGTTCGTCGTGCGGTCGGTCCTGGTGACCGCGCTCAACCTCGACGTGGGCCGGTACATGTGGTGGCCGAGCAAGCTCGGGAAGGAACGGGAGCCGGCGCTGTCGGAGATCATGGCGGGGGAGGAGACCGCCGCCGTCTCCGGCTGACGCCATACCGGACATACCCGTCAGGAGGCCCTGGCCCGCGTCAGGACGGCCTGGGCGCGCCGTTGGCCGACGGCGTTGCCGAGGCTGCGGTAGATCTCCAGGGCCTCCTCGGCGGGTTCGCGAGCCTCGGCGGTGCGCTCGGCGTCCATCAGGACCTCGGCCAGGGTGCGCAGGCTGCGGGCCTGCCACCAGCGGTCGCCGAGCTCGCGGAAGGCCTCCAGGGCCTGGCGGAGCGCGCCGGCCGCCTCGGCGTAGCGGTGCGGGCGGGCCAGCGCGGCACCCTCGGACAGCAGGGTGCGGGCGACGCCCCAGGTGTCGCCCATCCCTTCGAGCATGACCTTGGCGGTGCGGACGAACGACAGCTCGCGCAGGCCGTTGCCCGGGTCGCCGACATCGCCGGCCGAGCGCAGGCAGCGGGCCTGCTCCCAGGTCTCGTGGCGGAGCCGGAACCGTTCGATGGCGTGTTCGAGCGTGAGCGAGGCGAGGCGGAACTGGCGTTCGGCGGTGGGCCGGTCGCCGCGCTGCCCGGCCTCGCGCGCCTCGGCGGCGATCACCTCGCCGAGCACGCGCAGCGTCTGCGCCTCCGAGTAGCGGTTGCCGTTGTCACGGAAGACACCGAGCGCCTCCTCCAGCAGCCGGCGCGCCTCGACCCGAGTGGCCCGAACAACGAACGCCGCGGCGGAACCGGAGTTCTGCCGCGGCGGAAGGTGCCGAGCCGGGCAGCAACGCGGAGCGCGGTTGCGTCGCTGCCCGGCCGGCTGTATCGGGGGGTATCTCCTTACGTGAGGTTCGTCAGCCCACCGAGCAGGCCGCGCCGTTCAGGGTGAACGAGGTGGGCGCACCGGTGTTGCCGGTGTGGTTGGCGTTGAAGCCGATGGTGGTCGACTGGCCGGGGTTGATGGTCCCGTTGTACGACACGTTCCGCGCGGTGACCTGTCCGCTGGTCGGCGAGTAGGTGGCGTTCCAGCCGGAGCTGATCGTCTGCCCGCCTGGCAGCGTGAACACCAGCGACCAGCCGTTGATGGCCGTGCTGCTGGTGTTGGTGATGGTCATGTTGGAGGTCAGGCCGGTGTTCCACGCGCTGATGACGTCGCTCACCCGGCACGCGCCGGCCGGGGGCGTCGTGACCGGCGGGGTGCTGGTCGGCGGGGTGCTGGTCGGCGGGGTGCTGGACGTGCCGCCCAGCGCGTTCAGCACCGAGGTGTACGCGGGCTTCTTGTTGTAGTTCTCGTCGAACAGCAGCGCCGCGCCCTGGCCGGAGAAGGTGCCCGGGACCCACGAGAACTTGTCGGTGATGCCCCAGGTGGTGATGCTGGTGCAGCGCGACACCGCCAGGCAGGCCCGGACGACGGTGGCGTAGTTGTTGGCCTGCGTCTGCAGGTTGGCCGAGCTCGCCGGGGTGGGCATGCGGATGTCCAGCTCGGTGATGTTGATGTCGACGCCGAGGTTGGCGAACCGCTGCATGTTGGCCTGCAGGTCGCCAGGGATCTGGCCGACGATGAAGTGCGACTGGAACCCGACGCAGTCGATCGGCACGCCGCGCGACTTGAAGTCCTGCACCATGGCGAAGACGGCGTTGCTCTTGGCGTTCTGGCCCTCGATGTTGAAGTCGTTGTAACACAGCTTGGCGTTGGGGTCGGCCGCCCGGGCGGTCCGGAACGCGGTCTCGATGTAGCCGTTGCCGAGCTGCTGCTGGAAGACGTCGGACCGGCGGGTGCCGTCCTCGTTGAACGCCTCGTTGACGACGTCCCAGTACGCGATCTTGCCCTTGAAGTGGCCCATGACGCCGTTGATGTGGTTGTTCATGGCCGTCTGCACCGCCGACCCGCTCAGCCCGCTGACCCAGCCAGGCAGCTGGTTGTGCCACACGAGCGTGTGACCGCGGATCTTCATGCCGGCGCCCTGCGCGTGGCTGACGAGCTGGTCCGCCGCACCGAAGTTGAACTGACCCTGGGAGGGCTCGGTGGTGTCCCACTTCATCTCGTTCTCGGGCGTGAAGCCGGAGAACTCGTTGTCCCAGGTGCTCACGTACTGCGCCTCACTGAGGTGGCTCTGCGCCACAGCGGCGCCGAACGTCCGGCCCTGCGCGTTGGCCGCGGCGCCGAGCCCGCCGGCGGCCCGTGAGGCCGGCGCGGTGACGATTCCGGCGATGACCCCGGCCATGGTCAAGACGATCGCGGCGAGCGCGAGCGTCACGAGCGCGGCGAACACGCCACGCCCCCGGGGGTGGGTGGGGATAGCGGTCACTCTTCTCCTCCTGTGTCGGGTCGGAGCGCACCCGTCTACACTGATGGGGGCGAAATATTAGTTTTCGGCAGATTTCCGAAAGTTTCAAAGGTCTTTCACATCTTTCACGGAATGACCGCTCAATCCGCCTAAATGCTGGGGTTTTCTCATCGACGGGTCGACCCCTCGCGACGCCGTGCGCCCCCTCGTGTCGATCAACGGCCGCGGTCGCCGGTCCCTGATACGCGGGCGCCGGCAGGTCGTGCCTGCCGGCGCCGCGCGCATTCGAAGGTTCGGCCTGTGGGCCTGGTCGCTGGTTACCTCTTGCCGAGGGCGAGCACCGCGTTGTACGCGGGCTTGGGCTGCAGGTTCTCGTCGAACAGGCAGGCCGCCCCCTCACCGGTGAAGAACCCGGGCACCCAGTTGTGCCGGTCGGTGTAGCCCCACGTGGTGAACTCGGTGCAGCGCCGGTTGTCGAGGCAGGCGGACATCATCTGGCTGAAGTACGACGCCTGCTGGGCGAGCTTCTCGTCGGTGGCCGGAAGGATCATCCGGACGTCGGCCTCGGTGATGGCCACCTCGAGGCCCAGATCGGTCATCTGCTTCATGTGGCCGGCGAAGTCGGGGAACCCGAACTGGATGTCCAGGTGTCCCTGGAAGCCGATCCCGTCGATGGGCACGTGCTTCTTCAGCAGCCCGGTGACCGTCTGGTACATGGTGTCGAACTTGGCCTGGTCCGACTCGAGGTTGTAGTCGTTGTAGTACAGCTTCGCGTGCGGGTCTGCCTGGTGGGCCCAGCGGAAGATGTCGGCGATGTAGCCGGGGCCCAGTTTCCGCAGCCAGATCGTGTCCCGCAGCCCGCCGCCGTCGTTGACTGCCTCGTTGAGGACGTCCCAAGCCCTGATCTTGCCGCGGTAGCGGCTGACCTCGGTCCTGATGTGGTCGCGCAGGATCGCGCGCAGCTCGGCGGTGGTGAAGTTGTTCTCGTTGTCGGTGAGCCACGTGGGCAGCTGGCTGTGCCAGACCAGGTTGTGCCCGCGGATGGTCTGGTGGTGGCGCCTGGCGTTGGCCACGATCGCGTCCGCGCCCGACCAGTCGAACACGCCGCGCTGCGGCTCGATCGACTCCCACTTCATGGCGTTCTCCGCGGTGACGTTGTTGAACTCGCGGTTGAGCACCGTGCGGTAGTCGGCCTCGTTCGCCAGCGCTGTCACGTCGACCGCGGAACCGATCTTGATGTGGTTCTCTCTGGCCAGCTCACGCAGCGTGGTGGGGGCATGGCCGTGGCGGGCCGTCGCGCCGCCCGCCGTGGCCGGGACGATCAACGCCGCGGCCAACCCGAGGGTGGACGCGGCGACGAATAGGGCCGAACGGAGTCTCATGGAGGGTCCTCCTCCGGGTAGCGAACCGGAACCACCGTGGCCCCGGACCGGCCGAAAGTTTCGTAGATGTTACGAGAGCTTTCGATGTAGGGAAACCTAGGAGGAGGTGCTGATCCCGTCAATAGCCGAACGTGGCCCCTGTGGGCCACGACCTGGCCGGCCGCAACTTCCCGAGAGCCCGCCCGAAGCCGCGACGGGCTCGACCGGCCGTGCGCGCGGGCCGTGCCAGGGGTATCTGTGCGGGGGCTACGTGCCCGAAGGGGGTCCCGTACTGTCGCGGACGACCAGGTCGGTCGCGAGCTCGACCCGCCGGTTGTCCGGCTCCTCGGCGTGCGCGATGGCGAGCACGAGGCGGGTCGCCGTCGCCGCCATCTCCTGCAGCGGCTGCCGCACGGTGGTCAACGGCGGCCACGCGGAACGGGCGAGCGGCAGGTCGTCGAAGCCGACCACGCTGAGGTCGTCGGGCACCCGCATCCCGGCCTCGCGGGCCGCCTCGTACACGCCGAAGGCCTGCAGGTCGCTCCCCGCGAAGATCGCGGTCGGCGGGTCGGGCAGGGCGAACAGCGCGCGGGCATGGACGTGACCGGAGTCGACCAGGAAGTCGCCGTACCTGATCAGCTCGGGGTCGACGGCGAGCCCGGCCGTCTCCAGCGCGGCCCGGTAGCCGTCGATGCGCGCCCGGCTGCACAGCACGTTGGGCGGGCCGCTGATCATGCCGATCCGGCGGTGGCCCAGCTCGATGAGGTGCCGGGTGGCGGACAGGCCGCCGTTCCAGTTGGTGGCGCCGACCGAAGCGACGTCGGGCGGCGGCTCGCCCTCGGGGTCGACCACGACGAACGGGATGCCGCGGGCGGTGAGCTGGCCGTGCTGTCGCGGGGTCAGCCGCGAGCACACGAGGACCACGCCGTCGGTGCGGCGTGCCGCGATGCGGTCCAGCCAGGTGCGACCAGGCCCGGCATGGGTGTGCAGCACGGACAGCACGACCCCGGCCTCCGCCTCGCGCGCCGCGCTCTCCGTGCCCCGGATCAGCTCCATCGCCCAGGGGCTCTCCAGCTCGGCGAACACGAGGTCGATGAGGCTGCCGACCGGCCCATCCCGCTGCGGCGTCCGGCGCCGGTAACCGTGCTTGTGCAGCAGCCGCTCCACGCGCTGCCGCGTCTCGGGGGCCACCTCCGGTCGCCCGTTGACGACCTTCGAGACCGTCGGCACGGAGACCCCGGCCTCGGCCGCGATCCGCGCGATCGTCACTCGAGTCTTCTCCACCACAAGAGAAGCATAGTCGAAAGTTTCGGAAGATCGTTTAGGGTGGTTGTCCAGGGAGACCGTGCTCCCCGACCCCGAGGCGGCTCGGCGGGTATTGACGCGTCACCGGCGCCATACGTACGCTCCGATTCTACGAAACATTCGGGAGACTCTAGAAAACTTTCTAGGCACCCGGCGGTATCCGATCGCCTGGAGCACAGCGTCCCGCACCCAGTCCTCCTCCGGGCCAGTCAGGAGCATTGATGACCGAAGCTCGTCCGGTCGTGCGCGAAGCGTGGCGCGATCCACAGTTGCCGGTGACGGAACGTGTCACCGACCTCCTGAGCCGGATGACGATGGAGGAGAAGGCCGGTCAACTGGCCGGGTACTGGGCCATGCCGGCCGAGCCCGGCGAGCCGGTGGCGCCGAAGGAAGACGACATCGGCGAGCCCGCGCCCGCGCTCGACGAGATCGCCAAGTACGGTCTCGGCCAGCTCACCAGGGTCTTCGGCACCGAGCCTGTGGCGCCGGCCGACGGTCTCAGGCGGTTGATCGAACTGCAGACCCTGGTCGCCAGGGCCAACCGGTTCGGCATCCCGGCGATCGCGCACGAAGAGTGCCTCACCGGCTTCATGACCTGGAAGGCCACCGTCTTCCCCGCGCCGCTGTCGTGGGGCGCGTCGTTCGATCCCGACCTCGTCGAGGAGATGGCCAAGGCCATCGGCTCCAGCATGCGCCAGGTCGGCGTCCACCATGGGCTGGCGCCGGTGCTCGACGTCGTCCGCGACTACCGGTGGGGCCGCAACGAGGAGTGCATCGGCGAGGACCCCTACCTCGTCGCGACGATCGGCAGCAGATACGTCCGAGGTCTGGAACGCTCCGGCATCGTCGCCACGCTCAAGCACTTCGCCGGGTACGCCTCCTCCCGCGGCGGCCGCAACATGGCGTCGAGCGCCGTGGGGCCGCGCGAGTTCGCCGACGTGATCCTCGAGCCGTTCGTCACCGCGCTGCGCGAGGGCGGGGCGCGGTCGGTCATGCACTCCTACACCGACATCGACGGCATCCCCGCGGCCGCCAACGAGCGGCTGCTCAGCGACCTGCTCCGGGAGAACCTCGGCTTCGGTGGCCTGGTGGTGGCCGACTACTACGGCATCTCGTTCCTGGAGAGCCTGCACCGCGTCGCGGGGTCGCGCGGCGAGGCCGCCGCCCTGGCGCTGCGCGCCGGCGTGGACGTCGAGCTGCCCACCGTGCGCTGCTACGCCCAGCCGCTGCTCGACATGGTCCGCGACGGCAGGCTGCCCGAGGAGCTCCTGGACCGGTCGGCGGCCAGGGTGCTCACCATGAAGGCCCAGCTCGGTCTGCTCGACGACGACTGGGAGGACAGGCTCACCGCGCTCGCCGAGGCCGCCGGCGACCTCGCCACGCTCGACCCGCCCGAGCACCGGCGGCTGGCTCGCCGGCTCGCCGAGGAGTCCATCGTGCTGCTCGCCAACGACGGCGTGCTGCCGCTGCGGGAGGACGTGCGGTCGGTGGCGGTGACCGGCCCGCTGGCCGAGAGCGCGCATGCGATGCTCGGCTGCTATGCCTTCCCGGCTCATGTAGGTGTCCAGCACCCGGGTCTTCCAGTGGGAGTGGAGATCCGGGTGCTGGCGGACGCGTTGCGCGCCGAGCTCGAAGGCGCCGAGGTCACGGTGGCGTCCGGGTACGGCGTCGAGGTCGCCGCCGACGACGACATCGCCGCCTCCGTCGCCGCGGCGCGCGCGGCCGACGTCTGCGTGCTGACGCTCGGCGACCGGTCGGGGCTGTTCGGCCGCGGCACCTCCGGCGAGGGCTGCGACGCCGAGAACCTCGAGCTGCCGGGCCGCCAGGCCGAGCTGGCCGCTGCGGTACTGGACACGGGGACGCCCACGGTGATCGTGCTGATGTGCGGGCGCCCGTACGCGCTCGGCGGCATCGCCGACCGCGCGGCGGCGGTGATCCAGGCGTTCTATGCGGGCGAGGAGGGCGCGGGCGCGATCGCCGGCATCATCTCCGGGCGGGTCGAGCCGTCGGGACGGTTGCCGGTCAGCCTGCCGCGCGACGCGGGCGGGCAGCCAGGCACCTACCTGCACTCCCACCTCGAGGACCTGTCCCAGTGGAGCGCGCTCGACTCGACGCCGCTCTACCCGTTCGGGTACGGCCTGACCTGGACGCACTTCGAGTACACCGAGCTGTCGGTCGGGGCGGCGACGGTCCCCACGGACGGCGAGGTGACGGTCGCCGCCACGATCCGCAACGCCGGCGACCGGGCGGGGACCGAGGTCGTCCAGCTCTACCTGTCCGACCCTGTCGCCTCGGTCGTCCGGCCGGTCCGTTGGCTGGCGGGCTGGGCGAAGATTCGTCTGGAGCCGGGCGAGGCCGCGCGCGTGGAGTTCGCCGTGCACGCCGACCGCACCTCGTTCACCGGCCGCGACATGCGGCGCATCGTGGAGCCGGGGCGCATCGAGGTGGCGGTCGGCCGGTCGAGCGAGGACCTGCCGCTGACCGGTTCGTTCGACCTCGACGGCCCCGTCCGCGCGCTCGGCCACGACCGCGTGCTGTCCGTCCCCGTGGAGGTGACCTCTCTCGGGAAGGTCGCACCGGCCGCCGAGCCGGATCCCGAGCGGTCCCCGGCGACCTCGCCGGCGAACCTGGGCGGCGAGTGACGCGCGGCCCGGCGGAGTGAACGGAGTGCGTGGTGGCCCGGCGGTTTCGTAATCCAGTACTGCCCGGGTTCCACCCGGATCCCTCGGTCTGCCGCGTCGGTGCGGACTACTACCTGGTGACCTCCACCTTCGAGTGGTTTCCCGGGTTGCCGGTCTTCCACAGCCGCGACCTCGTGCACTGGCGGCAGCTCGGGCACGTGCTCGACCGGCCGTCGCAGCTACCGCTCGACGGGATGCTGCCGTCCCGCGGCCTGTACGCGCCGACCATCAGGTTCGCCGACGGCACTTTCTACGTGGTGTGCACGCTGATGGACGGGGGCGGCAACTTCGTCGTCACCGCGTCCGACCCGGCCGGTCCCTGGTCGGAGCCGAACTGGCTGCCCGACGCCGAGGGCTGGGACCCGTCGTTGTTCTTCGACGACGACGGGCGGGTGTGGTTCACCGCCACCCGACTCACCTGCAAGCCGGCGTACGAGGGGGACACCGAGATCTGGCTGCGCGAGCTGGACCTCACCAAGATGCAGCTGACCGGCACCGAGTGCGTGCTGTGGGGCGGGGCGCTCAAGGGCGCCGTGTGGGCGGAGGCGCCGCACCTTTACAAGGTGGACGGGCGTTACTTCCTCATGATCGCCGAGGGTGGCACCGAGCACGACCATGCCGTGACGGTCGCGTGCGCCGACCGCGTGACCGGTCCCTACCACGGCAATCCACGCAACCCCGTGCTCACCCACCGCCACCTCGGCCTCGATCAGCCGATCGTCGGCACCGGCCACGGCGACCTGGTGCGGACGCCGGCGGGCGACTGGTGGATGGTGCTGCTCGCCATGCGCCCGTACGACGGGTACTTCTACAACCTCGGCCGCGAGACGTTCCTGACCCCGGTGCGCTGGGAGGACGGGTGGCCGGTCGCCGGGCCGGTGGCGGATACCCACCCGGCACCCGACCTGCCGGAACGGCGATGGCCGGCGGAGCCGCGCTGCGACCATTTCGACGCGATCGCGCTCGGGCCGTCATGGAACTTCCTGCGGACGCCGCGCGAGCCGTTCTGGAGCCTGACCGAGCGGCCGGGCCACCTGCGCCTGCGGCTGCGGCCGGAGAGCCTCGCCGACCTGGCGAACCCGAGCTTCGTCGGGCAACGCCAGCGGCACATCGACTTCGCCGCGCACGTGTCGCTGGAGTTCACCCCGCGCGGCGCGCACGAGTGCGCCGGGCTCGCCCTGGTACAGAGCAACAACTTCCACGTCAGGTTCGTCGTCACCGAGGAGGGGCTGCGGCTGGTCAGGCGGTGCCGCGGCACGGACGAGACGCTGGCCGCCGCGCCCGTCCCGCATGGGCGGATCTTCCTCGGCGTCGAGGCGTACGGGCAGTCGTACGAGATGCGGTACGCGACCGACCCCGGCCGGTGGCTGCGGCTCGGCGAGCCGGTCGACGGGCGGATCCTGAGCTCCACGACGACCGGCGGGTTCACCGGCGCCTATATCGGAATGTACGCGAGCGCCAACGGGCGGCCGAGCGACAACGTCGCCGACTTCGACTGGTTCGAGTACACGGGGCTCGACCGCGCCGTGGTGGACGGCTGACCCCGGCACCGGGCGGCGAAGTCCGCACCGTCATTCACCGTCATCACCGGCGTCATCGGCGCGGCCCGCCGCGGTCGGCGGCCACCCGTACGGCGAGGGCGAGCAGCAAGCCGGGCACGATCAGGTAGGCGATGCGCAGCCCCACCGCGTCGGCCAGCCTGGCCAGCAGGTACGGCGCGCCACCGATGGCCACCCCCGAGGCCAGCGCTCCCCTCGCGCCGGCCCGGTCGGGCGCGTGCGGCCACGCGGCCACGACGCGGCTGACCGTGGTCGGGTACATCAGCGCCACGCCCCAACCGACGATCAGCAGCCCGGCGCCGGACAGCACGAGGCCGGGCGCCAGCCAGAAGGCGGCGAAGCCGGCGGCCGCGACGGCCGCGCACGCGAGCAGCAGTGTCTGGTCGCGCGCGAACCGCCTGGTGACCGGAGCGGCCACCGCCCGGCCGCCGGCCATCCCGACGAGGAACAGCGCCGCCACCGCGGGCGCCGCCGAGTCACCGGCGTGCCGCCACTCGGTCATCGCCGACGCGGCCCAGAACACCATGCAGAACTCGACGCTCACCGCCAGCAGCACATCGAACCAGCGCCCGAGCAGGGGAGCGGCATCCGCGTCCGATACCGGCCCGGCCGCGCCCCGCGTGTCCGGCAGCGCCACCCGCCACGTGATCGGGATGAGCGCGAGCAGGAAGGCGAGCGGGGCGGCGAGATAGCCAGCCCGCCAGCCGATGCCGGCCGACAGGGCGCCGGCGACGGCCAGCGGGCCCAGGATCGACGCGGTGCTGGCCAGCCCGTTCGCCTCGCCGACGGCAGCGGTCGCCGCGCCGGGATGGAGGGCGGCCAGCAACACCGGCAGCAGCTGGACGAGCAGTGCGCCGCCGAGGCCGAGCAGCAGCGCGCCGGCGATCGTCAGCGCCCGCTGGGTGGTGGCGAGCAGCAGGCCGCCGGCCACCATGCCGACGAGGGCCGCGCGCAGTGCGGGCATCCGGCCGATCCGACCCACCAGCGGGCCGCCGGCGAGTCCGACGATCAGCAACCCGGCCGCGAACAGCGTCGGATAGAACGCCACCTGCGCCCGGCTGACATGCAGGTCGCGCTGCAACGGGTCGAGGATTGCGCCGAGGCCGTTCAGTAGGAAGCCGAAGCAGCTCAGCAGCCCGTACAGCAGCCAGGTGGCGCCGCCGCGGCTGAGCCCGGCCGCGGCGCCGTCGGCAGGGTGACCCACGGGAGGCAGGCTACGGCGCCGCACCACGTCGCGGCACGTCCGCACGGGTGGCTGGCGGGCTCGGCGGGTAGGCACCGCGCATGGACACCGTGACGGTACCGGCAGCCGGCGCCGAGGTGACCGGCGACCTGGCGACGCCGGACGGGGCCAAGGGGATGGTGCTGTTCGCGCACGGCAGCGGCAGCTCACGCCACAGCCCGCGCAACAGGGCGGTGGCGGCCCACCTGAACGCCGCCGGGCTCGGCACGTTGCTGCTCGACCTGCTGACCGCCGACGAGGAGCGCGTCGACGCCCGTACGGCCCGGCTGCGCTTCGACATCGGGCTGCTGACCGAACGGCTGGTCGGCGCCGTCGACTGGCTGGCCGGGCGGCGCGGCGATCTGCCGCTCGGCCTGTTCGGGGCGAGCACCGGCGCCGCCGGGGCGCTGGCGGCCGCCGCCCTGCGACCCGACGTGGTCAGGGCCGTGGTCTCGCGCGGCGGGCGCCCCGATCTCGCCGCCGAGGCGCTGGACAGGGTCGCCGCGCCGGTGCTGCTCATCGTCGGCGGCCGCGACACGACCGTGCTCGAACTGAACCGGCAGGCCGCGACCCGGCTGACCGCGGACTGCGAGGTGCGCGTCGTGCCCGGCGCCACGCACCTGTTCGAAGAGCCAGGGGCGCTTGAGCAGGTCGCCGAGCTCGCCGCCGGCTGGTTCCTGCGCCATCTGTAGCGACCTGCGGGCGTCAGGCGGAGCCGGCGCAGGACACCGCGGGCGCCGCGTTGGTGCCCGACTGGGTCGCGGTGAAGCCGAACGACGTCGACGCGCCGGCGGCCACGCCGCCGTTGTAGCTCATGTTCGTCACCGACACGTTGCCGCCGGCCTGCGTGAACGCTCCGCTCCACAGCTGGCTGATCGTCTGGCCGTTGGCGAACGTCCAGGTCACCGTCCATCCGCGCAGGGCGGCCGGGCCGGCGGTCACCGCGACTTCGGCCTGGAACCCGCCCGGCCACGAGTTGAGGATCCGGTACGCCGCCGTGCAGGTCGGCCCGGGTGGCGTGCTGCTCGGGGGCGGCGAGGTGCTCGGCGGCGGCGTGGTCGGGGGCGTCGTGCTCGGCGGCGGCGACGTGGTGCCGCCAGGGGTGAGCTGGGCGGCCAGCGCCGGGTACCACCGGTCCGACATCTTCTGGTTGCCGGAGTCGTTCGGGTGGACGCCGTCACCCGTGTCGGTCGCCGTGTTGAACCCGGTCCACTGGTCCACGACGACGATGGGGGACTGCGCCGTCGTCTTGCCGGCCGCCCACCCCGGGATCGCGTTGTTGAGGGCGATCGCCCGGTTCGGGCAGTCGGCGCACCCGCTCGGGTTCAGCGGGATGATCTGGGCGACGAGGATCTTCATGTTCGGGTTGCTGGCCCGCATCTGGTCGACCAGCGTGCTGTAGGCGGCCAGGACGGTCGCCGGGTCACGCCCGCTCCACACGTCGTTGGTGCCGAAGTGCATCATCACGATGTCGGGGTGGGTGGCCGCCAGCCACCCGGGCAGCTGGTTCTGGTCCGCCACGCTCGTGACGAGCGCGCCGCCGTGCCCCTCGTTGTCTCCGTCGTAGGGCACCCCGCACCCCTGCGGCGGGAGCGTGCCGACGAAATCGATGTTCGTGAACCCGTTGTTCTGCAGCCGGTTCCACAGCAGCGCCCGCCAGCAGCCGGGGGAGCCGGTGATCGAGTCGCCGAGCGGCATGATCCGTACCGCCGCCGCCTGCGCGTCGCGGGCCGGACCCATCGTGATGAACCCGAGCGCGGTGATCAGCGCAGCCGCGACCGCCATGAGGATCCTGGGCATGTCCGCATCCTGCCCCCCGAGCCCATCCAAGCCAGCCCCGCTTTCACACCTTTCACCGATTGCCGTGGACAGTGGCGCATCGCCTGCTGCCGCTCAGGGGGTGGCGCTCAGGGGGTGGCGCTCAGGGGGTTGGTGAAGGCGATGGAGGGGAGGGCGTGGCCGGTGAAGTCGAAGAGGGTGAGGTTGTCGTTCGGGGTGCCCTGGCCGGGGGCCCAGCCGACGCCTGGGATCCATTCCGGCTGCCAGTAGAAGACGCCGGCGCCGTGGTGGCCGGGGACGGCGGCGATGATGGACAGCAGGTCGGACAGGAAGCCGAGCTGGCCGTTCGGGGTGGCGGGGTAGCCGGGGACGAGCTGCGAGTCCTGCCAGAGGAAGTTGCCGAGCTGGTCGCCGTTGGCGAGGGTCCAGCCGTACTGGGTCTCCACGACGGCGACGTCGCGGTCGTAGCGGGCCGCCAGGTCGTTGAGGTTGGCGCGCAGCTGCGAGAGCGTGCCGTGCCAGAAGGGGTAGTACGACAGGCCGATCACGTCGAACGGTACGCGCTGGGCGACGATGTGGTCGAAGAACGAGCGGCTGAAGGCGTTGTCGCCGCCCTGGTCGAAGTGGACGACCAGCTTCGGGGTGGCGCCGCGGGCGTCGCGGGCGCCGGTCGCGGCCGCGCGCAGCAGGGTGCCGAGGGCGTCCCAGCCGGCGCCGGTGTCCCAGTCGAGCTGCCCCGTCGGCCACAGCATGCCGTTGCGGATCTCGTTGCCGAGCTGCAGCATGTCGGCCGGCGTGCCCTGCGCCGACAGCGCGTCGAGGACGTCGCGGGTGTAGGAGCGTACGGTCGCGGCGAGGGTGGGCAGGTCCTGGCCGGCCCACGCCCGCGGGGTGGACTGGTTCTGCGGGTCGGCCCAGAAGTCGGAGTAGTGGATGTCGAGCAGCAGCCGCATGCCGGCGGCCCTGGCGCGGCGGGCCATGGAGAGGACGGACGGCAGGTCGCTGTAGCCGGCCGGCGGGTCCACCCACAGCCGGAGGCGTACGTAGTTGGCGCCGTGCGCGGCGAGGATCCGCTCGGGCGGCGCGGCCCGGCCGCCATCGGTGTACACAGCGCCCGCGGCCCGCTCCTGGACGGCGAACGACAGGTCGTGGCCGACGATCATGCCAGGGCCGCGGCCGAGCGCGCGGAACTCGCCCACGCACGGTGCCTGCTCGCCGCGCACCCCGATCCGCACCCAGCGGGCGAGCGCCGGTGCGCGGAACCACGCCGGGGCTCCGGCGGCGACGGAGGTCGCGCCCCGTACGGCGGTGAACCGGCCGGGCCGCGCCGCTGCGTCGATCGTCACCGTCGCCGGCGCGGCGCCCAGCAGGGTCAGTCCGAACCCGGACAGGCGGCGCGGGCGGCCGAGGTCGACGGTCAGCACTCCGGCGGAAGTGGTCGGGCACCAGGTCGTCGCCGCGTTCCCGTCCACGGCGGCCGGCGCGGCGTGGTCGGCCGCCGCGCTGTCGGCGGTCGCCGTGCCCGTCAGCGCGAGGTCGACCGTCGGTGTCCAGGCACCGGCGTTGGATCGTGCGGCCGCGACCTGGGTGGTGGCGACGGTGACCGCGGCGACCGTGCAGAGACGCAGCGCGAAGGTGCGGATGCGGCGCATGGTGGGCTCCTTTCCGGCGGCCTGGAGGACGGACGGCTCGGACCGGCGAGCTGACGCCACTCAATAGCGAATGTTCGGCTTTGTCAAGACTCGTTGGATTGTGTTGGTTCGCCCCGCTGGCCTGCGCGAACGGTGGCGGCGGCCGGACGCCGCCGTGGGGTGCGGCGGCGGGCGCGCCGCGCCGTCCCGGGGACCGCCGTCGCCTCCCGGGGCCGCGGTCTTTCACGGCTTTCACGCCCCCATGCCGCGGGCGCTATCGAAGCGCTTCGACTCTCTCGGCAGGTCAGTGGCCGTCCGTCCCGAGAAAGCGTTTTCCCCGTGGTTTGGGGCCGATTGACCGCACCCCGAGGACCGTGTGAACCTCACGCCGCGCGTCCGGAACATTGCTTGACGGGAGGCGGCCGCAGATGCCCACCAAGCCCTACACACTCAAGGCGCTGCTGTGTGCCCTGGCGAGTCTGCTGCTGGCGACAGCGGCCGGCATCACCGCACTGACCTTGACCCCATCGGCCTCGGCCGCCGCGTCCGACCCGTACACCTGGAAGAACGTGCAGATCGGCGGGGGCGGCTTCGTCCCCGGCATCGTCTTCAATCAGAGCCAACGGGACCTGATCTACGCGCGCACCGACATCGGTGGCGCCTACCGGTGGAACCAGAGCTCGCAGTCGTGGACCCCGCTGCTCGACTGGGTCGGCCAGAACAACTGGGGCTACAACGGAGTCGTCAGCATCGCCACGGACTCCGTCGACCCCAACCGCGTCTACGCGGCCGTCGGCATGTACACCAACAGCTGGGACCCCAACAACGGTGCGATCCTGCGCTCCACCAACAAGGGCGACACCTGGCAGATCAGCCCGCTGCCGTTCAAGCTCGGCGGCAACATGCCGGGGCGCGGCATGGGCGAGCGGCTGGCCATCGACCCCAACAAGAACAGCGTCCTGTACTTCGGCGCGCCGAGCGGGAACGGTCTGTGGCGCAGCACCGACTCCGGAGCCACCTGGTCCAAGGTGACCAACTTCCCCAACGTCGGCAACTACGTGCAGCAGGCCGGCGACCAGTACCTCGGTGACAACCAGGGCGTCCTCTGGGTGACCTTCGACAAGCGGACGGGCACGGCAGGCAACGCGACGCAGACGATCTACGTCGGGGTCGCCGACAAGCAGAACACCGTCTACCGGACCACCAACGGGGGATCCACCTGGGAGCGGGTGGCCGGACAGCCGACCGGGTTCATGGCGCACAAGGGCGTGCTCGACACGACCAACGGCTTCCTCTACATCGCGACCAGCGACGCCGGCGGCCCGTTCGACGGCGGCAAGGGCGACGTGTGGCGGTACGCCACGGCGACAGGGACGTGGACGCAGATCAGCCCGATCCCGTCGAGCAGCTCCGATGACTACTTCGGCTACAGCGGGCTGACCATCGACCGGCAGCACCCGAGCACGATCATGGTCGCCACGCAGATCTCCTGGTGGCCGGACGCGATCTTCTTCCGCAGCACCGACAGCGGCGCGACGTGGACCCGCGTGTGGGACTGGACCTCCTACCCGAACCGCAGCTTCCGTTACACCCAGAACATCTCGTCCGAGCCCTGGCTGACCTTCAGCAGCAACCCGCAGCCCCCCGAGGTGACGCCGAAGCTTGGCTGGATGAACGAGTCCGTGGAGATCGACCCGTTCAACTCGAACAGGATGATGTACGGCACCGGGGCGACGATCTACGGGACGACCAACCTCACGAACTGGGACTCGGGGAGCCAGTTCACGATCACGCCCATGGTGAAGGGGCTCGAGGAGACCGCCGCGCTCGACCTGATCAGCCCGCCGTCCGGCGCCTCGTTGATCAGCGGCCTCGGCGACGTCGGCGGCTTCCGGCACACCAACCTGGACGCCGTGCCGGCCGCGATGTTCACCTCGCCGGTCTTCACCAGCACGACCAGCCTCGACTATGCCGAGACCAGCCCGAGCACCATGGTGCGGGCCGGCAACTTCACCGACTCCGACCGCCCGAACGACAGCCACGTCGCCTTCTCCACCGACGGCGGGGCCAACTGGTTCCAGGGCAGCGAGCCCGGCGGCGTCAACAACGGCGGCACCGTCGCGTCCGCCGCCGACGGCAGCAGGTTCGTCTGGGCGCCGGGCGACCCCGGCCAGCCGGTCGTCTTCTCGGTGGGCTTCGGCAACTCCTGGACGCAGTCGTCCGGCGTGCCGGCGAACGCGATCGTCGAGTCCGACCGGGTCAACTCCAGCAAGTTCTACGCCTTCGCGAACGGCACGTTCTACGTGAGCACCAACGGCGGGCAGAGCTTCAGCCAGACCGGCGCGACCGGGCTGCCGTCATCGGGCGGGCACTTCAAGGCGATGCCTGGCCACGAGGGCGACATCTGGCTGGCGGGCAGCACCGGGCTGTTCCACTCGACCAACTCCGGGGCGAGCTTCACCAAGCTGTCGAACGTCAGCAGCGCTGTCAACGTCGGTTTCGGCAAGGCGGCGCCCGGCCAGACGTACATGGCCCTGTTCACGGTCGGCACGGTGGACGGCGTGTCGGGTGTCTTCCGGTCCGACAACGCGGGCGCGTCGTGGCTGCGGATCAACGACGACCAGCACCAGTACGGCAACGCGGGGGAGGCGCTCACCGGCGACCCGCGCGTGTGGGGTCGGGTCTACCTCGGCACCAACGGTCGGGGCGTGCTGTACGCCGACCGTACCGGCGGCACCACCCCGCCCAGCACGCCGCCGACGACGAGCACGCCGCCCACCACGCCGCCCACCACGCCCACGACCACGCCGCCGAGCGCGGGCTGCGCCGCCAGCTACAAGATCACCAACACCTGGGGCGGTGGCTTCCAGGCCGAGGTGACGGTGACGGCCGGGTCCGCGGCGACCAAGGGCTGGAAGGTCGCGTGGACGTTCGCCAACGGGCAGACGATCAGCCAGCTCTGGAACGGGACGCTCTCCCAGAACGGTGCCGCCGTCTCGGTGACCGACGCCGGCTACAACGGCGGCCTGGCGGCCGGCACGGCGACGAGCTTCGGCTTCACCGCCAGCCAGTCGGGAACCAACGCGGTGCCGGCCGTCACCTGTACCGCGAGCTAGACCAGCAAGCTCGCCCTGAGCCCAACCCGGCCGGCGCGCGCCCGACCCCGCGCGCCGGCGGGCGGGCCCAGGGCAAGGCCCCTGGTGGCGCTGGAAACAGCGGGGTGCATATGTCGCGACGGCACACGACGCATGAAAGGGCCACCCTGATGCCAAGACGAATTCTGACCAGATGGCGCGCCGTGATGGCCGCCACCACCCTCGGCGTGGCGACGGCCGCGGTCGGCATCACCGCCCATCCGGCCCTGGCCGTGGGTTCCCCGGTCGGCTGGGCCACGCAGAACGGCGGCACCACGGGCGGCGGTTCCGCGTCCACCGTGACCGTGGCCACCGCGTCGGCGCTGGACAGCGCGCTGCAGTCCGGCAGCGCGCTGAACGTCCGGATCTCCGGCATGATCTCGCTGTCCGGGATGCACAAGGTGGCGTCGAACAAGACGGTCTTCGGTGCGGGCTCCGGTTCCGGGCTGCGCGGCGGCGGGCTCAACGTCTCCTCCGTACGCAACGTCATCATCCAGAACCTCGTGTTCACGGGGTCGGACGACGACGCGATCAACGTGCAGACGTCCACCAACGTGTGGATCGACCACAACGACCTGTCGAGCGCGCACGACGGGCTGACCGACATCAAGCGCGGCTCCGACTTCGTCACCGTGTCGTGGAACCGTTTCCACAACCACGACAAGACCGCCCTGCTCGGGCACAGCGACAGCAACGGCTCGCAGGACCGCGGGCACCTGCGGGTGACCTACCACCACAACTGGTTCGACGGCACCAACCAGCGCCACCCGCGGGTGCGGTTCGGCAACCCGGTGCACGTCTACAACAACTACTACAGCAACATCGGCAGCTACGGCATCGCCTCGACGGTCGAGGCCGGGGTGCTGGTGGAGAGCAACTACTTCGAGAACGTCGACGACACCTACCACCTCGGCGAGGACTCGTCGCCGGCCGGGTCGCTGGTGGCCCGCAACAACTTCTTCGTCAACTCCTCGCCGGGCCAGACCGGCGGCAGCGTGGCAGCGATTCCGTACGGGTACACCGCGGACCCCGCGGCCAACGTCAAGTCGATCGTGACGGCCGGCGCCGGCGTCGGCAAGCTCGGCCTCTGACCGGGGACGGCACGACGCCGGACCGGAAGACGCCTCAGCGAAGGACCTGGTAGATGAGCTGGTAGATGAGCTGGTAGAACCCTTGAGCGGACCAACGTGCGGGTGGCGGACTCCCACAGGGTGCGTTGGGGTGATGGGAGCGCGCCCGGCACGACAGCCACCTCGTGCCGGGCGTTCAAATCTCGAATCTGTCACGCGCACCGGGATGGCGCCCGATGCCTTCTTGTGCTCGGTATGAAAGCTGTCGGACATGATCGGAGATGATTCCAATATCACCTCTCCGTGAACGGTTGTCTGCGCCTCCGATCGAAACGCCTGTCACATGAGTCCCTGAGGTGCTTTCTCTACGATCATCTCGCGAGGTGGAGCACCCATAATAGACCTATCGGTCGCGACGATATAGGACCGCTCTCGCTGCGCTGAAGATTAGAGGGTAAGGTGTAGTAGATTTGGCTGTCGAGGCTCCGAGGAAGGCGGCTTGTCCAACGCGCAGTGGGAACCTCGCCATTACTCGATTGTGACGATCGATATTGAAGGATTCGGATCACCGACGCGGACGGATCCGATTCGTGCTGGCCTAAGAAAGGCGCTCGGGGAGCTGATTCAATCTGCGCTCGACGGGATGGAAGAATCCCCTCTCCACGCTGAAGGCGACACCGGTGACGGAAAATGGCTGCTGTTTCGGCCGGATATGCCGAAGACGAGAATTTTGCAGTCCTTCATACCAGATCTAGAAACGAACCTCCATCATCACAACCGATCCGCCAGTACGGCGGCCAAACTCAGGTTGCGCATCGGGGTGCATCATGGCGAGTTGATACAACAAGACTCAGGATACTCGGGTGAATCACTCAATCATGCGTTCAGAATTATCGATAACGACGTCGTGCGGCAGGCGCTGAGGGTCAGCCAATCCAGTCTTATTATCATCCTTTCCGATGACTTTTATCAGAAGGTAGTGAAGCCTGAGTACGGCTCATTGAGAACCACAAGCTACTCGCCCGTCGTGCTTGAGGTGAAAGAGACAAACGCCGTGGCCTGGATAGACTCCTCAGGAGGAGTCGCCGTCACTGAGCCGACGGACCAACACGTGACGATATCGATCGGCGCAGGTCCAACGGAACCGCGCGTGCTAACACTGCAAGATCTTCCGCCGACAAGCCTCTATATAACGATATCTGATATCCACAACGCCGCGCTTTACCGCCGACGATTTCCCGAGGCGCCGATACCCCAGCACTTGGAGACGGCGCTACTCCTCGCCAAAAAGGTCGTACTTCATTGCGCGGACCCCTACAGATCTCGTGAGGTAGCCGAGCTTCTGCGGCAATTCCAGCCATGTATTGAGTCAGGTGATCTGCTCTTTCTTCTGGGTGAGAACTCGCAAAATCCGCGTACCCAGTTCCGTGGCTATATCGACTACAAGATTCAGCAATATAGGAAATCGGATCTAGGCGAGCGAGACGTAACTTCTCTCGTCAGTGTGGATGCGAATTCGGCTGACCGC